>NZ_JAQFWQ010000072.1 GCF_027706725.1 Nocardiopsis endophytica
TCTGCCGGGAGTGGCGCCGCTCCGCCAGTCGCAGCGGCGGGGTGGCGGGCATTCCGAGATCGACGGACATCACTTCTCCTCCGCTGTGGACATTCGTGCCAGTTCGCCGTCCCATTCCCCGTCCTCGGAGCCCCCATCGATCGCCGCGAGCGCCTCGGAGACGGACAGGGAGATGTCCTGGACGGTCAGGCCGCACAGGGAGAGCACGTCCGCCCGGCTCCCGTGGTCGAGGAACCTCCGGGGAACCCCGAACGAGCGCACCGGGGTGGTGACCCCCGCGTCCTGGACCGCCTGCGCCGTGGTCGCCCCGACGCCGCCGGTGCGGCTGTTGTCCTCGACCGTGGCCACCAGGCGGTGCCGCCGCGCCATGTCCGCGAGGCCGGGGTTGACCGGCGCCACCCAGCGGGGGTCGACGACGGTGACGCCGATCCCCTGCTCGCGCAGCGCGTCGGCGACACCGAGGGCGACCCCGGCCAGCACGCCGACGGAGACGATGAGCACGTCCAGCGGGCCGCTCCTGCGCAGCACGTCCACCCCGGAGAAGACCGCCTCGGCGGGCACGTCCCCGCCCACCGCCCCCTTGGGGAAGCGGACCAGGGTGGGGCCGTCCTCCCAGGCCACCGCCTCCTCCAGCAGCTCTCCCAGGCGCGTGGCGTCGCGGGGGGCGGCGATCCTCAGGTTCGGCACCACCTGGAGCACCGACATGTCCCACACCCCGTTGTGGCTGGGGCCGTCGTCCCCGGTGACCCCCGACCGGTCCAGGACGAAGGTGACCGCGCGGCGGTGCAGCGCCACGTCCATCAGCACCTGGTCGAGCGCGCGGTTGACGAAGGTGGAGTAGATGGCCACCACCGGGTGCACGCCGCCCATCGACATGCCCGCCGCCATGGTCACCGCGTGCTGCTCGGCGATGCCCACGTCGATGACCCGCTCGGGGAACCGCTTCTGCATGCCCAGCAGCCCCACCGGCTCCAGCATGGCGGCGGTCACCGCCACCACGTCCTCGCGCCGCTCGGCGATCTCGGTGATCCGCTCGCCGAAGACCGCGGTGAAGGAGGTCCCCGAGGAGGAGGACAGCGGTCGGCCGGTCGCGGGGTCCATCGGCTTGACGGCGTGCCCCCGGTCCAGCTCGTTGTCCTCGGTGTGCACGAACCCGCGCCCCTTCTCGGTGACGGCGTGCACCACCACCGGCATGCGCAGGTCCCGGGCGCGGCGCAGCGCCTCCTGCAGCGCGGCGATGTCGTGCCCGTCCACCGGCCCGATGTAGGCCAGCCCGACCTGCTCGAAGACGCTGTGCGCGGAGCCGCGGGAGCGCAGGTCGCCGAAGTGCCCGGCCACCCCGCCCGGGGTGAGGGCGTAGGAGCGCTCGTTGTCGTTGAGCACGATGACCAGCGGGCGGTCCGCGCCGGACACGTTGTTCACGGCCTCCCAGGCCATGCCGCCGGTCATGGCGCCGTCGCCGATGACGGCGACCACCGACCGGTCGGTCCTGCCGGCGTAGGCGTCCGCACGGGCCAGGCCGTCGGCGTAGGACACCGCGGTGGAGGCGTGCGAGTTCTCCACCAGGTCGTGCTCGGACTCGGCCGGGGAGGGGTACCCCGACAGCCCTCCGCCCTTGCGCAGCCGCTCGAACCCGGCGCGCCGGCCCGTCAGCAGCTTGTGCACGTACGACTGGTGGCCGGTGTCCCAGAGCAGCCGGTCCCGGGGCGATTCGAAGACGGTGTGCAGCGCGATCGTCAGCTCGACGACCCCCAGGTTGGGGCCCAGGTGCCCGCCGGTGGCGGAGACCCGTTCGATCAGGAACGCCCGGATCTCCGCCGCGAGTTCGGTGAGTTGGTCCGCGGTCATGCCGCGCAGCCGCGCGGGACCGTCGACCTGGTCGAGCAGGGACATGTTCACTCCTTAGACCGCCGGTGGGCGGTGCGGCGTGCAGGGGTGCCGTCAGCGGTCGCGGTAGGCGACCTCGCGGGCCATCGCGGCGAGCTCGTCCCGCCAGGCCGGGGGGACCCCGGGACGGTCCAGCGCGTCCAGGGCCTCCTGGTGGAGGCCGTCGATGCGGGCCTCGATCTCCTCGCCGATGGCGATCTCGGTGAGGCGCCGGCGCAGCGCGGGCACGTCCCACTCCTCCGCCGACACCAGGGCGCGCACGCCCGCGTCCCGCCGCACCGCCGTGGCCAGCAGCAGGGTCATCTTGTTCCGTTCCAGGTCCAGGCCGACCGGCTTGCCCGCCGCGCCGCCGTCCCCGTAGGCGTCGATGAGGTCGTCGCGGAGCTGGAACGCCTCCCCCAGCGCCTCGCCGTACCGCTCGAAGACGGGGGCCAGGTCGGTCCGGCCGGTGAGGGAGGCGCCCAGGAGCAGGGGCCGGTGGATGCTGTACCGGCCCGACTTGCACACCGCGATCCACCGGGACAGCCCGGGGTCGACCACCGACTCGGCCGCCACCGCCACGTCCAGGTGCTGTCCGATGACGATCTCGGTGAGCAGCTCGTTCCAGACCGCGCGGGCCTGCGGCGGCAGGCCGGCGGTGAGCCGGTCGGCGAGGATGTCCGCCAGGTCCCCGGCCAGGACGGCCACGCCCTCCCCGTACCGGCGCGACTCACCCCGCCACCCGCGCGCGGCGTGCTCGGCGGCGTGCTTGGTGTGCACCGCCGGCCGGCCCCGGCGCTCGTCGGCGGCGTCCAGGACGTCGTCGTGGATCAGCGCGCCGACGTGGATCAGCTCCAGGGCCGCCGCGCAGTCCACCGCGAGCCCGCTGTCGGGGTCCCCGCCGGCGGCGAGGAACCCGCTGAGGCAGAAGGCCGGCCGCAGCCGCTTGCCCCCCGCCTCGACCAGGTGGGCCACGGACGCCGCCGGGGAGGCGCCCCGCGGGTCGACCGCGGACCACCGCGCGCGCTCGGTGTCCAGCACGCCGGCGAGCCGCTCCTCCACCCGCGCGAGCAGGCGCAGGCGCAGGCCGTGGACCTCTTCGTCCGCCGAAACCGTCATGATCGTCTCCTCCGCTCCTGGGCCCGGGGGGTCAGACCGCCGGGCGGGTCAGTTTGGCCGGGGGCGAGAACACCACGTCCTCGGTCGCGACGCGGTCGGTCACCACGTTCCGGTAGCCGTGGCCGGCCAGGACCTCCAGGAGCTCCTCGACGAGGACGTCGGGAGCGCTGGCGCCGGCGCTGACGCCCACGGTCTCCACCCCCTCCAGCCACTCCGCGGAGAACTCGCCCGCGTCCGGCACCAGGTGCGCCGGGGTCCCCATGCCGCGGGCGACCTCGACCATCCGGATCGAATTGCTGGAGTTGCGCGACCCGACCACCAGGACCAGGTCGCTGACGGGCGCGACGCTCTTGATCGCGTCCTGGCGGTTCTGGCTCGCGTAGCAGATGTCGTCGGTCCCCGGACCGCGCAGGTCGGTGAAGCGCCGCTGGAGGACCGCGATGATGTCCCGGGTCTCGTCGACCGAGAGCGTGGTCTGGGTGAGGTAGGCCGCAGGGGTGTCCGGCGGCAGGTCGAGCGCCTCGGCGTCGGCGGCGGTCTCGACGATGACCGTGCGCTCCGGCGCGTGCCCGTAGGTGCCCTCCACCTCCTCGTGGTCGGCGTGCCCGATGAGGAACAGCACCCGGTCCTCCCGGGCGAAGCGCACCGCCTGCTGGTGGACCTTGGAGACCAGCGGGCAGGTCGCGTCGATCACGTCCAGCGACCGCGACTCCGACACCCGGCGCACCTCGGGGGAGACCCCGTGCGCGGAGAACACGCAGACCGCGCCCTCGGGGACCTCGCTCTCGGAGTCGACGAAGACGGCGCCGCGCTCCCGCAGCAGCCGGACCACGTAGTGGTTGTGGACGATCTCCTTGCGGACGTAGACGGGCGGACCGTACTTCTCAAGGGCGAGTTCGATGATCGAGATCGCACGGCGCACCCCCGCGCAGAAGCTCCGAGGTTCCGCGAGTACGACCCTTCTTCCCTGGGGCATTCGGCTGCCTCCGATCCGCTCGGGTTCACTGCGCGCGCTGACGGCAGGCAAGCTATTCGGCGCCCGGAGGGGTGCCCCAGCGGCCGCGGGAATCTAGATCAGGTCGCGGCCGGGCCCGCCGCACGGGCGGGCGGGGACTTGACCAACCCGCCGCCGCACCGTGGCCGGGGCGCCCGGACCGCTGCCAGGCTGGCGCGCCATGAGCGCTTCCCTGACTTCCATCGTCGAATCGCGGCCGCTGTTCGAGCTCGACGCGCGGATCCCCGTGGAGGCCCCGCCCGCGGAGGTCTACCGGGTCGTCAGCGACCTGCCCCGCAGCGCCGAGTGGAGCCCGGAGTGCCGCGGCGGCACGTGGGTCTCCGGCGCGCCCGGCGCGGTGGGATCGGTCTTCCGCGGCGAGAACCACCGCCCCGACGACGTCGTTGGGTGGGCCCCCCTGGTCCGCGGGACCTGGCACACCGAGGCCCGGGTGGTCCGGGCCGAGCCCGGGCGCTCCTTCGCCTGGATGATGCTCTCCCACGCCGGCGCGGACCAGGAGAGCGTGTGGGGCTTCGACATCGAGCCCGCCGGAGAGGGGGCGGGGTCGGTGCTGGTGCACCGCTTCCGCATGGGCACCGCCACCGCCGGCATCCGCAAGATCGTCGCCGACCTCGACGAAGAGGCGCGCGAACGGTTCATCGAGGAGTGGACCGACAAGATCGCCTCGGACCTCGACGCGACCCTCGCGCGGATCAAGGCCGTGATCGAGGAGGGCTGAGGCCCCGTCCCCGCAGACGCCGACGACCAGGACGGAAGACCGCATGCTGCTGCAACGCATCAACAACCCGGGCATCCGCCTGGGCACGCTGTTCGACCGGGCGGCGGCCCGGCACCCGGCGAGCCCCGTGATCCTCGACCACGACCTGGACATCGCCCCGGAACGGGGACGCCGCCTGACCCTGACCGAGCTGGCCGACCTGGTCTCCGACACCGCCTCCCGGCTGTGGTCGGTCCGGGTGCGCCCGGGCGACCACGTCGTCGTGCACAAGTCCGACGGGTTCGACATCTCCCTGCTGGCCTGCGCGGTGGCGCGGATCGGGGCGATCCCGGTGATGCTCTCCCCCAAGCTGGACGGGGCCACCGTCGCCGAGCTGCTGCGCCGGGTGGACCGCCCCTACCTGCTCACCGACGGGGCCAAGCTGGAGGGGTCGCTGCCCGAGGAGGTCCTCGGGCTGAGCGAGCGGGTGCTGCTGGCCTCCGGTGACCACCCCGGCGCCACACCGCTGGCCGCGCTGGCCGGGTGCGCACGGGTCCGCCCGGTCACCATGCCGCCGCAGCACCCCACCATGGTCACGCACACCTCCGGCACGACCGGCGTCCCCAAGCTGGCCGTGCACACCGGGCACACCTTCCAGGCGCGCTACCGCCCCCAGGCCGCGGTGGTCGCCGCCGCCGTGGCGCGCAGCGAGCCGGTCGCCGTGCACGTGTCCTTCGTGCACTCGCGCATGTACACCGCGATGCCGATCTCGGTGCTGCAGGGCCACCCGCTGATCGTGCTGCGCGACGACGACCCCGCGTCGGTGGCCGAGGTGTTCACCCGGGTGCGCCCCGGGTTCATCGAGGCCCACCCCAACACCTTCCTGCGCTGGGAGGAGCTGGCCGACGCCCCCGGCGCCCCGCTGGCCAACGTGAAGTACTTCAGCAGCACCTTCGACGCGATCCACCCGCGGACCGTGCAGCGCATGCTGTCGGCGTCCCGCCGCTCCCTGCCGCTGTTCGCCCAGGCCTACGGGCAGAGCGAGGTCGGCCCGATCGCGGCCCGCACCTACAGCCGCCGCGGCGGCGCCGACTTCGACGGGCGCTGCGTGGGCCGCCCCTTCCCCGGCATGACCGGGGTCCGGGTGGTCAGCCGCGACGGCCGGCCGGTGACCCGGGACAACCCCGGCTTCATCGAGGTCACCAGCGACGGCCGGATCGTCACCTACCTGGGCGAGCACCACCGCTGGGAGAAGCAGGCCCGGGGCGGCTGGTGGCGGATGGGCGACCTGGGCTACCGGACCCCCTGGGGCTGCCTGCACCTGCTGGACCGGGAGGTCGACGAGATCCCCGGCATCGCCAGCACGCTGGAGCTGGAGGACAAGCTCTTCACCCGCCTGCCCGACCTGGTCGAGGTGGTGATCGTGCCGTCCCCGGACGGCACGGCGGTGCCCGTGGTCGCCACCCGCGGCGACCGGCCGCTGGACGAGGGCGCCTGGCGGCGGGCCGTCGCCGACCTGCCCCCGCTCGGCGCCCCGGTGCACCGGCGGCTGGACGAGCTTCCGCAGACCGCCACCACGAAGATCAAGCGGATCGAGCTGGCCGGCCGCTTGGCCTCGGAGGGCGCCGTCCCCTCCGAGCGGACCCGGTGACCGGCGCGACGCGGGCGCCGGACCCCCTGGCGGTGGGGATCGTCGGCGCCGGTCCGCGCGGGCTGTCGGTGCTGGAGCGGCTGTGCGCCAACGAGCGGGCCGCACGCTCGGGCCGCCCCATCACCGTGCACCTCATCGACCCGTCGCCGCCCGGCGCGGGCGGGGTGTGGCGCCCCGGCCAGTCGCGGGTGCTGCTGATGAACACGGTGGCCTCGCAGATCACCGTGTACACCGACGACAGCGCGGACATCGGCGGGCCGGTGGAGCCCGGGCCGACGCTGTACGAATGGGCGCGCGACCTGGCGCTGTTCGGCGGGGAGGAGGCGGACGGGGCGACGCTGCGGGAGGCGCGGGCGCTCGGCCCCGACGCGTACCCGACCCGGGCGTTCTACGGACGGTACCTGCAGGCCTGCTTCGCCCGGATCGCCGGGCAGGCCCCGCCCGGGGTCCGGATCCGGGTGCACCGCTCCCGCGCCGTGGCCATGGCCGACGTGCACGGCGTCCCCGGGGGACCCCAGGGCCTGCGCCTGGAGGACGGCACCCGGCTGAACGACCTGGACGCCGTCGTGCTGGCGCAGGGGCACCTGGCCTCCCGGCTCACCGCGCGCCAGGAGCGCACCGCCAGCCTCGCCCGCATCCACCGGCTCACCTACCTCACCCCCGCCAACCCGGCCGATGTGGACCTGGAGGGGATCGCCCCGGGCGCCCCCGTGCTGGTCCGGGGCCTGGGACTGACCTTCTTCGACTACATGGCGCTGCTCACCGAGGGGCGCGGCGGGCGCTTCGAGGAGCGGGACGGCCGCCTGGTCTACCGGCCCTCCGGACGGGAGCCGGTGATCCACGCCTTCTCCCGCCGGGGCGTCCCCTACCATTCCCGGGGACGGAACGAGAAGGGCGCCCACGGCCGCCACCACGCCCGGCTCCTCACCCCGGACACGGTCGCGCGGCTCCGCCGCGCCCGCCCGGAGGGCCTGCGCTTCTCCACCGACCTGTGGCCGCTGATCGCCCGGGAGGTGGAGTGCGTCTACTACGAGGCGCTCCTGGCCGCCGGGGGGCGCGCGGCGGACCGGGCGGCGTTCGCCGACCGCTACCTGCACGCCGGCGCCGGGGAGGCGGACGGCGTGCTGGACGCCTTCGCGGTTCCCCCCGGCCTCCGGTGGAGCTGGGAGCGGATCGCCCGGCCGTGCGCGGGGCGGCGGTTCGCCGACCGGGCGGACTTTCGCTCCTGGCTCCTGGACCACCTGCGCGAGGACGTCCGCGAGGCCGAGCTGGGCAACGTGACCGGCCCGCTCAAGGCCGCGCTCGACGTGCTGCGCGACCTGCGCAACGAGATCCGGCTGGCGGTGGACCACGGCGGCCTGGCCGGCTCGTCCTACCGGGACGAGCTGGAGGGGTGGTACACGCCGCTCAACGCCTACCTGTCCATCGGCCCGCCGCCCTCCCGGATCCGCGAGCTGATCGCGCTGATCGAGGCCGGGGTCGCCGAGGTCGCCGGGCCGGGGACCCAGGTCCGGTTCGACACCGTGCGGCCGGGGTTCACCGCCTCCTCGCCGGAGGTGCCCGGGGAGCCGGTGCGCTCCCGGGTGCTGATCGAGGCCCGGCTCCCCGAGCCCGACATCCGCCGCACCCGGGACCCGCTGCTGTGCCACCTGCTCGACACCGACCAGGCGGCCCCCTATGTCATCCGCGGCGGCCCGGGGGCGCCCTACGAGGCCGGCGGCCTCACCGTCACCGAGCGCCCCTACCGGCTGGTCGACGGCCAGGGCAGGACGCATCCGCGCCGGTTCGCCTACGGGGTGCCCACGGAGTCGGTGCACTGGGTCACCGCGGCGGGGACCCGGCCCGGCGTCGACTCGGTCACGCTCGGCGACTCCGACGCGATCGCCCGCGCTGTGCTCGCCCTGGAGCCGGTCGCACACGTGCCCTTCGGCCTGCGGCCCGCCGGGGCCGGAGTCGACGCCGGGGCGGACGCCGGGGCCGCGGGGGTGGTCGTGTGAGCGGCCCCTCCGACACCGGGCTGCTCTCCCCGGTCCGCGCGGGCACGCCGGTGGAGGCGGCCGTGTCCGACGAGGCGTGGCTCCAGGCGATGGTCGACGCCGAGGCCGCACTGGCCCGCGCGCAGGCCCGGCTGGGCTCGGTCCCCGAACGGGCCGCGGCGGTGATCACCGAGGCGGCCGCGGACCACGGGCTGGACCCGCGCGCGCTCGCGCTCGCCTCCCGGGAGCACGCCAACCCCGTCGTCTCCGTGGTCGCGGCGTTCACCCGGGCCGTCACCGAGCGCTCCCCCGAGGCCGCCGAGTACGTCCACCGGGGATCCACCAGCCAGGACGTCTTCGACACCGCCGCGATGCTGGTGTGCCGACGCGCCCTGGCGGCCGTCCGGGACGACCTCGCGGCGGCGGCCGACGCCCTGGAGCCGCAGGTCCGGCGGCACCGGGACACCCCGATGGCCGGGCGGACCCTCGCCCTCCAGGCGGTGCCCACCACCTTCGGCCTGAAGGCCGCCGGCTGGCGCCGGCTGTTCCTGGACGCCGCGCGGCGGATCGACCGGCTGCTCGACGGCGGCCTGCCGGTCTCGCTGGGCGGTGCGGCCGGAACCCTGGGCGGGTACCTGGAATACGCCGCGCCGCCGGCGGGAGGGGACGCCCCGGAGGACCCCGGCCGCTCCGCCGACCGCCTGGTGGAGGCGTTCGCGGCGGAGACCGGTCTGGCCCCGCAGGCCCTGCCCTGGCACGCGCTGCGCTCCCCCGTCGCGGACCTGGCCTCGGTGCTGGCGTTCACCGCCGGCGCGCTCGGCAAGGCCGCCGTGGACGTGCTCACCCTGTCCCGCACCGAGGTCGGCGAGGTCGCCGAGCCCGGGGCGCCGGGGCGGGGCGCCTCCTCGGCGATGCCGCACAAGCGCAACCCGGTCCTGGCCACGATGGTGCGCAGCGCCGCGCTCCAGGTCCCGGCGCTCGCGTCGGTCCTGCACCAGTGCCTGGCGGCCGAGGACGAGCGCTCCGCGGGGGGCTGGCACGCCGAGTGGCAGCCGCTGCGCGAATGCCTGCGGCTGACCGGCGGGGCCGCGCACACCATGGTGGAACTGGCGCGGGGGCTGGAGCCTCGCCCGGAGCGCATGGAGCGCAACCTCCGGCTGACCGCGAGCGCGTTGACCAGCGAGCGGGTCGCCGCGGCCCTGGCACCGGCGCTCGGGCGGGTGCGCGCCCGGGAGCTGGTGTCGGACGGCGCCGCGGAGTCGGTGCGCACCGGTCGGCCGCTGGCCGAGGCGGTGGCCGACCGGCTGGCCCGGGAGGCCGGCGGCGGGGGGCCCACGGGCGCCCCGTCCGCCGCGGAGCTCGCCGCGCTGTGCGACCCGGCCGACTACACCGGCGCCGCCGCGGCCCTGGCCGATCGCTCCCTGGCCGATCGCTCCCTGGACGGCCGCGGCCGCTGACCGGGCCCGCCTCAGCCGGGGGCGGGCAGCCGGCCGTCCCGGGCCCGGTCCCCCTCTTCGCCCTTGCGGGGGACCGGCAGCTCCACGGCCAGGCGGAAGCGTCCCCCCGGCAGGCGCCCGGCGACGAGCCCGCCGCCGAGGGCGGCGGCCCGCTCGGAGAGGTTGACCAGGCCCCCGGAGGCGCGGTCGGCGGGGCGGTCCGGTTCGGGCCCGACGCCGTCGTTGACGATGGAGGCGGTGACCCGGCCGCACTCGCGGACGAGGAGGATCTCGCAGTTCTCGGCGGCGCTGTGGCGCAGCACGTTGGCGGTGCCCTCGCGGAGGACCGTGGCCACCGCCGTGGCCACGGCGGGCGGCAGGCCCACACCGTCGGCGTCCATCCGCACCCGCACGCCCGCGGCGGCCAGGACACCGGACACGGACCGGCACTCCTCCTCCAGGGACAGGTCGCGGTGGCCGTGCGCCACGGTGTGCAGGTCGGCGCGGGCCCGGCGGCTGATGTCCAGGATCTCGTCCAGCTCCGTGCGGGCCCGGTCGGGGTGGCCCGGGACGAGGCGGAGCACCAGTTCGGCCTTGAGGACCATGGCGGACAGGCCGTACCCCATCAGGTCGTGCAGGTCCTTGGCGAAGCGCAGGCGCTCCCGGACCACCGCGGCCTCGGCGAGCGCCCGCTGCGCCCGCCGCAGATCGCCGAGCATCTGGCGGAACCGGGAGAGCCCGTAGACGATCAGGCCGGTGATGACCACCTGGACGGACATGAACAGGGGGTCCGAGGGGGTACCGGCCTCCAGGGTGTTGAGCAGCCGGTGGGTGAAGGCCACGCTCGCCGCCACCGCGATGAAGACGAGCCAGCCCGCCTTGGCCGACAGCACGAACAGGACGCTTCCGGCGAGGTAGCCGGGGATCCCCATCCAGGGGTGCTGGAAGTACAGGGCGGGCAGGTACACCAGGCACGCCTGCCCCCCGATCACCGTGGAGGCGATCAGGAGGCCGCGGCGGCCGCGGCCGGGGCCGCCGGCGCTCAGGGTCAGCACCAGCTGCAGGGCGAGCATCAGGACCAGGCAGACGACCGCGAGGGCCGTCCAGTCGGGGGCGTGCGGCCCGGCCAGGGCCGCGTGCAGGTTGGTGAGGAAGATGCCGGTGATGACCGCGACCGGTACGAACCAGGCGGCCGCCCCCGCCACCGGCGGCGGGGGCGCGGGGGAGGGGGTGCTCAGGGTTGGGGTCACCGCGTTCTCTTCTCCGTCTCGTCCTCGTCGTCGTCGCGGGGGGCGGCGGGGGCGGCGGGGGCGCGCCCCGTCAGCCGAAGGCGGCGGTGGAGCGGGCGGGCTCGGGGACGGGGACCTCCAGCGCGAGGCGGAACCGGCCCTCGTCCAGATACTCGGCGGTCAGGGTGCCGCCGAGGGAGGCCGCCCTCTCGGACAGGGTGCGCAGTCCCCCGGAGCGGCCCCCCGGCGGCTCCGCCCCCGGGTCGGCGCCGTCGCAGGAGACCTCGGCGCGGACCGCGTCCCCCTCCCGGACCACGCTGATCGCGCACTCCTCGGCCCGGGCGTGGCGCAGCACGTTCGTGGTGGCCTCGCGCAGCGCGGTGGCCAGCAGCGTGCCGACGGGGCGCGGGAGGTCCCCGTGGTCGGCGTGGATCCGCACGCGGATTCCGGCCGCCGCCAGGACCGAGCGCACCGACCGGAACTCCTCGGCCAGGGACAGGTCACGGTAGCCGTGCGCCACGGACCGGACGTCCGACAAGGCCTTGCGGCCGACCTGGAGGACCTCCTCCACTTCGTGCCGCGCCCGCTCCGGGTCGCGCTCGACCAGGCGGCGGGCCAGCTCGGTCTTGAGCGCGATCGCCGACAGCTCCTCGCCGACCAGGCCGTTGAGGTCCCGGGCGAAGCGCAGGCGCTCCGCGACGACGGCGCTGTCGGCGATGCGGGCCTGGGCACGCTCCATCTCGCCCACGAGCACCCGCAGGCAGGACAGGCCGTACACGACGAGCCCGGTGACCATCGTGGAGACGGCGGTGTAGCCGAGGGGCCACAGCTCGGCGGAGACGACGGCCTGGGCGGCGGTCGCGCCGGCGGCGACGGCGCCGAAGAGGGTGATGCCCGCGGCCCGGGGGAGCACGAGCAGGGCGCTTCCGGCGACGAAGCCGAGCATGCCCAGCCAGCTCTGGGTGAACAGCAGCAGCGGCGGGAAGGCGATGAGCAGCTGCAGCGCGAGCACGGCGCGCGCCGCCCGCCGGTGCTCGGGGCACCCGGCCCACCCGCACTGCAGCATCTGCAGCGCGAAGAGGGCGGCCATGCAGACGCCGGCCAGCAGGGTGGCGGCCGGGCCCAGCGCCCGGCTGTACACGTTGACGAACGCGACCACGCACATTCCGCCGAACACGGTGGCGGTGACGCCCCAGGCGAGGGTGGACGCCATACGGGCACCGCCGGGACCCGCTGCCGGGGGGCGGCGGCCGGCCTCCGGGGTCCACTGCGTCGATTCCCTCGGCATCCCGGTCCCTTCGGAAGGTCCACCTGCGCCGTCGGCCCGTTCCTCGTGGCGCCCCGTGGGCCTCCGTATTCGGGGCATACAATGCCGTCCCCGGCAAACTACCCCGATTCGGTCGCCGCGTGAAGGTGTCGGCGGCCGTGCGTCACAGGCGCACCGCCCCGGTGGTGAGGCAGGCCAGCAGCGTGCGCGCCTGGACGTTGAGGTAGCGGCCGTGCCTGACGAGCCAGGTCAGCTGCGCGGGGGTGGCCCAGCGGTAGCCGGGCGGAGCCGCCAGGGGGGCCTCGTCCCCGTCGGCCTCCACCACCGTGTAGCAGATCCGGGCGTCCAGGAACCGCCCCCCTTCCTCGGAGAGGATCGCCCGGTAGCGGACCCGTTCCGGCGGGGCCGCGAGCACCGCCTCCAGGAAGCGCGGCCGGGCCCGGGCGGGCAGGTGCGCGTAGTTGCCCGGGGTGCACTGCACGGTCGGCCCCAGCTCCACGGTGTCCAGGAACCCGCCCTCGGCGCGGGCCTGGACGAGCACGTGCGGGACCCCGCCGATCCTGCGGACGAGGAAGGCCGCCACCCCCACCCCGCGCGGTGCCACCAGCGGCTGGCTCCACCCCGCCACCTCGCGCGTCCCCGCCCGCACCGATACCGCGACGACGTCGAAGAAGCACCCGCTCTCATGCCGCACCCGGTCGTCCTCGCGCACCCACCCGGGCAGCGGGGACAGCGGCACCTTGCGCGCGCGCACCCGGTGCCGGGAGCGCTCTCCGGTGAACCAGGACAGCAGCTCGGCATCGGCGTGCAGCGCGCGGGGGCCGTACTCCTCCACCGGCGCGCAGGCCAGCACCGTGCGGGCGTCCATGTTCACCACGCCGTCCATGCGCAGCAGCTCACCCAGGGTGCCCAGGGTGACCCAGCGGAAGTCCTCGTGCGGCGGGACCTCCACGTCCGGGCCGACCTCGACGATCATGTTCCGGTTGCTCTTGTGCAGGAACCACGACCCGTGCTCGGACTGGAGCACGTCGGCCAGCACCCGGGCGCCGGGGCGGGTGAAGTGCTCGATGTGGCGCACGGGGCGGCCCCCGTGCGCCCGCGTGTAGTTGCTGCGGGTCGCCTGCACCGTCGGCGAGAGCTGCACCCGGCCGGGGTTGCCGGGCTCCATCTTCGCCTGCATGAGGAAGTGCAGCACCCCGTCGATCTCCTTGGCGAGGATGCCCAGGATCCCCACCTCGGGCTGGTCGATGACGGGCTGGTACCACTCGGCCACCGGCCCGGCCTCCGAGACCACGTGCAGGCCCTCCACCGAGAAGAAGCGCCCGCTCCGGTGGGCCAGGGCGCCGGTGCCCTCGCGGAACCCCCATCCGTCCAGCTCGGCGAAGGGGATCCGCCGCACGTCGAACCCGCCCGCCTCGGCCCGTTCGCGGAGCCAGCGGACGACGTCCCCGGCCGCGCCGCCCGTGCCCGCCGCGCCCGACCGGCGCAGCCGCGGACCGGCGGAGGCGTCGTGCCGCCACCGCAGCTCCGGGCCGAGGAGTCCCGCGGTCACCGCGCCCCCTCTCCGGCCGCGGCCTCCAGCGGCGCCCCGGCCCCCTGCCGCAGCGGCCGCCACCAGCCGGGGTTCTCCGCGTACCAGGCCACCGTCCGGGCCAGCCCCTCGTCGAAGGGCACCAGCGGGCGGTAGCCGAGCTCCCGCCTGATCTTGGTGTCGTCCACCGCGTAGCGGCGGTCGTGCCCGGCCCGGTCGGGGACCCACTCGATGGCCGACTCGTCCGCCCCGCACAGCGCGAGCAGCCGGCGCGTGACGGCGAGGTTGGTCGTGCCGGACCCGCCCCCCACGTTGTAGACCTCGCCCGCGCGCCCCGCGGCCAGCACCCGGTGCACCGCGCGGCAGTGGTCGTCGACGTGCAGCCACTCGCGGACGTTGCCCCCGTCCCCGTACAGCGGGACGCGCCCGCCCTCCAGCAGGCTGGTGATGAAACGGGGGATCAGCTTCTCGGGGTGCTGATAGGGGCCGTAGTTGTTGGAGCAGCGCGTGACGCGGACGTCGAGCCCGTGGGTGCGCGCGTACGCGCGGGCGACCAGGTCCGATCCGGCCTTGGAGGCGGCGTAGGGGGAATTGGGGTCCAGCGGCTCCTCCTCGTCCCACGCCCCCTCCGCGATGGACCCGTAGACCTCGTCGGTCGACACGTGCACGACGCGCCCGACCCCCGCCGCGAGCGCGGCCTCCATCAGCGTCTGGGTGCCCAGGACGTTGGTCCGCACGAAGGCGTGGGCCCCGCCGATGGAGCGGTCCACGTGGCTCTCCGCGGCGAAGTGGACCACGGCGTCGTGCCCGGGCAGCAGACCGGCGAGCAGGTCGGCGTCGCACACGTCGCCGCGGACGATCTCCAGCCGCGGCCCCTCCTCGGGCAGGTTGGCCCTGTTCCCCGCGTAGGTGAACAGGTCCAGGACGGTGACGCGGGCGCCCTCGGCCCCGGGCAGGGCGCCGGAGAGCAGCATCCGGACGTAGTGCGAGCCGATGAACCCGGCGGCACCGGTGACCAGGATCCTCATGTCCTCTTCCTCCGAGTTCCTCCGAGGGGGCGGCCGGGAGCGGTTCAGAGCGCGTCGACGGCCTCGCGGACGGCCCCGATGACCTCGTCCTGCACCCGCGGTGACAGCGAGGGGTACATCGGCAGCGAGAAGATCTCCCCGGCGATCGCCTCGGTCACCGGCAGGTCGCCCTCGCCGTAGCCCAGGTACGCGAAGCCCGTCATGGTGTGGACCGGCCACGGGTAGCTGATGTTGAGCTCGATCCCCCGGGCGGCGAGCGCCTTGAGGATCTCGTCGCGGCACGGGTGGCGGACCACGTACACGTAGTAGACGTGGTCGTTGCCGGGCGCCGTGGCGGGCAGCCTCAGGCCGGTTCCGGCGAGCCCCTCCTCATAGCGCCGGGCGACCGCGCGGCGCCCCTCGATGTAGGCGTCGAGCCGGGCGAGCTTGTGCCGCAGGATCTCGGCGTGCACCTCGTCGAGGCGGCTGTTGTGCGCCGGGGTCTCCACCGTGTAGTAGACGTCGTCCATCCCGTAGAAGCGCAGCCGCCGCAGCCGCCGGTCGGTCTCGGCGCTCCGGGTGATCACGCCCCCGCCGTCGCCGTAGGCGCCCAGCACCTTGGTCGGGTAGAAGGAGAAGGCGGCCGCGTCGCCGGTGGTTCCGGCCAGGGTGCCGTGCTGCCGGGCGCCGTGCGCCTGGGCGCAGTCCTCCAGGACGGCCAGGCCGTGCTCGGCGGCCAGCCGGCGCAGCGGCCCCATGTCCACGCACTGCCCGTACAGGTGCACCGGCAGCAGCACTTTGGTGCGCGGACCGATCGCGGCGGCGACCTGGCCGGTGTCCATCAGGAAGTCCTCGTCGCGGACGTCCACGAACACCGGGACCGCGCCGACGGCGTTGATGGCCACCACCGTGGGGGCCGCCGTGTTCGACACGGTGATGACCTCGTCGCCGGGCCCCACTCCGAGCGCGCGCAGCGCCAGGACGATGGCGTTGGTCCCGTTGTCGACGCCGACGCAGTGGTCGACCCCGTGCCAGGCGGCGAACTCCCGCTCGAAGCCGAGCACGCTCTCGCCGAGGACGAGCCGCCCCGAGGAGAAGACCCGGTCGACGGCGTCGAGGATCTCCTTGCGCTCCTCGCCGTACTCCTCCACGTAGTCCCAGACCCGGATGGTCATTCACGTCTCCATTCGTGCGTCGCGTGCCCTGCGTTGCGTTCCCGGCCGGAGTGCGCCGGGGCGGGGCGGCCTCACCGCGCGGCGCCGAGCGCCGCCGGCTCCGCCCCCTCCCCCGGGGCTCCGCGGAACGGCGGCTCCAGGTCCGCCCGCGCGTCGAACCCGGAGGACCCGTCCCTGTCGAAGGCGGCCGCCAGCTCCATGAGGTACCGGCCGTACCCGGACCCGGCCTGGAGCTCGCCGAGCCGGTGGCAGGCCTCGGCCCCGATGAAGCCCATCCGGAGCGCGACCTCCTCGACACAGGCGATCCGGACGCCCTGGCGCCGCTCCAGGATCCGCACGAACTCGCCCGCCTCCAGCAGCGAGTCGTGGGTGCCGGTGTCGAGCCAGGCGAAGCCCCGTCCCAGGTCGACCAGCCGCGCCCGGCCCTGCTCCAGGTAGACCCGGTTGACGTCGGTGATCTCCAGTTCCCCGCGCGCGGAGGGGCGCAGGCCGGCGGCGATGTCCACCACCTGCTCGTCGTAGAAGTACAGGCCGGTGACCGCGCGGTCGGAGCGCGGGTGCGCGGGCTTCTCCTCCAGGGACAGCAGCCGCCCCTCGGCGTCGGCCTCCGCCACCCCGTAGCGCTCGGGGTCGGAGACCGGGTACCCGAACAGCGTGCAGCCGTCGACGGCCCGTGCGTGGTGGTACAGCAGCGAGGACAGCCCGGGCCCGTGGAAGATGTTGTCCCCCAGGACGAGCGCCGAGGGGTCGGCGCCGATGTGCCGGGCGCCGATGCGGAAGGCGTCGGCGAGGCCGCGCGGCTCGTCCTGCTCGGCGTAGTCGATGCCCAGCCCCAGGGACGACCCGTCGCCCAGGAGGCGGCGGAAGGCGGGCAGGTCCCGCGGGGTGGAGATCACCAGGATCTCCCGGATCCCGCTGAGCATCAGGACCGACAGCGGGTAGTAGATCATCGGCTTGTCGTAGACCGGCAGCAGCTGCTTGGAGACCCCCTTGGTGATGGGGTGGAGCCTCGTGCCGCTGCCCCCTGCGAGGATCAGGCCCTTCATGGACGGCCTCCGGTGGTCGGCGGTCGCGCGCCCGCGGTCCGGAGCACCCGGGAGGGGTCCGGGGCACCGCGCGCCCCGGGGCGGGCGTCCCGCCCCTGGGCCCACATCGTCCGCGCCCGGCGCGGCCTCATCCAGGGCGCCGGGGAGGGTGTGTCAGCTCGGGCCGGACCGGTGCCGGGGGGCGGGCGCCCCCCGGCACGGGAGCCGTCTGGGCCCGCCACATGGCCCGCAGCGACTCCTCCAGGGTGGTCCGCGGCCGCCAGCCGAGGAGCGTCCCGGCGAGCCGGACGTCGGCCAGCGACCAGTCCCCGCCCAGCCCGGCGACCGGAGCGGGCTCCTCGGCCACCGCGCCGCGCGGGAGCCCGGCCACCGCGGCCATCAGGGCGACCGCCTCGGTGATGGGCACGGCCCTCCCGCCGCCGATGTTGACCGCGTGCCCGGACGCCTCCCGAACCTCGGCGGCGCGCAGCACCGCCTCGGCGACGTCCCGGACGTCGACGAAGTCGCGCCGCGCGTCGGCGACGCGGAGCGCCGGGCGGCCTCCCGCGGCGGCCTCGCGGAACAGCCGCAGCAGCAGGCCCGGGAAGGAGGCCGGCGAGGGGTGCGGACCGCACACGTTGGCCAGCCTGAGCACCACCGCGTCGGCCCGGCCCTCCCGGGCCGCCGCCAGCGCCTCGCGCGACCCGGCCAGCCTGCTGCGGGCGTAGGCGTTGGCCGGGCGGGGCGGGGTCCGCTCGTCCACCGCCGTCCCGGGCGCTGCCGGGCCGTACTCGTGCAGGGTGCCCAGGTGGACCAGGCGCGGCGGGCGGGGCTGGTCGGCGGCGGCCTCCAGGAGGGTGCGGACCGCGCCGACGTTGGCCGCCCGCAGGTCCTCCTCCGACCGGTCCCAGCCGTCGCGGGCGTTGGCCGCGTCGACGGCGTTGACGACGACGCGCGCGTCCGCCCCGCGCAGCAGGGCGCCGACCTCCCCCGGACCGGCGGCCGCCAGGTCCATGGGGTGGAACGGGTGGCCCCGCATGTGCTCGGCGGGGCCCCGGGCGACCGCGAGGACGGGGCGGCCGCGCGCGGCGCAGGCCGCGACGACGTGCCGCCCCACCCATCCGGTCGCGCCGAGCACCACGACGGTCCCGCCGTCCGCGGCGGGCGTCATCCGGTCCCCGCCGCGGACCGCAGCTCATCGTCCAGCTCGCGGCAGCGGCCGTAGTCGGGCAGCAGCCCGGCGTCCGCGGCCTCGGCCAGGGTCGGCGCCGCGCGGTCCCGCTCGGACAGCACCGGCGCGACCCCGCCGGGCAGCGGCAGCCTGAGCTCGGGGTCGGTCGGCGCGATCGCCCGCTCGTTCTCGGCGACGTACTCCCGGGAGAGGGTGTAGCTCATCGCGGTGTCGTCCTGGAGCGCCGCGAACAGGTGCCCGACGCCGACCGGCAGGTAGGCCGCGCGGGCGTCGTAGGGGTCCAGCACCACGCTCTCCCAGCGGCCGAAGGTGGGCGAGCCCAGCCGCAGGTCGACGATGAAGTCCAGCGCCCGCCCCTGCGGGCAGTGCACGAACTTGGCCATGCCCGGGGGCGTGGCGGTGTAGTGCAGCCCCCGCACGACGCCGCGGCGGGAGAGGCTGTAGCTGGTCTGGGCGACGGGGAAGAGGCGGTGCCCCGTCGCCCGGGCGAACGCCGACTCCTGGAAGGGGGAGACGAAGGAGCCGCGGGTGTCGGTGTACACGTGCGGGGTGAAGACGAACGCGCCCTCGATGGCGAGTCTGCGCACCTGCATTCCGCGGTTCACCCCCCGCCCTTCGCGACCCCGACGAACAGGCCCGGCCCGTCCCCGGGCAGGTACTCGACCGCGCAGCCCGCCTCCTCGAACGCCCGCTCGTACTCCTCGCGCGCGACGACGGCCAGCACGTGCTCGTCCGTGAAGTGCCGGATCCCGTTCTCCCGGTCGGCCACGATGTAGTGCACCTCCATCCGGTGCGCACCGTCCTCCAGTACGGCCCGGGAGACCCGCGAGACGGTCCTGGCGCCGACGGTGAAGGTGTCCGCGACCACGTGCCGGTCCAGCGCCGTCTCCGGGAAGTACCAGGGCTCCAGCACGATCACGCCGCCGGGCTCCAGGTGCCGGGCGAAGGAGGCCAGCGTGGCACGCACGCCCTCGGCACCGCCCGTGTAGCCGATCGAGCTGAACATGCAGGTGACCGCGTCGAACCGGCGGCCGAGCCGGAAGTCGCGCATGTCGCCCGTGTGCAGCGCGGTCCCCGGCAGCCGCTCGCGGGCCACCCGGAGCATGTCCTCGGCCAGGTCCACCCCTTCGACCGTGTCGAAGCGGTCCGCCAGGTGGCGCAGGTGCGCCCCGGTCCCGCAGGCCGCGTCGAGCAGCGACACCGCCCCGGGACGGCGTTCCGTGATGATCGCGGCGACGCGCTCGGCATCGGCCGCGTAGTCCTTGCCCCGGCCGCTGTAGACGTCCTCGTAGAGTTCGGCCCAGCGGTAGATCCCCGCCAGGCCGCCGTCGCGCGTCATACGACCCGCACCTCCGGGACGTAGAGCACCCACTTGCCGCCGGCCTCGCGGAACCCCTGCTCCTTGGCCATGATCTCGTCGGCGTGGTTCCAGGCGAAGAGCAGTGCGTAGTCCGGGTACGGCTCGGAGAACCCCTCCGGGGCGACCACGGGGATGTGCGCGCCCGGGGTGAGGCGGCCCTGCTTGGCGGGCGTGCTGTCGTGCACCCGGGCGACCAGGTCCGGGCCGATCCCGCAGTAGTTGGTGACGGTCGCGCTCTTGGCGGTGGCGCCGTACGCGACGACGGTGCGGCCCTCCTCCTTCAGCCGGCGCAGGAGGGAGGACAGGTCGCCGCGGATGGCGGCCACCGCCTCGGCGAACCCGCGCAGGGTCTCGGGGGCGTGCAGCCGGGCCGCCTCCTCCTGCTCGATCAGCTCGGCCACGGCGGGCGACGGTGTGCGGGCCCCTTGGCGCGCCAGCGTGTAGCGGACCTCGCCGCCGTGCACCGGCAGGCGCTCGACGTCCACCAGCTCCAGTCCGCCGCGCCGGGCCATCTGCTGCACGGAGGTGGCGGTGAAGAAGTAGAAGTGCTCGTCGTAGATCTGGTCGAAGGAGGTCTTGGCGACGATGTCGCCGAGGTAGGGGTCCTCGAAGACGAACACGCCGTCGGGCCCCAGCAGGACGTCGACCCCTTCCAGGATGGACCCCATGTAGGGGATGTGGCAGAGCGTGTTGGCGGCGAAGACGACGTCGGCGGGCCCGTACTCCTCGCGCACCGCCTTGGCGGTCGCGGCCTCGAAGAACTCCTCCCGCACGGCGACCCCGGCCTCCCGGGCGACGGCCGCGACGCTGCCGGAGGGCTCGAATCCGAGGTGGCGCACCCCGGCGTCGCGGACCGTGCCCAGCATCACGCCGTCGTTGGAGCCGATCTCCACGATGAAGGGGGACTCGGACGACGCCTCCTTCTCCAGGAAGCGGCGTGCGGTGGCGCGGAAGTGCTCGCGCATCACCGCCGATCCCTGGGAGAAGTACGGGTAGTCGGCGTTGAACATGCGCTCCCGGGGGACCTCCTCCATGAGCTGGACCATCGTGCAGGAGCCGCACAGGCCCACGGCGAGCCGGTAGAAGAACTCGCCGGAGGCATCGCCGCCCGGGTCGAGGAACGCGTCGGAGAGCGGCTGCCGCCCGAGGTCGAGGAAGCCGTGGACGTCCCCTCCGCAGATGCGGCACTGGACGGGGCCGAGCTCCGTTCCGGCGGGTCCGGTCATAGGTCTGCTCCTTGGCGTGAGGCGGAGGGCACCGCCCCCGACCCTTCCCCGGGCGGGCGCCTGCGGCCAGGAGGCGCGTTCGAGCGTGTCAAGTCGCCGCGGCGGCCGACCGGCCCGGCCGGCGTCCGGGTTCGGACATTTTTCGCTGATCATGACAAAGGAGGATTTGAGCAGTAGGGAACGGGCGGCGCGGGGCCCACGATCACCGGACCGCGCCCGGCCACGCCGCGGGCGCCCTTCCGAAAGGACCCGTCCATGACCACCCCGCGCGCGGCCGAGCGGCCGTCCTCCCCGCCGGAGGACACCGCCCGCCGCCACCTCGGCGAAGTCCAGGGCTTACGCGGCCTCGCGGTCTCCCTCGTCGTGGTGGCGCACATCAACTCCACCCACCTGACCGGCGGCTACATCGGCGTCGACGTCTTCTTCGCGGTCTCCGGCTTCATCATCACCACCCTGCTCCTGCGCGAGGCGCGTGAACACGGGCGCGTCCGCCTCACCGCCTTCTACGCCCGCAGGATCCGGCGGATCCTGCCCGCGGCGACCCTGGTCCTGGTGACCGCCGGCGCGGCCTCCCTCGCGCTGCTGCCCCCCGCGCAGACCGCCGAGACCGGACGCCAGCTGCTGGCCTCCGCCCTCTTCGCGGAGAACCTGCTGCTGGCCTCCTACCACGCCCCGGGCGTGGCCGACTTCCCGGCCGAGACCATGAACGCCGTCGCCCACTACTGGTCGCTGGCCACCGAGGAGCAGTTCTACCTGGTGTGGCCGCTGCTGGTGATCGGCTGGACCGCCCTGCCCCGCCGCCTGCGCGGCCTGCGCACCCTGTTCGCCGCCGGGAGCGTGCTCCTCCTGGGCTCCCTGGCCGCCTCGGCGCTGCTCACCTCCCCCGACGGGATGGGCATGGCCTTCTACCTGTCGCACACCCGCCTCTGGGAGCTCGCCGCCGGCTGCCTGCTGGCCGTCGCCCTGGTGCGCCTGTCCGTGCCCGTCCGCGTGCGCGCGCCGCTGGGCTGGGCCGGGCTCGCCGCCATCCTCGCCTCCGCCTTCCTCTTCGACGAGCGGACCGCCTTCCCCGGCTGGATCGCCGCGGTGCCGGTCCTGGGCACCCTCGCGGTGATCGCCGCCGCGGACTCCCCCGGCCGGTGGACCGCCTACCGGCTGCTCAGCACCGCGCCGGCGCGGTTCGTCGGCGACGTCTCCTACTCCCTCTACCTGTGGCACTGGCCGCTGATCGTGTTCTGGCCCGCCCTCACCGGCGGCCGCCTGAGCTGGGGCTGGCCCGACGGCCTCATCATCGGCGTGCTGTCGCTGCTGCTGGCGTGGGGGACGAAGGTCCTGGTCGAGGACCCGGTGCGACACGGTCCCCGCCTGCGCTCCCCGCGGGCCGCGGCGGCCTTCGCCGCCGGCTGCACCCTGCTGATCGCGGCGCTGGCGTGGGGGATGCTCTCCGCCTCGGGCGTCTGACCGCCCGCCGCGCGGCACGAGGGGGGACCCATGAGAATCACACGTGTCCACCGTGACGGGGGCACTCCCTATCGAGCGGCACTTCTGTAGAGAATGGACGCACGGACCATGAACCGGCGCGCAAGGAGGAGACCGACGATGGACTCGGCCACGACGGACCAGGTTCACGACACCGGCGACGGCACCGACGCCCTCGACCTGAACATCCACGTCTTCGAGAGCTGGTCCGCCTCCCCCGAGGCCACCATGAACCCCACCACCATCACCTGGGCCGTCGCGCAAGGGCACGGCGGACCGGCGGTCTGAGTGCCGCAGGATCCCGAGACGGGCGGCCTCCGGGGCCCCTTGGCCTTCAAGGCGGGTCTGCACGCGCGGACCGTCCCCGGTCAGGCCGTCTACCTCTTCTCCGAACACCGGGTCACCGCACTGCGCGGGCGCCACGTGGAGGCCCTGGCCCCGCTGCTGGACGGGACCCACGACCTGGCGGCCCTGCAGCGCGCCGCCCCGGCCGGGCTGGCCCCGGACAGGGTCGCCGAACTCGTCGCCCGCCTGGACCGGGCCGGCCTCATCGGCCCCGCACCTCAGGCCCCGCCGGAGAGGGCCGCCTTCTGGGAGGCCGGAGGCGCCGACCCGGCCGCCGCCGAGCGCTCGGTCGCCGGGACCGCGGTGCAGCCCGTGGCGGTCGGCACGGCGGACGCCGAGGGGACCGCCTCGGCGCTGGCCGACACCGGTCTGGGGGTGCGCGAACCGGTCCGGCACGCGCCTGGGTCCCCGCTCCGGCTCGCCCCCGACGCCGACCTGACCGTCGTGCTGTGCACCGACTACCTCGCCCCCGGGCTGGACGAGGTGGACGCCGCGCACCGCGAGCGCGGCCGCCCCTGGCTGCTCGCCCGCCCCACCGGCGCCGTCATGTGGATCGGGCCGGTGTTCACTCCAGGGGAGGGCGGAGGCTGCTGGCACTGCCTGGCACACCGCCTGCGCTTCCACCGCCAGGGTGAACTCCACGCGCTGGAGGCCGTGGGCGGCGCCGGGCGGGTGGACCGCCCTCGCGCCGCCGTCCCCGCGCTCACCGCCGCGGGGGCCGGACTGGTCGCCACGGAGGCGGCCAAGTGGGCCGCCGGGCACCGCGGCTCCTGGCAGCGCTCCGTCTGGACCATGGACACCATCACCCTGGAGGCGCGCCTGCACCCGCTGCACGCCCGCCCCCAGTGCCCCGCCTGCGGCGACCCCTCCCTCGTCCGGGCGCAGGCCCAGCGCCCGGTGCGGCCGCGCCCGCACCCGCGCTCCCGGGAGGCGGAGGAGGGCACCGGCCACCGGACCGTGTCGTCCCGCGAGGTACTCGACGCCTACGCGCACCTGATCGGCCCGGTCACCGGCCTGGTCAAGGAGCTCACCCCCGTCGAGGGGCCGCCCGGGACCCACACCTACCGCAGCGGCCCCAACGCGGCGGCCCCCGGGACGGGGGTGGACGGGATGCGCGCCGTGCTGCGGGTGGAGAACGGCGGCAAGGGGACCACGGACGAGCAGGCCCGGGCGAGCGCGCTGTGCGAGGCGCTGGAGCGGCGCAGCGGGACCTATCACGGGGACGAGGAGCGGATCCGGGGGAGCTACACGGAGTTCGCCGGCACCGCGGTGCACCCGGCCGACTGCCTGCTCTACGACCCCCGGCAATACGCCGGCCGCGAGCGGTGGAACGCCGAGCACGGTGCCTTCCAGTTCGTGTGCGCGCCCTTCGACGAGGACGCCGCGACCGACTGGACCCCGCTGTGGTCGCTCACCGAGGAGCGCCGGCGGCTCCTCCCCACGGCGATGCTGTACTTCGGGGCCCCCGCGGAGCGGGCCGAGCCCGTGGTCACGGCCGACTCCAACGGCTGCGCGGCCGGGGCGCTCCTGGAGGACGCCGTGCTCCAGGGCGCCCTGGAGGTCGTGGAGCGGGACGCCGTGGCGCTGTGGTGGTACAACCGCACGGTCCACCCCGGCGTGGACCTGGACGCCTTCGCCGACCCCTGGGTGGATCGGATGCGCGGGGTGTACCCCGGCCTCGGGCGGGAGTTCTGGGTCCTGGACGTCACCTCCGACCTGGGGGTGCCGACGATGGCCGCGGTGACCCGGCGCACGGACGGCGGGCCGGAGGAGGTCATGTTCGGCTTCGGGGCGCACCTGGACGCGCGGGTGGCCCTGCGCAGGGCGGTCGCGGAGATGAACCAGCTCCTCGGCGCGGCCGGGCCGGCCACCGACTGGGGCGACCCGGACGCCGACCGCTGGCTGCGCGGCCCGGGGACGGCGGCCGGCGCCTACCTGCTCCCCGACCCGGACCGGCCGCCCTCCGCCCCCGGCGACCACCCGTCGGGGCCCGGGGACGACGCGGCCGCCGACGTCCTGGACCTGCGGGACCGGTTCGCCGCACGCGGCCTGGACATGCTGGTGCTCGACCAGACGCGGCCGGACATCGGGCTCCCGGTGGCCAAGGTCGTCGTCCCGGGGATGCGCGGCATGTGGGCGCGCTACGCCCCCGGCCGGCTCTTCGACGTCCCGGTGGAGCTGGGCCGCCTGCCCGCTCCGACCGCCTACGCCGACCTCAACCCCTACCCGCTGTTCCTGTGACCGGCACGGCGGCGGGCCGACCGCTCAGAACCACCCGGCCTCGCGCGCGATGCGGATCGCGTCCACCCGGTTGCGGGCGTTGAGCTTCGACACCGCCGAGGTCAGGTAGTTGCGGACGGTCCCGGGGGTGAGGAAGAGGCCTTCGGCGATCTCGACCACGTCGCGCCCGTCCGCGGTGAGCCGCAGCACCTCCAGCTCCCGCGAGGTCAGCGGGCACTCGGCGCTGTCGAAGGCGGCGACCGCCAGCTCCGCGTCGATCACCCGCCGCCCGGCGTACACCCCGCGCACCGCCGCGGCCAGCTCGCCCGGCGGCGCGTCCTTCGGCAGGAACCCCCCGACCTTGGCGGCCAGCGCCCTGCGCAGCGCCCCCGGTGTCCCCAGGCTGGTCAGGATCAGCGTGCGGACCCCGGGCGCCTCGGTGCGCAGCCGCGCCGCGGCGGTGAGCCCGTCCATTCCGGGCAGGTCGATGTCGATGATCACCACGTCCGGCCGGTGCTCCAGGACCGTGGGCAGGATCCGGTCCCCCGTGTCGATGTCGGCGACGACCTCGATGTCCTCTTCGAATTGCAGCAGGGAGACCAGGGCCCCGCGGACCATGTGCATATCCTCGGCGAGGACCACGCGGATCACCGTGATCTCCCCATCTCCTCACGCCCGCATGCAACCAGGATCGCCATTTATCCGAAATGTACCTTTAAGTCGTTTATTCGAAAACCTGCGTCATGCTATCGCAGCGAACACCGTTCCCCATATTCCTTTTTGTCCGCAAACGGCCCGAGGTCCCGAACGGACCACGGTTCCCGGTGGTCCCGCCGCCGGTCAGCGGACCGGCGGCCCCGGATCCACCAGCCCCTCCGGCCCCGCCTCGGCCCCGGCCCGCGCCTCGGCCGCGAACCCCGCCTCCCCCAGGGCCGCGCGCGCCGCCCCGGCCGCCCGGTCGACGTCCCGGCGCTCGGCCGCGGGCAGCGGGGCGCCGATCCCCTCCCGCACCGCCGCCGCGGCGCCGAGCAGCCGCGCCGCCTCCGTGTGCGCTCCGGCCAGCGCCCGCGCCCCGGCCAGCCCCTCCAGGGCCAGCGCCACCGCGCGCGGCTCCCCGGACGCCCCGGCCACGGCGTACCCCTCGGCCTGCAGGCGCAGCGCCTCCCGCGCATCCCCGCGCAGCTCGGCCACGAACCCCAGCTCGGCCAGGATCAGCGCCAGGGTGCTGTCGCCTCCCCGCCCGCCGATCCAGTCGCGCAGCCGCAGCAGGTGCGCCTCGGCCGCGTCCAGGTCGCCCTCGCGGCGGGCGACGAGCCCGAGCCCGAGCTCGGCGTAGCGCCGGCCGAAGTGGTCGGAGTGCTCCTCGGCCGTGCGCACCCCCCGCTCGTGGAACTCCCGGGCCGCCGGGTAGTCCCCGTTGAGCAGGGCGATCCTGCCGATCCCGGAGTACTTCCAGGACGCGTCGTGCCAGAGGCCGAGCCCTTCGGCGATCCGCAGGCCCTCCCGGTGCAGCCGCTCGGCCCGCCCGTAGTCCCCGGTGATCTCGGCGAGCGTGGCCAGGGCGTCCCCGGCCTGGACCAGCCCCCACTGGTCGCCCAGCTCCCGGAAGTACTCCAGGCTCTGCTCCCCGTCCCGGGCGGCGCCCGCCAGGTCCCCGGAGAACAGCCCGTACCAGGTGCGCTGCGCCAGGGCGGCCGCGGTGCCCCACCGGTCGCCGTGCGCCCGGAACTCGACCAGGGCCTCCTCGATCAGTTCCCTGCCGAGCCCGTTCTTGTTCACCGCGAACAGCGCCGTGGCCAGGAACCAGCGGGCGCGGGCGCGCTCCAGCGGACCGGACCCCCGGCCGGAGGCGAGCGCCCGGCGGCCCTCCGCGACCGGGTCGGGCCCGGTGCGCGTCAGCACCCCGATCCCGGCCGCCCAGACCTCCAGGTCGGCGCGCACCCCGTCGCGGTCGTCCCCGCCGAGCGCCAGCGCCGCCGCCAACGACCGCTGCGCCTCCCGCAGCCGCCCGCGCAGGTACCAGTGCCAGGTGAGGGCCGCGACCAGGCGCCGCGCCCGTGCGGCGTCGCCGCCCCGGACCGCGGTGTCCAGCGCCGCGCGCAGGTTCGCGGACTCGGCGTCCAGCCGGCGCAGCCAGGTGCGCTGCTCCGGCCCGTACAGGTAGGGCGCCGCCCGCTCGGCGAACGCGGTGTAGTGGGCCGCGTGCCGCTCGGCCAGCACGGCCGCCTCCCCGGCCTCCTCCAGCCGCTCGGCGCAGTAGGCCGCGACCGACTCCAGCAGCCAGTAGCGCGGCCCCTCCGCGCCGTCGACCATGATCACCAGGGACCGCGCGACCAGCCGCCCCAGCGTGTCGACCACGTCCTCGGCGGCCACACCGTCCCCGGCGCACACCGCCTCGGCCGCGGCCAGGCCGCACCCGTCGGCGTGCACCGCGAGGCGGCGGAGCACCCGGCGCTCGGCGGCGCCCAGCGTCTCCCAGCTCCAGTCGATGGTGGCGCGCAGCGTCCGCTGCCGCTCCGGCGTCCCCCGGCGGCCCCCGGTGAGCAGGCGGAACCGGTCGTCCAACCGCTCGGCCAGCTCGTGCACGCCCAGGGCGCGCACCCGGGTCGCCGCCAGCTCCAGCGCCAGCGGCAGGCCGTCCAGCCGACGGCAGACCGCGGCGATCCGCTCCGCGTTCCCCTCGTCCAGGGTGAACCCGGGGGAGGCCGCGGCGGCGCGCCGGACGAACAGCTCCACGGCCCCGCTGGCGCGCACCTCCTCGGTCCCCGCGCCCGGCTCCGGCACCTCCAGCGGCGGGACCAGGTACAGCCGCTCGCCCGGGACCTCCAGCGGCTCCCGGCCGGTCGCCAGCACCCGCAGCCCCGGGGCGCGCCCGAGCAGCAGCCCGGCGAGCTCGGCGGCCCCGCCGACCACCCGCTCGCAGCCGTCCAGCACCAGCAGCACCTCGGCCCCGCGCACCGCCTCGACCAGCCGGTCCACCACGTCCTCGCGGTCCCGCACGGCCGGGACCGGATCGCGCAGCTCCATCACCTCGCAGACCGCCTCGGCGACCGCGGACGCGGCGGCCTCCCCGGACGCGTCGCCGCGGCGGAGCCCGCCGTCGGCCTCCACCGTCCACACCCCGTCGGGGAAGTCGCCCTGGAGCGCCGAGGCGACCTCCGTGGCCAGCCGGGTCTTGCCGACGCCACCCGGCCCGGTGAGCGTCACCAGGCGCTCGCCGCGCAGCAGCGCCGCCACCTCGGCCACCGCGCCCGGGCGGCCGACCAGCTCGGTGACGGGCACCGGAAGGCTCGTCCGGCCCCGCAGCGGCCCGGCGGCGGGCTCCGGCGCGTCCAGCGACGGGTCCTGCCGCAGGATCGCGTCGCGCAGGCGGGTCGTCTCGGCCCCGGGGTCCACCCCCAGCTCCTCACGGAGCCTGCGCTCCAGGTCCGTGTGGCTGCGCAGCGCCTCGCCCCGGCGCCCGGACCGGTAGAGCGCCAGCATGTGGGCCGCGCGCAGGCGCTCGCGCAGCGGGTGGGCGCCGACCAGGTCGGCCAGCTCGCCCGCGAGCATACGGTGCTCGCCCAGGGCCAGCCGGGCCTCGGCCTGCTCCTCCAGGGCGGCGGCCCTCAGCTCCTCCAGGCGGGCGACGGCCGGACGGGCGAAGTCCTCGTCGGCGAACCCGGCCAGCGCCGGACCGCGCCACAGTGCCAGCGCGTCGGCCAGCAGCGCCGCCCGGGCCCCGGTGTCGCGGGCCGAACGGGCGCGCGCCAGCAGTTCGGAGAAGCGGTCCGCGTCCACCACCTCAGGGCCGCCCTTGAGGAGGTAGCCGGAGGGGCCGGAGGACACCAGCTCGCGCCCGCCCGGTTCGGCGTCCTCCAACGCGCGGCGGAGCTGGGAGGCCTTCGCCCTGAGCGCGGCGACCGGCCTGCCCGGGGGAGACGCGCCCCACAGGTCGTCGACCAGGCGGTCGGCGGAGACCGGCCTGCCCTCGGCGACGAGCAGGGCCGCGAGCAGAGAGCGCACCTTCAGCTCGGGCACCCGGACCGGATGCCCGTCCGACGTCCACACCTCCAGCGGCCCGAGTATGCCGAATCGCATCAGCCGATCGGAGGACGCACCCGGAGAAGGGCCGTTCCCCCGCCCCCTTTCCCAGCGGTCGCGCGGGCGGTCCGCGCGGTCCGGAGCACTTCCGAAACGCCACCAATCTAACCGTGCGGCCGTCCCCGCGGTCACTCCCGGCCGGGGGCGCCTCCCCTTCCCGCCGCCTTCCGGGGAAAGGTGACAAACTCGCCGCCGGGAAAAGCGGTCCGCGCCGGGCCGGTACCTAGCATCGCCTCGTTGTGCCCCGGGGCCCTCCGGAGGCGAATCGGCGATCGGTGAACGGACCCGTCCCATGACCGACGACTCACGCCCGGGCGACCCCGCCTGGTTCGACGACTCCAAGCTCGGCGTCATCATCCACTGGGGCGCCGCCTCGATCCCCGCCTACGCGCCGGTGCGCCGTGCGCGGGTCCCCGACCCGGTGGCCGACGGCGACGTCTTCGAACGCGCGTCGAACCCGGGCTGGTGGCGCACCGACGGCGACGCGATGATGTACCAGAACGCGCTCGCACTGCCCGGGAGCGCGGTGGCGCGCCACCATGCCCTGCACTACGGGGACCTGCCCTACTCGGCCTTCGTGGAGCGCTTCCGGGACGCGACGCTGCCGGCGTGGGACCCCCGCCCGTGGGCCGAGCTGTTCGAGCGGGCCAGGGCGGGCTACGTGGTGTTCTGCGCCAAGGGCGAGGACGGCTTCCTGCTGTGGCCGAGCGAGCACCCCAACCCCCGCGTGGCCGGCTGGCAGTCCGAGCGCGACGCGGTCGGCGACCTCGCCGCCGAGGTGCGCGCCCGCGGGATGGAGTTCGGCGTCTACTACAGCGCATGGGACTTCGCCACCAATCACCCCCCGGTGCGCGACCTGGATTCGGCCTTCGCCGCCGTCCCCCGGGACGAGGAGTACCGGGAGCGGTTCGTCGCCCACTGGAAGGAGCTCGTCCGCCGGTACCGCCCCGTCACCCTGTGGAACGACTACGGCGTCTCCCCGCCCGGCACCGACCTTCCGGCGCTGTTCGACTGGTACCGGTCCCAGGTCCCCGAAGGGCTGGTGAACGACCGGTTCGACCTGCCCGCGCAGAGCTCGGGCGAGCTGCACTCCGGGTACGCCACGCCGGAGGGCACCACGGTCGGCCCCGAGGGGCGGCGGTGGCAGGCCGTGTGGCCGCTGAGCACCGGCTACTGCTTCAACCGCGAGGAGACCGACGCCGACCACATCTCCCCCGAGGCCCTCGTCCACGCGCTGGCCGACATCGTGGCCCGGGGCGGGACCATGCTGGTCAACGTCGGCCCCACCGGGGCCGGGGCCGTGCCCTGGTCGCAGTCGCAGCGGCTGCTCGCGCTCGGGGCCTGGCTCGGCGAGCACGGCGAGGCGATCCGCGGCACCCGGCCGTGGACCACCGTGCACGGGATGACCGACGAGGGTGTGCAGACCCGCTACACGCGCAAGGGCGACGACCTGTACGTGATCGTGCTCGGCACCCCGCGGACCCGCACCCTCGGGCTCGACCTGAGGCTGCGCGAGGGGGCCCACGTGGAGCAGGTGGGCCGCCCCGGCCCGCTTCCCTGGAGCGATTCCCCGCACGGCGTCGCCGTCGAGCTGCCCGAGGCCCCGGCCCCGCAGCCGGCCATGGCGGTGCGCATCGGCCCGGTCGGCGCCGTCGAGCCGCTCGGGGCGGCCCCCGCGGACGGCGGCGGCTGACCGCCCCGTCCCCCGACCACAGAGAGGTTCGGACGAGCATGAGAGCACTGTTCCTGCCGGGCAACAGCCCGGCCACGATCTACACGCACGCCGCCCTGGCCACCGCGGTCCGCAACGCCGGGCACGAGGTCTTCATGGGCGGCATCGAATGGGTGCTGCCCGACATCACCGCGGTGGGGCTCCCCGCGGTGCGGATCTCGCCGCTGGCGCTGGAGGACGTCATGGCCTTCATGGCCGGGATGCCCACCGACCCCGAGGGGGCGGCGCGCGCGGCCGGCCGGGTGTACGCAGAGATCGCCGTCGACGGGCTGAAGCCGCTGCTGGAGACGGCCGAGCACTGGCGGCCCGATGTCGTGGTGGGCAACCCCATGTTCTACGGCGCCCCGCTCCTCGCCCACCACCTGGGCGTCCCGACGGTCCTGCAGGAGTGGGACCGCGGCGACGCCTCGATCTACCACCCCGGTGCCCTGGAGGTGCTCCGGCCGGTCCTGGACGACCTCGGCCTGGACGGGCTCCCCGAACCGGACCTGCGGATCGACGTCGGCCCGCCGAGCCTGCGCCCCGACGGCGCGCCCGGGGCGCGGCCCATGCGCTTCGTCCCGGCCAACCCCCAGCGCGCGGTCGAGCCGTGGATGTACGGCAGGGGGGACCGGCCCCGGGTGGCCATCACCGGGGGGAGCCGCGTCTTCCAGGGGGACACCCTGCACGCGCTGGCCGAGGGCGTCGCCGCGCTGGGCGTCGAGGTCGTCGTCGCCGCGCCCGAGCCGGTGGCCGAAGGGCTGCGCGCCCGGATCCCGGAGGTGCGCGCCGGGTGGATCCCGCTCGACGTGCTGGCGCCCACCTGCGACGTGATCGTGCACCACGGCGGCGGCGCGACGGACATGACCGCGATCGCCTCGGGGGTGCCCCAGCTGATCGCCATCCAGGACGTCTCCGCGGTGGAGATGCGCCGCCTGGCCGAGGCCGGTGCGGGGATCATGCTGGAGGAGGACCGGCAGCGGCCGGAGGACATCGTCGACGGCTGCCGCGCCCTGCTCTCCTCCCCCGGATACCGCGAGCGGGCCCAGGAGCTGGCGGCGGAGAACGCCGCCCAGCCGCACCCCGGTGAGCTGGTCGGCGCCATCGAGGAGCTGGTCGGCGGCTGACGGACGGACGCCCCCGCCGGGCGCGGGCACGGCCCGCGCCCGGCAGGGGCCGTGTCAGCCCCGGGCCCCGGTCGGGTCGGACGCCTCGCCCTCCTTCTCCGTGCCCGCCTCCTGATCGGCCTCCGGCTCCTGATCGGCCTGCTCCTCCTGCCCGAGCGGCGGCACGTGCCGCAGCACGATCGCCACCACGACCGCGATGAGCAGCATCACGGCCGCGCTGGCCCCGGTGACCGCGTTCATTCCGGACACGAACGCGTCCCGGCCGGCGGCGACCAGCTGCGCGCCCAGGTCGGCGGGTAGGCCCTCGGCCGCGGAGAGCGCCCCGGCGAAGCTGTTGCGCGTGGTCTCCGCGGCGGCCTCCGGCACGCCCTCGGGGATCAGCCCGTCGATGCGCGCACCGTAGACCGCGGCGTTCAGCGAACCGAACACCGCGATGCCCATGGCCGCGCCGAACTCGCCGCCGGTCTCCGACATCGCCGAGGCCGAACCGGTCTTCTCCGGCGGCGCGGAGCTCACCACCATGTCGGAGCCGAGCGCCAGCATCGGCTGCGCGCCCAGGACCGCCACGACCGAGCCCGTGATGAAGACCGCCAGCCCGGTGGTGGCGTCCATCAGCGTCAGCGACACGAACCCCGCCGCGCACACCACCAGGCCGAACGAGATCAGGCGGGCGGGCGGGATGCTCCTGGCCAGGATCGGGGCCCCCATCGCCCCCACCACGCTGGCGATGCCCAGCGGGACGAACCAGACCCCGGCCTGCAGCGGCTCCAGCCCCTGCACCAGCTGGAGGAACTGGGTGAAGTGGAAGGTGAAGGAGTAGAGCACCACCATGCCCAGCAGCAGCGCCACCAGCGCGCCGGTGAACGTGCGGCTCCGGAACAGCCGCATGTCCAGCAGCGGGCTCTCCAGCACGAACTGGCGGCGCACGAACGCCCACCCGATCAGCAGGGACACCGCGACGGCCGCCAGGACCGGGAGCGAGAACCCGCCCTTGGCGATCTCCTTGAGCCCGTACACGAACGGCAGGATCGTGCCGAGCGAGAGCGCCACGCTGAACAGGTCCAGCCGTCCGGCGGAGGAGTCCCGGTACTCCGGGAGCAGTAGCGGCCCCGCCACCACCAGCAGCACCATCACCGGCACGGCCAGCAGGAAGACCGAGCCCCACCAGAAGAACTCCAGCAGCGCCCCGCCCACGGCCGGGCCGATCACCCCGCCCAGCGTGAAGGACGTCAGCCACACGCTGATCGCCATGGCCCGCTGCTTGGGGTTCTTGAACATCACGGTCAGCAGCGCCATGGTCGGCGGCATCAGGGTGGCACCGGCCAGACCGAGCAGCGCGCGCGCCGCGATCAGCATCTCCGCGCTGACGGAGTAGGCGGCGATCACCGAGGTGACGCCGAACGCCGCCGCGCCGATGAGCAGCAGTCTCCGCCGGCCGATCCGGTCGCCCAGCGTCCCCATGGTGATCAGGAAGCCGGCGACCACGAAGCCGTAGATGTCCATGATCCACAGCAGCTGCGTGCTGCTCGCGCCCAGGTCTCCCCCCAGGTGGGGGATGGCCATGTAGAGCACGGTCAGGTCCAGGCTCAGCAGCATCGTGGGCAGGGCGAGCATCGTCAGCCCCGCCCACTCCTTCGGTCCGGCGCGCACCTCCTTCTGAGGCGCCGCGGCGGACGGTTCTGGGGTTGCCATGGCTTCTCCGTTTCTCATCACGTTGTCAGCGCGTGGCCGCGGGCCGGCCGCGGCCGCCGGGCTCTTCGAGGCCGGATCCGCCGCCCTGCGGGTAGGGCGCGCGGGCGCGGCCGTCCCGGAGGGTGCGCGCCCACCACGCGAGCTGGTCCAGCAGCCTGCGCGCGCTGCCCTCGCAGCCCGCGGGGTCGGTGGGGCGGCCGCGCGGGTCGAACCGCTCCGGGTAGTTGTGGAAGCTGACGGTCTCCCGGACGTTCACCGCGTAGAGCTCGGTGAAGACCGGCTGCAGCGCCTGCACCGCGCGCAGGCCGCCGGCCGAGCCCCCGTAGGAGACGTAGGCGACCGGCTTGGTCCGCCATTCGTCCCCGTACCAGTCGATGGCGTTCTTCAGGGCGGCCGGGTAGCCGCGGTTGTACTCGGGGGTGACGATCACGAACGCGTCGGCCGCCCGCAGCCACCCGCCCAGGCTGCGCACCGCCCCGGGGACCTCGTCGCCGTCGGCCGTCAGCACCTCGGGCAGCCAGGCCTGCGCCAGGTCGATGGTGTCGACCTCGAAGGCCCCGTGGTCCCGCGCCTGTCCGGCGAACCAGTCCGCCACCACCGGGCCGAACCGCCCCTTGCGGTTGCTGCCGATGATGATCGCCACGCGCAGCGGGCTCTCGGCCATCGCGCCCCCTCTCCCTGCGGGCATCCGTGCGGGCGGGGCCCTCCCCCGCCTGTCGCGGCCAGTGTGCGCGGCCGCCGTTCGGAAACCGTTCGGGTCCGGTTACGGCCCCGCCGAAGCGGCCCGGACCTGACCAACTCCGGGCGGGCGCGGTGGCCGCGGGGGCGGGGCGGTGCCAGGGTGCGGGCGGCGCGGGCCCCCGGCTCCGCCGACCGCACGCACGGTGATGAGGCGAGGTGCACAGTGACGAGCACGATGACCCCCAGCGCGCTGGCCGACGACTCCTGCTGGACCCGGACCGACGAGATGTTCGCGATGCTGGCGGAGTACCGGCGCAAGGAGCCCGTCGTCTGGGTGGAGGGCGACTTCCTGCCGTTCTGGCTGGTGACCCGGCACGCCGACATCACCGCCATCGAGAGCCGGCCCGCCCTGTTCACGAACCGGCCGGGGCCGATCCTGGAGTACGCCGAGCCCCCCGCGGAGACCGCCGAGGGCGACCTGTGCCCGCTGCCGCACCGCGACGGAGAGGACCACCGCGCCCACCGGGCCATCGCGCAGGGCTGGTTCAAGTACAGGAACATGCGCGACCTGGAACCGCGGGCGGCCGACCTGGCCCGCCAGGCCGTCGACGAGCTGCTGGCGCAGGGGCCCGAATGCGACTTCGTGGACACCGTGGCCGCCCGGTTCCCGCTCCGGATGATCCTGTCCGTCCTGGGGCTGCCGGACGCGGACTACCCGCAGATGTACCGGGCCACCCAGACCATGGCCTGGGACAAGGAGCCCGAGGAGGCCTGGAACAACTGGCAGGACTGCCTGGCCCTGTTCGGCCGGGTGACCGAGGACCGCCGGGCGCGGCCCAACGGCGACATGTCCTCGGCCATCGCCAACGGGCGGGTCGGCGGGCGGCTGCTGGAGGAGCCCGACCTGACGACCTACTACATGCTCATCGCCGACGCCGGGTACGAGACGACGGCGTTCGCCATCGCCACCGGCCTGTTCGAGCTGCTGCGCCACCCCGACCAGCTGGAGCTGCTGCGGCGCGAGCCCGACCGGATCCCCGGCGCGGTGGAGGAGATCCTGCGCTGGAGCTCGCCCGTGCGGCACTTCCTGCGCACCGCCCAGGAGGACACCGAGGTGTCCGGGGTGAAGATCCGCAAGGGCGAGCGGGTGATGCTCTCCTACCCCTCGGCCAACCGGGACGAGGAGGTCTTCGCCGACGCCGAGCGGTTCGACGTCACCCGCGAGGACGCGGGGCGGCACCTCGCCTTCGGCGGGCACGGCCCCCACCACTGCATCGGTGCGCCGCTCAGCCGCATGGAGATGCGGCTGCTCTTCACCGAGCTGCTCACGCGCACCGACGCCATCGAGGCGGCCGGGGAGGCGGAGTTCAAGGGGTCGGCCTTCCTCGGCGGCGTGAAGTCGCTGCCCGTGCGCGTCACGGCCGCCGCGGGGGCCGCGCGGACCTGACATACCGCCGCCTCCGCGGTGGGGCGGCACCGCGCCGATGCCGACAGTGGGCCCCGAACGCCCCTTGGACCACGACCCGGAAGGAACCCCATGACCGTGGCCGATGATCAGAACACGGACGCCCTGATTTCGGACGACGCCGTCGAGCTGTACCGGAGCCGGGGGTTCATCAACGTCCCCGGGCTCCTGACGCCCGAGGAGGTGGCCGAGCAGCTGGAGGACGCAAAACGGCAGCTGTCCCGGGAGAAGACCGAGCTGTGGGAGGAGGACGAGGGCCTGGCGATGGACTGGGTCCCCGACGCCGGACTGCGCAGCGAGGTCACCCGCCGGCTCACCTTCCACCCGAAGATCACCGCGGTCGCCGAGCGGCTGGCCGGGGCCCCGCTCCGGCTGTTCAAGAGCGAGCTGTTCCGCAAGCCCGCCGGAGGGGCGTCCGCCCCCACCCCGCTGCACCACGACGAGCCCTCGCACCCGATCGAGGGCCGGCCGATCACCCTGACCGCCTGGGTGGCGCTGGTGGACGTGCCGGTCGAGCGGGGCTGCATGTCGTTCATCCCCGGCTCCCACAAGCTGGTCACGCCCAAGGAGGACGACGACGGGATGTCGCCGCTGGAGCGGTGGCCGCACTTCGCCTGGGAGGAGCGGACGACGGTGCCGATGCGCGCGGGCGACGTGCACTTCCACCACGCCCGCGTCCTCCACGAGGCGGGTGCGAACGACACCGACACCACCCGCGTCTCCCTGGCCTCCATCTACATGGACGCCGAGGCCGTCTACCGCCCCAACTTCGTCTACACCTACCTCTTCCCCGACGACGACCTGGGCGGCCTGAAGCCGGGCGACCCGGTCCGCGGCGAGCGGTTCCCGCTCGCCCGCTCCGGCGCCTGACGGCGCGCCGCCGGGGCCGGCCGGCCCCGGCGGCATGACGGATTCATACCCGCACGGGTGAACCCGCCACTATGGCCGAGCGCCACCGGACGAACACAATGGGCCGTGCGGCGCTCGGCCGTCCCGGACGCCCGTGCCCTGAGAGTGCGAGAGACCGAGGGAAATTGAGCATGACGGAGACCGACCGCCTCCGTGTCGCCGTGATCATCGGCAGCACCCGCGTGGACCGGTTCGGGCCGACGCCGGCGCGCTGGATCACGTCCGTGGCCGACCAGCGCGGCGACATCGAGACCGACCTGATCGACCTGGCCGAGGCCGACCTCCCGTACGTCCTTCCGGGAGACGACCAGGATGCGGAGCTGCCCGCGGCCGTCTCCGCCCTGGCCCCCAGGATCGCCGCCGCCGACGCCTACATCGTGGTCACGCCGGTGTACAACCGCGGCTATCCGGCGTCCCTGAAGAACGCCGTCGACTGGTTCTTCTACGAGTGGGGGGCCAAGCCGGTCGGCTTCGTCTCCTACGGCGGGATCAGCGGCGGCCTGAACGCGGTGGAGCAGCTGCGCACCGTTTTCAACGAGCTGCACGCGACGACCATCCGCAACACCATCAGCTTCGCCGACTTCCCGGACAAGTTCGACGGCCAGGGGCTCCCCACCGACACCGAGGGGGCCGAGACGGCCGCCAAGGACTTCCTGGACCAGCTCTCCTGGTGGGCGTACACCCTGCGGGAGGGCCGCGCCAAGCGCCCCTACGTCTCCTGAGGCGCCGGATCCCGGCCCGCTCGCTCGCGTCCCCTGCTCCGCCCCGTCTCCCGAGGTGACACAGAGCGGCCGAACGCCCTCGCCACCCCCCCCGCCCCCCCCCCCAGCGCTCGGGACGACCCGCGTTGTCCACCGCCCCCCGCACCGACGACGGCACCCACGCCCCGAACCCCGCCGTCCCGCCGGCGCTCCCCGCCCGCCTGCACCACTAACCCGGCCTGGGCACCGGCACCTTCCTGGACCGGGTGCGCGCCGTGCCCCCGGCCGCCGACCGCCCCTTCG
>NZ_JAQFWQ010000073.1 GCF_027706725.1 Nocardiopsis endophytica
GACCGGCACACGCCCATTGCGGCGTGTGCCGCTCCAGCGGACCCGGGGCGTGACACCCGCCTCCGGCGGACGGCGGCCCGCTCCCGCCCTCCTCGCGCCCGCACGGCGGCGGAAGAGGGCACGGGCGCATGCACCGCCCGGCGGGGACGCCGACCGCGGCGACCGTGCACCGGTCGTACCGGTCGTATGGGTCCCACCGGCCGCGTCGGCCGCGCCGGGCGGGAACGACCTGCGATGATCACGACAGAGACGACGGAGAACCATGTCTGGACACGAATTCGACCTCGTTCTGCGCGCCGGGCGCGCCGTCACCCCTGAGGGGGAGCGCGCCGTGACCGTGGGCGTGCGCGACGGGCGCATCGCCGCCGTCGAGGACGCCGGCGCCGCCCTGGACGGCGCCCGCACCGTGGACGTGGCCGAGGACGAGGTGCTGCTTCCCGGCCTCGTCGACAGCCACGTGCACGTCAACGAGCCCGGCCGCACCGAGTGGGAGGGCTTCGCCAGCGCCACCCGCGCCGCGGCGGCCGGAGGCGTCACCACCATCGTCGACATGCCGCTGAACAGCGTCCCGCCCACCACCACCGCCGAAGGGCTGCGCGTCAAGCGCGAGGTGGCCGAGGGCCAGGTCGCGGTGGACGTCGGCTTCTGGGGCGGCGCCGTGCCCGAGAACAGCGCCCCCGGCGCCACCGGGGAGCTGGCCGCCCTGTACGAGCGCGGCGTCTTCGGCTTCAAGGCCTTCCTCTCGCCCTCGGGCGTCGACGAGTTCGGCCACCTCACCCCCGAGCTGTACCGCTCGGCCACCGCCGCCATCGGCGCCCTGGGCGGCCAGATCATCGTGCACGCCGAGGACCCGAACCTGTTGGACTCCGCGCCCCAGGCGCACGGCGCCGACTACGCCGGCTTCCTCGCATCGCGCCCCGACGAGGCCGAGCACGAGGCGATCCGGCTGGTCATCGAGACCGCCCGGCGCACCGGCACCCGCTCGCACATCCTCCACCTGTCCACCGCCACCGCCCTGCCGATGATCGAGAAGGCCCGCGCCGACGGAGTCCCGCTCACGGTGGAGACCTGCCCGCACTACCTGACCATCGCCGCCGAGGAGGTGCCCGCGGGCAACACCAGCTTCAAGTGCTGCCCGCCCATCCGCGGCGCCGCCAACCGGGACGCCCTGTGGCGGGCGCTGGCCGAGGGCACCATCGACTGCATCGTCAGCGACCACTCGCCGAGCACCCCCGACCTGAAGACCGACGACTTCGGCAGCGCCTGGGGCGGCGTGGCCGGACTCCAGGTCGGCTTCCCGGCGGTATGGACCGAGGCGTCCGAGCGCGGCCACTCCCTCGCCGACGTGGTGGGCTGGATGTCCGCGGGCCCTGCGCGGGTGGCCGGGCTGCCCTCCAAGGGCGCCCTGGCGGTGGGCCGCGACGCCGATTTCGCGGTGGTGGCGCCGGAGGCGTCCACCACGATCGACGCCCGCACGCTCCAGCACAAGAACCCGGTGAGCGCCTACGACGGCCGGACGCTCAAGGGCGTCGTGCGCGCCACCTACCTCCGGGGTGACGAGGTCGAGCTGGACAAGCCCGCGGGGCGCCTCCTGGACCGTCCCTGAGCCCTCCGGGGCGCTCATCCGTGTAAGAGCCCGCGCGGATAGGCGTGCACGCTCGGCGTTGATCTCGGGAGAAACGACGCTTCCGGGCCGCTTTTAGGGGCGCATTTCCCGAGATCAACGAAGCAGGGGCGGCGGTCGGAGACCGTCTGAGACAGCCTGAGGCGGCCTGAGACGGCCTGAGACGGCGATGGCCCGGGACTTCCGTCCCGGGCCATCGCCGTGCGGTTCCTCGGCGGAGCGGTGTCCGGCACTCTCACGCCCCGGGCGTCCAGGGCGGTGTACCGACACCGCCCGCCGGGGGCGTCCACCGGACGGGAACGACGCTCCAGCGGGCGCCGGCGCGTCGCCTCAGGGGCTCCCAGGGCCTTGCCGAGCCCCTGGCGCCCGCCCGCCGCAACGCGCTAGTCCGCGTCCTTGGCCAGCTCCTCTCCCTGCGTCCGCGGGTCGGGCGCCCGGTAGGCGGCGTCCGCCGACTCGGTGTACTTGGCCTCGCCCGGCCCCGCCGTGCGCAGCTCCTCGCCGTCGATCTCCGGACTCCGGTCCTGCCTCGGCCTCCCGATGACGTTGAAGCAGATGTTCAGCGCGATCGCCACGATCGCCGCGCCCACGATGCCCGAGTGCAGCACCAGCGCCACCTGGGGCGGGAAGCCCTCGTAGAACTCCGGCACCGCCATCGGGATGATGCCGAAGCCCAGCGACGTGGCCACCAGGATCAGGTTGAGGTTGTTGTCGAAGTCGACCTTGGCCAGCGTGCGCACGCCGCTGGCGGCCACCGAGCCGAACAGCACCAGCCCGGCCCCGCCCAGCACCGGCATCGGGATCGCGGCCACGACCCGGCCCAGCACCGGGAACAGCCCCAGCACGATGAGGATGCCCGCGCCGGAGGCGACCACGTACCGGCTGCGGACCTTGGTCAGCGCCAGCAGGCCGATGTTCTGCGCGAACGAGCTGCCCGGCGTGGAGTTGAGCAGCGGACCGATGATGGAGGCGCTCACGTCCGCCCGCAGGCCGGCCGAGATGCGCTTGGCGTCCACCTTCGACCCGGTGATCTCGCCGACCGCGATGATGTGCGAGGCGCCCTCGGTGAGCACCACCAGCATGATCACGCACATCGTCAGGACGGCCGCCACGTCGAACACCGGCATCCCGAAGTGCAGCGGAGAGCCGAGCGCGAAGTAGGCGCCGTCGGGCACCGACCCGAAGTCGGTCTTGCCGAACGGCAGCGCGATCAGCGTCCCGGCGATCAGCCCCAGCAGGATGGACACCCGGCCCAGCAGCCCGGGCAGCACCCGGGAGAACAGCAGCACCAGCGCCAGGGTGGCCCCGGCCAGTGCCAGGTTCCCCATGGAGGGGTGGCCCGACTCGGCGCCGTCGACCACCCACCCGGCCGCCACCGGCATCAGCGACAGCCCGATCACGGTGATGATGCTCCCGGTCACCTGGGGCGGGAAGAACCGCACCAGGTGGCCGAAGAACGGGGTCAGGCACAGCGCGAACACGCCGCCGACCAGGGAGGCGCCGAAGACCACCGGCAGCCCCTGCTCGGCGGCGATGGCGGTCATCGCCGACACCGGGACGAACGATGAGGCGACGACGATGGGCAGCTGGGCGCCCATGCGCCAGGGGCCCAGACTCTGCAGCAGGGTCGCGATGCCCGCGACCAGCAGGGCGCCGCTGACCAGGATGCCCAGGTCGGCCGGGTCCAGCCCGGCGGCGCCGCCGATGACCAGCGCGGGGGCGACCGCGCCGGCGTACATGGTCAGGATGTGCTGCAGCCCGTAGAGCAGCAGCAGTCTCGGGGGGAGCTTCTCGTCTTCAGGGCGGTGGGGGGCGGTGGTGTCTCCCTCGGCTCCGGCCTTCGTTGTGGCCTGGGTGTCACGGTCCGGCTTTCCGAATCTCATGGCCAGTTTCCAGCCTTCGGTCTTGGGTTCGGCCGTCCCGAGGTGCGGGGCACTCCACCCTGGGGGACACCGTCCCGGGGTGCGGCCGAACCCGGTGTGTGGGAAGGGCGGGCGGCCCGGTCGCGCCCTGAGGTCCGGGGCCGCCCGGCCGGCGTGTCAGCCGCCCTCCGGGCGGGCCGACGGTGCGGATGCCGGCGGTGCGGCGGAGGCGCCCGCGGGCTCCCCCTCCGCGCCGCCGCCGGGGACCTCGCCCCCGGCGGCGGAGGACTGGGGGCCGCGTCTGCCGCGGCCCAGGGTGAAGAGCAGGTTGAGGCCGATCGCGACCGCGGAGGCCCCGACGATGCCCGAGTGCAGCACGGTCGCGGCCCAGCCCGGAAGCCCCTCGTAGAAGTGGGGGAAGAGCATCGGGGTGAGCCCGGCCGCCAGGGAGGCGCCCACGAGCACCAGGTTGAGCTGGTCGGTCAGGTCGGCCTCGGCGATGGTCTTGACGCCGCTGGCGGCGACGGTGCCGAACAGCACCAGCCCGGCCCCGCCGAGCACCGGCATGGGGATGGCGGCCACGAGGCGCCCCAGCACCGGGAACAGGCCCAGGGCCACCAGCAGCCCGCCCGCCCAGGCGACGACGAACCGGCTGCGCACGCGGGTCATGGCGACCAGGCCGATGTTCTGGGCGAAGGAGGAGACGGGGAAGGTGTTCAGGACCGGGGCGAGTGTGGACGACAGCGCGCTCGCCCGGATGCCGTCGGAGATGCGCCGCCGGTCGATGCGGGCGCCGACGACGGCGCCCACGCCCATGATGTTGGCGGTCCCCTCGGTCAGCACCACCAGCATCACGATGCACATGGTGACGACGGCGGCGGGGTCGAAGGCGGGCGGCCCGTAGTGGAAGGGCTCGGGCAGGGCGAACACCGGGCCGTCGAGCACCCGGGAGAAGTCCGTGCGGCCGAGGGCGGCGGCGACGGCGGTGCCCGCGGTGAGGCCGATGAGGATCGCGAACCGGCCCAGCACCCCGGGCACCCGGTTCAGCGCCAGCACCAGCGCCAGGGTGCCCAGGCCCAGGGCGAGGTCGGCGTTGGCGGGTGTGCCCCCCTCCCCGCCGTCGACGATCCACCCGATCGCGACGGGGAACAGGGACAGCCCGATGACGGTGACGATGGTCCCGGTGACGATGGGCGGGAAGAAGCGCACCAGGGACCCGAAGAACGGGGTGACCGCCAGGGCGAACAGGCCCGCGGCGAGGCTGGCGCCGAACACGGTGGGCAGCCCGCCGTCCGCGGCGATGGACTCCATGGCGCCGACCGGGACGAAGGTGGCGCCGACGACGATGGGCAGCTGCGACCCCAGGCGCAGGCGGGGCGGGCCCAGCGTCTGCAGGAGGGTGGCCAGTCCGGCCAGCAGGGTGGTGGCGGCGATCATCACCGCGGTCTCGGAGGCGTCGAGCCCGGCGGCGGTGCCGATGATCAGCGGCGGGGTGATCAGCCCCGCGTACATGGTCAGCAGGTGCTGCAGTCCGCCGACGAAGTACTGGCCGACGCTCAGGCGCCGGTCCTCGGGGCGGGATGAGGGGACGCCTCGGGCGTCCTCGCCGGATGGGTCGTTCGGCATGGGAGGTGACCTGTCCCGTGTGTCAATGACAGGTCGCGGCCTCTGTGAGCGGGGCCGGCGGCCTGGAATGCGGGTACGCGTGCGGGCCGCGGCGCGGGTCCGGGGGACCGGCGGGCGGCGGTGCGGTTCGCGGTGGGCGTCCCGGCCCCGGAGCGCGGCCGGGACGCCGGGCGGCGCCGGGCCCCGGAGGAGGCGGGGTCCGGCGCACGGGCCTTACACGAAGCCGGGGACGGTCTCCCAGGCGCGGCCGGCCTCGGGGGCGTCGTCGCGCTCGACGACGGCCTCGATCTTGCCGTAGGGCCGGTCGGCGGCGAAGAACACCTCGTTGGGGTTGTCCAGGCCGAACGGCGACAGGTCCACCAGGAAGTGGTGGTTGTTCGGCATGGAGAACTTGATCTCGGCGATCTCCGGGTGGGCCTCCAGGACGGCCTTGCCCATCGCGTAGAGGGTCTGCTGCAGCGCGAGGCTGTGCGTCTCGGCGAAGGCCTCCAGGGCCAGGGCCTTCACGGACTCGTAGGTCTTGTCCCAGTCGACGCCGGTGCCGATGTAGCGCCAGCGCGCGGTGACGTCGGTGGCCAGGATCCGGTCGTCGGTCTCGGCCAGGGTGGTGTACTTGGTCTTCGGGTAGCCGTGGAACTCCGACCCGGTCGACTTCAGGACGGTGAGCCCGGAGAAGCCGGACACCACCCACTCCTTGTCGCCGTCCTTGGTCACCACGGTGTTGCGGACCTCGGCGCCGGTGCGCACGAACGAGTGGTCGTGGGCGCCCTTGCCGGTGGAGATGCGCTCCCAGGCGTACTCCTCCACCTCCTGGCGCGCGCCGTAGACGTAGTCGTGCTCGTCGACGAAGTGGCGGGCCATCCTGAGGGCGAAGTCCTCGATGGCGCCGACGCCGCCCCACTCCTTGGCCTTGGCGTAGACCGTGTTCTTCTGGGTGTCGGTGGGAAGGCACTTGCAGTTGTCGCCTTCGGTGTGCACCGACTCCAGGTCGCCGCGGAGCTGCGAGCTGTAGTTGATGTCCTTGATGCTGTGCACCGGGGTCTCCCGGTTCACGTGCACCAGGCGGACCTCGGCCTTGCCGTACTGGTTGTCTCCGAGTCGGATGCCCATGTGGGTCGTCTCCTGTTTTCTGTGCTCGAAACGCTGTTCACAGAAGTGCCGTTGCCGCTCTGGGCCCATCGGCGGGCCGGTGTCGGGGAAGGGCGAGCGGGCGGCGTGCGACGAGGGAGGACCGCTGTGGTCATGCGGAAGGACCTGTCACGCACTCGGATGGGGAGGGTGGTTCTCCGGTTCTGCTGTCAGGACCCCCTGTAGGTCGAGAAGGCGAACGGGCTCAGCAGCAGCGGGACGTGGTAGTGGGCGTCCTCGTCGGCCAGCTCGAACGCGATGGTGACGTCGGGGTAGAACCCCTTCTGCCCGGTGCGCTCGAAGTAGGCCGCGGTGTCGAAGACGACCCGGTAGGTCCCTGCGGCGAGCTGGTCGGGCCCCAGGTCGGGGACCCTCCCGTCCTCATTGGTGGTTCCCGAGGCGACCGGCTCGTAGGCCGACCGGTCGGCGTCGGCGGCGGCCTCGAGCCGGACCGGGACACCCGCGGCGGGGCGGCCCAGGGCGGCGTCGAGGACGTGCGTGGTCACGTGGCTCATGCGTCGTCCAGCACCTTTTCCACGCGCAGCAGCGCGATCTTGCGGAACTCCCCGCCGACGACCGCCTTCTCCCGCTCCGGGTCGTTCCCCAGGCGGGCCTGGAGGTCGGCGAGGAGGTCCTCGGGCGAGCGGCCGCTGGCGCACACCAGGTAGATGTGGCCGAACCGCTCCTCGTAGGCGGCGTTGGCGGCCTTGAAGGCCTGCTCGGTGTCCCGGCCCCCGGCGGTGACCGCCGCCTGCTCGCCGCGGGACCACCGGGACTCGGTGTCCTCGCCGGAGGCCTTCTCGCCGATCCGGGGGTGGCGGGACAGGGCCGCGTCCACCTCGTCCGCGCTGAGCGTGCCGGCGTGCGCGTCGGCGGCGGCCAGCAGCGCCTCCCGGGTGGCGAAGGGCCGTTCGGCGTCGAGCGCCTCGACCCACCGGTCCACGTTCAGGCAGCGCGCGAACTCGTCGCGGAAGGCCGGCGAGGACAGCGCGTTGACCCGGTCGAGCCCCGGGTCCCCGGTGGGCCGGGGCGTCGGGGGTTCGGGCATGGCGGCTCGCTTCCTTGTGTCGGTCCGGCACGCGGGGCGGCGGGGCAGGGGCGGGGTCCCTCGGCGGTGCCCGGTCGGGATCCGCCGGGGCGCGCCCGGCCGGTGCGCGGCCGGTGGCTGGTGCGCGTTCACCCGCTGCTCCCCGCTCCGGCGAGCGGATTTCGTAGAGCAGAAACTCACTTTTACATCTCGGACTGTAGCCCCGGTCACAGTGGGGTTGTCAACACGGGTCCGCCGCCGGTCCGCCGCCGGTCCGGCGGCGGGGCGTCCCCGCGGGGCCGCGACCTCCGGTGTACCCGTCGGTGAGGCGCGTCATATGTGAGCTGCATCCCATGATTCGACCTTATGCGCGCGATCGGACCAGGTGGGCGGATCGCGGAAGGGGAGTTGACAACCTCGGGCGCGGGGCGCAGACTCGAATCATTCCTTCAAGTGAAAAGTAGTTTCCACATCACGAAAGATCTCGAGGGAGAGCGCGACATGAGCCACTCGCTGCGCTACACGGTGAACTGCTCGCTGCTGTTCACCGAGCTGCCGCTCGACGAGCGCCCCGCCGCCGCCCGCAAGGCCGGCTTCGACGCCGTGGAGTTCTGGTGGCCCTTCGCGAGCCCCGTCCCCGCCGACCGCGAGGTCGACGCCTTCGTCCGGTCGATCGCCGACGCCGGGGTCCACCTGAGCGGGCTCAACTTCTTCGCCGGCGAGCTGCCCGGCCCCGACCGCGGGGTGCTCTCCCAGCCCTCCCGCGCCCAGGAGTTCCGCGACAACCTCGACGTCGTCGTGGGCATCGCCCGCCGCACCGGCACCAAGGCCTTCAACGCCCTCTACGGGCTGCGCCAGGACGGCGTCGACCCGGCCGAGCAGGACCGCGTCGGCCTGGAGTCGATCGTGGCCGCCGCCGAGGCCGTGAAGGCCGTCGACGGCACCGTCCTGATCGAGCCGGTCAGCGGCTCGGAGGGGTACCCGATCAAGACGGCCGCCGACGGGCTGGAGGTCGTCGGCAGGGCCCACGCCGCAGGCGCGGCCAACGTCGCCCTGCTGGCCGACTTCTTCCACCTGGCCGTCAACGGCGACGACGTGGCCGCCGCCGTGCGCGACCACGCCGCCGCGTTCGGGCACGTCCAGATCGCCGACGCCCCCGGCCGCGGCGAGCCCGGCACCGGTGGCCTGCCGATCCAGGAGCTCCTGGCCGCCGCCCAGGCGGGCGGCTACAACGGCTACGTGGGCCTGGAGTACAAGCCGACCGTGCCCACCGCCGAGAGCTTCGGCTGGATCGGCCGCTGACCCGGCCGCCACGCCCCGCCGCGCAGACCACAGACCCGGAAGGAAACAGCCACATGTCCCAGCCGCGCACCGTCGCCTTCATCGGCCTCGGCATCATGGGCCTGCCCATGGCCGTCAACCTCGCCAAGGCCGGCTTCGAGGTCACCGGATACAACCGCAGCCCGGAGAAGGCGCGCAAACTCGCCGAGCAGGGCGGCAAGGCGGCCTCCTCGGTCGCCGAGGCGGTCGCCGGAGCCGACGCCGTCATCACCATGGTCCCCGACTCCCCGGATGTCGAGGAGGTGCTGCTGGGCGAGGACGGCGTCTACGCCAACGCCCGCCCCGGCGCCCTGGTCATCGACATGAGCACCATCCGCCCCGACGTGGCCCGCGACGTGGCCGCCAAGGGCGCCGAGCGCGGCCTCCGGGTCCTCGACGCCCCGGTCAGCGGCGGCGAGGCCGGCGCCATCGAGGCGAAGCTGTCCATCATGGTCGGCGGCGCCCCGGAGGACTTCGAGGCGGCCCGCCCGATCTTCGACGTGCTGGGCACCACCCCGGTGCTGGTCGGCCCCTCGGGCGCCGGGCAGACCGTCAAGGCCGCCAACCAGCTCATCGTGGCCGGCAACATCCAGCTGGTCGCCGAGGCGCTGGTCTTCCTGGAGGCGCACGGCGTCGACACCGAGGAGGGCCTCAAGGTCCTCAACGGCGGCCTCGCGGGCAGCACCGTCATGACCCGCAAGGGCGAGGGCATGCGCAACCGGCAGTTCGCCCCGGGCTTCCGGATCGAGCTGCACGACAAGGACATGAAGATCGTGACGACCGCGGCCCGTGAGGCCGGTGTGTCGATCCCGCTGGGGGCGCTGGTGGCGCAGTTCGTGGGCGCCCTCAAGGCCCAGGGGCACGGCGGCCTGGACCACTCCGCGCTGCTCAAGCTCGTGGAGCAGCTCTCCGGCGAGCAGAAGCAGTAGGAAAAAGGGATCCCGCCGCGGGACGGCCGTGGACGGTTCGCGACTTACGTGTGTGTGCTCAGCGCGAACCGCCGAGGCCTGGGTGTTGGCCGCACCCTTGGTCCCGCAGGCGGGCCCATCGACCCCCCTAGCACTGAAGGGTTCACAGCAAATGGTACAGATGCCCGCCATGAACGCGGCCGTCGAGGTCCTGAAAGACGAGGGCGTCGACACCGCCTTCGGCTGCCCCGGCGCCGCGATCCTCCCCTTCTACAAGGCTCTCGAGCAGGTCGGAGGGATCGAGCACCTGACGGTCCGCCATGAGGAGGGCGCGACCCACATGGCCGACGGCTGGGCCCGCACCACCGGCAAGGTGGGCGTGGCCATCGGCACCTCCGGCCCCGCCGGGACCAACATGATCACCGGCCTGTACACGGCGATGGCCGACTCCATCCCGATCGTGTGCATCACCGGCCAGAACCGCACCGACCTGCTGGACAAGGAGGGCTTCCAGGCGGTCGACATCGTCGAGATCGCCAAGCCCGTCACCAAGTGGGCCGTGCAGATCAAGGAGGCCGGCACCGCCCCGTGGATCTTCCGCGAGGCCTTCCGGGTCGCCCGCGAGGGCCGCCCGGGCCCGGTGCTCATCGACATCCCGCTGGACGTCGCCCAGCAGGAGATCTCCTACGACCCCTCCATCGACGCCCCGCTCCGGGTCAACGACGTCGTCCCGCACCGCCCGCGGGTGGAGCGCGCGCTGGACATGCTGCTGGAGGCCGAGCGCCCGCTCATCCTCGCCGGCGGCGGCATCATCATCTCCGAGGCCTCCGCGGAGCTGACCGAGCTCGCCGAGCTGCTGCGGGTCCCCGTCCAGGTGACCCTCATGGGCAAGGGCTCCTTCGACGAGGAGTCCGAGCTGTACGCGGGCATGACCGGCGTGCAGACCTCCCAGCGCTACGGCAACGCCTCCTTCCTGGAGTCGGACCTGGTGCTGGCGGTGGGCGCGCGCTTCGCCGACCGGCACACCGGCGCCATCGACGTCTACCGGGGCGACCGGAGGTTCATCCACGTCGACATCGAGGCCACCCAGCTCGGCCGGGTCTTCGAGCCCGACCTGGGCATCGTGTCCGACGCGAAGCTGTTCCTGCGCGAGCTCATCGACGCCGCCAAGAAGCGCTCCGCCAGGGCGCAGGTGGGCGCCTGGATCGAGCGGGTCGGCGAGCTCAAGCGGACCCTGGGCCGGCGCGAGGACTTCGACAGCGTGCCGATCAAGGCCCCGCGCGTCTACAAGGAGATCAACGAGGTCTTCGGCGAGGACACCTACTTCGTCACCGCCATCGGCCTCTACCAGATCTGGGGCGGCCAGCACCAGAAGGCCTACAAGCCGCGCCACTACCAGATCTGCGGCCAGGCGGGCCCACTCGGCTGGGAGATCCCGGCGGCCATCGGCGTCAAGAAGGCGCTGAAGGACACCGAGCCCGACGCCGAGGTGGTCGGCATCGTCGGCGACTACGGCTTCCAGTACATGGTCGAGGAGCTGGCCGTCGCCGCCCAGTACGACGTGCCGTTCGTGATCATCATGCTCAACAACGAGTACCTGGGGCTGATCCGCCAGGCGGAGATCCCCTACGACATGAACTACCAGGTCGACATCCACTACGACGACCACGGCACGGACAGCGTCAAGATCATGGAGGCCTACGGCTGCTCCGGGCGCCGCGTCTTCGACCCGTCGGAGATCCGCGAGTCCATCGAGTGGGCCCGCAAGCAGGCGCAGGCCACCTCCCGGCCGGTGCTCGTGGAGATCATGATCGAGCGCGAGGCCAACACTCCCCACGGTCCGGCGATCAACGCCGTGAAGGAGTTCGAGCCCGCCCCTGAGGCGTAGGGGCGCACGAGACGGGGGCGCGGCGGCCGCGGAGGCGGAAGGCCGCCCCGCCCCTTCCCGCCCGGTTGCGTCGGTGGCCGCTTGGCCGGGCCACCGCCGCACACCGGCACACGGCGGGGCGCATCGGTGGTCACTTGGCCGGATCACCGCGGCGCCCCGCCGCTTCCGTCTCCACCGTCCTCTCGTTGATCTCGGGAAAAGCGCCCCTTGAACCGCGCCGGAAGCGTCGTTACTCCCGAGATCAACGGCGGAGGGGCGGGCGGTTCCACTCGGGGAACAGGGGCCGCTCCTCACTCCGCGTCCACAGGTCTGCTACTGTGTCCAACGTTATGCTGCGCGAGCTGCTCCTCCTTAGCGGCCGCGGCGGGGGTCGCTAGAGGTCGACTCCCTCGCCGCGGGGCTTCGGCATGCTCTTGTCGGCCGTTTCGACACCGCGTGATCTTTTCTCTGAGGAGCCCTTTCCATGGTGCCGCAGCAGCAGCCCAGTGGTATGCCTTTCCAGCGCTACGCCCCCTTCACCCCGGTCGACCTGCCCGACCGCACCTGGCCGGCCAAGACCATCACCGCCGCACCCCGGTGGCTGTCGACCGACCTGCGCGACGGCAACCAGTCCCTGATCGAGCCGATGGACGCCGAGCGCAAGCGCGAGATGTTCGACCTGCTGGTGCGCATGGGCTACAAGGAGATCGAGGTCGGCTTCCCCGCCGCCAGCCAGACCGACTTCGACTTCGTCCGCTTCCTGATCGAGCAGGACCGCATCCCCGACGACGTGCAGATCTCGGTGCTGACCCAGGCCCGCGAGGACCTGATCGAGCGCACCGTGCAGTCGCTGGCCGGGGCCAAGCGCGCCACCGTGCACCTGTACAACGCCACCGCGCCGCTGTTCCGCCGCGTCGTCTTCGGGGTGGACCGCGAGGCCTGCAAGCAGATCGCCGTCGAAGGCACGCGCCACGTGATGCGCTTCGCCGAGAAGTACCTGGCCGACAGCGAGTACGTGGGCTACGAGTACTCGCCGGAGATCTTCATCGACACCGAGCTGGACTTCGCCCTGGAGGTCTGCGAGGCGGTCATGGACGAGTGGAGGCCGGGCCCGGGGCGGGAGATCATCCTGAACCTGCCGGCCACCGTCGAGCGCGCCACCCCCAACGTCTACGCCGACCAGATCGAGTGGATGAGCCGGAACCTGTCCCGGCGCGAGCACGTATGCCTGTCGGTGCACCCGCACAACGACCGCGGCACCGGCATCGCCTCGGCCGAGCTGGCCGTGATGGCCGGGGCCGACCGGGTCGAGGGGTGCCTGTTCGGGCACGGCGAGCGCACCGGCAACGTCGACCTGGTCACCCTGGGCATGAACCTGTTCAGCCAGGGCGTGGACCCCATGGTGGACTTCTCCGACATCGACGAGGTGCGGCGCATCACCGAGCACTGCACCCAGCTGCCGGTGGCCCCGCGCCACCCCTACGGCGGCGACCTGGTCTACACCGCCTTCTCCGGCTCGCACCAGGACGCGATCAAGAAGGGCTTCGCCGCCCTGGAGGCCGAGGCCGAGGCGGCCGGGGTGCCGGTGTCCGAGCACGCCTGGGGCGTCCCCTACCTGCCGATCGACCCCAAGGACGTGGGCCGCGACTACGAGGCCGTCATCCGCGTCAACAGCCAGTCCGGCAAGGGCGGGGTGTCCTACGTGCTGCAGCGCGACCACGCCCTGGACCTGCCGCGGCGGCTGCAGATCGAGTTCTCCCACGTCATCCAGGGGCACATGGACACCGAGGGCGGCGAGTTCAGTGCCGAGCAGATCTGGGAGGTCTTCCGCGGCACCTACCTGTCCGAGGAGGGGCGCGCCGGGGTGCTGGCGCACCGCTCGCAGAACGGCGAGGACGGGTACCGCATCGAGGCCGACGTGCGGCTGGACGGGCAGATCCGGGAGATCACCGGAACCGGGCAGGGGCCGCTGTCGGCGTTCTGTGACGCCATGGCCCAGGTCGACGTCAAGGTCCGGGTGGTCGACTACGTCGAGCACGCGATGAGCGAGGGCAGCGACGCCCGCGCCGCCGCCTACGTCGAGGCCGAGGTGGACGGCACGGTGGTGTGGGGCGTGGGGATGCACCACAACATCACCACCGCGTCGCTGAAGGCGGTGTGCAGCGCGGTCAACCGCGCCGCCGCGGCGCGCGGCTGAGAGCCCGCGCGGACGAGCGGGCGGAGCCCGTACTGATCCCGGGGCGGTCGGACTCACGGTGTCCGTCTCCACTCCGACTTCCCTGAGAACAACGGCACGCACGAAGGGCGCCCCGGGACCATGTCCCGGGGCGCCCTCGGCGCAGGGGGCGGGTCAGGTGTGGGGCCGACCCGGTGCGCACATCAGGAGTAGCCGAAGTTCTGTGCCCAGTACCCGTCGGTCTCGCCGACGCCGATGGCCACGAAGTCGCAGTTGAGGATGTTCTTGCGGTGGCCCTCGCTGTTCATCCAGCCGTCCATGACCGCTTCGGCCGACGTGTAGCCCGCCGCCACGTTCTCCCCGCCCCAGGCGGTGTACCCGGCCTCGGCGGCGCGATCGGCGGGGCCGACGCCCTCCGGCGTGTCGTGCGACATGTAGTCGCGCTCGGCCATGTCCTTGCTGTGCTTCTGCGAGGCGTTGGTGAGCTTGGAGTCGATCCGGAGCGGTCCGCACCCGGCGTCCGCGCGCTCATCGTTGGCCAGCGACACCACCTCGCGGGTGAGCGCCGATCCGCCGCCCTGGGCGCCGGCGCCGCCGGATCCGCCGGACCCGCCGGAGTCCCCGGAAGAGGAGTCCGACGCGCCGTCCTCGCGGTCCCCCGAGCCGTCCTCGGCGGGCTCCTCGGAGGCGCTCACGCTGTCCTTGCCGGAGGAGGCCGATCCCGTGCCCCCGTCACCGCTCCCGGAGCCCTCGGAGCCCTCGGAGCCTTCGGCGCCGCTGCCGCCGCCGGAGCCGCCCTGGGCGCCCGAGGCGCCTTCGGAGCCGTCGAAGAAGTCGTCGGCGGCCGGGGGGAGGCCGTTGTCGGCCCCGGTCCCGGCCTCGGAGCCGTCCTTGGGCATCGCGGCCTGTGATGTGAGTTCCGGGCCGCCCGCGGTGGCCAGCACGAGCGCCGCCGCGGTGCCCAGGCCGACCGGCAGTGCCAGCACGGTCGCCAGCATCACGCGCCGTCCGGTGCGCGGTCCGCGGCCGGCCTCGGCGGACCGCGCGCGGCGGCCTCGGGCCTCGCGCCGATCGCGTGGGCCGTGCCTTCGGCGTCCTCGTCCCATCGGGTCCTCCCGTTGCTCGGGTGGGAAGCGGGGTGTGCGTGATCGTAGAGCAATATGGCCGATTTGCCGATATCGCGGGGGTTTTCGCAGTTCGCCGGGGTGGTGCGGGGCGCCACCGGAACGCCCCCGGGGCGGGGCGGGAACCGCGGCGCCCGGAGCCGCCCGCCGGACGGGGCCCAGACGGGGGCGCCCCGCCCGGTCGGCACGGCGCCGTGTATCCGCGACAATGGTCAGGTGAGCCTTTACCGCGACGAGGGGGTCGTCCTCCGCACCCAGAAGCTGGGGGAGGCCGACCGCATCGTGACCCTGCTGACCCGGCGCACCGGACTGGTGCGGGCGGTCGGCAAGGGGGTGCGCCGCACCAAGTCGCGCTTCGGGGCCCGGCTGGAGCCCTTCAGCCACGTCGACGTGCAGCTGTACACCGGCCGCACCCTCGACGTGATCACCCAGGCCGAGACGGTGCGCCCCTACGGTGAGCGCATCGTCGCCGACTACGCCCGCTACACCGCCGCCACCGCCATGCTGGAGACGGCCGAGAAGGTGGTGGCGGTCGAGAAGGACCCGGCACTGCGCCAGTTCCTCCTGCTCATCGGCGCGCTGCGTACGCTGGGCGAGGGAGGGCACGAGCCGCGGCTGGTGCTCGATGCCTATCTGCTGCGGTCGCTGGCCGTGGCGGGGTACGCGCCCGCGCTGGGCGAGTGCGCCCGCTGCGGCGGCGCCGACCCGCGCGGGTTCGCCGTGCACGCCGGGGGAGCGGTGTGCGGGGTGTGCCGCCCGCACGGGTCGGTCCACCCCGCGCCGGAGACCGTCGCGCTGATGGGCGCGCTGCTCGGCGGGGACTGGGCGGCCGCCGACGCCAGCCAGGAGCGGCACCGGAGCGAGTGCAGCGGCCTGGTCGCCGCCTACCTGCAGTGGCACCTCGAAAACGGAATCCGATCCCTGCGCCTAGTGGAGCGTTCGTGAGCCTGTTCAACCCGTCCGCGTCCAAGTCCGGCCGGGGCTACGCGCCCCCGTCGCCGCACCCCAGCGGGGCGCGTCCGCCGGTACTGCCCAAGGCCGTGGTCCCCAAGCACGTCGCCATCGTCATGGACGGCAACGGCCGCTGGGCCAAGGAGCGCGGGCTGCCCCGCACGGAAGGGCACAAGGCGGGCGAGGGCTCCCTGTTCGACGTCATCGAGGGCGCCCTGGAGATGGGGATCCCCTACCTGTCGGCGTACGCCTTCTCCACCGAGAACTGGAAGCGCTCGCCCGAGGAGGTGCGCTTCCTCATGGGCTTCAACCGCGACGTCATCCGCCGCCGCCGCGACGAGCTGCACGCCATGGGCGTGCGGGTGCGCTGGGCCGGGCGGCGCGGACGCCTGTGGAAGAGCGTCATCTCCGAGCTGGAGGACGCCGAGGAGATGACCAAGGACAACACCGCGCTCACCCTGCAGTTCTGCGTGAACTACGGCGGGCGCGCCGAGATCGTGGACGCGGCGGCCGAACTGGCCCGCGCCGCCGCCGAGGGGCGCATCGACCCGGCCAAGATCTCCGAGTCCGACTTCTCCGCCCGCCTGGACGAGCCGGACGTGCCCGACGTCGACATGTTCCTGCGCTCATCGGGCGAGCAGCGGTTCTCCAACTTCCTGCTCTGGCAGTCGGCCTACGCCGAGTTCGTCTTCCTGGACACGCTCTGGCCCGACTTCGACCGGCGCCACCTGTGGCACGCCTGCGAGGTCTACGCCTCGCGGGACCGCCGCTACGGCGGCGCCGAGCCCAACCCGCTGCCCGAGCCCTCCGGCGCGGCCGACCGGGCGCGCGCGGACCAGGGGGAGGCGGCCGAATGAGCGCGGCCGAGGAGCCCGGGAAGGCCTCAGCGGCGGCCGGCCTGCTCACGCGCTCGCCGCTCACCTATGTGGCGGTGGGCGACAGCTTCACCGAGGGCGTCGGCGACCCCGGGCCCGACGGCGCCTTCCGCGGCTGGGCCGACCGGTTCGCCGAGCACCTGGCCGCGGAGGTCCCGGAGGTGCGCTATGCCAACCTGGCGGTGCGCGGCAAGCTCATCCGGCAGATCATGACCGACCAGCTGCCCCGCGCGCTGGAGCTGGAGCCGGACCTGGTCACCCTGTGCGCGGGCGGCAACGACCTGCTCCGCCCCGGCGCCGACCCCGACGCCATCGCCCGCATCCTGGAGCACGCGGTCCGCCGGCTGCGCGCCCGGGGCGCCGAGGTGGTGCTCTTCACCGGCGTGAACATCTCCGGCGGGTACATGCGGGCCCGCATCGGCCACTTCGCGCGCTTCTACCTGAACATCCGCTCGATCGCCGACCGGCACGGCTGCCGCGTCGTCGACCAATGGTCCATGGCGGCGCTGACCGACCCGCGCGCCTGGGACGACGACCGGCTGCACATGTCGCCCGAGGGGCACCGGCGCCTGGCGCTGAAGGTGTGCGAGGCCGTCGGCCTCCAGGGCCGGGGCTCGGGGGACGAGCCCTGGCCCCCGGCGCCGCCCGCGGACGGGCGCGCCGAGGCGGCCCGGGAGAACCTGCGCTGGGCGCGGGAGTTCCTGGTGCCGTGGATCGGGCGGCGCCTGACCGGCCGCTCCTCGGGGGACGGCGTCCGGCCCAAGCGGCCCGACGCGCTCCCGCTGCGCCCGCAGGCCCCCGCCGACCGGTGACGCACAGTGGCCGTCCGGTCCCCTCGGGACCGTGACGGCCGTTACAAACGTGATCAGGCCCGTAACCTACTGTCGCGTAACCAGGGGTCCGAGGGGCATCATCGACCCATGAGCGGCTTGGACACGGAGCAGGACATCATCTCCTACGTGGCTCTCGGTGACAGCTTCACCGAGGGCCTGGACGATCCCTATCCGGACAGCGACCGCATCCCCGAGGGCCGCTTCCGCGGCTGGGCCGACCGGCTGGCGGAGCACCTGGCCGCGTCGGTGCCCGAGGTGCGCTACGCCAACCTGGCGGTACGCGGCAAGCTCATCCGCCAGATCGTGCGCGACCAGCTCCCGCGCGCCGTCGAGCTGCGGCCCGACCTGGTCACCCTGTGCGCGGGCGGAAACGACATCATCCGCCCCGGCAGCGACCCCGACCAGGTCGCCGAGGTCTTCGAGGGCGCGGTGCGGCGGCTGTGCGCCACCGGGGCCCACGTGGTGGTGTTCACCGGCATGGACACCGGCTTCCAGCCGGTCATGCGGCACCTGCGCGGCAAGGTGGCCACCTACAACATGCACGTGCGGGCCGTCGCCGACCGGTACGGCTGCACCGTCGTGGACCTGTGGGCGATGCGGATGCTGCAGGACCCGCGCGCATGGAGCTGGGACCGCCTGCACCTGTCGCCGGAGGGCCACCGGCGCCTGGCGCTGCGCTCGGCCGAACTGATCGGGCTGGAGGTCGAGCCGGGCTGGGACGCGCCCTGGCCGCCCGAGCCCCCGAAGGACTGGCGCTCGGCCCGCCAGGAGGACCTGCACTGGGCGCGGGAGTTCCTGGTGCCGTGGATCGGGCGGCGCCTGACCGGCCGCTCGTCCGGCGACGGGCTGTCCCCCAAGCGCCCCGACCTGGAGCCCCTCCGCTGCGGCGGACGCGGCGCCCGCCCCGCCTCCTAGCCGGGCGCCCGGAGGCGGCCCGCGGCGGCCGTATCCGGCCACCGCACCCGGCCACCGCACCCGGCGGCCGCCCCCGGCGCGGCCGCCGGACGAACGCCGAGGGGCGTGCCCCCATCGGGAGCACGCCCCTCTCCGTCACAACGTCCCTGTCACAGCGTCCCTGGCACAGCGCCCCTGGCACGGCACCGCGGTCCGCGCGCCGTCGGGCCGGCGGACCGCCGTGTCAGTTCACCCGGGCCGAGCAGTCGGCGCAGGTGCCGAAGACCTCGACGGTGTGCGTCACCTCGGTGAACCCGTGTTTGGCGCCCACCGCCTCGGCCCACTTCTCCACCGTGGGCCCCTCCACCTCCACGGCCTTGCCGCACCCGCGGCACACCAGATGGTGGTGGTGGGCGTCGCTCGCGCAGGCGCGGTAGACGGCCTCGCCCTCGTCGGTGCGCAGGACGTCCACCTCGCCGGAGTCGCTGAGCGCCTGCAGGGCCCGGTAGACGGTGGTCAGGCCGATCTTCGACCCCTCGGCGCGCAGGTCGGCATAGAGGTCCTGCGCACTGCGGAACCCGCTGGCCTCGTTCAAGGCCTGCTTGACGGCCTCGCGTCGTGTACTCACCTGGATACGCTCCCCCGTTCGGTCTGGGGCATCGTACCGACCGTACCCGCGTCGTCCGGTCCAGGGGACGGCCCGTCGTCGCGCACCCGCGCGCGCCCGGTCGCGGCGCGCAGGGCGTACCCCGCCACCACGGCCGCGGCGAAGACGGCCAGCGCCAGCAGCACGATCGCCGCGCCCGGCGCCACGTCGACGTAGTACGCGCCGGTCAGCCCGCCCAGCGAGCACAGCAGGCCGATCGCCATCGCCAGCAGGGCGGTCACCCGGAAGCTGCGCGCCAGCTGCTGGGCGGCGGCCACGGGGACCACCATGAGCGCGCTGACCATGAGCACGCCCACCACCCGCATGGAGACCACCACGGTCAGCGCGGCGGTGACCGCGATCACCAGGCTGAGCAGCCGCACCGGCAGCCCCGAGGCGCGGGCGCTCTCCTCGTCCTGGCAGAGCACGAACAGCTCCCGCCAGAAGTAGCCGATGACCGCGAGCACCACGGCGGCCAGGGCGACCACCACCGCGACGTCCTCCTCGCCGACGCTGCTGACCGACCCGAACAGGAACCCGGTCAGGGTCGCGCTGTTGGCGCCGGGCGCCAGCCCGATCAGCAGCACGCCCCCGGCGATGCCGCCGTAGAAGAGCAGGGCCAGGGCGACGTCGCCGCCGGTGCGGGCGCGCACCCGGATCAGCTCGATGGCGGCGGCCCCCACCACCGACACGGCCAGCGCCACCAGCAGCGGCGAGGTCTGCGTCAGGTATCCCAGGGCCACACCGGTCAGCGCGACGTGGCCGATGCCGTCGCCCAGCAGCGCCAGGCGCCGCTGCACCAGGAACACCCCGATGACCGGTGCCACCAGCCCCACCAGCGCGGCGGCGATGAGCGCGCGCTGCATGAAGTCGTACTGGAGCATCTCAGTCACGGCGGGGCACCTCGAACTCGGGCAGGGCGGACGGCGCGGCGGCGGCCTCGGCGCCGGCGTGCGGGTGGACGTGGTCGTGGCCGGGCCGGGCGCACTCGCCCGAGGGGCTCGGCACCGGGCCGTCGTGCACCACCCGGCCGCCGGAGAGCGCCACACCGCGCTCCAGCAGCGGCTCCAGCGGGCCGCTCTCGTGCAGGACCAGCACGATGGTGGAGCCGCGCTCGCGCAGGGCGGTGATGGCCGAGGCGAGGGCGCGCTGGTTCTCGGCGTCGACACCGGCCATGGGCTCGTCCATGACGAAGGTGTCCGGGCGGGCGGCCAGGGCGCGGGCGATGAGCACGCGCTGCTGCTGGCCGCCGGAGAGCTCGTGCACCGAGGAGCGGGCCATGCCGCCCAGGCCGAGGGTGTCCAGCGCCTCGTCCACGGCGGCCCGGTCCGAGGGCGTGGACCACCGCAGCCGGCGGCGCCGGGCGATCTGGCCCGAGGCGACCACCTCGCGCACGGTGGCGGGCACGCCGCCCCCGGCGGTGAGCCGCTGGGGCACGTAGCCGATGCGTCCCCAGTCGCGGAACCGGCGCAGCGGGGTGCCGTGCACCTCCACGCTCCCCGAGGCCAGCGGGACGATTCCCAGCATCGCCTTCATCAGGGTGGACTTGCCCGAGCCGTTGGGGCCGAGGATGGCGAGCACCTGGCCCCGGGGGACGGTCAGATCGACGCCGTGCAGGACGGGAACGCGGTCGTAGGCGACGACGGCGTCCCGGACGAGGAACGCGGGAGGCGCGGACCCCGGGCCGCTTCCGGCCCCGGCGCGCTCCGCGACGGATTCTGCGGTCACCGCCCCATGGTGCCGAAAACGAAAATGATTGTCAAAATAGTGCGGTACTGTACACCACTCCCGCCGGAAGGGGAAGCCCACCCGGCGATGATCTCGACGAAGGTGCTGTCAGAACCGCCGGAATGACAGCACCTCTGTCGAGATCATCGCCGCACGCCGCCCCTGCGTCGTTGATCTCGGGAAAAGCGCCCCTAAAACGGGCCTGGTAGCGTCGTTTCTCCCGAGATCAACGCGGAGCGCACCCGCCTGTCCGCGCGGGCTCTAGGCCACCGCTTGGATGACCCCCATCGCCGCCAGGCCCGCGACCACCACGACGCGCATCAGCCGCTCGCCCGACCGCAGGCTCGGCCAGGCGAGGAAGGCCAGCCAGCCGATGAACGCCGCAAGCGCCACCAGCAGCACCCCGCCCAGCGGCCCCGACAGCAGCAGCCCCGCGATGAACACGCCCGCCATCGCCACCGGGAGGATCCACCGCGGCGCCTGGTGCAGCCACACCAGCGGAACCGCACTGGCCTGCTCGATGCTCCGGCGCAGCTGTCCCGCGCCGGGAGTGAAGAAGGACTCGCCCTTCGGCAGCGGGCGCCCCGCCCGCCGGAACCCGTCGTCGCGCTCGCCCGCCACGCGCATCCTCCGCACATTCGCCGTCCCTGCGTGCGAAGCCTACTCTGCGGCCCTCGCTAGGATGCATCGTCAGGAGGGGAACAGCGGCGACGCATGATCCTTACCGGACGTTCACGCGTCCCGCCTTAGAGTAGTCCGGCGAACGCCGGCCCGGTGAGCGCCGACCGCGCGGACCGCGCCTTCCGTCGGCGCCACCCCCGCGTCCCCGTCGCGCCCGCTCCGCAGAAGACCAACCGGGAGACTGTTTTTCCGTGCCGAAGCTCAGCGTCATCGTCGCCTTCGACGTCACCGAGCCGCATCTGCGCCCCACTCTGGACTCCCTTTCAGGGCACAGCGCAGGCGGCCGCGACCTGGAGATCGTCCTGGTCCCCCTGGCACCGGGGGACGGGACCGCCGACCGCGGGCAGGACGCCCGCGAGCACGATCGGGCCGAGGAGCCCCCCGAGGGCGAGGGCGCCGACGACGAGTCCGCCGCGGCCGAGGCCGACGACGAGCAGGAGGAGGGCGAGGAGTCCTCCGCGTCCGGCGAGGGCGAGGACGGCGAGGCGGTCGGCCCCGTACGCGAGGAGGGGACGGCCACCGCCGAGGAGTTCGCCGCCGCACCGCCCGAGGGCGCCGCGGCCGTGCTGCTCCGCGAGCCCGCCGCCGGGCGTGCGGCGGCCCGCGCCGCCGGGGCCGCCGCCTCCTCCGGCGACCTGCTGATGTTCCTCGACGGCGGCGACACCCTGCCCGGCTACGCCCTGGCCTACCTGGCCGACTCCCTGGACTCCTCCGGCTCCCAGGTCGCCACCGGCAACGTGTACCGCTTCAACGACCTGGGCGCCCGGCCCTCCTCGCGGCACCGCAAGGTCTTCGGCAAGCACCGCACCGGCGTCGACGTGCACGCCACCTCCTCGCTGCTGCGGGACCGCCTGTTCGGCAACAAGCTCTGGCGCCGCGACTTCTGGGAGTCCCTGCCCGACCTGGGCCTGGACGACGCCGACGAGGACCTGGCCGTGGTGCGCGCGCTCTTCGCCGCCGCCGCCGTCGACGTGCTCCCCGCCCCGGTGCTGCTGCGCCGCGACCGGGCCGAGGGGCCGCCGCTGAGCGAGACCGCCGTGCTCGACCGGCGCCTGCGCGCCGTCGCCGCGCTGTCCACCTCGCTGTCGGCCTCCGACCGCGACCTGTGGGACGGGCACGCGCTCCGCAACGACGTGCGCTCGGTCCTGCTCAAGCTCGACGACGCCGACGACGAGGGCCGCGCCCGCTTCCTCGACCTGGCCGCCGACCACCTGTCGGCGACCTCCCCGGCGGTGGTCGACGGGCTGGCCCCGCTGCACCGCCTCAACCTCCACCTGGTGCGCCGCCGCGACCTGGACCGCCTGCTGGAGGCCGTCACCTTCCAGAAGAGCGTGGAGCTGAAGAAGGCCCCGGTGGTCCGCCGCGGCCTGCACTACTTCGTGCGCTACCCCTTCTTCGAGGACCCCGCCGCCGGAGTGCCGCGCGAGGTCTACCGGCTGCAGTCGGAACTGAAGGTCCGGCAGAAGACCGAGCGGGTGGAGTGGCGCGGCGGCAGGCTCGTCGTCGGCGGCCGCGTGGGCGTGCTCAACCTGCGCGCCGGGCGCCGCTGGCAGCAGCAGCTCGTGGCCTTCGCCGTCAACGCCGACACCGGCCGCCGCATCCCCGTGCCGGTCAAGGTGCTGCGCGCCGCCGAGTACCGGCTGCCCGACGTGCCCGACGCCGCCCGCCACGACTACGGCGGCTTCGAGATCACCGTGGACCCGGCCCGGCTGCGGCTGGCCGGCAAGTGGCGCGCCACCTCCTGGAAGCTGGAGCTGGTGGTGGTCAACCGCGGCCTGGTGCGCCGCCGCATCGTCGCCAATCCGGTGTCGGGGCCCGCCGAGCGCCCGCCCTACCGCCGCATCACCGGCGACGTGTGGCTGCGCCCGGAGTGGGACCGCGACCGCCAGCTGTCCCTGACGGTGGCCCCGGTGCGCGCCCGCGTCACCGGGCAGGGGCTGGAGGACGCCCCGGGCGGCCCGGTGCTGGCGCTGCGCGGCGAGTACGTCTCCCCGCCCGCCGCCTCCTGCACCGCCCTGCGGCTGACCCGCCGCCCCGGCACCGCCCGCCTGGAGTACCCGCTGGAGGCCGCCGACGGCGGCTTCACCGTCCGGGTGCCCGTGGCCGACCTGCTGGCCGGGGCCGTCGACGAGGGCCCGGGCCTGCTGCGCCAGGAGCGGTGGACGGCCGCCCTGGCCGCCCCCGACGGAACCTGCCTGCCGCTGGTGCTGCCGGACGAGGCCGGGACCCCCACCCACCCGGTGGGCGACGGCCGCCACGAGGTCGCCGTGCAGCGCACCGGCACCGGCCACCTGCGGCTGCGCGCCGGGTGGGCGCACCCCGTCGTGCGCGGCGCCCGCTGGGAGGACCGCGACCTGGTGCTCACCGGGCACTACGGCGCCACCTCCGACACCGAGCTGGTGTTCAAGGCGCGCGGCCGCGACGAGGAGCACCGGGTGGCCCTGGAACGCGACGGCGCCGCCTTCACCGCGCGCCTGGACCCCTCCGCCATCGCGACCCTCTCGGGCACGCTCCCGCTGCCCGCCGGCACCTTCCAGCTGTGGGCGCGCGTGGCGCTGGACGACGGCACCACCCGCGACGTCGGCGCCGAGATCGACCCGGACCTGGTGCGCGAGCTGCCGCTGCGGATGGACACCGGCGAGCGCGAGTACACCTTCGCCGACTCCGGGTTCGACACCCCGGTGCTGCGGGTGGACAGCGACCTGCGCCCCGACGAGCGCGGCTCCTTCGCCCAGCGCAGGCTGCGCGAGGAGGTCTACCCGGCGCTGCGCCGCGAGCCGGTGCGCGAGAGCGTGCTCTTCGACAGCTACACCGGCCGCCAGTTCTCCGACAGCCCGCAGAGCATCTACGCCGAGCTGCGCCGCCGCGGCGGCCGGTGGGCCGACCACCCCATGTCGTGGCTGGTCAAGGACGGGCAGGTGAACCTGCCCGAGGACCTGGAGCCGGTGCGGCACAACGGCCGCGACTTCTACGAGGCGCTGGCCCGCTCCCGCTACATCGTCACCAACTCCCGCCAGCCGGCCTGGTTCGCCCGCCGCCCCGACCAGGTGGTGGTGCAGACCTGGCACGGGTCGATGCTCAAGCGCATCGGTTTCGACATCGAGAACATCCGCGGCAAGTCCCGCGACTACCACGACAAGCTGGCGTGGGAGACGCAGCAGTGGGACTACCTGGTCTCGCCCAGCCCGTGGGCGACGCCCATCCTGCGGCGCGCCTTCCGGTTCGACGGGGAGATCCTGGAGACCGGCTACCCGCGCAACGACATCTTCTTCGCCCCGGACCGGGAGGAGATCGCCGCCCGGACCCGCCGCACGCTGGGGCTGCCCGAGGGCAAGAAGGTGGTGCTCTACGCCCCCACCTGGCGCGACGACAAGTACTACACGCGCGGCAAGCACAAGCTCGACCTGCACCTGGACCTGCGCCGGATGTACGAGAAGCTCGGCGACGACCACGTGCTGCTGGTGCGGCGCCACCCGCGGGTGGTGGACAGCGTGCCGATCGTGGGCGAGGACTTCGTCTACGACGTTTCGCTCTACCCGGAGATCATGGAGCTCTTCCTGATCACCGACGTCCTCGTCACCGACTACTCGTCGATGATGTTCGACTTCGCCAACACCGGGCGCCCGATGCTCTTCTTCACCTACGACATCGAGAGCTACCGGGACAACCTGCGCGGGTTCTACTTCGACTTCGAGGAGACCGCCCCCGGCCCGCTGCTGACCGAGTCCGACGAGGTCATCGCGGCGCTGCGGGACATCGACGCGGTGGCCGACGCCGCGGCGGACAAGTACCGGTCCTTCACCGAGCAGTTCTGCCCGCTGGACGACGGCGGGGCGGCGGCCCGCGTCGTCGACCGGGTCTTCGGCAAGGACTGACCGGCGCCGCCGAAGGGCGTACCGGCGCCGCAGGGGAGGGCGCCGCGGGCACTGGGCCCGCGGCGCCCTGCCCGCGTCCGCGTCAGGGCGCCACCGCCGAGCGCGCCGCGCGCATCACCCGGACGATCTTCTCGGCCGAGTTCACCGTGCGCACGTCTTCCGGCGGCACCGTGCCGCCGCCCATCCGCACCCGCGGGTTGCGGTGGCGCACAGGGGAGGGGACCGTGTCCATCGCCGAGAAGTGCAGCTCCCGCGCCCCGGTGCGGGCGACCAGCTCGGCGGCGTTGCCGTCGCGCACCCCGCCGCCCGGCATCACCGCGATCCGCCCGGCCGCGCGGCGCACGAGCTCGGCGATCAGCTCGGCGCCCTCCGGCGCGCTCGCCTGCTGCCCCGAGGTCAGCACCCGGTCCACCCCCATTCCGACCAGCGCCTCCAGTGTGCCCACCGGGTCGGCGCACACGTCGAAGGCCCGGTGGAAGGTGGTGCCCAGCCCCTCGGCGGACGACAGCAGCCGCTTCATCGCCTCCCGGTCGACCTCCCCGTCGGGGGTCAGGGCCCCGAGCACCACGCCGTGCGCCCCGGCGCGGGCGAACGCCCGCACGTCGCGCTCCATGGCGTCCAGCTCCCCGGAGTCGTAGACGAAGTCGCCCCCGCGGGGCCGGACGATGGGGAAGACCGCGATGCCCGGGGCGGCCTCCAGGACCGCCTCGACGGTGCCGATGCTGGGGGTCAGCCCCCCGTCGACCAGGGCGGAGACCAGCTCGACGCGGTCGGCCCCGGCGCGCTGGGCGGTGCGCGCCCCGGCGGCGCCCTCCACCACGATCTCGAAGGCCAGGGTGCCGGCGGCGGGGCCGGGGCCCACCGGGCCGCCGGGGCCGGAGGGATCGGGACCGGGGTCCGGGACGGTGCCGGTGTCAGTGTCGGTGCGCGGAACGGCGGGGTCGGTCACGGCGGGCGCCTCCTCCTGTCGCGGGTGCGGTCTAGACCAGTACACCACCCCTGCGGCCGGACCGGGCGCCGCCGCGTCGGTGGGATGATGGAGCGGTGATCGTCATCACCCGTTACACCGTCCCCGCCGAGCAGGTCGAGGACTTCCGCGCGCGTGCCGCCGAAGCGCTGCGCGTCCTCGGCGCCCGCCCCGGCTTCGTCGGCTCGCGCGTGGGCCGCGCCGCCGACGACCCGGAACTGTGGACCGTGGTCACCGAATGGGAGGGCGCCGGGTACTACCGCCGCGCCCTGTCCGACTTCGAGGCGCGCATGGCCGCGGTGCCGCTGCTCTCGCAGGCCAGGGACGAGCCGACCGCCTATGAGATCGTGAACGTCCCCACGCCCGGGGGCGCGTAAAACGGTCGCAGGGGCCGCCGCTCCCGCGTATCGTCGTGGGGAGCGGGCGCCGGGGACGGCGCCCCCGTCCGCCGGCCCCGGGACCCGCCCGGAGGGCCGGCCCCGACCGCACACCACCGAATCGCCGACGCGCGATCCGCCGACCGCCAGCCGGATGGAGAGTCAGAGAGAACATGGCCGCCAAGTCTGAGGCAATGGACAAGCTCGTCAACCTCGCCAAGCGCAGGGGTCTGGTGTACCCCTCCAGTGAGATCTACGGCGGGCTGCGCGCCTCTTGGGACTACGGCCCGCTGGGTGTCGAGCTGAAGCAGAACATCAAGCGGCAGTGGTGGAGGTCGATGGTCCAGGAGCGCGACGACATCGTCGGCCTGGACTCCAGCGTCATCCTCGCCCGCGAGGTGTGGGAGGCCTCCGGCCACGTGCAGGCCTTCGTGGACCCGCTGACCGAGTGCCAGTCCTGCCACAAGCGCTTCCGCGCCGACCACCTCATCGAGGCCTACGAGGACAAGCACGGCCGCGAGCCGGAGAACGGCCTGGCCGACATCGCCTGCCCCAACTGCGGCGCCAAGAGCTCCTTCACCGAGCCGAAGATGTTCAACGGCCTGCTGCGCACCTACCTGGGCCCGGTCCAGGACGAGACCGGCCTGGCCTTCCTGCGCCCCGAGACCGCGCAGGGCATCTTCATCAACTACCTCAACGTGCAGCAGAGCGCCCGCAAGAAGATCCCGTTCGGCATCGGCCAGATCGGCAAGTCCTTCCGCAACGAGATCACCCCGGGCAACTTCATCTTCCGCACCCGCGAGTTCGAGCAGATGGAGATGGAGTTCTTCGTCAAGCCGGGCGAGGACGAGGACTGGCACCAGTACTGGATCGACCAGCGCATGCAGTGGTACCTGGACCTGGGCGTGGGCAAGGACAACCTGCGGCTGTACGAGCACCCGCAGGAGAAGCTCTCGCACTACTCCAAGCGCACGGTCGACATCGAGTACCGGTTCGGCTTCCAGGGCGGCGAGTGGGGCGAGCTGGAGGGCGTGGCCAACCGGACCGACTACGACCTGAGCACCCACTCGGAGAAGTCCGGCGCCGACCTGTCCTTCTTCGACCAGGAGAGCAACGAGCGCTACGTCCCCTACGTCATCGAGCCGGCGGCCGGTGTCGACCGCACGATGCTGATGTTCATGCTCGACGCCTACCGCGAGGACGAGGCGCCCAACGCCAAGGGCAAGATGGAGAAGCGCTCGGTGATGGCGCTGGACCCGCGCCTGTCGCCGGTCAAGGCCGCGGTGCTGCCGCTGTCGCGCAACTCCGACCTGTCGCCCAAGGCCCGCGACCTGGCCGCCCGCCTGCGCAAGCGGTGGAACACCGAGTTCGACGACGCGGGCGCGATCGGCCGCCGCTACCGCCGCCAGGACGAGATCGGCACCCCGTTCTGCGTCACCGTCGACTTCGACACCCTCGAGGACGACGCCGTGACGGTCCGCGAGCGGGACACCATGGCCCAGGAGCGCGTCTCGCTGGACCGGGTGGAGACCTACCTGTTCGAGCGGCTGCCCGCGGGCTGCTGACCCGCGGCAGGAGAGAGGCGGCCGGACCCGGGGGGATATGGTCTCCGGCCGCCTCCGCTGCGGGTTCCCCGGCGCACACGTCCGGGAGAACCTGTTCTCACGCTAGCCCGATATGCGCCGTCGGGTAAGAGGTTTCCGCCTCGGTGCCCGCCCGTGTAAGCGAATCGTGATTCCGCGCGTGACCGGGGGCGGCGAGAACACGTCCCACAGGTGGGGCGGCGGACCGCCTCCCCGGTGCCCGCGGGGGCCACGGGGCCCATGAGGCTCAGAAGCGCCCGAGGCGGGCGGGGGCACGGCGGGGAGGCGGGCTCACGCCTGGGCGTAGACGACCATCGACACCGCGATGTAGTGGCAGACGTAGGCGGCGATGGTCAGCGAGTGGAACACCTCGTGGAACCCGAACCAGCGCGGGGCGGGGTCGGGCCGCTTGGCGCCGTAGACGACGGCACCGGCGCTGTAGAGTAGGCCCCCGGCCAGCACCAGGATCCAGGCGGCCGGGTGCATGCCCTGGACGAGCTGCGGGATGAAGAGCACCGCCACCCAGCCGATGGCCAGGTAGAGCGCGGTGGACAGCCAGCGCGGCGCGTTCAGCCAGAACATCTTGAACAGCACCCCGGCCACGGCGCCGCCCCAGATCAGCACGGTCATCGCGGTGCGCAGCGGGTCGTCGAGCACCAGCACCACGAACGGCGTATAGGTCCCGGCGATGATCAGGTAGATGTTGGCGTGGTCCATGCGGCGCAGCACCGCCACCGCTCGGGAGGACCAGCGGCCCACGTGGTAGACGGCCGAGGTGCCGAACAGCAGCACCGAGGCCAGCGCGTAGACCGCGGCGCACACGCGCGCGGCGGTGGTGGGCGCCAGGGCGGTGAGCACGATGCCCGCGGCCAGCGCGGGCGGGGCGGTGCCCAGGTGGAGCCAGCCGCGGAGCCGGGGTTTGACCGACCGCAGCAGCTCGGCCGGCCCCGTGCGCGGCGGCTGCGGCCCCCCGGTCTCGGGGGGTGCGGAACGTGCGGTCACGGCGTGCCTTCTTCCTCGGGTGGGGAGGGGCCCAGAAGGCGGCGCGGCGGCGCCGCGGGGGGCGGCCCCGGACCGACTCTACCTACGGTTCCGTAGGTTACCTACAGGTAGGAATGTGGGGTGCGGCACAGGGGGACGTGGTCTTTTTCGGGGGTCTGGGCCCCGGCGCGGCGGCCTTCGCCTGCTACCGTGCTCTCAAGCGTCCCTGACCACGCCGATCGCCTGAGTCCCGCGACCCCGTATCTTTCTTCCGACCAAGGGGAACGTCTACCCTTCCTGAACCATTGGTCTAGACCATTTAAATCCTGATGACCAGTGAAGATGTAAGGGGAGAGCGGGGAATGAAGGGCTCAGGCGGCCGGATTGGTCCACGGGCGCGACGAGATCGAGCGGTCCCGTCGGAGGAGATCCACGTGCTCACGTACGTCTACGAGTTCAGCGAAGGCAACAAGGACCTGAAGGACCTGCTGGGCGGCAAGGGCGCGAACCTCGCCGAGATGACCAACCTTGGTCTGCCGGTCCCGCCCGGGTTCACCATCACCACCGAGGCCTGCCGCGCCTACCTGGAGAGCGGCGGCATGCCCGAGGGCATGGCCGAGCAGGTCAGCGAGAAGCTCACCGCCCTGGAGGCGGCCATGGGCAAGCGGCTCGGGCAGCCCGACGACCCGCTCCTCGTCAGTGTCCGGTCGGGGGCCAGGTTCTCCATGCCCGGCATGATGGAGACCGTCCTCAACATCGGGCTCAACGACGAGTCCGTAGCCGGGCTCGCCGCCCAGTCGGGCGACGAGCGCTTCGCCTGGGACTCCTACCGTCGGCTGATCCAGATGTTCGGCAAGACCGTGCTGGGCATCGACGGCGACCTGTTCGAGGACGCCATCGAGGAGCGCAAGCGCGCCACCGGCGCCGACGGCGACCTCGACCTGGGCGCCGAGGACTTCCGCGCCCTCGTGGACGTCTTCAAGGACATCGTGCTCCAGGCCTCCGGCCGCCCGTTCCCCACCGACCCGCGCGAGCAGATGGACCTCGCCGTCCGGGCCGTCTTCGACTCCTGGAACGCCCCCCGCGCCGTGCTCTACCGGCGCCGCGAGCGCATCCCCGCCGACCTGGGCACCGCGGTCAACGTGTGCGCGATGGTCTTCGGCAACCTCGGCATGGACTCGGGGACCGGCGTCGCCTTCACCCGCGACCCGGCCACCGGCCGCCAGGGCGTCTACGGCGACTACCTGCAGAACGCCCAGGGCGAGGACGTGGTCGCCGGCATCCGCAACACCGTGCCGCTGGCCGACCTGGAGCGCATCGACAAGGCGAGCCACGACGAGCTCATGGGCATCATGCGCACGCTCGAGGAGCACTACCGCGACCTGTGCGACATCGAGTTCACCATCGAGCGCGGCAAGCTGTGGATGCTGCAGACCCGCGTCGGCAAGCGCACCGCGGCCGCCGCGTTCCGCATCGCCGACCAGCTGGTCGAGCAGGGCATGATCACCGCCGACGAGGCGATCACCCGGGTCGACGGCGACCAGCTCGCCCAGCTCATGTTCCCCCGCTTCGACGAGACCGCCCCGCGCGACGTCCTCGGCCGCGGCATGAACGCCTCCCCGGGCGCCGCCGTGGGCCGCGCCGTCTTCGACTCGGCCGCCGCCGTCAAGCGCGCCCGCGCCGGGGAGCGGGTCGTGCTCTGCCGCCGCGAGACCAATCCGGACGACCTTGAGGGCATGCTCGCCTCCGAGGGCATCCTCACCAGCCGCGGCGGCAAGACCTCGCACGCCGCCGTCGTCGCCCGCGGCATGGGCACCACCTGCGTGTGCGGCGCCGAGGAGCTCGACATCGACGTCAAGAACCGGCGGATGACCGCCCCCGACGGCCGGGTGGTGGAGGAGGGCGACCTCATCTCCATCGACGGCGGCACCGGCGAGGTGCTCCTCGGCGAGGTGCCGGTGGTCGACTCCCCGGTCGTGCGGTACTTCGACGGCACCCTCGACCCGGACGGCGAGGAGGCCGACGACCTGGTGCGGGCCGTGCACCGGGTGATGGGGCGGGCCGACGCCGACCGGCGCCTGGGCGTGCGGGCCAACGCCGACACCCCCGAGGACGCCGCCCGCGCGCGGCGGATGGGCGCCCAGGGCATCGGGCTGTGCCGCACCGAGCACATGTTCCTCGGTGAGCGGCGGCCCCTGGTCGAGCGGCTCATCCTCGCCGGGGACGGGGCCGAGCGGGACGAGGCGCTGGAGGGGCTGCTGCCGCTGCAGCGCACCGACTTCACCGGGATCCTGGAGGCCATGGACGGGCTGCCGGTCACCATCCGGCTGCTCGACCCGCCGCTGCACGAGTTCCTCCCCGACCTCACCGAGCTGTCGGTGCGGGTGGCCCTGGCCGAGGAGCGCGGCGAGAACCCCGAGAACGACCGGGTCCTGCTGCGGGCCGTCCAGCGGCTGCACGAGCAGAACCCGATGATGGGGCTGCGCGGCGTGCGGCTGGGGCTGGTCGTGCCGGGGCTGTTCACCATGCAGGTGCGCGCCATCGCCCAGGCGGCCGCCGAGCGGCTGCGGGCGGGCGGCGACCCCCGGCCCGAGGTGATGATCCCGCTGGTGGGCACCGTGCAGGAGCTGGAGATCATCCGCGAGGAGGCGGTGCGCGCGGTGCGGGAGGTCGCCGAGGAGTACGGCGTGGAGCTGGAGTTCCCGGTCGGCACCATGATCGAGCTGCCGCGGGCGGCGCTGACCGCCGGGCAGATCGCCGAGAGCGCCGAGTTCTTCTCCTTCGGCACCAACGACCTCACCCAGACCGTCTGGGGCTTCTCCCGCGACGACGTGGAGGCCTCGTTCTTCTCCCAGTACCTGGAGAAGGGCGTGTTCGGGGCGTCGCCGTTCGAGACGATCGACGTCGACGGGGTGGGGCGCCTGGTGCGCGCGGCCGCCGAGGAGGGGCGGGCCGCCCGCCCGGACCTGAAGCTGGGGGTGTGCGGCGAGCACGGGGGCGACCCGGCGTCGGTGCACTTCTTCGACCGGGTGGGGCTGGACTACGTGTCCTGCTCGCCGTTCCGGGTGCCGGTCGCCCGCCTGGAGGCGGGGCGCGCGGCCGTCAAGGAGGGGTGAACCGCGTGCGTCCGGGCCGGGGCGGGCCGGGGGAGGCCGAGGCCGGTGGCGGGCCCGTCCTGGACGCACGGAGGTGAGCGGCGGGTGAGCATCAGGTGAGCAGTGGGTGGGGGCCGGGACATCCCGGTCCCCGCTCGCCCCCGCGGCTCGGGACCCGGGGCCGGTGTCCCGAGGGCCGGTGTCCTGGGGTTCGGGCCGGGGCCGTCGCGGTTCCTGCCTCCGCCGTGGCGCCGGCCACGGTGGAGGGGCGGGGAGGGGCATGTCACGACATGAGACCTTCCCGTAATATAACCTCGACCTTCGTGGTGCGCTCCCCGTCCACTACCCTGTGGGCGCCGGACACCAGGGCCCGCGCCGGCGCGGTTGTCGGTTATGGTCGGGCGAACCACACGATCGGTCCCGGGGGTGAAGGTGCGGACAGCCGGCGAGGGACGTGCGGACGAGCCGCGCGAGGAGCGGCCCGACGGCGGCCCCCGAGAGCCCGAGGCGACCCAGGTGTTCGAGCGGACCCGGACCGTCGACCCCGAGGCCACGCGGGTCTTCACCCGCCCCGGCCCCGCCCAGGGGCCCACCCCTGAGATCATCGGTGACCTGGACGGCCTGGGCGGTACGGCCGGCCCGGACGGCGCCCGCAGGGGTGACGGGTCCGCCGGGTACGCCGACGGGGCGGGCGGGATCGGCACCGCGGCCCCGCCCGGACGGGAGGTGCCCTCCCGTCCCGAGCCGGAGCCGTGGGGCCCGGACGGGCCGGACGGCCCCGGTGATCCCCCCGACCCCTTCGACCGGGGGAGAGGCGGAGGGCGCCCGCCGCGCAGGCGCCGGCCCCGCATCCGCCTCGGGCGCATCATCGCCCTGCTCGTGGTCGCGGCCATCGCCGTCCCACCGGGCACCTGGGCGTGGGTCTGGTGGACCGCCCGCCAGGACGAGCGGCCGCCCTCCGACACGATCCTGGTCCTCGGCGCCAGCCAGTACAACGGGCGCCCCTCGCCGATCTTCGAGGCCCGGCTGGAGCACGCCGCCCACCTCTACGAGGAGGGGGTGGCCCCCACCATCGTCACCGTCGGCGGCAACCAGCCCGGTGACAACTACACCGAGGGCGGCTCGGGCCGCGACTGGCTGGTCGAGCAGGGCGTCCCCGCCGAGTCGGTCGTCGCCGTCGAAGAGGGCAGCAACACCCTGCGCAGCATGGAGGCGGTCAGCGAGGTCGCCGAGGCGAGCGGGTGGACCAGCACCGTCATCGTCACCGACCCCTGGCACAGCCTGCGCTCCCGCATCATGGCCGAGGACCTGGGGCTGGAGGCCCAGACCTCGCCCGTGCGGTCGGGGCCCGCCGTCATCGAGCGCAAGACCCAGCTCTGGTACATCACCCGCGAGACCGGGTCGCTCTGGTACTACTGGATCTTCGGTGACAGCGCCGACGCCGACCTCGAGATCGACACCGGAACCGACGCCGCCTAGCCCATGGCCCGTCCCGACGATGAGCGGGCGCCCGGCGGCTACACCGGCCGCGACCGAGAGCGCCGCACCCCCGAGCCGCCCAAGAGCAGGGCGCGTGGGCCCTTCGAGCGCGACCGGGCCCGCGTCCTGCACAGCTTCGCGCTGCGGCGGCTGGCGGCCAAGACGCAGGTGGTGCGGCCCGGGGCCAGCGACTTCCCGCGCACCCGGCTCACCCACTCGCTGGAGTGCGCCCAGATCGGGCGCGAACTCGGGGCGGCCCTCGGGTGCGACGCCGACCTGGTCGAGGCCGCCTGCCTCTCGCACGACCTCGGGCACCCGCCGTTCGGGCACAACGGGGAGCGCGCCCTGGACGCGGCGGCGGCCGCCTGCGGCGGGTTCGAGGGCAACGCGCAGAGCCTGCGCATCCTCACCCGGCTGGAAGGCAAGGTCGTCGGGGAGGACGGGGCCGGAGCAGGGCTCAACCTGACCCGGGCCACGCTCGACGCCACCATGAAGTACCCCTGGCAGCGCGGCGGGGGCGGGGGAGACGGGCGCAAGTTCAACTGCTACCCCGACGACGCGCCGGTGTTCGACTGGATCCGCAGCGGTGCCCCGGAGGGGCGGACCTGCTTCGAGGCGCAGGTGATGGACTGGGCCGACGACGTGGCCTACTCGGTCCACGACCTGGAGGACGGGCTGTACGCGGGGCTGGTGCGGCTGGACGCGCTGCACAGCCCGGCCGAGCGCGCGGCGGTGAGCGCGACCGCGTCGGGGCGCTACACGGACGCCCCGGTGGAGGAGCTGGAGGAGGCGTTCGCCGGCCTGATGGCCGAGCCGTTCTGGCCGCGCGGCTACGACGGCGGCCTGGAGTCGCTGGCGGCGCTGAAGAACCTGACGAGCGAGCTGATCGGGCGGCTGTGCCGGGCGGCCGAGGGCGCCACCCGGGCCCGGTACGGCCCGGCGCCGCTGACCCGGTACGCCGCCGACCTGGCGGTGCCCAGGCGGGCGCTGCTGGAGTGCGCGCTGCTCAAGGCGGTGGCGGCGCACTATGTGATGGACCGTTCGGAGGCGCTGGCCTACCAGGCCCAGGAGCGGGAGCTGATCGCCGAGCTGGTGGAGCAGGTGCTGCACGGCGCACCGGAGACGCTGGACCCGCCCCTGCGCCCGGCCTTCACGGAGGCGAAGGACGACGCGGCGGCCCTGCGCGTGGTGGTGGACCAGGTGGCGTCGTTGACCGATACCTCGGCTGCGGCCTGGCACGCGCGCCTGAAGGGCTGACCGAGCGGCCCTTCAGGCGGGAGCGGCCCCGCGGTGGGGGCTGCCCCGCGGTGGGGGCGGAGCCGCCACCGCCGTTCGGGGCCGCCCCCACCGCGCGGCCGGGCTAGGCGGCGTACCCGCCGTCGACCCTCAGCACAGAGCCGGTGACGTAGGAGGCCTGCGGGCTGGCGAGGAAGACGACACCTGCGGCGATCTCCTCCGGCCTGCCGTACCGCCCCATCGCCGCGGTCGGGAGGAACACGGACGCGGCCGGACCGTCGGCGGGGTTTCCTTCGGTGTCGACGAACCCGGGCTGGAGGATGTTGACCGTGATGCCCCGGTGCGCCAGATCGCGGGCCGCGCCCCGGCTGAAGCCCTCAAGGGCCGACTTCGAGCCCGTGTAGTCCGCCATCCCTTGGAAGCCCGCCCGAGTGACCGCACCCGTGCTGACGTTGACGATCCGCCCACCGTCGGGCAGCAGCGGCACCGCCGCCCGGATCGCGGCCACCACGCTGGTGTAGTTGACGGCGAGCTGCCGGTCGACGGAGGCCTGGTCGACGGGATCACCGCCGATGATGCCACCTCCCCCCACGGCGGCGTTGTTGACCAGGATGTCCAGCCTTCCGAACCGCTCGGCCACGCTGCGGATCAGGCCTGTCGCCTGCTCCGGGTCCGCCTGATCGGCCTTGAAGGCCGCCGCACGCACCCCCTTCGCCTCCAGGTCGGCGACCACGGCCTCGGCCCGATCGGCCGAGGAGGAGTAGCTGATCGCGACGTCGGCCCCCTCGTCGGCCAGCGCCAGTGCCGACGCCGCCCCGATCCCCCGCGACCCGCCGGTCACGATCGCCACCTTGCCGTCCAGCTTTCCCATGTGCTTCCCAACTTCCCTCGGTGCTCGTCCCGGTGCGACGTGCCATGGAATTCTTGACCGTGCGGTCCACCATAAGGATGGTGGACCGCACGGTCAAGAACCCGTATCCTGGTGCGCATGGCACGTCCGCGAGCGTTCGACGAGAAGCAGGTGCTGGACGCCGTCAGGGACCAGTTCTGGGACGCCGGCTACGCCGCGACCTCGCTGGAGGACCTGATGAGGGTCAGCGGCCTGGGCAAAGGCAGCCTGTACGCGGCGTTCGGCGACAAGCGCCAGCTCTTCCTCCGGGCCCTGCGCAGCTACACCGACGAGAGCCATGGCCGTCTCCGGGAAGCCCTCACCGAGGCTCCGCGGGCCCTGGACGCACTACGCGCCCTCCTCGAAGCGCCGGTCGATGACGCAATGGGGGAGGGTGTGCGGCGCGGCTGCCTGATGGCCAACAGCACCAGCGAACTCGGCAACGCCGACCCGGAGGTGCTCGACCACGCCCACCGCACCTATGAGACGTCGACCGCGCTGATCGGTGACTGCGTTGCCCGGGCCCAACGCGAAGGCGACGTGTCGGCGGAAGCCGATCCGACCGAACTCGCGCGGGCCCTCCTGGCGGCGCAACAGGGGCTCGTGTTCATGAGCCGGACCGGGATGGACGCGGCCACGCTCGCAGCCACGGCACGATCGCTCGCGGCCCAACTCCTGCCGGACCGGTCCGGCGACTGATCAGGGAGGGGCGCGGTCGCCCGGATCCCCGCGCCGGGGGAGGGGAAAGGGGGGCAGGTACCCCGCTTGAGGGCCCCGCCCGGGTGGCGGGCCACCGGGGCGCAAGGCCGCAAGGGCGGCGACGACAAAGGTGGGCGGCCCGCACCGCAGCGCTGTCGGGCGCGGCGCGTGTGCGTGGTCACCGGAGAGGGCGGCGACGGCCCGAGCAGGGCGGTTCCCGGGCCCTGCCTGCCGGGCGGCACGCCTCTCTCGGTCCGGGTGGGTGGCGGCTGGGCGGGTACCCCGCTCACGGCGCCGGCCGGGCGCCTGGTCAGCGGGGTGTGGCGTGGTCGGCGGCGACGACAAAGGGTCACGTCCCTTGGTGTGGTGTAACTTCACAAACGCACTACCCGGTGTCGCCCC
>NZ_JAQFWQ010000074.1 GCF_027706725.1 Nocardiopsis endophytica
GCTGGACGTCACCCCGCTGTCGCTGGGCATCGAGACCAAGGGCGGGGTGTTCACCAAGCTCATCGAGAAGAACACCACGATCCCGACCAAGCGCTCGGAGATCTTCACCACGGCCGACGACAACCAGCCGTCCGTGCAGATCCAGGTCTACCAGGGCGAGCGCGAGATCGCGCAGTACAACAAGAAGCTGGGCGTCTTCGACCTGTCCGGCCTGCCCCCGGCGCCGCGCGGCGTGCCGCAGATCGAGGTCACCTTCGACATCGACGCCAACGGCATCGTCAACGTGACCGCCAAGGACCTGGGCACGGGCAAGGAGCAGTCGGTGACGATCTCCGGCGGCTCGGCGATGTCCAAGGACGACATCGACAAGATGGTCCGCGAGGCCGAGCAGTACGCCGAGGAGGACCGCAAGCGCCGCGAGGAGGCCGAGGTCCGCAACAACGCCGAGTCCCTCGTCTACCAGACCGAGAAGGTCATCAAGGACAACGAGGAGCAGATCCCGGCCGAGGTCAAGTCCGAGACCGAGGCCGCGCTCGGCGAGCTGAAGCAGGCCCTGGAGGGCACCGACGTCGAGGCCATCCGCTCGGCGAGCGAGAAGGTCGCCCTGGCCAGCCAGAAGATCGGCTCGGCCATCTACGGCCAGCAGCAGGCGGGCGCCGAGGGCGGCGCGGACGCCTCCGCGGCCGGCGGCGCCCAGCAGGAGGAGGCCGACGTCGTCGACGCCGAGATCGTCGACGAGGACAACGGCAAGCGCGACGGCCAGGCCTGAGCGGCGGTCGGACTCTTCTAGCTAGGAGGTGCGGCCAATGGCGCTGCCTGACTACGAGAACGGCGAGGCGGGCGAGGGGCCGGTGATCCGCGACAAGCGGCGCGTCGACCCCGAGACCGGCGAGCTGCGCACCCCCGACGGCGCCGCCCCCGAGCAGGAGGCGGACGCCCCGGCGGAGGAGGAGGCGGCCGGTGCCCCGGGCGCCGACCAGCGGGTCACCGAGCTCACCAACGACCTCAAGCGGTTGCAGGCCGAGTACGCCAACTACCGCAAGCGGGTCGACCGGGACCGGGCCGCGGTCAAGGAGCAGGCCGTGGCCCAGGTGGCCGGCGAGCTGCTGCCGATCCTCGACGACATCGGCCGTGCGCGCGAGCACGACGAGCTGACCGGCGGCTTCAAGTCGGTCGGCGAGGCGCTGGAGTCGGTGGTGGTCCGCCTGGGGCTGACCAAGTACGGCGAGTCGGGCGACGCGTTCGACCCGACCGTGCACGAGGCCCTGACGATGGTCCCCCAGCCGGGGGTCGAGGCGCCCACCGTGATCGAGGTGTTCCAGCCGGGGTACCTCATCGGGGAGCGGGTGCTGCGCCCGGCCCGGGTGGTCGTGGCCGGCCCCGCCGAGGAGGCCGACGGGGACGGGGAGGGCTCCGCCGAGGAGTCCGCCCCGGCCGCGGAGGCCGCCCCGGAGGCCGGGGACGACGAAGAGAAGAAGTAGGACGCGACCGCGCCCCGGGCACCCCCAGGTGCCCGGGGCGCGGACCACCGACGGCGCGGAGCGGGGAGAAGGCACACGTCCATGAGCACCAAGGACTACCTGGAAAAGGACTACTACAAGGTCCTAGGAGTCTCGAAGACGGCCACTCAGGACGAGATCAAGCAGGCCTACCGCAAGCTCGCGCGCGCCAACCACCCCGACGCCAACAAGGGCGACGACGAGGCCGAGGAGCGGTTCAAGGAGATCTCCGAGGCCTACAGCGTTCTGTCGGACGAGAAGCGGCGCAAGGAGTACGACGACGCCCGCTCCCTGTTCGGCGGCTCCTACCGGCCGGGCGGCGGCACCGGTCCCGGCGGCTTCGACCTGGGCGACCTCTTCGGGGGCGGCCCGGGCGGCGGAGGCGGCGCGGGCGGCGGCGACCGGCTCAGCGACCTGTTCGGCGGCCTGTTCGGGGGGCGCGGGCGCACCACCACGACGCCGCGGCGCGGCGCCGACGTCGAGACCGAGACCACGCTGGCCTTCACCGAGGCGGCCGAGGGGGTCACCCGCTCGTTCACGCTGACCTCGGACGCGGCGTGCCCGAGCTGCAAGGGCACCGGAGCGCGCGCGGGCACCTCGCCGCGCATGTGCCCCAAGTGCTCGGGCACCGGGCACGAGAGCAAGAACCTGGGGGGCTTCTCCCTCTCCGAGCCCTGCAGCGAGTGCAAGGGCCGGGGCCTGGTCACCGACGACCCGTGCCCCACCTGCCACGGCAGCGGCCGCGGCAAGAGCAGCAGGACCGTTCAGGCGCGCATCCCCGCCGGCGTCTCCGACGGCCAGCGGATCCGGATCGCGGGCAAGGGAGCGCCGGGAGAGCACGGAGGCCCGGCCGGAGACCTCTACGTGGTGGTACGCGTGCACAAGCACCCCCTGTTCGGCAAGTCCGGCGAGAACCTGACCATCACGGTCCCGGTGACCTTCCCCGAGGCGGTGCTCGGCGCCGACGTGCGCGTGCCCACCCTGGGCGGGGTGCCGGTGACGGTGAAGATCCCGCCGGGCACGCCCAGCGGGCGGACGCTGCGGGTGCGCGGCAAGGGGTCGCGCCGCCGCGACGGGACCCTCGGCGACCTGCTCGTCACGGTCGAGGTGCAGGTGCCGCAGACGATCAGCGCCGACGCGCGCGAGGCGCTGGAGAAGTACCGCGCCGCGACCTCCGACCACGATCCGCGCAGTGGTCTGGAGGCCCAGGCCAAGGGAGCGTGAGCATGATGAACCACGGCGGGCTCGGCGACGACGCCCCGGTCTACGTCATCTCGGTCGCCGCAGAGCTGTCCGGGCTGCACCCGCAGACGCTGCGCCAGTACGACCGGCTCGGCCTGGTCTCGCCGGGCCGCGCCGCCGGGCGCGGGCGCCGGTACTCGGCGCGGGACGTGCAGATGCTGCGCGAGGTGCAGCGGCTCTCCCAGGAGGAGGGCATCAACCTCGCCGGGATCAAGCGCATCCTGGAGCTGCAGCGGGAGGTGGCCGAGCTCCGCGAGACCGTCTTCCACCTGCACAACGAGCTGGAGGCGGCGCGCTCGGCGGTGGCCCGCCGGGGGGCCGCGGCGCAGGGGCCGCCGCCGCGACCGGGCGGCGAGCTGATGCCGGTGCGGCGCACCCGGGTGACGGTGTTCGGCGCCGCGGTCCAGCCCGAGCGGCGGGACGAGCGCCGGGACGACCGGCCCGGGGACCGGCCCGGCGATGACCGGCGGGACGACCCCCGCCGCGACTGACGCGCCCGGAGGGGGCGCGGCCCGGCGCCGAGCGCCGGGCCGCGGCGGCGCACGTCCGATTTGCACAACCTCATAGGGATTCGCACGAAGGGGGCGGCGACGACATGAACTACAAACTCACCACCAAGAGCCAGGAAGCGCTCTCCACGGCCATCCGCCGTGCCACGGCCGACGGCGCGCCGCAGGTCGAGCCGGTGCACCTGCTCGCCGCCCTCCTGGAGCAGGGCGAGGGCGTGATCCGGCCGCTGCTCAAGGAGGTCGGCGCCGACCCCGACCAGCTCGCCGGCCGCACCGACCAGGCGCTGGAGGCGATCCCCAAGGCCAGCGGCAGCACGGTCAGCGCGCCGCAGAGCTCGCGCCGGCTCATCGTCTCGCTGAACACGGCGGCGCAGCGGGCGCAGAAGATGGAGGACGAGTACGTCTCCACCGAGCACCTGCTGGTGGGGCTGGCCGCCGACGGCGGGGAGGCCTCCCGGCTGCTCACCGACGCCGGGGCCACGCCGGACGCGCTGCTGGAGGCCTTCGACCGGGTGCGCGGCCCGGGCCGGGTCACCAGCCAGAACCCCGAGGAGACCTACCAGGCGCTGGAGAAGTACGGGGTCGACCTGACCGGCCGGGCCCGCTCGGGCGCGCTGGACCCGGTGATCGGCCGGGACACCGAGATCCGCCGGGTGGTGCAGGTGCTGTCCCGGCGCACCAAGAACAACCCGGTGCTGATCGGCGAGCCGGGCGTGGGCAAGACCGCGGTGGTCGAGGGGCTGGCCCAGCGCATCGTCGCCGGGGACGTGCCCGAGTCGCTCCGCGACAAGCGGCTGATCTCGCTCGACCTGTCGGCGATGGTGGCGGGCGCCAAGTACCGCGGGGAGTTCGAGGAGCGCCTCAAGGCCGTGCTCAACGAGATCAAGGAGAGCGACGGCCAGATCATCACGTTCATCGACGAGCTGCACACCATGGTGGGCGCGGGCGCCGCCGAGGGCGCGATGGACGCGGGCAACATGCTCAAGCCCATGCTCGCCCGGGGTGAGCTGCGCATGGTCGGCGCGACCACGCTGGACGAGTACCGGGAGCGGATCGAGAAGGACCCCGCACTGGAGCGCCGCTTCCAGCAGGTGCTGGTGGGCGAGCCGTCGGCGGCGGACACCATCGCGATCCTGCGCGGGCTCAAGGGGCGCTACGAGGCCCACCACAAGGTGCAGATCGCCGACTCGGCGCTGGTGGCGGCGGCGACGCTGTCGGACCGCTACATCACCGCCCGGTTCCTGCCCGACAAGGCCATCGACCTGATCGACGAGGCGGCCTCCCGGCTGCGCATGGAGATCGACTCCCGTCCGGTGGAGATCGACGAGCTGCAGCGCACCGTGGACCGCCTGAAGATGGAGGAGATGGCGCTGGCCAAGGAGTCGGACCCGGCCTCGGTGCAGCGGCTGGAGCGGCTGCGCGCGGACCTGGCCGACCGCCAGGAGGAGCTGAACGGGCTCAACGCCCGCTGGGAGCAGGAGAAGGCGGGGCTGAACCGGGTCGGCGACCTGAAGACGCACCTGGACAACCTGCGCACCAAGGCCGAGCGGGCGCAGCGCGAGGGCGACTTCGCCGAGGCGTCGCGGCTGATGTACGGCGAGATCCCGCAGGCGGAGAAGCAGCTGGAGGAGGCCACCTCGGCCGAGGAGTCCGCCGAGGAGGAGCCCGGGTCCGGGCACGGCGACACGATGGTCAAGGACGAGGTCGGCGCGGACGACGTGGCCGACGTGGTCTCGTCGTGGACCGGCATCCCGGTGGGGCGGCTGATGGAGGGCGAGACCTCCAAGCTGCTGCGCATGGAGGAGGAGCTGGGGCACCGGCTGATCGGGCAGGGCGGCGCCGTGGCGGCGGTGTCCGACGCGGTGCGCCGGGCGCGGGCGGGCATCTCCGACCCGGACCGGCCCACCGGATCGTTCCTGTTCCTCGGGCCGACCGGCGTGGGCAAGACCGAGCTGGCCAAGGCGCTGGCGGAGTTCCTCTTCGACGATGAGCGCGCGATCGTGCGCATCGACATGAGCGAGTACTCGGAGAAGCACTCGGTGTCGCGGCTGGTGGGGGCGCCCCCCGGCTACGTCGGGTACGAGGAGGGCGGCCAGCTCACCGAGGCGGTGCGGCGGCGGCCCTACACGGTGGTGCTGCTGGACGAGGTGGAGAAGGCGCACCTGGAGGTCTTCGACACGCTGCTGCAGGTCCTGGACGACGGGCGGCTGACGGACGGCCAGGGGCGGGTGGTGGACTTCCGCAACACGCTGCTCATCCTGACCTCGAACCTGGGCTCGCAGTTCCTGGTGGACCCGCAGCTGGAGAACGGGGCGAAGAAGGACAAGGTGATGCAGGTCGTGCAGAACACCTTCAAGCCCGAGTTCCTGAACCGGCTGGACGACGTGATCATGTTCGACGCGCTGTCCACCGAGGAGCTGACCCGGATCGTGGACCTGCAGGTGGAGCGGCTCGGCCGGCGCCTGGGCGACCGGCGCCTGACCCTGGAGGTCACCCCGGCGGCCCGCGAGTGGCTGGCGCTGACCGGCTACGACCCGGCCTACGGGGCGCGGCCGCTGCGCCGGCTGGTGCAGGCCGCGATCGGCGACCCGCTGGCCCGCGAGCTGCTCTCCGGCGAGCTGCGCGAGGGCGACACGGTCAAGGTCGACCTGGACGAGGCCGCCGACCGCCTGACCGTGGTCAAGGCCCCCGAACCCGCGGCGGCCTGACCCGGGCCCAAGGGCCCCCGGCGACGACGTCGCCGGGGGCCCTTGGGGCAGCGCTGCCGGACGGCCCGCCCGGCTCGTTACCTCGGTGCTCCCGGGACCGGTGGGCCCGAGGGGATCCTCATGGCGGCGCGGGATACCAGGTCCATCGCCGCCCTGCGCGGGGCCGGTTCGCCCTCGAGGTCCTTCTTGCGGTAGCGCACCACCTCGCGGTGCCAGTTCAGGATCCCCGACAGCCAGTCCTTCATCAGGTCCGAGTAGCGCCGCAGTGCGTTCCGGGCCCGCTCGTCCAGCCCCATGTCGTCGAACAGCTCGGGCAGGGACTCACGGTCGATGCGGTCGAACTGCTCCAGCCGCACCCGCAGCAGGTCGCCCACCACGTCGCGGGCGGTGATGCGGTCGGTGCCGAGGAAGTTCTCCACCACCAGCACCATGTTGTGGACCTCGCCCTCGCGCTCGACCTCCTTCTGGTACGAGAACAGGTCGTTCAGGATGCACGCCACGTCCTGGGCCGACGTCTCCAGTTCCCGCACCGTCCTGGTGGCGAACACCTCCGCCGGGACGTCCCCCGCCCCCTCCATGCGGGCCAGGGCCATCGTCATGTCCGACCCGAAGGTGCGCCGCCGCATCTCCAGGTAGTCCACCGGGTCCGGCACCCGGTTGGCCGCCTGGTTGTCCAGCTCCCACACCCAGCTCGCCGTCATCTCCCGCACCGCCGTGCGGAAAGCCTCGCGCGCCGCCATCGGCAGCGGCGCCGCCGTCCGGCGCCACAGCTCCTCCAGCCCCCGCTCCATGGGGTCCAGCGGCTGCGGGACCAGCCCCAGGTCCAGCGGCATGAAGGCGCCCAGCCGCTCGTGCGACAGCCGCCCCGCCGCCACGTCCCGGCGGCCGCCGTAGACCAGCGGGTAGTAGTCGTCGCCGTAGGTCCCCCAGCACAGCCAGTCGGTGGAGACCTCCAGCTTCTCCAGCGAGGAGTCGGCGTGGATGGCGGCGGCGCACAGGGCCAGGTCGTACCCGGTGAACTTGTCCTCGCTCCACACCACCGCGCCCACGCCGGGCACCTCGTCGAGCATGCCCATGGAGCGCACCCACTCCAGCGAGTGCTCGCGCGCCGCGTCCAGGTGCGGACTCATCCGGAGCGGGTAGTGGATCGGGATGTCCGGGAGCGGCAGGTGCCCGGTCTCCTGGAACAGCTCCTGGGAGTGCTTGCGCGCGCGGCGGTTCAGCCCCGGGGCGAAGTTCAGGCTCATCGCGGGCACCCGCACCGACGACGCCCCCAGGCCGGTCGGCCCCGACGCCGCCGCGGGCGGCCGCGGGGCGCGCTCCTGCGCGTACCTGCCGGTGGCCGCGTGCCACTCGTGCCCGCCCGCCTGCCAGTCCTGGAGCGCCTTGGCCAGCGCGGCCGCCGCGGCCGCCTCCCCCGGCAGGCCGCCCGACGCCGCGAGCCCCTCGGCCAGCTCGCCCACGGCCGTGTCCTCGAACTGCACCATGCGGGAGGTGAGCAGGTCGTTGACCAGCTCGGCGGCCTCCTGGTCCGGGCACCCGAGGAAGGCGCCGTACACCTGCACGGCGTTGTCCCGGCGCCCGTCGGCGGCGTCGGCGCGGGCCGAGAACAGGTCGTTGCGCAGGTGCACCGCGTCGGCGAAGGCCTCGCGCAGGACGCGGACCGCGCGGCCGTGCGCCGCGTCGCCGACCGAGGCCTTGGCGGCGAACTCGGCGAGGTCGGCGCAGAACAGGCCCCCGCCCCCGGCGCGCCGGTCCTGCAGGTGCTCGACCGGGTTGGGGGCGCGCTCGCGCCCGCGCTGGTCGAGCTCGCGCAGCGGGTCGGCGATGACGCCGCGCAGGTCGGCGGTGAACCGGTCGCGCAGGCTCTCGGGCAGGGCGGGCGCGGTGCGCTCCCACAGGTCCGCGAGGGCGACGACGGACGGGGGCGGGGGCGCGGGCTCCGCCTCGTCCTCGTTGTCGTTGTCCTCGCCGGCCTCGGCGGCGGGGGCCGGGGACTCCGCGCCTCTGTCCTCCAGGACCCCTTCGAGGAGCGCGATGCGGTCGCGCGCGTCGGGGCGGTCCTTTGCGCTGCGGAATCGCGCTCGGGACTCGTCCCGGTGGAAGAACGCCCATGTGTACCAGTCGGTCATCAGCGCGAGGGTGCGCGGGTCGCAGTCGGGGTGGGCGTAGGCGGCCAGCAGCGGGACGTCCATCGCGGCCAGTGAGGCCTCGTCCCAGACGCCGTCGCCGTCCGGCCCCCGGGAGCCGGAGCCGATGAGCCCGGTGCGGCGGACCCACGCCGCGTTGTGCTCGCGCGCGGTCTCCAGGCTCGGGTTGATGCGGGCCGGGTACGGGAGGTAGAAGGCGGGCAGCTCGAAGGCGTCCATCACAGGGGGCCTCTCTCGTCGACCGTGAGCCGGGGCGCGCACCACTTCGCAGGCAGCGTAGATCCGGGGCGGACCGCACGTCCCGCCCTCGGCGCGGATCGGGCGCGGACCGCCCGGGTTCATGGAGCCTTGCCCGCTTTGCCCCCCGGGTTCCGGACACCCGATGTGTCCGCCCCCTCACCCCCCGTTTCACCGCCACCCCCGCCCGAAACGGCGGGCGGTCAGTCGTAGACCTCCGAACGGTGACCGGCGTGGACCCCCGGACGAGCACGCGCCTACGGCCTGAAGAGCGTCCGGTGTCCGCTCACTCCGGTCGCGCCAGCGTCTCGGCCATGACCTGGGCGAGCGGAATCCCCGGCTCCGAGCCGCCCATGCGCTCGCGGACGATTCGAGCGATCTCCTGCTCTTCGAACCGCTGATAGCGCCGGAGCAGCTCGATCGGGACGACGGCGGCGACCTCCTTCCCACGACGGGTGATCACGGTCGGCTCGCCGTCCCTCTCCGCCCGGTCGACGACGACCGCCATGTGGTCGCGGACCATGCGAATGGACTCCACTGGCATGTCGTTCATCCTCCGATGGTGCACCCGCCCCACGGGACGCGGGTGACATGCACACTATTGAAAATGACAATCATTTGCGTCATGATCGACCGAGGCGCCCGGGCCACCTCCCTCTGACCGGGTGCCTCCCCCTCTCCCTCAGGGGTGACCGCAGGAGTGCGGGGGCCGTGGGCGAGTACCGGGTCCGCGGCCCCCGTGCGTTACGCCCGGCGCGGAACCGCCCCGGCGGGCGTGGCCGACGCGCGCGGGGCGCACTATGTTCGGAAGGCAGCGACGCCCGCGACAACGCTGGGGAGGCAGCCGTGTCCGAACCCGCTCCGCAGTCCGATCCCGGCCCCGGGGGCGGTCCCGACCGCCCCTACGGCCCCGGCTTCGCCCCCTCGCCCGTGCCCGCGCCCGTCCCCGACGACGAGCCGCTGATGCGCGACCTGATCGGCGCCATGCTCCGCCGCGTCCGCCAGGAGCAGGGCCGCACCCTGCGCGAGGTGGCCGAGGCCGCCCAGGTCTCGCTCCCCTACCTCTCCGAGGTCGAGCGGGGCCGCAAGGAGCCGTCCTCGGAGGTCCTCGCCGCCATCCGGCAGGCGCTCGGCCTGAGCCTGGTCGACCTGGTGGGCGGCCTGCACATGGAGCTGGCCGCCCCGGCGGTCCTCCCCGTTCAGGGCGTGCCCCGCTCCCTGGGCCGCGGCCCCGCGGGCGGGCACCGGGCCGTCATGCTCGCCGCCTGACGGGCACGGGCCCGGCGCCGCGCCGCCCGCTCAGGCCGCGCGCGCCGCCAGGTCCCGTGCCGACACCAGGCCGTCGACGATCCCGTACTCCAGCGCCTCCTGGGCCGTGAAGATCTTGTCCCGGTCGGTGTCCTCCCGCAGCCGCTCGGTCGTCTGCCCCGTGTGCCGGGACAGGATCTCCTCCACCTGCGCCCTGATCCGCAGCACCTCGGCCGCCTGGATCTCCAGGTCGGCCGCGGTCCCCTGCCCCTCGGCCGAGGGCTGGTGCAGCAGCACCCGCGAGTGCGGCAGCGCCGCGCGCTTGCCCGGGGCGCCCGCCGCCAGCAGCACCGCCGCCGCGGAGGCGGCCTGCCCCATGCACACGGTCGCCACGTCGGCGCGGACGAAGCTCATCGTGTCGTAGATGGCCGTCAGCGCCGTGTTCGAGCCGCCGGGCGAGTTGATGTAGAGCTGGATGTCCCGGTCCGGGTTCTCGTAGTCCAGGTGCAGCAGCTGCGCCATCACCACGTTCGCCACCCCGTCGTCGAGCGGTGTCCCGATGAAGACGATGCGCTCCGACAGCAGCCTGCTGAACACGTCGTAGGCGCGCTCGCCCTCCGGGCGGCGCTCGACCACCGTCGGAATCGTGTAGCTCTGCGCCATCTCACTCCCCCTTCGCCGTGCTCGCCGCCACGCCGGCGGCCATCCCGAACCCGAACCGGCGCGCGGTCTCGCCGCCGATCTCCGCGACGCTCTCCACCACGCGGTCCACGAACCCGTACTCCTTGGCCTCCTGCGCGGTGAACCAGCGGTCGCGGCGCTGGTCCTCGGCGAGGGTCTCCTCCGACTGCCCGGAGTGCTCGGACAGGATGCGCAGCATCGTCTTCTTGGTGTGCGCCAGGTTCTCGGCCTGGATGGCGATGTCGGCGGCGGTCCCGCCGATCCCCCCGGACGGCTGGTGCATCATGATCCGCGCGTTCGGCAGGCTGTAGCGCTTGCCCGCCGTCCCGGTGCACAGAAGGGCCTGGGCCATGCTGTAGGCCGACCCCATGACCAGGGTCGCCACGTCGTTGGGGATGAACCGCATGGTGTCGTAGACCGCCAGCCCGGCGGTGATCGACCCGCCGGGGCTGTTGATCAGCAGCGTGATGTCGCGCTTGGGGTCCTCCGAGGCCAGCAGCATGAGCTGTGAGCACACCCGGTTGGCCACCGCGTCGTCGATCTCCGAGCCCAGCACCACCATCCGGCCGTGCAGCAGCCCGGTGAGCACCTGGTCGCCGAACCCCCCGCCGGGGGCGGCCTCGGACGCCTCGCTGGTGAGCATCGTCCTCCTCCTCGTCTCCGTCCGTCCGGCGGGGCCTACCGCGCCGCCGGTCCCTCCACCCTGCGGTGCGCCCGGCCGCGCGGGCCACGGTTTCTGCCCTGGGGAGATCTGCTGCGGGCAGAGCCCTGCACCCGCGGGAGGGGCCGCATACGGCACAGGGCGTACACCGGGTGTCGCCCCCGGGACGACGCACACGCGGGGAATGTCCGGAAGGCTCGGTTCCATGACGATCGGTGTCTGGCTCGGGATCTGGCTCGGCGTGCTCTCCTGCGCCTGTTACACGGCCGCCGCGGTGGCCCAGCGCAGGCTCGCCCTGGCCGTGCCGGAGCCGCTCACCGCCGGGCGGTCGCTGGCCGCGCTGGCCCGCCACCCCCTGTGGTGGGGCGCCGCCGCGCTGAACGCGGGCCGCGCCGCCCTCCAGGTCGGCGCGCTCGCCTTCGCCCCGCTCACCGTGGTGCAGCCGCTGGGCGTGCTGGTGCTGGTGTTCGGCCTGCCCTGGTCGGCCCGCCTGTCCGGGCGCCGGGTGACCGCGCGGGAATGGCGCGGGGCGCTGCTCACCGTGCTGGCGCTGGGGGTGCTCCTGACGGTGGCCGTGACCGGCGGCGAGGGGCGGCCGATGGGCACCGGCACCGGCGCGCTCGTGGTCGGCGGGACGGCGGCGCTGCTGGGCGCGCTGGCCTGGACGGCCGGGCGGGTCCCCTCCCCCGTCTGGCGCAGCCACCTGCTGGCGGCCGCCGCCGGGATCGCCTTCGGGGTCGCCTCGGCCACCGCCAAGACCGTGATCGCCGTCGCCGCCGACGGCGGGGCCGCCCCCGCCCTGGCGCACCCGGCCGCGGGCGGCACCGCGCTGATCGCCATCGCCGGGCTGCTGCTGGCGCAGGCCGCCTACCAGGGGGCCGAGCTGGGCGCCCCGCTCGGGGTGACCACGGTGGCCAACCCGGTGGCGGCCTCGGTGGCGGGGGTGGCGTTCATGGGCGAGACCTACTCCGGCGGCTGGCCGGGGACCGGGGTGGCGGTGCTGTGCGCACTGCTCGCGGGCTACGGCATCGCCCTGCTGGCGGACCCCTTCCGAGCTGGCCGAACCCGGTCATCCCGGCCCTCACCGGCGCTTTCGGGCACCTCCTGCCGGTAGGATCGCCGGGCACCGCCCCGGGGACCGCCCGGGTGCGGACCGACGCCGGAGGGAGCGGCCGGGCACGCCATGGGTTTCTTCGACGCGGCGCTCGCCTTCCCCACGGTGCTCTTCAGCGTCCCGCTGCTGGTGGTCGTCGCCTACTGGCTGACCGCGCTGGCGGGCGTCCTCGACATCGGCCTCCTCGACGGCGGCGCCGAGGCCGAGGGCTCCCCCGGCGGCCTGACCGGCGTGCTCACCGCCGTGGGGCTGGGCGGGATGCCCGCCACCGTGGCGCTGTCGCTGCTGACCGCCTTCGCCTGGTTCACCGCGCTGGCCGGAGTCGTCGTGATCGAATCCCTTGGCCTGTCCACCCCCGTCGTCGTCATCGCCTCCGTCCTCGTCCTGGTCATCGCCGTGATGGTGGCCTGGGGCGTGACGAGCGGCGTCGCGGTGGGCGTGCGCCGCCTGCTGCCCGGCTCGGCCCGCGTGCGCACCGGGCACGACCTGGTGGGGCGCACCTGCACGGTGCGCACCGGCCGGGTCGACGACGGGTTCGGCCAGGGCGAGGTGGTCTTCGACGACGGCTCCAGCATGACGGTGCAGGTGCGCACCATCGGCGGGGAGCTCCTCTCCTCCGGCGACACCGCGCTCATCTTCGACCACGACACCGAGGCCGGCTTCTACCGCGTCTCGCGCTTCGACCCCGCCCTGGACCCCGGCGACACCTGAGCCGCCCGGCCCCGCTCCCCGAGCGGGCGGCTGTGACCTGGCCGAATCCGGCCGCACGCGGAACCGCCCCGTGCACGCCCCCGTCTGAGGTGCCGAGGACGTCCCGCGGCACCGGCCCCTGCGGCCCCGGACGCCTCACCCCTGCCCGCACGAGCCGCCCCGCACGATCCGGACCACGTAGAAAGTTCGCCCCGTATGGAAGCAATCGGCGTCGCCGGCGGTGTCCTCATCGCCGTACTCCTGCTCATCGCCGTCCTGGTCCCCTTCATCCTGCTCAAGATGTTCCAGAAGGTCCGCCAGGGCGAAGCGCTGATCATCAACAAGTTCCGCCACGACGACGTGTCGCTCACCGGCGCCGTGGTGCTCCCGGTCATCCACAAGGCCGAGGTCATGGACATCTCGCAGAAGTCCATCGCCTTGGAGCGCAGCGGGCGCAACGGCCTGGTCTGCAAGGACAACATCCGCGCCGACATCAGCATCAAGTTCTTCATCCGGGTGAACCCGGAGAAGTCCGACATCCTGCGGATCGCCAAGAGCATCGGCGTGGAGAACGCCAGCAGCCAGGAGAACCTGCAGGACCTCTTCGACGCCAAGTTCGAGGAGGCGCTCAAGACGGTCGGCAAGCACTTCGACTTCGAGGAGCTCTACACCCACCGCGAGGAGTTCCGCGACCGCATCGTCGAGGTCATCGGCAACGACCTGTACGGCTACGTGCTCGAGGACGCGGCCATCGCGCACCTGGAGCAGACCCCGCTGATGGCCCACGACCGGGACAACATCCTGGACGCCGAGGGCATCACCAAGATCACCGAGCGCACCGCCATCCAGCACCGCCTCACCAACGAGCTGGAGAACGAGCGCGACAAGGAGATCAAGCGCAACGACACCGAGACCGCCGAGACCCTGGCCGAGCTGGAGCGCCAGGAGGCCGAGGCCCGGGCCCGCGCCGAGCGCGAGATCGCCACCATCCAGGCCCGCGAGGAGGCCGAGACCCAGCGCGTCCAGGCCGAGGAGCGGCTCAAGGCCCGCGCCGCCGAGATCCGCACCGAGGAGCAGCTCGGCGTGCAGCGGGAGAACCAGCAGCGGGAGATCGCGGTCGCCGAGAAGAACCGCGAGCGCGTCATCGCCGTGGAGAGCGAGCGCATCGAGAAGGACCGCATGCTGGAGGTCATCGGCCGCGAGCGGGAGACCGAGCTGTCCACCATCGCCAAGGACAAGGAGGTCGAGGCCGAGCGCCGCGAGGTCGCCGACGTCGTCCGCGAGCGGGTCGCGGTGGAGAAGACCGTGGCCGAGCAGGAGGAGGCGATCAAGAAGCTGCGCGCGGTCGAGGAGGCCGAGCGCGAGCGGCAGGCCATCATCATCAAGGCCGAGGCCGAGGCCCAGGAGAACCTGGTCAAGGACATCAAGGCCGCCGAGGCCGCCGAGGAGGCCGCCAAGCACCGGGCCGCCGAGGAGCTCACCATGGCCGAGGCCCGGCAGCAGGCCGCCGACCTGGACGCGCGCTCCCAGATCCGGCTCGCCGAGGGCAAGCAGGCCGAGGCCGCGGCCGAGGGCCTGGCCGCCGTGCAGGTCCGCGAGCAGGACGCCGCCGCCCTGGAGAAGGTCGGCCGCGCCGAGAACGCCGTGGCCAAGGAGAAGGCCGCGATCGAGGCCGAGGCCATCGCCGCCAACCTCAAGGCCGAGGCCGAGGGCCTCAACGACAAGGCCGGCGCCATGGCCGCGCTGGACCAGGCCACCCGCGAGCACGAGGAGTACCGCCTGCGGCTGGAGGCCGAGAAGGAGGTCCGCCTGGCCGGGATCGACGTGCACCGCCAGGTCGCCGAGGCGCAGGCCACGGTGCTGGCGACCGGCCTGGAGAAGGCCGACATCAACATCGTCGGCGGCGACGGCATGTTCTTCGACCGGATGGTCAACGCGGTGGGCATGGGCAAGGCCGTGGACGGGTTCGTCGGCGGCTCCGGCGTCGCCCAGAGCCTGGCCGGCGACTGGCTCAGCGGCGAGCGCGACTTCGCCGCGGACCTGACCGGGGTGCTGTCCCGGGTCGGCACCGAGGACGTCAAGAACCTGTCGGTGTCGGCGCTGCTGATGAAGCTCATCGACGGCGGGGCGCCCGACTCCGACAAGCTGCGCTCCCTGCTGGACACCGCCCGCGAGATGGGCGTGGCCGAGCAGAGCGTGGCCGCGCTGGACAACGGCGCCGCACCGGTGAAGCGGTGAGCCGCCGGTGACGGAGGAACACGACGGCGCCGGCGCGCCCGAGGAGGGCGCGCCGGCCCCCGCCGGACTCGACCAGGGCACCTACGAGGTCCTCCGGGCGCGCCTGTCCGAGCAGGCCCAGGAGCTGGCGCGGCGCGCCGAGGAGCTGAACGGGCGGCGGCTGGGGGTGTTCGGCTCCGGCGAGCTGCGGCTGCTGGGGACCGAGCGGATCCGCACCGAGAACAACTGCGTGCCGCGGGACATCGTGTCGGTCGGCGGGCTCATGCTGTTCGGCTACAACGTGTTCATCGGGCTCAAGCCCGAGACCGCGGTCGGCGACGTGTTCAGCCTGCACGCCTTCGAGCGGGACGCGGAGGGGGAGGGGCTGTCCTTCACCGAGGCCGGCCCCGGCGGGGTGCCCGGCCTGCTGGACGCGCCCGCGTTCGAGCGCGACTTCGGCGAGCTGTACCGGTACTACCGGGAGACCCGCCTGATGCAGCTGCGCCACGTGGAGGGGCGGCTGCTGGCGGTCTTCCAGACCGGGCCGCGCACCGACGACGTGCGGGTCCTGCGCTGGGACACCACCCCGCAGGGGGACGTGTCCTACCGGGACGCGCGCGGCGAGCGCGACCACGTCTTCCCGCCCTCGCACGACTTCGAGTGGACCGAGACCACCCGCGACGACCACGTGCAGGGGCGCCACCCGCACATCTCCATCCGCGGGAAGCTGTTCGTGGAGACCGTCGGCGGCGACCTGACCATCAAGGTGGAGAACAACACCGAGGTGGGCGAGGGCGTCTACAGCGAGCCGGTGGACGAGCCGCTGCAGAGCCTCGCCGACGCCGACGTGCGCTACGCCGAGGTGGGGCCGCTGGTCCTGCTGCGCATCCTGCCCTACAACGAGTCCGACCACCGCTACCTGGTGTTCAACACCCGCACCAAGGAGGTGCGGCGGCTGGACGGCATCGGCCAGGCCTGCCGCCGCCTCCCCGAGGACCAGGGCATCATCTTCCCGGGCGGCTACTACCTGGCCACCGGGACCTACAAGACCTTCGACACCGAGGTGGAGGAGCTGGAGTTCGAGCGGGCCATCCGCTCGCCCAACGGCGAGGACGTGCTGTACGCCTTCCACGCCCGCCGGGAGGGCCGCACCCTGCTGCTGCCCTACAACGTCATCCGCAAGGAGGTCGCCAACCCGATCTCCTGCCACGGCTACTCGCTCTTCGACGACGGCACCATGGTGGTGTTCCGCAACGGGTCGGACGAGCCCACGCGGGTGCACCCGCTGCAGGTGTGGCGCACCCCGTTCGTGTCCGACCTGCACGCGGCGGCCCAGCCGGCCGGGACCGGCCCGCTGGAGCGGATCGGCAACCCCGACCTGGTGCGCGGCATCTCCGACTGCCTGTCGGTGGTGCGCATGGTCGAGGAGATGTCCCCCTCGGCCGCGGTGTTCGAGGCGCTCATCGCCGCCTGCCGCCGCCTGGGCGACCACTACCACTGGCTCGGCGAGGAGGAGCTGGGCGCCCCCGGCGAGGCCGCCGAGCGGGTGCGCGCCACCGCCGAGCAGGTGCTGGAGGAGTTCGAGAACGTCCAGGCGCTCACCGAGCAGGCCGCCGAGGCGCTCGGTGAGGCCGAGACCGAGCTGCTGGGCCTGGTCCGCCGCTCCCGCGGGGAGACCGGGGACACCGCCGACGCCTGGGTCCGCCGCCTGGCCGAGCTCCGCCGCGCCCAGGGGCGGGTGGCCGCGCTGCGGGACATGCGCTACATCGACGGCGAGCGGCTGGACGCGCTCGACGGGCGGCTCGGCGAGGAGCTGGACCTTGCGGGCAAGCGCACCGTCGACTTCCTCCAGGGCGAGGGGGCCTTCACCGGCTACCACGCCGAGGTGGACCGGCTGGCCGCCGACGCCGAGGCGATCGGCGCCGCCTCCGAGGCCGAGGAGGTCGCCGACCGGCTGGCCGCCCAGACCGAGGGCCTGGAGGTGCTCACCCAGGTGGTGGGCTCCCTGGAGGTCGGCGACGCGCAGGTGCGCACCTCCATCCTGGAGCGGGTCGGCGAGGTCCTGGCGGGGGTGAACCGGGCGCGCGCCGCCCTGGACGCCCGCCGCAAGGAGCTGCTGGAGGCCGAGGGCCGGGCCGAGTTCTCCGCCGAGTTCGCGCTGCTGGGCCAGTCGGTCACCGGGGCGCTGGCGGCGGCGGACACCCCCGAGCGGTGCGACGAGCAGCTCGGGCGGCTGATGCTGCAGCTGGAGAACCTGGAGTCGCGGTTCTCGGAGTTCGACGACTTTCTGAACGACCTGGCCGCCAAGCGGGAGGACGTCTACGAGGCGTTCTCGGCGCGCAAGCAGGCCCTGCTGGACGAGCGCGCGCGGCGGGCCGACCGGCTGGCCGAGTCGGCCGAGCGCATCCTGACCGGGGTGCGGCGCCGCGTGGCGTCCATGGAGTCGGTGGAGGACGTCAACACCTACTTCGCCTCCGACCCGATGGTCGCCAAGCTCCGCTCCACCTCCGAGGAGCTGCGCGCGCTGGGCGACGCGGTGCGCGCCGACGAGCTGGAGGGGCGGGTCAAGGCGGCCCGCCAGGAGGCCGGGCGGTCGCTGCAGGACCGGCTGGAGCTGTTCGAGGGCGGCGGAGAGACGCTTCGCCTGGGGCGGCACCGGTTCGCGGTCAACACCCAGCCGATCGACCTGACGCTGGTGCCGCACGAGGGCGAGATGGCGGTGACCGTCACCGGGACCGACTTCCGGCGCCCGGTGCGGGACGAGGCCTTCCAGGACACCCGGGACTTCTGGGACCAGCTGCTGCCCAGCGAGACGGCCGCGGTGTACCGGGCCGAGCACCTGGCGGCGTCGCTGCTGGCCGAGGCCGAGCAGGGCGCCGGCGGGTACACGCTGGAGGAGCTGTCCGAGGCGGCGCTGCGCGAGCCGGGCGACAAGGGTGGGCCCGCGCTGGCCGACATCGTCCGCAAGGCCGCCGAGGAGCGCTACGACGAGGGTTACGAGCGCGGCGTGCACGACCACGACGCGCAGCTGATCCTGCGGGAGCTGCTGCGGCTGCGGGCGGCGGCGGGCCTGCTGCGCTACCCGGTCCGTGCCCGCGCGGCCGCCCAGGTGTTCTGGGCGTTCGGGGCCGCGGAGGGCGAGCGCGAGGCCTGGCGCACCCGGGCGGTGTCGCTGGCCCGCGCGCGCACGGTGTTCGGCTTCCACGGCTCCCCGGCCATCGGGGAGCTGCGTGGGGAGCTGTCCGGGGCGGTCGGGGCCTTCCTGGCCGGGTCGGGCCTGGACGACCTGGCCGACGCGGCGGACGCCGCGGGCGAGTACCTGTTCGAGGAGCTGGGCACCGGCCGGCACGGGTTCGGCACCAGCGCGGGGGCGCGGGAGCTCCTGGAGGGCTTCCGCGACGCGCTGGGCGGGGCGGCGTCGTCCTCGTACAAGGAGTACGCGGGCGACCTGGAGGCGCTCAAGGGCCCGGCCGAGCGGCGCCAGCTCGCCTCGGCGTGGCTCGGGGCGCACGTGGTCGCCTCCGGCAGGGAGGAGGAGCTGGGCGGTTTCCTTGAGGAGGCGGTCGCCGCGGAGCTGTGCGGCGGCCTGGTGGACCGGTACGACTCCTCGGCGGAGCCGTCCGCCACCGTGGAGGGGCTGCTCGGCACGCACCCGCGCATCTCGGGCCGCCGCCTGGAGCTGCGGCTGGACGAGTTCCTGGAGCGCACCCGGCGGTTCCGCGCCGAGCGCGTCCCGGCGTTCCGCGCCTACCAGCGGCGCCGCACCGAGCTGATCGACGCCGAGCGGCGGAGGCTGCGGCTCGACGAGTACGTGCCCAAGGTGATGAGCGGGTTCGTGCGCAACCGGCTCCTGGACGAGTCCTACCTGCCGCTGATCGGGGACAACCTGGCCAAGCAGCTGGGGGCGGCCGGGGACGGGCGGCGGACCGACCAGAGCGGGCTGCTGCTGCTCATCTCCCCGCCGGGGTACGGCAAGACCACGCTGATGGAGTACGTGGCCAGCCGCCTGGGGCTGGTGTTCGTGAAGGTGAACGGCCCCTCGCTGGGGCACGCGGTCACCTCGCTCGACCCGGCCGAGGCCCCGGACGCCACCTCCCGCCAGGAGGTGGAGAAGATCAACTTCGCCCTGGAGATGGGCTCCAACGTGCTCCTGTACCTGGACGACATCCAGCACACGGACCCGGAGCTGCTGCAGAAGTTCATCTCGCTGTGCGACGGGCAGCGCCGCATGGAGGGCGTCTGGGAGGGGCGCACCCGCACCTACGACCTGCGGGGCAAGCGCTTCGCGGTGTGCATGGCGGGCAACCCCTACACCGAGCAGGGGCAGAGGTTCCGGATCCCGGACATGCTGGCCAACCGTGCCGACGTGTACAACCTGGGCGACGTGCTCTCCGGGAAGGAGGACGTCTTCGCGCTCAGCTACATCGAGAACGCCCTGACGTCGAACCCGGTGCTGGCGCCGCTGTCGGGGCGCGACCGCGGGGACGTGGAGCTGCTGGTGCGCATGGCCCGGGGCGACGACTCGGTGCGCCCGGACCGGTTGAGCCACCCGTACTCGCGGGTGGAGCTGGACCAGATCTTGGGGGTGCTGCGGCGGCTGCTGCGGGTCCAGCAGGTGGTGCTGGCCAACAACCAGGCCTACATCGCCTCGGCGGCCCAGGCGGAGGAGTCGCGGACCGAGCCGCCGTTCCGCCTGCAGGGGTCCTACCGGAACATGAACCGGCTGGCGGAGAAGATCGTCCCGGCGATGAACGAGGACGAGCTGGAGGCGGCGATCGACGACCACTACCTGGGCGAGGCGCAGACCTTGACGTCCGGGGCGGAGTCGAACCTGCTGAAGCTGGCCGAGATCCGCGGCACGATGACCCCGGAGCAGGCCGAGCGCTGGCGCGAGGTGAAGGAGGCCTACGTCCGCGGCAAGACCCTGGCCGGGGACGGCGACGACCCCATCGGCAGGGCCGTGGGCGCCGTGGGCCTGCTCGCCGACAAGGTGGGCGCGGTGGAGACCGCCATCACCAGGGCGGCCGACCGCTTCGGAGGACCGGAGGGGGCGTAGATCCCGCGGTCCCAGGGCGGTAAATGACACCAATCGCACGGGCGCCTCCGGTATCTCCGGGGGCGCCTCTCGCCCTTCCGGCCGAAGCGGCCTGACGCGGAGCCGATCACGGAAAGCCGTGGCAAGGTCAGAGGGGCGGACCTACACTCCTGGTATGAAGACCATCACCCAACGGGAGTTCGACGACAACACCAGTGCGGTCATAGATGCGGCAGTGAACGGTGAGACGTTCCACGTTACGCGGAACGGCGTCGAGGTCGTCGAGGTGCGCCCGCTGGCCCCCAAGCGCAGGATCACCGCTGCAGACTTGGTCGCGAGCCACCGCGACCTGCCCCCGATCGACTATGCCCAGATGAGGCGAGAAGCGGACGAGTTCTTCGGTACCGAGGACCGGCTCGGTGATGACGCCGTCTGAACTTCCGGAGACGGGCGTTCTCGACACGTGCGTCCTGATCGATGCCGGTGCGCTAGCCCCCGATGCACTTCCCCACTATCCGATGGTCACCGCCATCACCCTGGTCGAACTTCACCAGGGGATCGCGATGGCGAAGGACCCGGCGGAGAAGGCCAAGCGGACAGAGAAGCTCCAGACCGTGGTCGCACAGTTCGACCCGATCCCCTTCGACGCGCGAGCCGCCGCCAGATACGGGACACTCGCAGCGCTCATCGTCGCCGCTGGCAGAAACCCGAAACCCCGGCGTATGGACCTGATGATCGCGGCGACGGCCTCGTCGCGAGGACTCCCCTTGTTCACACGGAACATCGAGGACTTCAAGGGCCTCGGAGACGCCGTAACGGTCCATCCCGTCTGACGCGTAGGACGCCACCTAGGCTTGGTGACATGTCCTGGTACACACCGGTGGCCGCAGAGCCGGATCTCTCCGGGGAGCTGGTCACCGCCTGGACCGCGTGGGCCGGGGGTGCCGAGCACCTCCTGGTCCCCGACGGGTGTGTGGACGTCCTCTGGCTGAGCACCGGGCGCCTGGTCGTCTGCGGGCCCGAGACCTCCGGCTGGTCGTTCTCGCTGCCCGACGGAGTCGAGGCGGTCGGCGTGCGCCTGCGGCCGGGGCGCGCGGCCTCCGTGCTCGGGCTGGACACGCCCGGCGCGCTGAACAAACGGGTGGACGTGGAGGACGTCCTCGGCGCCCGGGAGCAGCGGGTGCTTCTGGAGCGCCTGCACGAGGCCTCCGGCCCCCACGAGCGCCTGTCCCTCCTCCAGCGCATGGTGCGGGACCGCGCCGAGGCCCGTCCCGCGCCCGGCGTGCCGAGGTCCCGGTCCGCCTCCACCGCCGACGAGGTCTCCCGGATCCTCACCGCCGCACCGGAGACCACCGTCGCCGACCTCGCCCGGGGGTCGGCGCTCAGCGAGCGGCAGCTCCACCGGCGCTGCGTGGCCGCGTTCGGGTACGGCCCCGCCGTCCTCCGCCGCATCCTGCGCCTCCAGCGGTTCCTCCGCCTGGCGCGGCACCCGGCCGCCACCACCGACCTGTCCGTGCTGGCGGCGATGGCGGGCTACACCGACCAGTCCCACCTGAACCGCGACTCCCGCGCCCTCGCCGGAGTGCCGCCGAGCGCGCTGCTGGGGATGCACCTCACCGACGGCGTGGGGGACATGCCGGACGCCGGATGAGACGAGGCCGGAGGAGGACGAGGCGAAGGCGTCCGATCCGTACAAGCGGCCCGACCGGCCCGTCCACGAGACTCGTCCCATGAGCGAGATCTCCGAGCGCTACCGCGCTCTTGCAGCCGAGTTCACCCGCCGCGTCGAGGCCGTGCCCGCCGACGGCTGGGACGCCCCGTCGCCCTGCGAGGGGTGGACGGCGCGGGACGTCCTCGACCACATGCTGGACAACCACCGGAACATGCCGACCTACGCCGGGGTCCGGATCACAGACCTGCCGCGCACGGCCTCCGACGACCCGAAGGGCGCCTGGGCCGACGCGGTCGCAGCCATGCAGGCCCTGCTGGAGGACCCCGACCGGGCCGGGACGGAGTACGACGGCTACTTCGGGCGCACCAGCCTGGAGCGGACGGTCGACGAGTTCCTCGGGACCGACCTGCTGGTGCACGCCTGGGACATCGCCCGCGCCACCGGGCAGGACGAGAAGCTGCCGGCCGACGAGGTGCGCCGGGTGGCCGCCGACGCCCGCAACTGGGGCGAGACCATCCGCATGGAGGGCATCTGCGGCCCGGAGGTGGAGCTCCCTGAAGGCGCGAGCGAGCAGGACCACCTCCTCGCCTACCTCGGCCGCGACCCGCGACCCGCACGCTGAACCCGTTCCGACCTGCGATGACGTGGGTCCATCCGCACCTTTGACTTCAAGTTAACTGGAACTCCTAGTCTCCTCGGTGTCGACCACGACGAGTCCGAGGAGACCCCCCATGAGCGAACGCACGGCGCCGGGCAGGGCCGGGATCAGGGAGTGGACGGGGCTGGCCGTCCTGTCCCTGCCGGTGTTCCTGCTCTCCGTCGATGTCACCGCCCTCCACCTCGCTCTCCCGCACCTGTCCGCCGACCTGGGGGCCACCGGGACCCAGCAGCTCTGGATCCTGGACATCTACGGATTCCTGCTGGCCGGCCTGCTGATCACCATGGGGACCGTCGGCGACCGCATCGGCCGCCGGCGGCTCCTCATGATCGGCGCCGCGGCCTTCACCGCCGCCTCGGCCGCCGCGGCCTACGCCCCCACCGCCGAGACGCTCATCGCCGCCCGCGCCCTGCTGGGCATCGCCGGGGCCACCCTGATGCCCTCGACCATGTCCCTGCTCAAGAGCATGTTCCCCGACGACCGGCAGCGCGCCACCGCGCTCGCGCTGTGGATGGCCTGCTTCACCGCCGGCGCGGCCGCCGGGCCGGTCATCGGCGGCCTGCTGCTGGAGGCGTTCTGGTGGGGCTCGGTCTTCCTGATGGCGGTCCCGGTCATGGCGCTGCTCCTGGCCACCGGCCCCTTCCTGCTCCCCGAGTTCCGCTCGCCCTCGCCCGGGCGGCTCGACCCGCTGAGCGTGGTGCTGTCCCTGGGCGCCCTGCTGCCCTTCATCTACGCGCTCAAGAAGGCCGCCGAGAGCGGGTGGAGCCCCGCCCTCCTCGCCGCGCTCGCGTTCGCGGCCGTGTCCGGGTGGCTCTTCGCCCGGCGCCAGCTGAGCATGGACGACCCGCTGCTGGACCTGTCGCTGTTCCGGATGCGCGTGTTCTCCGCCGGGCTGGGGTCCCTGCTCGCCGCCAACCTGGTCATGGGCGGCGTGATGCTGCTGCTCGTCCAGTACCTGCAGCTGGTCAAGGGCCTGCCGCCGTCGGTGGCCGGGGCGTGGCTGGTCCCCTTCTCCCTGGCCTCCATGGCCGCCTCTCTGGCCTCACCCGCCCTGGCCGGGCGGATCGGCACCAAGCCGGCCATGCTGCTCGGGCTGGCCGTGGGCGCCACCGGGCTCGTCCTGGCCGCCTTCCTCGGGCCGGACACCCCCGTGGTGTGGACCGGCACGGTCTCGGCGGTCATCGCGCTCGGCATGACCCCGCTGGGCGTGCTGGTGATGACCGAGGTGATGGCGGCCGCGCCGGAGGACCGGAGCGGGTCCGCGGCGGCCGTCAACGAGACCTTCGGCGAGATGGGCGTCAGCCTCGGCGTGGCCGTGATGGGCGCCGTGGCCGCCGCCGTGTACCGGCCGCTGATGGCCGGCGCCCTGCCCGCCGGGATCCCCCGGGACGCCGCCGGCCCCGCCCGCGACAGCCTCGCCGGGGCCATGGCGGCGGCCGGATCGCTGCCCTCCGGCCCCGCGGCGGACCTGCTCTCGGCCGCGCAGTCGGCCTTCATGACCGGATTCGCCGCGACGACCGCCGTCGGCGCGGTGGTGGTCGCCGCCGTCGCCGCCGTCATCGCCCGCTACCTGACGACCGGGGCGCGCCACGGGGATCCCCGGGCGGAGCAGGACCCGGGCGGTGGCGGCACCGGCGAGCCGACCGGCACCGGCGCACCCCGGACCGTGTGAGGACCCGTCGACCCCGACCCCGACCGAGCAGTGGACAAGGAGGACCGAGATGACCGACAACGACCGCCTGCGCGTCGCCGTGATCATCGGGAGCACCCGGGTGGGCCGGTTCGGGCCCGTTCCGGCGCGCTGGATCGCCGCGCACGCCCGCGGCCGCGGCGACCTGGACGTCGACATGGTCGACCTGGCCGACGCCGGCCTGCCGACCGTCATGGGCGGGGACGACGAGAGCGAGCCTCTCCCGGAGCCGGTCGCCGCGCTGGGCACCCGCCTCGCCGCCGCCGACGCCTTCATCGTGGTGACCCCGGTCTACAACCGCGGCTACCCGGCATCCCTGAAGAACGCCGTCGACTGGTACTTCGAGGAGTGGAGCGCCAAGCCGGTCGGATTCGTCTCCTACGGCGGCGCGGGCGGCGGGCTGCAGGCCGTGGAGCAGCTGCGCAACGTCTTCAACGAGGTGCACGCCCACACCGTGCGCAGTGCCGTGGCGTTCAGCGACTTCCCGGACAGGTTCGACGCCCAGGGGCGCCCCACCGACGCGGAGGGGGCCGACGCCGCCGCCAAGGAGCTGCTCGACCAGCTGTCCTGGTGGGCGCTGGCGCTGAAGGAGGCCCGCGGACGGCGGCCGTTCACCGTGTGACGGCCCGTTCCGCGGCACGTCCCGCCGGACGTCCCGGTCCGCCCTCGGGCGGACCGGGCACGGACCCGCTCAGGGCGGGGACAGCACGCCCTCCATGACCCGGGAGAGGATCGCGACACCGCCCTGGGTGAGCAGGGACTCGGAGTGGAACTGCAGGGAGGCGAAGCCCGCGCCGCGCAGTGCGTGCACCTCGCCGGTGCGGGGGTCGCGGCCCACCTCGACCGGGCCCACCCCCGAGCGCTCGGCGACGATCTTGTCCTCCTGCGCGACCGCGGTGAAGGTGTTGTAGAACCCGACCCGCTCCCTGCGGCCGAAGAGGTCGATCGGCAGCTGGAGCCCCTGGTTGGGGACCTCCTTGCGGACGACCTCCAGCCCCAGCTCCCGGCTGAGCACCTGGTGGCTCAGGCAGACCGCGAGGAACGGGCGGCCCGCGGACAGCAGGGTCCGCAGCCCCGCGCGGACCGCCGCGATCTTGTGGTGGCCGTCGTCCCGCGGATCCCCCGGCCCCGGCCCCATCACCACGAGGTCCGGCCCGCACAGCCCCCCGGGCTCGTCGAAGCGCCGCACCCGCACGCTGGGCCCCAGCGATTCGAGCTGCCGGGCGAGCATGCCGGTGAAGGTGTCCTCGTGGTCGATCACCAGGACGTCCAGGCCCCGCAGGGCCGGGACCGCCGTATGCGCCTCGGTGCCCAGCCAGAACCCGGACACCCGCTCGTTGCGCCGGGCCAGCACGGAGCGGACGCGGGGGTCGCGGCCCAGCTCCGGCGGGCCGTCCTCGTCCAGGGCGCCGAGCAGGCCGGCCGCCTTGGCCCGCGTCTCCTGCACCTCGGACCCGGGGTCGGAGTGCCGGACCAGCGTGGCCCCCACCCCGGCGCTCAGCCGCCCGGCCGGGTCGATCTCCGCGGTCCGGATCATGATCGCCGAGTCCAGGGTGCTCGCGCCCGCCGCGTCCCGGCCCATGAGCGCCACCACGCCGCTGTAGTGCCCGCGCCCCTCGGGCTCGTGCCGCGCGATCACCCGGCAGGCGCTCTCCAGCGGGCTCCCGGTCACGGTGGGCGCGAACATGGTCTGGCGCAGCACCTCCCGGGGGTCGCCGGAGCAGGCGCCCTCGATGAAGTACTCGGTGTGCGCCAGCCGCGCCATCTCCTTCAGGTGCGGCCCGGTGACCCGCGGCACCGAGTCGCAGGCGCGGGCCATCATCTTCAGCTCCTCGTCGACGACCATGTAGAGCTCGTCGGCCTCCTTGCGGTCGTCCAGGAACTCCAGGACGCCGTCGAGGGTGGGCCCCGACTCGGGGTAGCGGTAGGTGCCGCTGATCGGGTTCATCACCGCGGTCCCGCCGCGCAGGCTCACGTGCCGCTCGGGGGAGGCGCCGACGAACGCGCCGTAGGGGGTGTACACCGCGTACGTCCAGTACGTGCCGCTCTCCCGGCGCAGCAGCCTGCGGAACAGGGTGGTCGCGCCGCGCGCCGAGAAGTCCTCGATCACCGCGGTGTAGCGGCGCTTGAGCACGAAGTTGGCCCCCTCGCCCCGCCCGATCTCCTCGGTGATGATCCGCCGCGCGGTCGCGGCGTAGGCCGCGTCGTCCGGGTCGAAGCGTCCGCCGGACGCCCGGATCCCGGTGTCGGGGATCCGGTCCAGCGCCTGGTGCAGCGGGACCGACGCCTGCTCCCCCACCCGCAGGGCGATGAGCGGGGCCCCGTCGTCCACGTGCGCGAATCCGCGCTCGCCGATCTGCCGGTAGGGCACCACCGCCAGGACGTCGTGGCGCTCCCCGGATCCGGCCCCGCCCGGACGGGGGCCGGGCAGGTCCGCCAGCGCCGCGGCGGTGGAGGCCTCGCCGGCGAGCACCTCCACCTCGCCCGGGGCCGCCTCGGGCCGGTGCAGCAGCGCGAACGCGCCGGCCTCCCCCGCCAGCACGCGGTCGAGCAGGTCGCCGGGGCCGCCCGGCACCGGTCGCCCGCTCATGCCGACACCGTCTCCGCGTCCTCCGCCGCCCCGCCCCTTCCGCCCTCCGGACGGCCGCCGAGCGCCTCCAGCAGGCCGTCGGTCAGGGCGACCACCCCGCACCGCTGTGCGGTGTAGTCCAGGGCCAGCCGGTGGTAGCCGGGGCTGAAGTCGGCGACCGCGTCGGCCGGCAGGAACACCTGGATGTCGTTGGTGAAGGCGTCCACGGCGGTCATCAGCACCCCGACGTGGGCGTAGACGCCGCAGACGATGAGCTGGTCGCGCCCGGCGGCGCGCATCCGCTCCAGCAGCCCGGACCCGTGGAAGGCGCTGTAGCGCCACTTGGTGAACATCCAGTCGTCCGGCCCCGGGGCCAGCTCGTCGACGACCGCGCGGTCCTGCGGCCGGCCGGTCATCCCCGGCCCCCAGAAGTCCTTGAGCAGGCCGCGCTGTTCGGGGGTCATGCCGCCGGGCTGGGCGGTGTAGCCGACGGGCACCCCGAGGACGGCGCAGCGGTCCCGGAGCCGGACGCAGTTCTCCACCAGCGCCTCGGCCAGTCCCCCGGCCCCGGCCAGCGGGCGCAGGAAGAAGCGCTGCATGTCGTGGACGAGCAGTACCGCGCGCTCCGGCGAGGGGGTCCAGTCCGGGGTGCTCCCGGGCAGGTCGGCCGCGGTGGGCATGGGGTAGGGGCTGATGGGGGGTATTCCAGGCATCGTCGTCCTCCGCCGGTGGTCGGGACGGGGGTTCAGGCCCCCAGGGTCGCGCCGCCGTCCACGGTCAGCGTCTGCATGGTGATGTGCGCGGACTCCTCGGAGAGCAGGAAGACCACGGAGGAGGCGGTGTCCTCCGGCACGCCCAGCCGCCGCATCGGGATGCCCACGCGGTAGCGCCCGGGGTCGCCGTCGAGCGTGGCCTCCGGCCCGGCGCCCGGCCCCCACATGGAGCGCAGCATCGGGGTGTCGGTCGACCCGGGGGCCACCACGTTGCACCGGATGCCGTGCTCGGCCAGCTCCAGCCCCAGGCACTTGGTGTACATGACCGCGGCGGCCTTGGAGGCGGAGTAGGCCCCCATGGCCATGCGCGCGGTGCCCGCGGCGTTGGAGGCCACGGTGACGATGGCCCCCCGCTTGCGGGGGAGCATCCGGGGCACCACCGCCCGGGCCATGTTGAACACCCCCGAGGCGTTGGCGCCGAAGGTGGTCTCCCACTCCTCCGCGGTGAGCTTCCAGGAGGCGCCGAGCCGCAGCACACCCGCCGCGTTGACCAGGTACTCCAGTGGGCCCAGCCGCTCCTCGGCGGCGGCCGCCACGGCCTCGGCCTCCTCGGCCGCGGCGACGTCGGCCTCCAGCGGGAGCACCGTCAGCCCGTCGGCGGCGAGCTTGTCGGCCGCCACGCCCAGCGCCTCGGCGTCGCGGTCCACGGCGGCCACCGCCGTCCCCCGCTCGGCCAGGGCCCTGACCACGGCGGCTCCGATTCCGCCTGCGGCGCCGGTCACCACCGCGACCGGGCGCTGCGTTCCGTTCCCCATGTCGTGCCTGCCTTTCTCCCGGCCCGTCGCGGGGCCGTTCTCGGGTCAGCCGATCCAGGCCCCGACCACGGCGGCGGCCTGCTCGGGGTTGAGGCGCGGGTCGCAGAAGGTGGTGTACTTCCCGGCGACGTCGCCGACGCGCCCGCGGTCCCATACGCACTCGGTGACCGGTTCGGGGGTGGCCTCCAGGTGGAGGCCGCCGGCCACCCCTCCCGCACCGCGCACGGCCGCCTGGAACCCGGCGACCTCCTGCACGATCGCCTCCACGTAGCGGGTCTTCAGCCCCGCCGGGGTGGACACCGTGTTGCCGTGCATCGGGTCGCACACCCACACCACGGGGTGCCCCGCCCTGCGCACCGCGGCGACCAGGGGAGGCAGCGCGTCGGCGACGGTGTCCGCGCCCATCCGGGCGGTCAGGGCCAGCCGGCCCGGGCGCCGGTCGGGGTCGAGCAGGGCGCACAGGCGCACCAGCTCGTCCGGGGAGGCGGAGGGGCCGACCTTGCACGCCACCGGGTTGGCCACCCGGGCCAGCAGCGCGGCGTGCCGCCCGTCCGGGTCCCGGGTCCGCTCCCCCAGCCAGGGCCAGTGCGTGGAGGCCAGCAGCTCGCGTCCGTCGCCGGCGGGGCGCACCAGGGGCAGCTCGTAGTCCAGCAGCAGCGCCTCGTGGGCGGTCCACACCGGGCCGGCCCCGTCGGCCGCACCCCGGGAGCCGAGCCAGCCCAGGTGGCCCATGGCCGTGCGCGCCGCGGCGTACCCGCCGAGCAGGCGCGCGGGGTCGGGGCGGCGGATCCGCGGGTCGGGCTCGGGCCCGTTCACCAGGTGGCCCCGGAACGATTCGAGCTCCACTCCGGCCACCGACTCGGTCGGGCGGGAGCGCGGCTTGGCGTACTGCCCCGCGATGCGCGCGGCCCGCACCACCGGTCGGCGCGACGCGAGCTTCATCCGGCCCGCGAGCATCTCCACCAGCCCGGACTTGGCGGCGACGTCGCGGGCGCCGCACTCGGCGGGGTCCTCCGCGCAGTCGCCCGCCAGGACCACGTGGGCCTCGCCGCGGGCCACCCGGGCGAGCAGGGCGCGCAGCCGGTCGGTGTCGCCGACGCGCACCAGCGGCGGGCGCATCGCGAGTTCGCGCCGCGCCGTGGGCAGGAAGGGGTCGCCCGCCCAATCGGGCTGTTGCGGGGCCGTGTCGGAGCCGGCTTCGTGCAGGACGTCGTCCACAGACTTCTCCACGTGCGTCGAGTCGCGTTGCACCCCTGGTCGGGGCCCGCGCGGGCGGAGCGAGGGTGCCCCATGGTGGGCGGCGGGGGCCGCGCGGGGCCACGGCGGCCGGAGGACTTCGTCAGGTGCGCACCCCGCCCCGCCTCACGCGGCCTCCGGAGGCGCCCATTCGGACAACAGGGCGGCGGCGTGCGCGGCGGAGGCGAGCGTGGTGTGGCGGTGCCACCCGGCGAACGAGCGCCCGGCGTAGTCGCGGAGCCCGACCCGGTCGCCGACCACCCTCTGCTGGTGCTCGGTCAGCCGCGCCAGGCGGCTGAAGTAGGGGACCTCGGCCGCGGCCCGCTGCGCGGGCAGCGCGGCCAGCCACAGCTCCCGGGGCCAGTCCGGGTCCGAGGCGCCGAAGCCGACCAGCGCGTACTCGGAGTCCGGCCTGCGGGAGGACGGGGTTCCCGGCAGTGCCGTCCGGACGGTCGCCGCCAGCTCCGGCGGCGCGGGGCGGCGGACCGGGACGCGGGAGCGGCCGGGGCCGCCGCCCGCGGCGCGCACGGGGCGGCGGAGCTCGCGCGCGGCCCCGATGATGCGCTGCGCCGGGAGCACCGCCCCCGTGTGCCCGACGAGGGTCGGGTCGGTCACCCGCAGCGGCAGGTCCCCCGGGATACGGGCCACCGGGCACAGGCCGGCCGCGCGGAGCCGGCGCAGCGCCGGGACGGACGCGGCGCCCTCCACCTCCAGGACCACGGGGCGGGCGGGGACCCCCCACTCCGACAGCAGCTCCAGGCAGGCGTCGGCGGCGCGGTCCGCGGTCGGCTCTCCGGAGGCGTCGGCCAGGTCCGGCCCGCCCGGGGCGGGGACGTGCAGGTGCCAGTGGACGGGGACGGCCCCGGCGGGCGAGGCCATCCACACGCCCACCGCCTGCTGGGCCACCAGTCCCGGCCCCTCGGAGTCGGGCGCGTAGCGGGCGACGCCCACGGAATGGCGGCCGCTCTTGGGGATGAGCATCGGCCGCACCACCCACGCCCGGGGCGGGGCCTCCCGCTCCACGAACGCGTACAGGTCCCGGCGGACGGGGACCCAGTCCCAGGTGGAGCTGCAGATGAAGTGGTGCAGGCTCTGCCCCGTCCCGCTGCCGCCCATGAGCGCCGCCATGTTCCGGATGGACTTGCGGCCCGGCGTGGACAGCAGTCCTCGCAGGTAGTCGGTCCCCTTGCGGCGCTGGTCGCTGCGGTGGAGGGAGGAGAACAGCCCGTCGGCGAGGCGGGCCAGGAGGATGTCGGTGGCCGGTCGGTCCTCCCGGGACGCGGGGGACGCCCCGGCCCGGCGGTGGAATGCGGCCGGCGCGCCCGCGGCGCGGCGGACCGCGGTCGGTCGCCCTTCTGCGCTTCTCTTCATTCGGCCCTCCGCGAAGGTTTCGCTCCGGCGTGAACGTGCGGCCGGGGGAATTTCCTGAAAGAGTGTCCGAGCACTGAAAGGCTAGGAATTCCGGGAGAGCCGGTTAAATAGCAGGCATACCGCAAGTTGTTGTCTGGCACCGGCGGATTCCGAGGTCACGGGCGAATTTCGACCCATCGGCGCCCGGCCGCCGCCGGGTCCCCTGCCATGCCCCCTGCCATGGCAATGACAATGACAAGCACCGTGGCAGGCGAAAGCGCCCGCACTCCGGCGCGGGCCGGAATACGGGCGCGGAACAGGAATGGGGACACAGCGCACTCCGGTGGCGACCGTGCGTCGCCGCGGAATGGGAGGCGGCCCGCCGCGGGGACAGGGCGGCAGGCCTGTCTCAGGCCCCGGGCGGCGCCGGCGCGGGGCGGACGGGTGGGACGGTCACCTCTCCCGCCCGTCGCGTGGGCCGGGGACCCGCCCCTCCCGCGCACGTTCCCGGAACCAGCCGGCGACGTGCACGCGGGAGGAGACGCCGAGCTTGCGCATCACCTTGCGCAGGTGGTTGATGGCCGTCCATTCGGCGATGCCGAGCCGCCGGGCGATCCCGCGGTTGGTGAGCCCTTCCGCGACCAGCTCGGCCACCTGGTACTCGCGCGCGGTCAGCGTGTGGCCCCCTTCCGGCCGAGGCGCCTCCGCGGCCTCGTCCGGGACCGGGGACAGCACGAGGTCGACCGCCGCTCCGAGCTCCAGGGACCTCCCCTTGGTCCAGAGCTCGTCGAAGCGCCGGCCGCCCAGCCCCTCCTGGGCCCGCGCCAGCGCACGGTCGATCCCGTCGGCGTCGGGAACGGCGGGCACGCACCGGGTGGAGGAGCGCATGACGGACGCGGCCCCGATCCCGATCACCGCGCGCCTGAGGGCCTCGCGCCCGCCGTCATCGCACACCCACCGCACGGCGAGGCGCTCCAGCACGCCCGCGCAGGCGACCCGGCCGTCCAGGCGGCGCATCCGGGCCAGCGCGGACCGGTACAGCTCCTCGGCCTGCCGGACGCCGCCCTCGGCGACCAGCGCTCCGGCCCGCGCGGCGTCCGCGAGCGCCGCCCCCGCCTCGTCGCCCAGGGCCTCGGAGACGCGGTGGGCCTCCTCGGCCGCGGATACCGCCGTGGGCCCCTCCCCCAGCGCCGCCAGGCACTCGGCCAGTCCCCGCAGCGCCTTGGCCCGCTCGAACCCGGCCCCGGCGCGCCCGAGCAGCGTCGCCGCCTCCCGCTGCAGGGACGCGGCCGCGGCGGGGTCGCCCCGGTGGAAGGCGAGGTCCGCGAGGCGCCGGGTGTCCATGCCGGTTCCGGCGGCGTCGTCCCCGCGGCGCCCGCGCAGGGCGCGCTCCAGCCGCACTCCGGCCTCCCGGTGCTCCCCCAGCCAGGTCAGCTGCTCACCCAGGGCGCCCTCGGCGGCCGGCGCGGCGTCGGGCGGGAGGCGGCCGGAGTCCAGCAGCTCGCGCAGGAGCACCACCACCCGGGGCAGGGCTCCGGACCCGTACCAGAACTGGCCGAGCGCGGCGGCCACCCGGGCGGCGGCGGCCGACTCGCCGCTGTCGTAGAGGAAGAACATCGCCGCCTCGACGTCCTCGCGCCAGAACTGCCCGTTCGGCATGCAGCCGAGCGTCGTCCCCTCCACGTCGGGGCGCTGCAGCATGTCGGCCATGCGCAGGAAGTAGCGGGCGTGGATCTCCAGGACCCGGGTCAGCTCGCCGCTCTGGCGCAGCCACTCGGTGACGTACTGCCTGGTCAGGTTGGGCAGGCGGAAGACCACACCGCCGTCGTCGGCCTCCTCGGCGTGCAGCAGGCTCTTGTCGGCCAGGCGCGCCAGGCGCTCCTCGACCTCCTCGGGCCCGGCGTCGGCGACGGAGGTCGCGGCGGCGGGGTCCACCCCCGAGCGGAACGCCGAGACGCGGCCGAGCAGCTCCTGCTCCCCGGCGTCCAGCCGGGTGAGCGACCAGGAGATCGCGCTGCGCATCCCGCGGTGCCGGGACAGCGTCTCGCCCCCGCTGGCGGAGAGGATGTCCAGGTCGCCGTCCAGCCCTTCGAGCACGCTCTGCGGCGACTTGGTCTTCATGCGGGCCGCCGCCAGTTCGATGGCCAGGGGCAGCCCGTCGGTGCGGCGGCACAGCCGGACCACCGCCTCGGCGTTGTCCGGGGTCAGCCGGAACCCGGGGCGGACGGCCTGGGCCCGGCGCAGGAACAGCCGCACCGAGGGGACCGCCGCGCACTCGTCGGGGTCGTGGGCGGCCGCCAGGTCCGGCACCGGCAGCGGCGGGACCCGCACGACCTCCTCGCCGTAGGAGCCGAGCGGCTCGGGCGCCGCGATCATCACCGCGCCCCAGGAGCAGGCGGAGAGCGCCCGGGGAAGGGAGGCCCGCAGCTCCGGCAGGATCTCCTCGCACCCGTCCAGGACCAGCAGGAACCGCCCCGCGGACGCGGCGCGGTGCGCCTCCTCGGCACCGGCTGGGAAGACGTCGGTGAGCGCCTCGTCGATCTCCGCCTGGGTCAGGCCGCCGTCGGCCTCCGGGGCCGTGCGCGGGTCGCCGCTCTCCTCGCAGACCTTGTCCAGCTCCACGACGAGCGTCCCGGCCCCGAAGAGGTCGGCCGCCCGGCCGAGCGCCGCCGTCACGAGCCGGCTCTTGCCGACCCCGACCGGTCCGGTGACGGTCAGGATCCGCACCGCCGGGTCGGCCAGCCTCCGGTACAGGTGGTCCAATTCGTCCTCGCGCCCGACGAGGGGCGTCGGGAAATGCCGCCAGTGCGTCGTCCTCGGAATGGTGACCGAATCCGCCGCGTCCGGCGCCGATCGCGCCATGGTCTCCATGATTGGCTACTTCTCCCCGTCTTTGTAGCCTTCGCTCTCCGGTGTTCCGGGCGGGGGATCGCATCCCCTGTTCGGCCGGGGTCGCCGCCGCCGGGGTCTCAAGAGCAGGGAGAGGCGACGTGAGGTCCGTAATTACCCGATCGCCCGTTATGTCCGCCCGGTATACGGAATGCTAGACGGCACCGGCAGGCGGGACAATATGACGAGATCATGAATCCGGCCGGGCGTTCATCCGTGTCCCGCCGCCCCCGTCCCCCGCCTCCGAGCTGACAAACGCCCGTCCCCCTCCCCGCACCGGCGCCGCCGCCCCGCCACAATGCGACCCATGCGAGCCGCGTTCATCGAAGAGCTGGGGCCGCCCGGCGCCATCCGCGTCGGAGAGGTGCCCGACCCCGTTCCGGGCCCCGGCGACGTCCTCGTCGACGTGGAGTACTCCGCCGCCAACCACGTCGACACCTTCGTCCGCTCGGGCGCCTGGCGGACCCCCGTGGAGTTCCCCTTCGTGATCGGCCGCGACCTGGTGGGCACCGTCGTCTCGGCGGGGCCCTCCGCCCCCGGGTTCTCCCCCGGCGACCGGGTCTGGAGCCTGAGCATGGGGTACGGCGGCCGCCAGGGCGCCTGCGCCCGGCGCGCCGCGGTCCCCGCCGACCGGCTCTACCACCTGCCCCGCGGAGCGGCGCCCGAGGACGCCGCGGCGCTCGCCCACCCCGCGGCCACCGCCCACCTGGCGCTCTTCGTCCACGGCCGGATGCGTCCCGGGGAGACGGTGGTGGTGGTCGGGGCCGGGGGCAACGTCGGCGGCGCCCTGGTGTCGCTGGCCGCCGGCGCGGGCGCCCGGGTGGTCGCGGTGGCGAGCGCCCGCGACGCCGACCACGTCCGGGCGCTGGGGGCCGCGGCCGCGGTGGACTACCGGGCGCCCGACGCCGCCGAGCGGACCGCCCGCGCCTGCGGCGGCGGCGCCGACCTGTACATCGACGCGGCCGGCCGGAACGACCTGGAGCGGGCGATGGCGCTGCTGGCCCGCAGGGGCCGGGCCGTCCTGCTGGCCGGGATGGCGACCAGGCCGGTGCTCCCGGCCGGTCCGCTCTACCTGATGGACCGGACGGTCACCGGCTTCGCGATCTCCCAGGCGACCGTGCCCGAGCTCGCCGAGGCCGCCCGGCACGTCGGCGGGCTGGCCGCCGACGGCCGCCTGCGGCCCCGGCGCCGGGAGGTCCTGCCGCTCGCCGAGGCCGCCGAGGTGCACCGCCGCCTCGAGGCGGGCGAGGGCGCGGGGGTCCGCTTCGTGCTGCGCACGGACGGGGACGCCGGCCGCGCCCGGTGACGGCCCGCCGCTACCAGCCGCCCTCGGGGACCAGGCCCCTGATCCCGGGGGCGGCCGCCTCCAGGACCGTGCCGAACCAGGCGGAGAAGGGCTCGGCGGCGCGGAGGGCGGCGAGCCCGTCCGGAGCCACCAGCACGGTCTCGCCCACCTCGGCCGGATCGGGGCGCACGTCCGCGCCGATCCGGCCCGCGAACAGGTGGTTGAACTCCCGCTCCACCAGCCCCGTCCCGGTGTCGGTGAACACGTAGTCGACCGTGCCGACCGCGCTCAGCGACTCGGGGGCGGCGCCGAGCTCCTCGGCCGTCCGGCGCGCCGCGGCCAGGAACGGGGGCTCGCCGGGCAGCGGGTGGCCGCAGCACGCGTTGGACCAGACCCCCGGCCAGTGGTACTTGCCCCGCGCACGCCGCTGCAGCAGCATCCTGCCGTCGGCGGAGAAGAGGAAGACGGAGAAGGCGCGGTGCAGGGCGCCCGGCGGGCGGTGCGCGGCGATCTTCTCCGAGGTGGACAGGGTGCGGCCGTCCCGGTCGACGAGTTCCACCAGGATCGGGGTGTCGGTCACGGCTCCTCCGTCTTCTCGTCTCGTCCTCGTGCCGTCCTCGTCACAGGGCGAGGCGGATCAGGTTGAAGGCGACCAGGCACACCACGAGCGTCCGGAACGCCTTGATGCCCAGGCTGCGGGCGGGCAGCGGGTCGCCGGTGCGCAGGAACCCGGCGTACTGGTGGAGCCGGACGGCGGCGAAGGGCAGCAGCGCGGCCGCGAACCAGGGGGTCACCGCGCCGGCGGCCACCGGCACCAGGACCACCAGCAGGTTGGCGGCGGTGAGGGCGCCCAGGAAGGCCGCGTTGCCCCGCGCGGAGGTGAGCACGGCGACGGTGCGGCGCCCCGCCGCGGCGTCGCCCTCCCGGTCGTTGGTGTTGGAGTATCCGGCGATGAGCAGCTGCCCGAACCCGAAGAGCAGCCCCTGGGCCAGCACCAGCACCGGCAGCTCCCCCGTCGCCAGGCCGTAGGGGGCGATCAGGAAGGCCGACGCTGAGAAGAGCAGCACGGCCTCCCCGAGGCCGTAGTAGCTCAGCTTCAGCCCCCAGGAGTACTGGACGCTGAGCGTGAGCAGCAGCGCCGTGACGACCACGGCCCACAGCGCCGGATCGGGCGCCAGCAGCACGGCCGCCGCCCACCACAGGGCGCCCCAGGCCAGGCACGCGTACCCGTACACCTGTGCCTGCCGCACCGAGAGCTCACCGGTGAGCAGGGGCTTGCGCTTGAGCGGCCGGAGCGCGGTGTTCTCGCTCCCGGCGTAGTTCGCGCTGTCGCTGCCGTCCTTGGCCCCGGTGACGTCGTCGAGGGTCATCACGGCCGACAGCACCCCGAGCATGCCCACGGCGAACAGGCCCAGGGCGGTCAGCGCCCCCGGCGCGGCGAGGCCCGCGGGGCCGAGGAGGGTGGCGACGATGACGAGGGAGAGGTAGAAGTCCAGGACGAACTTGAACTTGATCAGCCGTGCGTAGCGTCCGAGGTGCTCCAGGAGGCCCGGCCGCGCCTGCGCGATTCCTTCCGATGACGTGCTCACGATCGCTCCTCGATGGTCTCCTGGAGGCCTTCGGTCGTTCGGAGGGCCGAGGGGCCGCCGCGGGCGGGGCCCCTCGGCCGCGGGGCGTTCAGCCGGCGACGGCCACGGACGGCTCGCCGGACTCCACGCCCTCGTCCTTCATGTCCTCGG
>NZ_JAQFWQ010000075.1 GCF_027706725.1 Nocardiopsis endophytica
GCGTTCATCGCGATACCAGAACGGGATTCGGTGCCGAGAGGGGTCCAAACGGCACTCTGGGGCCGTTTGCCGCGCCCGGTGTCACCGCGTGTAGTCGATATCGGGTCCACGGGAGCCCCGGTGGCCCGGCGCGGGCGTCCGGACGGCCGCGCCCTCGTGGCCGCGCACCTCAAGAACATCCCGATGTGGCATGAATCGGGCATTCCGTTGGCAGAACACGTTCTGGTCTCGCCGGGTTCGTCGCCCGGGGGCGCCCAGGGGTGTCGCGGAGCGCGCTTCCCGTCCCCTCCCGCGCGTAACGGGGAGTGTTCGCCCAGGTCACGGGGGTGCGGGGTTCGCTGGACGGGAGCGGCGGCCGCCCCGGGGCGACGGAGTCCACGCCCCCGCCCGGCCCGCCGCCCGGCCTGGGCCGTGAGTGGGGTACCAGCTGGGCCGCCCGCCGACCCGGACCACAAGGAACCCGCCACCCGGCAGGCAGGGCCGGGGAACCGCCCCGCTTGTGCCGTCGCCGCCCTTTACGGTGACCATCCGCGCGCCCGACGGCCGACAGCGCTGCCGGGCGGGCCGCTGACCTGCGTCGTCGCCGCTCGCACTGCACGCACGCAAGGGGAGGCGCGCCCGCCTCCCCTTGCGGACGCGCCTCCTTTAGGGGGAACGCCGTGCGGCGTTCCCTCGGTTACCGGTCGGTTCGGGGGGTCGCCCCCACCGGGGGCCAGAGGACCCTCCCGCTCGACGAGCCGGCAACCCTTCACCGGGACGGAACCCGGTGGCGGCCGGTCCGCGCGCTCCCGCCCCCTCAAACGGGGCGCCGCAGGCCGGCCTGCCGCCGGTGCAGGGCCCCGCCCCCTCTACGGGGCCGCATGCACCGGCGGCGCCTGGATCAGACGGCGGCCATGGTGCACCCCGCATCGGTGGTTCCGGACGGTGCCGAGGACGCGGGCCGCGCGTGCGGCCTGGCGCGCATGCGCAGTCTCGACCGTGTGCACAGGGAGCACGGCGCGCCCGGCTCGGACCGGTGGGCGGGGACGGGGTCGGGAACGGTGTGGGTGGTCATGTGGAGAGGGGCCTTCCGATGTCGTCCAACAGGGCGCGCGCTTCGCGCTCGGTCTCCGGGAGCGGCACGGTCCACAGCTCCGCGCCGTGCTCCCGGCAGAGGTTCTCGCGCAGGTGGCGGGTGTGCTCCGCCAGCTCCGGGCCCTCCGGGGCCAGCACCGCCAGCCGGGTTCTGCTCAGCAGCGCCAGGGACTCCCCCGAGCTGAAGGACCGGCTCAGCTCGTGGCCGAGCACGATCAGCTGGGCGGTGCGGCGCCACGGGTCGGCCCGCTGCTCCAGGGCGACCACCACCAGCCGGTGCCGCGCCGCCGCGCCCGCCCCCGAACCGGCCCCCCGGTACAGCTCGCCGATCCGGGTGTGCAGGTAGGCGGCGGTCGCCAGGCCGGTCAGCGGGTCCTGGCAGTCGTCGGGCGACCGCCCGCCGTCCACCCACCCCTCGGCCAGCGCCCGCAGCAGCGGCAGCGGCACGCCGTCCCAGCCGAGCACCTCGCCCAGCGAGGACAGGTCGGCCATGGCCGCGCCGATCCCCACGCCCGAGCGGGCCCGCGCCTGGCCGAACCGGAAGCAGCCCGGCGCCAGGTCGTCCCCGCCCGCCGCCGCCTCGCAGATCTGGTCCACCACCGGGGTCCACCAGTCGTCCGGCGGATCCCAGCCGTTCTTCCGGCTCCGCCGGCTCCACAGGCTGCGCAGCCTGCGGCGCTCGGCCGGGTCACTCACCCGCCCGGGCCCGTCCCGTCCACATGCCTCCATCGCTGAAGCTCCCGTCGTCGTCCGCGTTCCGGCGCCCTCCGGCAGGGCCCACGCCCCCGTTGCGGTGGGCCCCACCGGTGCGCCTTCACCCCTAATCACGGACTCGGGTGGCGGCTATGACGCGATTGCGGGATATTTTTTTCGGCTTTCTTTCGCGGGGCGATCGGCGGGGAGGGGAGCGCGGCGGAGGGGCCGCGCCGGATCGCCCGCCCCGCGGGCGATGCACGGAACACGCGGACGCCGGGGACCGGCGGGAGGGGCGGGTGCATGGCGGACGCTCGGGGTGAGCACACCGAGTTGCTGGCCGGAGACGATGAGTTGCTGGACCGTGTGCGGGCCGGCGATACCGGCGCCTTCGGCACGCTGTGGGAGCGGCACGTCGACGCCGCGCGCGGTCTGGCGCGCCAGCTCGTCCGGGGCGAGGCAGAGGTGGACGACGCGGTCGCCGACGCCTTCGCGCGCGTCCTGGACGTGCTGCAGCGCGGCGGCGGACCCTCGGCCGGGTTCCGCCCGTACCTGCTCACCGCGCTCCGGCACTGCGTCTACGACCGGGGCCGCAAGGACAAGCGGCAGGTCGTCACCGACGACATGGAGCGCTTCGACAGCGGGGAGCCGTTCGTCGACCCGGCGCTGGAGGGGCTGGAGCGGTCGCTGATCGCGCGCGCGTTCCTGTCGCTGCGCCCGGACTGGCAGTCGGTGCTCTGGTACACCGAGATCGAGGGGCTGGGCCCGGCCGAGGCCGCCGGGTACCTGGGCAAGGACCCGGGCAGCGTGGCCGCGATGGCCTACCGGGCCCGTGAGGGGCTGCGCCGCGCCTACCTCCAGATGCACCTGGCGGGCGGCGCCCCGGCCGAGAGCTGCCGCCCGGCCTTGGAGCTGCTCGGCGGCTACGTGCGCGGCGGGCTGGCCAAACGGGACACCGCGGTGGTCGAGCGCCACCTGGACGACTGCGCGCAGTGCCGGGAGGTCTGCGCGGAGCTGATGGACGTCAACGTCGGGCTGCGCGGGCTGGTGCTGCCGCTCATCGCGGGCCCCGCCGCCGCCGGGTACCTGGCGAGCCTGCCCGCCGGCGCCCTGTCCGGCGGCTGGTGGACCCGGATGTCCAAGGGGCAGCAGCAGGCCACCGCCGCGGGTACGGCCGCGACCGCCGTCGCCGCGGCGGTCGCCCTGGCCCTGGTCGGCGCCGAGGAACCGCTCCCGCCGCCCGGGTCGCCGCCCCCGGCCGCGGCGCCGCCCGCCGACGACCCGCCGCAGGAGGCCCCGCCCGAGGCCGACCCGCCCCAGGACCCGCCGCAGGATCCACCGGCCGATCCGCCCGAGGATCCGCCGGACGAGGAGGACCCCCCGCCGGACCCGGCCGATCCGCCCGAGGAGGACGAGCCCGCTCCGGACGAGCCCGACCCCGAGGACCCCCCGGTGCCGGACGAGCCGGGCCGTCCCGCGTTCGCCGCCCAGGTCGACCCGGTCGGGTCGCTGGTGCCGGGCCGCCCCGGCATCGTGGTGATGAGCGTGGCCAACGAGGGCGACCCCGCCGAGGACGACGTGATCGCCGACATCCTCCTCCCGGACGGGGTGTCCTTCGGCGAGGGCGGCGGCCCCGGCAACACGGTCCCGTTCGCGCCCGGCGAGGACGGGTGGAGCTGCACGCCCAGCGACCGGGGCGCGCGCTGCGTCCGCTCGGGCCTGGACGCGGGGGAGAGCACCACCGAGTACCTCGACGTCGATGTGGACGGGGGCGCCCAGGCCGGCGACCCGCCCCGCATCCGGGTGTCGTCCGGCGGCGAGAGCGTGTCGGCCGGCGGGACGTACGGCGTCGACCCGGAGGGGACTCCGGCCCGGTACGCCACCGCCGGGCGCGTGCGCGTGGAGAGCGTCGGCAATGCGCTGCTGACCTGCGAGGACCCGGAGCCGCCCGAGGACGATCACGACCACGACCACGGGCACGACCACGACGGCTGGCCCTGGTGGCCCGGTGTCGTCGGCGGAGGCCACGGCCACGACTACGGGCACGGCCACGACAACGGCCACGGCCATGGAGTCGGACACGACGGACACGACGGCCAGGGCGCCGCGCCCCCCGCCGACGAGCGCCCGGCCCCCGTCGCCCTCGACCTCCCGGACGCCCCCGAAGGCCCCGCCGGCCCCGACGGCTCGGAGGGCCCCGAGCTCCCCGGCGCACCGGAGGCGCCCGAGCCCCCGTCGTCGTCGGCCCCCGCGCCCCCGGAGGGGCCCAAGAAGCCGGAGGCCCCCGAGGCGCCCTCTCCGGAGAAACCGGAGAAGCCCGAGGCGCCCGACCCCGAGACCCCCGAACCGCCCGAACACCCCGAGGAGCCCGAGCCCCCCGAGCCGGAGCCCGGCCCGTGCTCCGAGGCCCAGCAGCGCAAGGGCGACCAGCGCGACAACGACCTGTGGGACATGGTCCCGCTCGACCTGGACTCCGACCCCGCCACCCGCACCTCCAGCTCGGCCCGCTGGACGCTGCCCTCCGGCGGGTCGGTCCGCTGGGCCGGGCTGTACTTCTCCGGCGTCGGCGACCCCGGGACCGCCTCCGCGCGGATCAAGGGGCCCGGCTCCTCCTCCTACACCGAGGTCGCCGCGTCCGACGTGCGCACCGCCGAGCTGCCCGGCTACACCGCCTACCACGCGTTCGCCGACGTCACCTCCCAGGTGCGGGCGGGCGGAGGCGGCGAGTGGTGGGTCGCCGACGTGCCCGGGAAGGAGGGCGTGAGCACCTATGCCGGGTGGAGCCTGGTCGTCGTCCTGGAGGACCCCTCCGAACGGTTCAACCAGGCCATGGTGCTCGACGACGCCGCCGCGGTCTTCCACGGCGGCGGGGTGCGCTTCCCCCTCGCCGGGCTGCTGCCCGCCGCCGTCTCCGGCACCGTCGACGTCGTCGCCTGGGAGGGCGACGCCGACCTCCCCGGCGACCGGGTGCTGCTGAACGGGTCGCCGCTCACCCCCTCCGGGGGCGACCGCGACCCGGACAACGCCTTCGCCGGCCACGCCCGCGGCGGCATCGGGCCGCCCCTGGCCTTCGGCACCGACGTGGTCCGGTTCCCGGCCCGGCTGCCGCGCGACCCCGAGGTCCGCATCGAGACCGAAGGGGACGCGGTGCTTGCCGGGGTGGTCGCGGTGACGGCACCGATGCGCACCTGACCGGCCCGCCGCCTCCTTCGCACCGCCTCTGACGAGGGACGACGCGCGCCGACCGGTGTCCGCGGCGGACCGGCTGTGGCGCCCCGCACGCAAACCGACACAGACTTGGCTAGGCTGTGGGCGGCCTGTCCATCGGCCGGGAGCCGAACACAGGCCGGTACTTCGCGGAGCGGCCCGGTGCGCATCAGCCGCTCCGGGCGGCTGGACCTTGGGAAGGGGCGGTGTCGCGTGGATCGCTGCGCGCTGTTCGTTGACGCCGGCTACCTCCTCGCCGACGGCGCGATGGCTGTACACGGAACCCGCAACCGCGACTCCGTGTCCTGGGACTACGCAGGACTCGCCCGGCTCCTGGAGGAGGTGGCCCGGGACCGTACGGGGCTGCCCCTGCTGCGGTGCTACTGGTATGAGGCGACGGCCGACGGCCGCCGCACCCAGGAGCAGGACGGGATCGCGGACATCCCCGGGATCAAGTTCCGAGCCGCGCGCATCCGTCCGGGCAGACGGGAGGGCGTCGAGAGCTATGTGCAAAGAGACCTGACCACCCTGGCCCGCACCGGCACCCTGTGCGAGGCGGTGCTGGTCAGCGGTGACGAGGACATGGCCCAGGTGGTGGCCGACGTCCAGGACATGGGTGTGCGCGTCACCGTCGTGCACGTGTCCGTCGAGGGCAACTGGACCATCTCGCGGGCGCTGCGCCGCGAGTGCGACGACCTCATCGAGATCGGCGCCGGGCACCTGCGGCCCTACGTGAACCTGCTCTCCGGCGCGGGGACGAGCGAGCCCTCGGCCGCCGAGACCACCGCGCCGCTGTCCAACGGCCCACTGTCCAACGGGCACGCCCGCTCGGCCCCCGAGACCGAGCGGCACCCGGTGGAGGCCCACCCCGCCTCGACGCGGGTGGAGCCGGCCGTCCAGCAGAGCGGCGGCATGGAGGCGGTGCTGGCGGCCACCGGCGCCCAGCAGGCGATGGGCGGCAGCGCCATGGACCAGCTCCGGGCCATGCGCCAGACGCTGGACCGGCAGCGCGGCGGCGACCAGCTCGCCCCGCAGACCGGGCCGGACGCGCCCCGGCAGAACACCTCCGGGCCGATCGACGTCAACGGGTTCCCGACCGGGCCGCGCGCCTCGCATGCCGCGCCGCCGCGGCAGCAGCCCCCGGCGCCGCCCGCGGCCCCCGCCACGGGCCCGCAGCCGTCGATGGGCCCCCAGCACGGCACCGGACCGCAGCCCGCCATGGGCGCGCAGCCGGGCACCGGCCCGCAGCACGGCGCCCCGGCCCACCCGGGGACCGGCCCGCAGCCGCCCGTGCACCCCGGCCCGGCGGCCGGTCCCGGCCACACCGGGCCCACCGGACACTCGGGCCACACCGGTCCCGTGGGACACGCGGGCCACACCGGACACGCAGGGCACGCCGGCCACACCGGTCAGCAGCCCTCCTTCGCCCCGGACGGCTACGGCGCACCGCAGCAGCGGCCGGCGCCGCCGCAGCCGCCCTACGAACGGGAGGCGCCGCCCGGCGCCGCGCCGCCCGATCCGCGGTATGGGCCCACCACCGGGGAGAACCCCGGGTTCGGAGGTGGCACCGGGCCAAACCCTATTTTTGGGGCCAGTACGGAGGCTGACTCCCCGCAGGGGAGCGGCACGGGGGGACCGCATGGGCCCCCGGACGGCGGTACTGGCCCCCGGCCCCGACCGAGGGTCCAGCATGGGCCCTACACCGATCCGACCCCCAGCGCGGACTTCGCCCGCGCCGGGGCGTCGGTCGCGCGCACCATCGAGGACGCGGTGAATGTCGCGCGCCAGGAGGGGAACGACTTCGCCGAGTCCATCGCGCGCGACGCGCCCGTCCTGTGGCTGGAGGCGGTGCTCGTCCGCCGTCCCCGGATGCCCTCCGACCTGGAGGCGCGGCTGTTGCAGGGGTCGGCGCTGCCGATCGACTTCCTGCTGCGCGACGAGGTCCGTGAGGCGCTGCGGCAGGGCTTCTGGGAGGCGCTGGAGCGCCACCGGGAATGACCGGGCGCTGCGGGGGCGGCGACGAGCGAGGGAGGCCGACAGTGACCCGAGTGACCACGGCCGATCTGGACCGCCTGGAGTTCCGGGCCGTCCAGTCCGGCGACCATGCCGACGTGGCGCGGGAGCTCCTCGGGCTGGCCAACAGCGTCGACGCGGACAGCGAGGTCTCACGCGCCGAACTGTTCGTGCGCGCCGGGGAGCAGTGGGAGATGGCCCAGGAGTTCGACCGCGCCGCCCGCTCCTACCAGCGCGCGATCGACGACGGCGGAACGACCGTCATCGACGCCCGCGCCCTGCAGGCAGGAGCCCTGCTGGAGCTGGACGACATGGACGGCGCCGGGGCCCGCCTGGAGCAGCTCCGCGCCGAGGGGCCGCGGAACCTGCCCACCTACATCCACCTCGCCGAGACGCTGCAGGCGCACGGCGACCTGAAGGGCGCGCACACCTGGGCGACGCTGGGGGTGGAGCGCTTCCGGCACCAGGACGTGTCGCCGTACGTGCACGACCTGCTGATGGAGCTGCTGCGGGTCCGCTTCCGGATCCGCGTCGACCTGGGCCTGGACGAGGACGCCCTGGACCGCATGCTCGACTGACCCGCGTTGATCTCGGGAGAAGCGACGCTACCGGGCCGGTTGTAGCGTCCTTTTTCCCGAGATCAACGAGATGGGAGGCCGCGCTCCAGCAGGGCGCGTCCGGTGCGGTAGGCCTCCGGGAGGCTGGTGCCCCGGTACGCGGCGGCGGCCAGGTGGGCGATGTGCGCGTCGCCGTTGACCGCGACCGTGTGCGCCAGGTGCCCGAACAGCGGCGCGTCGGACTTGGAGTCGCCGTAGGCGACGCAGTCCTCCGGGCGCACGCCCAGCGACGTGCGCACCTCCTCGGCGATGCGGACCTTGTCCTCGGGCGTCAGGATGCGCTCGGCGTCCGGCGGCGCGGGGAACGGCGGGGCCGGGAACGGTGTGGCGGCGATCCGGTCGAAGCCGAACACCGCCAGCCGCTCGGCGAAGAACGACGGCGACATGGTGATCACCAGGGAGTGCTCGCCGCGCCCGCGGATGTCGGCGCACACCTCGGCGATGCCCTCCAGGAAGGGCCCCGAGGCGAACGCCGTGTCGACGTGCGCCGGGGTCAGGTCCGCCCACACCCCGTACAGGGCGGTGGAGAAGCCGCGGGTGTCCAGCTCGCCAGAGGCGAAGCGGCGCTCCAGGTCGGCGATGGCCTCCTCGGTGCCGCTGGCGCGGGCGATCTCCAGGTTCGCGGTGCTCCCGGCGAGGAGGGTTCCGTCCATGTCGAAGATGTGCAGCCTCGTCATCGATCGGAACCCTAACCGGTCGCACCGCCCGCGCGATCCACCCCCACCCCTCCTGTGACACACGGCTATCTTGAGGTGGTCGCAGCGGGGTGCCACTAGATGTAGAGTCGCTCCCGCCGACGGTTCGCCCCGGTCGCGCATTCGTGCGGACGGGGGCGAGGCAAGAGGGAACCCGGTGCGAATCCGGGACTGCCCCGCAGCGGTGAGTGGGGGACGGCGCGGCCTGACGGCCCGAACGGCCGGTGAACCGGGGGGATCCGGCACCGGGTCCGCGCCTTCCGGTGTCCGCATGGTCGCACTGGGCGCGTGAGCGCCCGGGAAGCGGCGGACGCCGTGCCGCCCGGCCTTGGGCCGGAAGCACACCCGCGAGTCCGAAGACCTGCCGCCGGTGTGCGCCTGCGCGCGCACGTTTGACGGGGCCTCGAGGGCGGGCCGCCGCGAGCCGGGTCCGCCGTGTCCGAGGACGGACCCCCGTCTCGTGCTTCCCGGCCTCGACTTCCCGACCGGTTGATGGACTACCTGGTGGGAGCGAGCGAATGACCCTCGACACGGAGCCGGCGGCACGGATCGCGGAGGCGGTACGGGAGGCGGCGGCCGGCCTGCCCGGTGTGCGGCCGGACGCGGTGGAGGCCGAGGCCCGCCGCGGGCTCTACCCCGGCATCCGCGCCGACGAGGTGGACCTGGCCCTGGTCATGGCGGCGCGCAGCCTCGTCGAGGAGGACCCCGACTACTCGCCGATGGCCGCCCGGCTGCTGCTGGGCTCGCTTCGCCGCGAGGCGCTGACCTTCCTGGCCTCCTCCGCCGCCTCTGCCGACAGCGCCGGCGCCACCGACACCGCCGGGCAGGCGGAGATGGCCGCGCGCTACCCCGCCTATCTCGCCGACTACGTGGCCCGCGGCGTGGAGCTGGGCCAGCTCGATCCGGAGCTGGAGAAGTTCGACCTGGACCGCCTGGGCGCGGCCCTGCGCCCCGAGCGGGACCTGGACTTCACCTTCCTGGGCCTGCAGACCCTCTACGACCGGTACTTCCTGCACAGCGACGGGGTGCGCTACGAGCTGCCGCAGGCGTTCTTCATGCGCGTGGCCATGGGCCTGGCCCTGGAGGAGGACGACCGCGACGCGCGGGCGGCCGAGTTCTACGACCTGCTGTCCTCGTTCGACTTCATGTGCTCCACCCCCACCCTGTTCAACGCGGGCACGCGCCACGCGCAGCTGTCGTCGTGCTTCCTGACCACGGTCGACGACGACCTCGAGGGCATCTTCAAGGGGATCTCGGACAACGCCCTGCTGTCGAAGTACTCCGGCGGCCTGGGCAACGACTGGACCCCGGTGCGCGGCATCGGCGCCCACATCCGCGGCACCAACGGCAAGAGCCAGGGGGTCGTGCCGTTCCTCAAGATCGCCAACGACACGGCGGTGGCGGTCAATCAGGGCGGCAAGCGCAAGGGTGCCGTCTGTGCCTATCTGGAGACCTGGCACATCGATGTCGAGGAGTTCCTCGATCTGCGCAAGAACACCGGGGACGAGCGGCGGCGCACGCATGACATGAACACCGCCAACTGGGTGCCCGACCTGTTCATGCGCCGGGTCGAGCAGGACGCCGAGTGGACCCTGTTCTCCCCCGATGAGACGCCCGACCTGCACGACCTCTACGGGCGGGAGTTCACCGAGCGGTACGAGGCCTACGAGCGCGCCGCCGACGAGGGGCGGATCCGGGTGTGGCGGCGGGTCCGCGCCGTCGACCTGTGGCGGCGCATGCTCACCATGCTCTTCGAGACCGGGCACCCGTGGATCACCTTCAAGGACCCGTGCAACCTGCGCTCGCCGCAGCGGCACGCCGGGGTGGTGCACTCCTCCAACCTGTGCACGGAGATCACCCTCAACACCAAGGCGGGCGAGGAGGTCGCGGTCTGCAACCTCGGGTCGGTCAACCTCGCGCGGCACGTGCGCGACGGCGGGCTGGACTCCGAGAAGCTGGAGCGCACCGTGCGCACGGCCGTGCGGATGCTCGACAACGTCATCGACGTGAACTTCTACACGATCCCCGAGGCGCGGACGGCGAACATGCGCCACCGCCCGGTCGGGCTCGGGCTGATGGGCCACCAGGACGCGCTGTTCCAGCTGCGCATCCCCATGGGCTCCCAGGAGGCCGTGGAGTTCGCCGACTCCAGCATGGAGCTGATCTCCTACCACGCCATCGCCGCCTCCAGCGATCTGGCGGCCGAACGCGGCGCCTACGCCTCCTTCGACGGGTCGCTGTGGAGCCGGGGCGTTCTGCCCATCGACTCCCTTGAGTACCTGGCCCAAGCGCGCGGGGGCGACGGTGACGGGAGCGGCCTGGACGTCGATCGCACCGCCCGCCTGGACTGGGACGGGCTGCGCGAGCGGGTGCGTGCGCAGGGCATGCGCAACTCCAACGTCATGGCGATCGCGCCGACCGCCACCATCGCCAACATCACCGGCGTCGGCCAGTCCATCGAGCCGATCTACCGGAACCTGTTCGTGAAGTCGAACATGTCCGGCGACTTCACCGTGGTCAACCCCTACCTGGTGCGCGACCTCAAGGAGCGCGGCCTGTGGGATGACGACATGGTCGCGCGGCTCAAGCTGCACGACGGCAGCCTCGGGCCCATCGAGCGCGTGCCCGAGGACCTCAAGGAGCTGTACGCCACCGCGTTCGAGGTCGACCCGGAGTGGCTGGTGGACGCCGCGTCCCGGCGCCAGAAGTGGATCGACCAGGCGCAGTCGCTCAACCTCTACATGGCGGCCCCCAGCGGCCGGAAGCTGGACGCGCTGTACCGGCGCGCGTGGAAGACGGGCCTGAAGACCACGTACTACCTGCGCTCGCAGAGCGCCACGCACGTGGAGAAGTCGACGCTCAAGGGCACCGACGGGCGCCTGAACGCCGTCGCGGCGACCCCGGCGCCGTCGCCGGCCCCCGCGCCGTCCCCGGTCGCGGCGGTGTCCCCGCAGGCGGGGAGCGCTCCGGAGATCGACCCCGACGCGGGCTCGGTGTGCTCCATCGACGACCCCGAGTGCGAGGCCTGCCAGTAGCACCGCCCCCTGGAGGGGCGGGCGGCCCGTGCCCCCGGCCGCCCGCCCCGCCCCCGCGCTCTCCACCGCCAGCGCTCCGCACCGCACTCTGCACCGCCACAGACACCGATTCAGAAGGACGACGGAACCCACCCATGACGACTGCCCCGGAGACCCACGGCACCGGACTCGGCGCGATCGACCGCGGCGGCGCCCGCGTGAGCGTCGGCGACAAGGCGATGATCAACGCGCGCGCCGACGTGAACCAGCTGCTTCCGCTGAAGTACCGGTGGGCCTGGGACAAGTACCTCGCCGGGTGCAACAACCACTGGATGCCCACCGAGGTGTCCATGCAGGCCGACATCGCCCTGTGGAAGTCGGCCGACGGGCTCACCGACGACGAGCGGCTGATGGTCAAGCGCAACCTGGGCTTCTTCGCCACGGCGGAGTCGCTGGTCGCCAACAACATCGTGCTGGCGGTCTACCGGCAGCTCACCAACCCCGAGTGCCGCCAGTACCTGCTGCGCCAGGCGTTCGAGGAGGCCGTGCACACGCACACCTTCCAGTACATCTGCGAGAGCCTGGGCCTGGACGAGGGCGAGCTGTTCAACATGTACAGGGAGGTCCCCTCCATCACGGAGAAGGACGCCTGGGCGCTGAAGTACACGCAGAACCTGGAGGACCCGGACTTCACGACCGGCACCCCCGAGGCCGACCAGGCGTTCCTGCGCGACCTGGTGGCCTTCTACGTCATCTTCGAGGGGATGTGGTTCTACACGGGCTTCGCCCAGATCCTCTCCCTGGGGCGCCGCAACAAGATGGTGGGCGTGGCCGAGCAGTACCAGTACATCCTGCGGGACGAGTCGATCCACCTGAACTTCGGCATCGACGTGATCAACCAGATCAAGCTGGAGAACCCGCACCTGTGGAGCGAGGGGTTCCAGCGCGAGGTGCGCACGATGCTCGCCGAGGCGTGCGAGCTGGAGGTGGCCTACGGCAGGGAGACCATGCCGCGCGGCATCCTCGGGCTCAACGCCGACCTGTGCGAGCGGTACATGCACTTCATCACCGACCGCCGGGCCGAACAGATCGGGCTGGAGCCGGTCTTCGGCGGCACGGAGAACCCGTTCCCGTGGATGGCGGAGATGATGGACCTCGACAAGGAGAAGAACTTCTTCGAGACCCGGGTCATCGAGTACCAGACGGGCGGCGGCCTGAGCTGGGACTGACCTGCGCGGACACGGCTCCCCGGGCCCGTCGGCGGAGGGTGCGGGGAGCCGTTTCGGGGGAGGCCCGGGAGACGTCCGGCGCTCCGTGGTGTGACCGACATCACTGATCGGGGTAGTGGGCCTGGCATGGAGGGGCTCTCGGCGCCGAGGGCGCCCGCACGGCGACGCGCCGGGCGTGCTCCGGCTGGCGCCGATTCGTTACCTCAGGTAGACCGTTCGTTTATGGACCACCGAGGAATCGTTTACGAACGGCACGGCCGGGGCGAGCCCCTCGTGCTGCTGCACGGGCTGGGGCACCGGCGCCAGGCCTGGGAGCCGGTCGTGGACGAGCTGGCGCGGCGGTACGAGGTGTTCGCCCTGGACCTGCCCGGGTTCGGCGAATCGCCGGGACCCGCCCCTGACGGCCCATACGGTATCCCCGCCCTGGTCGACGCGGTCGCCGCGTGGTGCGCCGCCGCCGGGCTGCCCCGGCCCCACCTGGCGGGGAACTCCCTCGGCGGCGCCGTCGCGCTGGAGCTCGGCGCGCGCGGGCTGGCCTCCTCGGTCACCGCCCTGTCGCCGATCGGGTTCAGCCGCGGGACCGAGATGCTGGGCAGCCGCCTGATGCTCGGCGGCATGCACGTCGCCACCCGGGTGCCCGCCAAGGCATGGCGCCGGGTGATCGACAGTCGCCCGGTCCGCACGATGACCACGCTCGCCGTGCACGGGCGCCTGCGCGACCCGTACGGCGAGCTCGCCCGGCTGGACCCGTCGGTGGTGACGCGCGGATCCCCCTACACGCGCCTGGCGCCCGAGGTGGTGCGCTACAGCTTCACCGGTGGGCCGGTCGTGACCTGCCCGACCACCGTGGCCTGGGGCGAGAACGACCGCGTCCTTCCGGTCCGCGCGGTACGGCGGGTGCTGCGGGCGATCCCGCACGCGCGCGAGGTGCGGCTCCTGGGGTGCGGCCATGTGCCGATGGACAACGACCCCAGGACGGTTGCCCACACCATCCTGAGCACCTGCGCCCCCGAGTCGGCGTCGAGCGGCCGGGGTGCCGTGAGGCCCAAGCGCGCGCGACTGCGCCCGCGCGTGACCGCCGTTCCGGCGAACGCCCCCGCAAACGCCCCCGCCTGACCGGGTGCGGACGATCCGCGGGGATTGCGGCGGACCGTCGGCGATTGCGATGATCTGCGGCGTTGTGCGATAGGGGGAAACGGTCCGCGGCCGCGGATCTGAGGGGAAAAATCAGACATGGTCGAGCATTTCGCTCAAGGGGTGTGGACCCCGCTGGTCGCGTGCGCCGTTTCGGTCCTGGGGTCGTTCCTGGGTCTCAGATACGCCTCGCGGGCGCTGTCCTCCTCGGGCCGGACCCGGACGGCCTGGACCGTGCTCGGCGGGATCTCCCTGGGCGGCGCGGCCGTGTGGTCCATGCACTTCATCGCGATGCTCGGCTTCCGCGTCCCCGGCACCCCGATCCGCTACGACCCGCTGATGACCGCGGCCAGCGCCGCCGTGCCGGTGGTCGTCATGACCGGGGCGCTCGCGGTGGTGATCGCCCGCCTGTGGCGCCGGCTGGTGCTGCTGCCCGTCGGCGGCGCGCTGGTGGCCCTGGCCATGCTCACCATGCACTACATGGGCATGGGGTCGATGCGGATGGACGCCGACATGGTGCACGACCCCCTGTTCGTGGTCGCGGCCGCGATGGTGGCGCTGGCCGCCTCGGTCGGGGCGCTCTGGTTCGTCGGCAAGCGGTGGACCCTGTCGGCGACCCTGGTGGGCGCCGCGCTCCTGGGCGGCGCCGTGACGGCGATGCACTACATCGCGATGGCCGGGGTGGGCGTCGAATCCGTGGGGCAGGGGGCCGACATGTCCGGCGGCGTGCCCGCGCTCGGCTTCCTCACCCCCATGATCATCGGCCCGGGCGCCTTCCTCGTGCTCGGCACCCTGCTCCTGCTGGTGCTGCCCGACGAACGGCCCGTCACCGGCGGTGCCGCCGCCGAGGCCCCCGCCCACTGACGCCCCCACCCCGTTGATCTCGGGAGAAGCGACGCTACCCGCGCGGTTTTGGCGTCGTTTTTCCCGAGATCAACGACGGGGGTCAGCCCATGGTCCTGCCGGCGCGTGCGTCGCGGCGCATCAGCCACAGGAAGAACGGCGCGCCGCACAGGGCGGTGAGGATGCCGATGGGGATCTCCTGCGGCGCGGCGAGCGTCCGCGCGGCCAGGTCGGCGAGCACCATGAAGGACGCGCCGAGCAGGACCGCGACCGGGAGCATGCGCCGGTGGTCGGTGCCCACGAGCAGCCGGGCGATGTGCGGCATCATCAGCCCGACGAACCCGATCGGCCCCGAGAGCGCGACGAGCACACCGGTGCACAGGGACACGGCGACGAACATCAGCGCGCGGAACCGGTGCACCCGCAGTCCCATGCCGACCGCCGTCTCCTCGCCCAGCTGCACGACGTTGAGCGCGGGCGTCGCCGCCGCCGTCACCGCCAGGGCGGTGAGCACCGCGGCGCCCGCCAGGGGCAGGTCCTCCCAGGTGGTCCCGCCGAGCCCGCCCAGGGTCCAGCGCTGCACGGCGCGGGCGGCGTGCGGGTCGCCCGACATGGTGATCATGAGGCTCGCGGCGGCCGAGCACACCTGGCCGACCACCACACCGGCCAGGATCAGCCGGGTGACCGTCATCCGCCCCGCCGTGCGGGACAGCAGGTACACGGCGACGAGCGTCCCTAGAGCGCCGAGGAACGCCGCAGCAGGGGTGGAGTAGGCGCCGAAGACGGTCACGCCCCCGACGACGACGGACACCGCGCCCAGCGTCGCCCCCGAGGACACGCCCAGCAGCAGCGGGTCCGCGAGCGGGTTGCGCACCAGCGTCTGCAGCACCGCCCCGACGGCCGCCAGTCCCGCGCCGTTCAGCACCGCCAGCAGCACGCGGGGCGCGCGGGCCGACACCACGATCGCCTCGTGCGAGGGCGGCCAGTCCGGTTCGACCAGGCCGGGGAGGAGGCGGTGCGCGGCGATGCGCCAGGTGTCGGCGGCGGACACCTCCACCGACCCGGCGACCACGCCGAGGGTGGCGGCCGCCGGGAGGGCGGCCGCCAGCGCGCACAGCACCACGGGCAGGGGCGGCGCGGCGGGGCGGCGCCGTGTGGGCCGGGTGCTTGTGGGCCGGGCGCTCACCGTCAGCCGTCCGCGCCGGGGTGGAGCTGGTCGGCGACGTCGGCCACCGCGTCGCCGACGCGCACCCCCGCCACCGCCGACGACAGCGGGAGGACGGCGTACCGCTCCTCCTCGACCGCCGGGGTCCGCGACAGCAGGGGGTCGTCCTCGACCGCCGCGATCTTCTCCTCGACCGGGACCGACCCGTAGTCGTAGAAGAGGATCGTCTCGGGGGCGCGGTCGGAGGCGTCCTCGATGGACACGTCGGCGAAGACCTCGTCCACGTCGGTGAAGACGTTCCGCCCGCCCGCGCGCTCGATGATCTCGTCGCCGATCCCGGCGCCCCCGGAGGTGAACACGGTGCTCCCCACACTGTCCACCACCAGCACGTCCACCGGGTCGGTGCCCTCCAGGCGGCCCTCCACCCCGGCCAGGCGGTCCTCGATCCCGCCGACCAGCTCCTCGGCCCGCTCCTCGGCGCCGAAGAGCGCCCCGACGTTGCGGATCTCCTGGTAGACCGTCTCGGCGGTGACCTCGTCGGCGCACTGCTCCAGGCTGCCGTAGGTGGCCATCCCGGCGCCCTCCAGCGCGTCCCGCCCGCGCCCCTCGGCCTCGTCGAAGGCGCTCCCGGGGTACCCGGCGTAGACGAAGTCGGGCTCGGCGGCCAGAAGCTCCTCGAAGGAGGGGTACTCGTCGGCGAGGACGGGGATGTCCTGATACGCGGCCTCGTATTCGGGAAGGACCGCGTCGTCCAGGTAGGCGGTGCCCACCATGCGGTCCTCCAGCCCCAGGGCCAGCATCACCTCGGTCGCGTGCTGGTTGAGGGCGACCGCGCGCCGCGGCGGAGCGTCGACCGTCACCTCGCGGCCGCACTCCTCGACGGTGACCGGGTACCCCTCGGCGGCGCCGGCGGATCCGCCCGAGCCGCCGGACCCGGGCGCTCCGCATCCGGTGAGCGCGGCGGCGCCGGCCGCGGCCAGCGCGATCAGGCGTGCGGCCCCCGGGCGGGGGCGGGTGACGGGCGTCCTGCGGTCATTGCGGCTGGGATGGTGCACGTCCGGTCCTCTCGCGGGATCCGGGCGCGTCCGGGGGAGGGCAGGGCAGAGCCGTGCACGTGCGGCGTCCTCTCCGGGGTCCGCGCCCCTGGTCGGCGTCGTTCCGCGACGGGACAGTCTCCTGACTCCCGGATCGGCGCCTCGCCCGGCCTTCCAGCGCTCACGCGCCGTGGCCCTTCGAGGGGTCGGCTCCCCGGTCACAGTGGCGGGACCGTGCCGGACTCGCACCGGCTTCCTGGCTCCCGTCGCGCCACCAGCCTACGGGGGCGGCCGGGCGCGGAACCGGTCAGGTCCCTTTCTGTGCGATCGGACAATTCGCGGGACGTGCTCTGGCCGGTCAAACAACTATGGGGCACGAATGTGACGGCCCTATCTCAAAGCAGTGGTGAAGTGCATATCGGTCATTGCGCCGCAGGTCACACCGCGTACAAGATGCGGGGGTCATCACCGTCCTGAACAGGAGAGAAGGAGGCCAGGCGTGGACAAGTCGCTGTTGGCGTCCATCCTCACCTTCGCCGCGTACTTCGTGGTGATGGTGGGAATCGGTCTGTGGGTCTACAAGCGCACCGTGTCGCTCTCTGACTTCGTACTCGGAGGCCGCCGGCTGAACAGCTGGGTCGCCGGTCTGAGTGCGAATGCCAGCGACTTCAGCGGCTGGCTGCTGCTGGGCCTGCCCGGAGCCATCTACCTGTCGGGGCTCGGTGAGGCCTGGATCGCGGTCGGCCTGGCGCTCGGCTTCGCCGGGAGCTGGATCGTCATCGCCGGACGGCTGCGCGTGTACACCGAGCGCGCCACCGACGCACGCAGCGGGGGCGAGTCCGACTCGCTGACGCTCTCCTCCTACCTGGAGAACCGCTTCTCCGACCGCACCGGGCTGCTGCGCGGCGTGTCCGCCGTGCTCATCCTGGCCTTCTACCTCTTCTACGTGGCCTCCGGCCTGGTCGCCATGGGCGGGCTGTTCGAGCAGGTCTTCGGCATGAGCTCGGCCGTGGCCATCATCGCCGGCGTGTCCATCGTGGTCTTCTACACCTTCCTCGGCGGCTTCCTCGCGGTCAGCTACACCGACGTCGTGCAGGCCGTCATGATGTGGGTCGCGCTGCTCATCGTCCCGATCGTGGCGGTCGTCGCCATCATGGGCGACGAGGGCCGGGACATCGGCGGGATCTCCGCGGTGCTGGGCGGCTTCGAGGGCCAGGGGAGCCTGGACATCGGCGGCGTGCTCGCCCCGGTCGTCGTCATCTCCGGCCTGGCCTGGGGCATCGGCTACCTGGGCCAGCCGCACATCCTCGCCCGCTTCATGGGCATCCGCTCGGTCAAGGACGTGCCGCGGGCCGGCGCGGTCAGCGTGGCCTGGGCCGTCTCGGCGATGACCCTCGCCGTGGTGATGGGCTTCGCCGGCGTCGCCTTCTTCGGCTTCGAGGAGGGCCTGGAGAACTCCGAGAACGTCTTCCCCTCGCTCATCCAGGCGCTGATGAACCCGTGGGTGGCCGGGCTGCTGCTGGCCGCCATCCTGGCCGCGGTCATGAGCACCGCCGACTCCCAGCTGCTGGTCGCCTCCTCGGCGCTGACCGAGGACGGCTACCGCGCCTTCCTCAAGCGCGACGCCTCCCCGCTGACCCTGGTGTGGGTGAGCCGGGGCGCCGTGGTCGCGGTCGCCGTCGCGGCCGCCGGGATCGCTCTGAGCGGCAACAACACCGTGATGGACCTGGTGGGCTACGCCTGGGCCGGGTTCGGCGCCGGGTTCGGCCCGGTGATCCTGCTGTCGCTGTACTGGAAGCGCATGACCTGGACCGGCGCGCTGGCCGGGATGGTCGGCGGCGGCGCGACCGCCGTCATCTGGGACGTCCTGGACGAGAAGGTGCTGGAGACCGGGCTGTACGCCATGGTCCCGGCGGTCGTCGTCAGCCTCGTGGGGATCTTCGTCTTCAACGGCCTGGGCAGGGCCACCGACGCCATGGGCGAGGACTTCGACCGCGTGGACACCGAGTACCGCGAGGCCAAGAAGCCCGTCTCCGCCTGACCCCACCCCGCATCCCCTCACTGGAATGGGCCCCGCGTACCGTCCGCGCGGGGCCCATTCCGCTTTTTCGGAGGCGGCCCGCCGCACCGCCCGACGTTCATGCATTGTGATGGGGGCGTTCTGGTGCGTAACGGACGCCACCGGTAGAACAGACGCATGTGCGAACTTCCCGCCGCGTGGCGCCGCCTGGGCGGCGAGGGCACCGGGGTGGGCACGGTCATCGCCGAGCGCGACGGGTTCCGCCTGGAGGCGGCGGAGGCCGCCGCGGGGGAGCGCCCCTACGGCGGGCGGCTGACCGTGCGCACGGACCTGGCCTGGGAGGTGGTCCGTGCGCGCGTCGAGACCGTGACCGACCAGGGCATGCGCGCGCTCGACCTGTCCCGCGAGGGGGCGCTGTGGAGCGTCGACGGGACACGCCGCCCCGACCTCGACGGCTGCGTGGACGTGTGGGCCCCCTGCACCCCGCTGACGGTGACGCTGCCCGTCCGCAGGCTGGGGCTGCGCCGCGGCGAGGCGCGCGACGTGGCGATGGCGTGGGTGGAGGTCCCCGGCCTCACCGTGCGCAAGGTCCTCCGCCGGTGCACCCGCCTGGAGCCCTCCGGGGGCCGCGAGTGCTATGAGATCAGTGACGAGGCCCTGGGGACCGTCACGGTGACGGTCGACCGCGAGGGCGTCCCCGTCGACATCGAGGGCCTGTACGCGCGCGCGGCCTGAACGCGGGGCGCCGCCCCGGTGCCGCCCCGGTGCCGCCCCGGCGCCCCCCTGCCGCCCCGGCGTCGGGCCGCGGCCCCCGGCGCGGGATAATCCCGGAGGACAGACGCAGCCCCGGGGAGGACCCACATGAGCGCAGCCGACCTGAGCGACGCCCGCAGGCAGATCATCCGCGACCTGGAGGTCGCCCCGGAGTTCGACGCGCGCCGCGAGATCGAGCGCCGCGTTGCCTTCCTGGCCGAGCGGCTGACCTCCACCGGCGCCCGCGCGCTGGTCCTGGGCATCAGCGGCGGGGTCGACTCCAGCACCGCCGGGCGGCTGTGCCAGCTGGCCGCCGAGCGGGTGCGCGAAGGCGGCGGGTCGGCCGAGTTCATCGCCATGCGCCTGCCCTACGGCGTGCAGCAGGACGAGGACGACGCCCAGCGCGCGCTGGGGTTCATCACCCCCGACAGGGTCCTGACGGTGGACGTGCGGCCCGCCACCGACGGCCTGGCCGACGCCCTGGACAAGGCGGGCCTGGAGTACGAGGGCGACTCCGCCCGCGACTTCGTCATCGGCAACGCCAAGGCGCGCGAGCGCATGGCCGCCCAGTACGCCGTCGCGGGCGCGGCCGGAGGGCTCGTCGTCGGCACCGACCACGCGGCCGAGGCGGTCACCGGCTTCTTCACCAAGTTCGGCGACGGCGCCTGCGACCTGGTGCCGCTCACCGGGCTGACCAAGCGGCGGGTCCGCGCGGTCGCCGCCGAGCTGGGGGCGCCGTCGTCCATCGTGGACAAGACCCCCACGGCCGACCTGGAGACGCTGAGCCCGCAGAAGCCCGACGAGGAGGCGCTCGGCCTCACCTACGAGGAGATCGACGACTTCCTGGAGGGCCTCCCCGTCGACGACCGCGTCGAGGAGGCCCTGGTGGCCCGCTACCGGGCCACCGCGCACAAGCGCGCGCTGCCGGTCGCGCCCTGACCCGGCCCTGGGCCCCTACCCCTGCTCCGGGGGCCGGATCTCCCGCGACGGGGTGGTCGGGGTGGACAGCAGCCCCTTGAGGTAGGCGTAGAAGCCGTCGGCGTCGACCTCCTCGACCACCTCGGCGTTGGGCTCCAGCCCGTGCACGCCCCACGACATCGCCGAGTAGCCGCGGGTCAGCTCGCCCGCGGTCTCCACGTCCACGTTGTAGCGGGACGAGGCGCGCACCAGGTCCGGGTGGAGCAGCACGGCGGCGGTGAGCGAGTCCGGGTGGGTGGTGCCGTCGATGCCGACGCTGCGGTCGAACTCCAGCGTCGCCGCGCACACCCGGGTGAAGAAGTCCGACAGCGGCGTGCCCAGCGCCGCGATCTCCTTCAGCCGATCCTCGCCGAACACGGCCTGGCGCAGCGTGAGCGGGTCCCAGGGGACGACGGTGACGGCGAACCCGGCGTCGAAGACGGTCTTGGCGGCCTCCGGGTCGACGTAGAAGTTGAACTCCGCGGCGGCGGTGATGTTGCCGCGCCCGTTGTTGGACCCGCCCATGACATAGAGCGCCTTGACGTTCCGGGCGAAGTCCGGGTCCTTCACGGTGGCCATGGCGATGTTGGTGAGCGGGCCGATCGCCACGATGGACAGCTCGCCCGGGTTCTCGGCGGCCATCCGCACCAGGGCGTCCACGGCGTGCTCGTCCTCGGTGGACAGGTCGGCGTCGTCCATGGTCAGGCCGCCGGCGCCGTCGCCGTGCACGTCCTCGGCGCTGACCCAGGGGCGCACCATGGGGCGGCGGCAGCCCAGGTGGATGGGGACCTCGCCGAGCCGCCCGGCGGCGCTGAGGGTGAGGAAGGCGTTGCGCACCTGGCGCTCGAACCCGACGTTGCCGGCGACCATCGTGATCGCCCGCAGGTCGGCCTCCGGGTCGAGGAGTCCGGCGAGCAGGGCGACGCAGTCGTCCTGGGCGGTGTCGGTGTCGATGATCAGGGGAACGGGCATTGACCCCTCCACGGGCGCGATTTGTCCATCGTTTGTCGACTGCGCCCTCCGGGGCCGACCGGCCGTCGTGTCCCCGTCCGCGCGTCGCCTGAGAACGCTATGCCACGGATCTGACGTGCGTCAATCGGTCATGTCGGGGCATGTGGACAGTGGAGGGGCGGGTGGGGGATGGGGTACAAATGTATAGAGATGTCCACCCCCCTCGTGGAAGCCTGGTGAGAGTATGCGGATCGCGGTCGTCGGCAGTTACGGCGCAGGCCTGACCATGCGCACGCCCCGGGTCCCGGACGCCGGGGAGACCCTCGGCGGCGGCGAGTTCGCCTCCGGGCCCGGAGGCAAGGGGTCGAACCAGGCCATCGGCGCCGCCCGCCTGGGCGCGGACGTGTCGCTCCTGACGGCGATCGGCCCCGACGCCTTCGGGGACGAGGCGCGCGACCTGTGGTGCGCCGAGGGCGTCGACGCCTCATCGGTCGTCACCGCCGAGGCGGCCACCATGGTCGGCGTGATCCTCGTCGAGGAGGGCGGGGAGAACCGCATCGTCATCGCCCCCGGCGCGCTGGAGGAGCTGCGCCCCGCGCACGTGGAGGCCTTCTCCGGGAGCATCGCCCGGGCCGACCTGATGATGACGTGCAACGAGATCCCCGAAGAGACCGTCTCGGCGGCCCTGCGCACCGCGCGGGAGGCCGGTACCCCGGCGCTGCTCAACCCCGCCCCCGCCCGCGAGCTGTCCGCGGCCGACGCCGCGCTCGTCGACCACCTGACCCCCAACCTGGGTGAGGCGCGACTGCTCACCGGCCTGGGGGAGGATGCCGGGCCCGAGGCGCTCCTGGACGCGCTGCGCCGCCGCCTTCCCTCCGCCACCATCGTCCTGACCTGCGGCGCCGACGGGGCGTGGGCCGACGACGGGAGCGAGCGCACGCACGTCGCCGCCGTGCGCCCGCCCCGGGTCGCCGACACCACCGGCGCGGGCGACGCCTTCAACGCCGCCTACGCCGCCGCCGTGTGCGCAGGGCTCCCCCTGCGCGAGTGCGTGCGCCGCGCCGCCGCCGCGGGCGCATTCGCCGTCTCGCGGCACGAGGTCCTGCCCGGCCTCGGCCGCCCCGCCGACCTCGACGCCCTCATCCGCTGACCGGGCGCCGCCCCACGGCCGGCCGCCCGGACCCGGCCGTCCCACTACCGAGGAGAACCACCGTGACCGACGCACAGCGCACCGCCGCCTCCCTGGCGCCCTTCATCCAGCACACCGCCATCGACGCCGGCCTCACGCGCGACGACATCATCGCCCACTGCGAGGAGGCGGCGCGCTACGGCTTCAACGCCGCGATGATCCCCGCCTCCTGGACCGCGCTCGCCGCGGACGTCCTGAAGGGCACCGGCATCGCCGTGGCGTCCGCCCTGGACTTCCCGACCGTGGGCGTCATGACGTCCGAGGGCAAGGCCGCCGAGGCGCGCGCCATCGTCGCCGCCGGAGGCGAACAGATCGACATGGGCGTGCAGGTCGGCTGGCTGCGCAGCGGCATGGAGAAGGAGTTCCGCGACGACATCGCCGGGGTGGTCGCCGCGGGCGTCCCGGTCAAGGTCATGCTGGAGCTGCCGCTGCTCGGCGCCGACGAGCGCGAGCGCGCCGTGGAGCTGGCCATGGACGCGGGCGCCGCCTACCTCAAGAACGCCAGCAGCGGCGCGGTGGAGGTCGCCAACCCGGAGAGCATCGCCTACCTGGCCGCGCGCGTGCGCGACGGGGTGAAGGTCAAGGCCTCCGGGGGCATCAAGACGCTGGAGCAGGCGCGCGCGCTGCTGGACGCCGGTGCGTCGCTGCTGGGCACCAGCTCCGGTGTGGCCATCGTCGGCGGCGGCGAGGGCACGGGCTCGTACTGATCGGGGGAGACGCGCTGATCAGGTGAGACGGGGGACTCGGTAGGGTTCCGGCAGGGGAGCACGAGGGGCACGGAGGGGCGACGTGGACGGCGTGGACGCCGCCGGGAGCGGTACAGGGCTGGCGGGGGCCGTCTCCCGCGGCGCGCCCGAGCCGCTGAACGTGCAGATCGCCCGGGCGGTGCGCGAGCGCATCGCCACAGGGGCCTGGCCGCCGCACTTCAAGCTCCCCGCCGAGCCCGACCTCGCCCGCGAGCTGGGCGTCAACCGGGGGACGGTGCGCAAGGCGCTGGCGTCGCTCACCGAGGAGGGCCTGCTGGTGCAGACCAGGGGCCGGGGGACGTTCGTGACGTCCGGCAAGGCCGAGCCCGCGATCGCCCAGCGCCTGAGGTCGCTGTCCGAGGACTTCCGGGACCAGGGCATCGAGGTCCGTTCCGAGGTCGTGGACGCGCGCCTGGTGCGCCTGCCGCTCACCGTGCAGGCGCTCCTGGGGGCCGGGGCCAACACCCCCGGCCTGCGCCTGGTCCGCGTCTTCCACGGCGAGGAGGGGCCGCTGGCCTACCTCGTCAACTATGTGCGCGCCGACCTGTGCCCGGGGATCGACCGGGTCGACTTCGAGCGGGAGTCGCTGTTCGGCACCCTGGAGCAGCGCTACCGGCTGGACATCACCGAGGGGCGCCGCTCCTTCAGCGCCGAGCCCGCGCGCGAGGAGGCCGCCGAGGCGCTCCGCCTGGAGCCGGGGGCGCCCGTGCTCTACCTGGAGCAGGTGACCTACACCCGGGGAGGGCAGGCGGTGGAGTACTCCGACGTGTGGATCGACAGCTCCCGCGTGAAGGTGACCTCGCTCCTGGACCGGGGCCCCGTCGGCACGCCCCGGCCGGGCCCCGGAGGTCCCGCCCGGAGGTAGCCGGAGGTCCGGCCGGGAGGTGGCCGGAAGGCCCGCCGGGACAGGTGCCTCCGTCCGCTATCGGCCCTGCTGTGGTCCCGCGGCGAAGAGTCCGATATCGTCCGGCTGCACAGGGCCCCGCACCGCCAGCGCACCGCGGCGCGGAGCCGATCCGAACCGGCCGCCCGCACGGCCCCGGCGCACCCCCTCAACGGTGGCCCGATGAACGAGACCGGAGACGCCACGTCCATGGTCGGCGACGCCCCGGCGCTTGACGCGCGCCGGACCTTCCCCGGCGACCCCGAGCAGTGCCGTGAGGCGCGGCTGTGGGTGCGCGCCGTGATGCGCCCCTTCCCCGACGCCGCCGACGCCGTCGAAGTGGTCGTCAGCGAGTTCTTCGGCAACGCCGTCCGGCACACCGCCTCCGGCGAGCCCGGCGGCGAGGTGGCCGTGGAGCTGTCCGGGGGCGACGGGAACCCGATCCGGCTCAGCGTGGTCGACCAGGGGGGCCGGTCGGACCGCCCGGCGACCGCCGCCCGCGTGCTCGCTCCGACCCTCAGCCGCCCCGACGGCCGCGGCCTGTTCCTGGCCGCCGCCCTGAGCAGCGAATGGGGCCGCTCCCCCCTCGACGGAACGGGGTCGATGGTCACCTGGGCCGAGTTCCCCGCCGACCGTCCGGACCTCTAGGTCCCGTCCGGAGTCTCCCCGTTCGCCCCCACCGTCGTTGATCTCGGGAGAACCCGCCCCTACGAGCGCGCTTTGAGAACCCGCGCGGATGGGCGGGCGGGCGGCAGGGCGCCCGGCCTCGCCGACTCCGCTGCCGAGCGCCGCTCCTGCGTCGTTGATCTCGGGGAATGCGCCCCAAAACGCGGCCCGGAAGCGTCGTTCCTCCCGAGATCAACGACGAGCACACCTGCCGATCGGCCGGACGGGATCCGGCAGTGCCCCGGGGTCAGCGCGGGCCGTGCAGGGCGAGGAACGCGGCGACGCCGGACGCGATCAGCGCGTCGGTCTCCTCCTGCGGAAGCGGCAGTGCCCCGTGGAAGGAGCGCTCGTAGACCTCTGAGGCGACGAGCTGGGTGAAGTGGGCGGCCAGCTCCTCCGGCGGGCCGCCGCTCAGCCCGCCCTCCTCGGCCAGGGCCCCCATCCGTTCGGCCAGCCGGGAGTGGACGCGCCCGGGCCCGGTCTCCCGCCACCCCTGCAGCACGTGCTCGGGCAGGTGCCGCGCCTCGGCGAAGATCACGCGCACGAGGGCGAAGTGGCCGGCGAAGTCCTCGTGCGGGACGGCCAGCCCGTGCCCGAGCCGGGTGAGGGCGGCGGCGAGGTCCGGGGGCGGGGTGCCCAGGTGGCGGTCGATCAGTCCCTCGTGGTACTCGGCCACCGCCCGCGCGCTCTGCTGCAGCACGGTCAGGAAGAGCTGCGCCTTGTCCCGGTGGTGGTTGTAGATCGTGCGCTTGGAGACCCCCGCCTCGGCGGCGATCGCGTCGACGCTGGCGCGGCTGTAGCCCTCGTTCCCGAAGACGGTGCGGGCGGCGGCGTCGATGGCGGCGCGCTTGGCGGGGTGGCCGCCGGGGGCGCGCCCGGCGGCGCGGGGCGTGTCGGACGGGTCCATGGGTGGTCGCTCCATTGATTGCACTGGACGGTTTACCTATTGCACTGCACGGTGTAGTTTACGTCGCGGCGGGCCGACCCGGAACCCCCGGAGCCGCGCCCGTTCCGCATCCGCCCCGTTCACGGGAGGCCGCCGTGCCCTCTTCCGCCCCACCCGTCTCCGACGCCCCCGCGCCCCCGGTCCGCATCGCGCGGCTCGTTCCCTATCTCGCGGGCTGCGCCGTCTTCGCCGCGGGCGCGGCCTCCTTCATCCGCGCCGGGCTGGGTGTCGACCCCCTGGACGTGCTCTCCCTGGGCATCCTCGAACACGTCCCCGGGACCATCGGCCTGGCGCAGGCGTCCATCGCCGCCGTCTGCATCGCCGTCTGGGCCCTGTGGAACCGCCGCCGCCCGGTGCTGATGCCCTTCGTGACCTTCCTGCTCTGCGGCTCGCTGATCGACCTGTTCCTGCTGGCCGGCCCGGTCGGGGCGCCCCCGGCCCTGGCGCTCGCGGCCGCCGTGCCGCTGTGCGCCTACGGTTCGGCGCTGATCATCATGAGCGGCATCGGCATCCGCGCCATGGACCTGCTGGTCATCAGCGCGAACGCGCACTGGAACACGCCCTTCTGGGCCGCGAAGGCCGGAATCGAGGCCGTGCTGCTGACCGTCGGCTGGCTGCTGGGCGGCCCCGTCGGCGTCGGCACGCTCGTCTTCCTCGTCGGCGTCGACGGGCTCATCCAGCCCGCGATGGCCTTCAACACCCGCATCCTGCGGATGACCAACCACGGGCTGCCCGGCCGCGCCGCCGCGTGCACGCCCGCCGCCGCGGGGGCCCACTGACCCCTGGACCCTGCCCGCCCCGACCCGCCCCCCGACCCGCCCGCGAACCGTTCGCGGACCGTCCCTCCCGGAGGTACCGATGAAGATCACCATGGTCGTCGACATCATCTGCTCGCACTCCTACCTCGCCTTCCACCACCTGCGCCAGGCGCTGGACGCCCACCGCGCCGACGGCGGCGACGCCGAAGTCTCCTTCCTGCCCTACCGGCTCGACCCCGGCGCTCCACCGGAGCCGGAGCCGGTCACGGCCGTGCTGGAGCGCAGGTTCGGCCCGGCCGCCCTGGACGCTGCGGCGGGGATGGCGGAGAAGGCCGCGGCCGAGGGCCTCGTCCTCGACTACGGCCGGGCACTGAACGCCAACACCCGCTCGGCCCACCTCCACCTGGTGCACGCCGAGCGCCACGGCCGCGCCGAGGAGATGGCAGAACACCTGTTCCGAGCCCATTTCACCGAGGGGCTCGACATCGGCGACCCCGCAACCCTCGCGGACCTGTCCGCTGAGACGGGCGTGCCGGGTGCGCCCGGCGCGGAGGACCGGGAGGAGCTGGCCCGACGCGAGGAGCGCACCCGTGCGCTCGGCGTCCGCGGCGTGCCCGTCGTCCTGACCGAGGCGGCGGGGCCGCTGGTCGGCGACCGGTCGCGGGCCGACTTCGCGCGGCTCCTCGCCGGCGGGCGGTAGCGGGGGAAGCGGGGGTAGCGGCGGCGACGAGGTCCTGCGCGCCGCGCTGCGGGGCCGGGCCGGGGATGGGATCCTCTGTCCGACCGGCTCGGCCCTGCGGGAAGGGGACAGTCCATGGAGGAGACCGGAAGGCCGAAGCGGCCGTCGGGGGTGGCGCGGGCGCTGTACCGCGTGCCCATCCACCTGTACCGGTGGAACCTCGGGTGGCTCATGGGCCGGCGCTTCCTCATGCTGAACCACATCGGGCGCCGGTCGGGGCTCATGCGCCGGGTGGTGGTGGAGGTCGTGGACCGCGACGCCGCCCAGGGGACCTACACCGTCTGCTCCGGGTTCGGCCCCGGATCGGACTGGTACCGTAACCTGCTCGCCGAGCCCAAGGCCGTGATCCAGATCGGCAATAAGCGCATGAAGGTCACCGCGCACCCGCTGGACGCCGAGTCCGGGGCCGACACCATGGCCCGCTATGCGCGCCGCCACCCGCGCTCCGCCAGAGCGCTGGCGGGGTTCATGGGGTTCCGCGTCGACGGGAGCGAGGCCGACTTCCGCGAGGCGGGGCGCCGCCTCCCGTTCATCAGGTTCGAACCCCGCCAGTAGTGTCGCGGGACATGAACCGGGACACGAACGAGGTCTTCGACAGCGGCACCGCCCGCTCCGTGATGGAACAGGCCTGCGCCGACGCGGGCCTGCCCTCTCAAGGGGCGAGGCTGGTCTCCCTCGGTGAGAACGCGGTGTTCGCCCTGGACGGGCCCGGTGTGGTGGTGCGCGTCGGACGGGACGCCGCTCTTCTGGAGCGGGCCTGGCGCGAGGTGCGCGTGGCCTCCTGGCTGGCCGACGAGGGCGTCCCCGCCGTCCGCCCGGCGGACGGCGCCCCGGAGCCCACCCTGGTCGACGGGCGCCCGGTCACGTTCTGGCGCCGCCTTCCCGACCCGGTGCGCCCGGCGGGCGGCGCGGACCTGGCCGGGCTGCTGCGCCGCGTCCACGCCCTGGGGCGCCCGCCCTTTCCCCTGCCCCCGCGCGACCTGCTTTCGGGGGTCGAGCGCTGGCTCGCCGCCGCCGAAGGGCACATCGACCCGGCCGACGCCGACTACCTGGCGCGGCGGCGCGACGCGTTCGCGGAGAAGGCCGGCGCCCTGGCGCCGCTGCTGCCCACCGGCCCCGTGCACGGCGACGCGCTGCTGCGCAACGTGCACATCGGCCCCGACGGGCCGGTCCTGGTCGACCTGGAGACCTTCGCCGACGACATGCGCGAGCACGACCTCGTCGTCATGTGGCTGATGCGGGACCGCTACGGCATGCCGGAGGAGGAGTACCGCGCCTTCACCCGCACCTACGGATGGGACGTCGCCGAGTGGGAGGGCGCGGCGGTGCTCCGGGGCGCCCGGGAGACCGCGAGCGCGGCGTGGGTCGCTCAGCACACACCGGGTAACCCCCAGGCGCTGGCGGAGTTCGAGCGCCGTGTCGCCTCGCTCAGGGACGGCGACCCCTCGGTGCGCTGGCGCCCCTTCTGACGCGTTTCCGGGCCGGCGGCAACGGCCCCGGTCTTCCTCACCCTCCGTCGCGTCCGGATCGCCCCGCAGGTGCGCTGCGCTGCGCCCTTGGGCCGCCCGCCGGTTCCAGAAGTCCGGGAATTGGCCGGATCCGGTACGTGTGCCGGAAGAATGTTGACATTTGAACATGGGAAGGTCGATGCTGTGCGGCGACGGCTCCGCTCACGTGGGGTGACCGGGAGGCGGTGCCGTCGACGGGTGCGGCCTCCGGGGGAGAGGGGGCTCAGGGGCGCGCCCGCGGCGGGGGCCGTCCCGCGCGACCGAACCTTGTCCCGACCCGTTCCGGGCTGTGTCCCGGGTGTTCGCCACCTGGCACGGCGATCCGTCCACACCCGGTGGACCGTCCGGAGCGGCGCGGTCCGGGCCCCGGGCGCACACGCTGTGCGTCCGGGCCCCGGACCCGCGTGGGAACGACCGTCCGGGCGCTTCTTGCTACCGTGCGGTGTGCCGCCCCCGGCCGCCGGACACCCTCCGCGCGGCCGCCGTCCCGATCCGGAGAGTCCCCCATGCGCGTCCCGCCGCTTCCCCGCCCCGCCCGCGCCGCCGCGGCCGCCGGAGGCCTCGCCGCCGTCGGCGTCCTGCTGGCGGGGTGCAGCGGGTCCGACGTCGGCGAAGGCGTCGGCGACCTGGAACTGCCCGACCTGGGCGCCATGGTGCCCTCGGCCTCGCCGTCCGAGGAGGCCGAGGCCGCGGCGGCGCTCCCGGCGAGCTGCGCCGAGGCGGGCGCCGCCGAGGTCGTCGGGGACAGCGTCCCCCAGGGGGCCCAGCTGGAGGAGGAGAGCGGCGCCATCGAGGGCGCCGACGGCGCCGAGCGGCTCGGCTGCGTCTGGTCGGGCCGGGACGCCTCGGTCGCCGTGGTGTACGCGCTCAACGCCGACACCGCCGACCTGACCCAGGTGCTTCAGGACTCCGCGGGCGGTCCGGAGGCCAACTGGGAGGTCGACGTGGACGTCTACGGCGACACCTACCACTCCGAGGACGCCGACGCCGTCGGCGGCGAGCTGGAGTACCTGGCGACCGCGGGCGACACCACCCGCTACGTGCTGCTCACACTGCCCGGTGACGTCCGGGTGGCCGCCGCCGCGAACGGCGGCGGCCTGGAGCAGGAGGACCTGGAGCGGATCGCCCTGGAGGCCGGGCAGCGGATCGTCACCGACTAGCCCGGCCCCCGCCTCGTTGATCTCGGGGAAGTCGGGCTCATGGTGTCCGTTCTTACCCCGACTTCCCCGAGATCAACGGCACAGGGCGGCGAGGAGTGCCTCACCCCTCGATCGGGACGTCCTCCAGGAGCCCGAAGGGGCCGGCCCGCATGTCCAGCTCCTCGACGTCCTTGCCCGGGGCCGGGAACACCGCCACCACCTGGTAGGTGTTGCCCGGCTGCAGGCGGTACACCTCCTCGGCGAACCCGTCGTAGCGGCCGTCGCCGAAGTTCATCTGCGCCACGTACCGCACCAGGCCCGTCTCCGGCTCCAGGAGCTGGAACCCGCCCAGCGAGCCCTCGCTGAACTGCTCGGGGCCGCCCGCGACCTTCTGCTCCAGGCCGCCCATGTCCGGGAGCACCGCCTCGTCCCCGGTGTTGGTCAGCTCCACCGTCCCGATGACGTACGCGCCGTCCCGCACCAGCGGGTACACGTCCAGCCGGACGCCGTCGCGCTCGGTGCTCGCCGCGACGCCGCCGGGGTCGTCGCTGAAGGGCGCGGGCCAGTTCACGTGGCGGTCGGCCACGCCCAGGCCGCCGTCGACCGACTGGTCGTCCTCCTCGACGTCGTCCTCGCCGGGCCGGCTGACCGTGTAGGAGAACTCCACCCGCCGGTTGCGGGCGCGCGCCTGCTCATCGTCGGGGCCGCCCTCGCGGGCGATCGGCTCCTTGCTGCCGCGCCCCTCCACCTCGTAGGTGTAGTCGTCGCCGATCTCCTCGACGAGGAGGTCGCGGACGGTCTGCGCGCGCTTCTCCGAGAGCGTCTGGTTGTAGGCGTCGGTGCCCTTGCCGTCGGTGTGCCCGATGACGGTGATGGCCGGGTCGTCCGGGTCCACGTTGGCGGCCAGGGACGCGGCGGCCTGGCGCACCACGCCCTCGGCCTTCGGTGTCAGCTCGTACTCGTCGAACTCGAACATCACATCGGAGTGCAGCGAGATCGTCTCGGTGTCGCCGTCGCGGGTGGTGGAGGCGATCTCGGAGTCCACGAAGCTCTCCACCGCCCCCTCCTCGGCGACGGCGTCCTCCCCGGGGCGCCGGTTCTCGAACACGAGGTTCTCGCCGTCGGCCGGGGGGTCGTCGACGGTCAGGTGGTCCGGCCCGTTGGGGTCCTCCGGGTCCGGCCGCTCCTCCTCCACGTCCTGCACGGGGATGCCGGTCATGGCCCCCAGGCCGCTGCCGACGAACGTCACCTGCGCCACCTCGTCGGGGATGCGCGGGAAGTAGCGCCGGTACTCGTTGGTGACGCCGTCGTGCACCGGGTACAGGCCGTCCCCGTTGGGGCTGACCGACCCGTACTTGAGGCCGTCGGCGTCGAAGTACTCGCGCCACACCCGCCCGGTGATCGGGTCGACCAGCGTCTGCGCCATGCTCAGGTTCCGGTTCGCGCCGGTGAAGCCCTCCGGATAGGAGATCTCGTAGTACATCACCGTGTACTCGTCGGTGCGCTCCAGACCGGTGATGGAGAAGCGCATCTCGTTGTCCTGCCCGGTGTCCTGGAAGATGCGCCCCTCCTTGGTGTAGGGGAACTCCTCTCTCACCTGCGGCGGGCCGCCCCCGAACCAGTCGGACCAGTCGCCGCTGCAACCGCTCAGCAGCAGGGCGCCCGACACCGCCAGGGCCGCCGCCGCGAGGATCCGTTTCCGCGCCATGCGGGTGATCTCCGATCGTTCGTGGGGGACGCGTGCGGAGTCAATCCTGGGGCACATCGGCGCGCCGGGGCGAAACGGGGCGTCCGGGGTCCCCTTGACCTGGGGCCGGTCCGCGGCCGACCCGGCATTGACCCGGCGCGGGTAGGTCCGGTGGGGACGCGCCCGGCTCGGGCCGGGCCACCGCGCCCGCGCGCGCGGGCGCAGCCGCCGACCGCGAGGAGAGCCCATGCCCAGCGCCTCCGGGCGCCCCCGGCCGCAGCCGGTGCTGGCGCCGCTGACCCGCTCCGCGATCTTCCTGACGGCGGTGGTGCCGCCCGGCGGGGAGGAGGGGGCACGCGAGGTCCTGGGGTCGCTGGAGGCCCTGCAGCGCTCCGTGGGGTTCCGGAACCTGGGCAGCGGGCTGGCCTGCGTGGCCGGGGTGGGCTCGGCGGTGTGGGACCGGCTGTTCACCGGCCCGCGCCCGGCCGGGCTGCACCCCTTCCGGGCCCTGGACGGCGGGGTGCACCGGGCCCCGTCCACCCCCGGCGACCTGCTGTTCCACATCCGGGCCATGCAGATGGACGTGTGCTTCGAGCTCGCCTACCAGCTCATGGCGGCGGCGGGGCCGTCGCTGCGGGTCATCGACGAGGTGCACGGGTTCCGCTACTTCGACGAACGCGACCTGCTCGGGTTCGTCGACGGCACGGAGAACCCCACCGACACCGAGGCCGAGGAGTCGGTGCGCATCGGCGACGAGGACCCGGCGTTCGCCGGCGGGTCCTACGTGGTCGTGCAGAAGTACGTCCACGACATGGAGGCCTGGGAGGCGCTGACGACCGAGCGGCAGGAGGCGGTCATCGGGCGCACCAAGCTCACCGACATCGAGATGGACGACGACGTGAAGCCCGCGGACTCGCACGTCGCGCTGAACACCATCACCGACCCGGACGGCACCGAGCGCAAGATCGTGCGGCACAACATGCCGTTCGGGCGCGTGGGCGACGGGGAGTTCGGGACCTACTTCATCGGCTACTCGTCCGCGCCGGACGTGACCGAGCGGATGCTGGAGAACATGTTCCTCGGCGATCCGCCGGGCACCTACGACCGCATCCTCGACTTCTCCACGGCCCTCACCGGAGGGCTGTTCCACGTCCCCACGCTCGACTTCCTGGACGACATGCCGGAGGCGCCGCGCGAGCGGTCCGGCGGCGCGTCCCTGGGCATCGGCGGCCTGAGGGCGATGACAGGCACGAGAGGCACCGACGGAGAGGAGCCCTGAATGAGCACGCGAGACAACCTCCACCGGTGGCTGGCGCCCGTCTCCGGGGCGGCCTGGGCCGATCTGGAGGAGGAGGCGCGGCGGACCTTCCGGCGCCACGCGGCCGCCCGCAAGGTGGTGGACGTGCCCGACCCCGGGGGGCCGGAGCTGGCGGCGGTGGGGACCGGGCGCTCCGCCCCGGCGGCGTCGCCGGGGGCGGAGGTGCTCGCGCGGGTGCGCGAGTCGGTCCCGCTCGTCGAGCTGGAGGTCCCGTTCGTGCTCGCCCGGGAAGAGGTCGACGCGGTGGAGCGCGGGGCGCAGGACGCGGACTGGCAGCCGGTCAAGGACGCCGTGGCGAGCATGGCGCTCGCCGAGGACACGATGGCCTTCGGCGGCTATGGGGCGGCCGGCTTCACCGGGATCGTCCAGGGGTCGTCCAACGCGCCGGTGCCGCTGCCCGAATCGGTGCGCGAGTTCCCCGACGCGGTCGGCCGGGCCCTGCGCGCGCTGCGGGAGGAGGGCGTGGGCGGCCCGTACGCGCTGCTGCTGGACGCGGAGGGGTACACGGCGGTGTCCGACACGAGTATCCACGGGTACCCGGTCCGGGACCACCTCAAGGAGCTCGCGGACGGGGGCGTCGTGTGGGCCCCGGCGCTCGGCGGGGGGCTGCTGGTGTCGCTGCGCGGCGGCGACTTCGAGATGCGCCTGGGGGAGGACCTGTCCATCGGGTACCTGGACCACGACGCGACCCAGGTACGGCTGTACCTGCGGGAGACGCTGGCGTTCCTGATGCACACGGCGGAGGCGTCGGTGGCGCTGCCGCGCTAGGGGGCCGACGGGGGCGCACCCGACAAAGGGGGTGCGGTGGTGCAGGGCACCGATTTCGGTCAGCCCTCCCGCGGAAAGCGAGGAACCGATAAAGTCGTCCCGAGAGTGCGGGAGTTCCGAGTCGACGTGTCTCCCTGTCGATTCGTCGATTTGTCGACATTTCCGCGCCGTCGGCCGCCCGGCCGGCCGTCCCGGGGCGGGCGCAATTCGGTCCGACCGCATCCCGGTTTCGTCCATTTCCCGGAGAAACGGCACAACGTCCCGTCATTCTCCGTTCTCGTTGACGCGGCGGATGCGCTCCGAGCAGGGTTGACTCCGGAGGGGAGTCCCGTGGAGAGAGCGGAGCCGTGCCCATGGCGCAGCCCTACGTCGTCCCCGACCTGTACCGCCCCTATCCCGCGCGCCTGAACGTCAACGTGCAGGCGGCCCGCACCCGTGCGAAGGAATGGGCGAAGGGGGCGGGAATGCTGGTGGGGGACGGCGGGCGCGCGGGCGGGAGATGGTCGGAGAGCGGATTCGACGCGATGGACACCGGGCTCCTCGGGGCGTACGCGCATCCCGACGCTTCGGCGGCGGAACTCGAATTGCTCACCCAGTGGTACACGTGGCTGTTCTTCGTCACCGACCATTTCCGCGGCGAACGCCGATCCGGCGCGGGCGGGGAAGGGCGGGACCGCCTGCTCGACCTCATCGGCCCCGTCGGCGGCGCCGGTGGTGCCGACGGCACCGGGGCCGACGGCCGTCACGCCGCCTCCCCGCGCTCCGCCGCCGAGACCGGGCTGGCCGACCTGTGGCCGCGCACCGCCGCGATCGCCCCCGAGTCCTGGACGGAGGGCTTCGCCGCGGCCACGCGCGCGCTGATCAGGTCCATCGCCGAGCGGGAGGGGCGGTCGGGCGGGGACATCCCGCACCCGCTGAAACTCTTCGCCGACCGGCGGAACTCCGGGGCGGCCGCATGGGCGACGCACCTGGTGGGGCTGGTGTCTCCGGGGGCGCTGCCCGACCGGGTCCTGAGGACGCGGCGCTTCGCGTCCCTGAGGGCCTGCTTCGCGGACGCCGCGCACCTGGCGAACGACCTGTACTCCTATCGCAAGGAGACCGAGGAGGAGGGCAGGCCGGACAACGCGGTGCTGTCGGTGGAGCGCTACCTGCACCGGTCTCCGCAGGAGGCGGCCGAGCTGGTGAACCGCGTGCGCACGGCGCGGATGCGCCGGTTCGAGGAGATGTCGGCGACGGAGGCCCCGGCGTGGGTGGCCGACCACGGACTGACGCCGGGGGAGTGCGCGGCGATCGCGGTGACCGTAAAGGGGCTGCAGGACTGGCATGCCGGGGCGGTGGAGTGGCACGAGAGGACGGCCAGGTACCGCCCGACCGGGACACGGGAACCGGCCGCCGTTCACCCCCCGTACTCACCCCCGAGGCTCGTCATCCCGTCCATCACCTCTCACCCGCGCCCGCACTCCCCGACCTTTGTCCCGCCCTCCTTAGACCATCCCTTTCGTCTGCCGCCGTTCGAGCAGCCGTGGCCGCACAGGATCAACCCCCACGTGGAGGCGGCCCGCCGGGAGGCCCGGACCTGGGCGCGCGAATCCGGTCTCCTGGCCCCGCCCCTCTGGACCGACGCGACATTCACCGCCGACGACCGGCCGCTCTTCACGGCCTTGACGCGCCCGGACGCGAGCGCGGAGGAGGTATGCCGGGCGGCGAAGTGGGACGTGTGCCTGATGGCGATCGACGACCACTTCGTGACGGCCTATAAGACCGAGCGGGACGTCCCCGGAGCGCGCGCGTTCGTAGAGCGCGTCCCCGACCTCATGCCGATCGCTCCCTCAAGCCCACCGCCCCGTTCCTCCCCCTCCCCGATCGAGCACGCCATCACGTCCCTATGGCACGAGACGTCCGCCGACATGCCCGAGGCCCTGCGCCACCGGTTTCGATCCGCCGTGGCGGACTTCGTCGGCGCGAACCTGTGGGAGCTGGACAACATCGTCCGGGGAAGGCCGCCGGATCCCGTCGAGCACCTGGAGATGCGCCGCGCGACGTCGGGGGCGGACCTGTCCATCGCCCTGATGCCCGGAACCCCTGAACTCGACCTCCCCACTGCCGTCCTCCGCTCGGCCCCCCTGCGAACGATGCGGGAGGCCTTCGCGGACACGGCGGGAATCCGGAACGACATCCACTCCTACCGAATGGAGACCGAGAAGGAGGGGGAGGTGAGCAACGGGGTGCTGGCGATCGAGCGCTTCCTGGAGTGCGGCCCGCAGGAGGCGGTCGACGTGGCCTACGCGGCGTTCACGGCCGGCATCGCGTCCTTCCAAGAGGCCGAAGCGGCCCTCCCGCGCCTGTTCGGCCGCCTCGCCGCGGACGCCCCGACCCGCGAGGCCGTCCACAGGTACGTGGAGGCGCTGAAGACGTGGATGGCGGGCGCCAACGAGTGGTACCGGCGCACGGGGAGGTACACCAGGCGCCCGACCCCACCC
>NZ_JAQFWQ010000076.1 GCF_027706725.1 Nocardiopsis endophytica
ACGACATCGTCCTCGCCGCCGAAAGGCTCCACGAAAACGACAACGCCGGGGCCGACGACGTCGTGTACGTCGTCGACCCCGGCTCCGCAGGGGCCGATTGGCAGCGCGTCGACATCTCATCGGGCTTCCACTCGGACCCGTTCCTCCGCGATGACGGCACGCGTGTTCTCGTGAAGCCCGACGTCGTCGGCAAAGACGTCATCGTCGACGCAGGGGACGGTTCCGTCACCTGGTCGGGGTACTTCATGGAGAAGGAGGGCGTGGGCGAGGTCCTGTCCGCTGAAACGGTCGCCATCGCGAATGATGTCGCGTACACCTTCCGGAGGGAGCGAAGCGGGGATCACTTCACCCGGCTCCTGCGATGGGACACGCGGACGGGCGACCTGATCGACGAGACCGAGCTCGCGGACGACCTTGACATCCCCACGAACGCGGCTCTCGTCGCAGCGAACTCCGAAGTGGTCCTCGCATCGACCGGAATCTGCACGGAGACCCCCTGCTCGTCCCCGGGAGGGCTCTGGGGCCTCGATCCCCGGACCGGCGAACCGCTCTGGAAACACACCGAAGAGTCCGAAGAGGCGTACTTCATCGCTCTCGAGGACGGCGGACACGGAGACACCGTCCTTACGCTGGGCCTGGACGGAGCACCGTTCGTGCTGGACCCGAAGACCGGTGAAGAGGTCGACACCGCCGTCGCCCCCCGCCATCTCCCCCATGTGTTCGGGGCCAGGCACACCGTCCGGGCCGGGTCGCGATTCCTGTGGTCCGACACGCGCCCCGACAGGCAGGAGCGGCTTTCGGCACCGCTCCAGGCGACGGGCCCCGGACTGTCGCACGAGGATGAGGAGGAGTTCCTCATCGATGTCGGACTGGGCACCCGGTACCTGACCTCCTATATGGAGGACGACAGGATCATGGGCGTCTTTCTCGCGTGCGCCCCCGACGGCCTGAAGGCGGTGGACCGAGACGACACCGACGCGACCGAGCAGTGCACCTCCCCGCGCCTGTTCGCGCTGGATTACGGCCTCTAGGCGTCCCGGCAGGCCCACACCGGCCTCGCCCGTGCCCCCTTGGGCCCCGCCCCGAAGCGCGAAACCCCAGCGCCATGGCACACAGCACCCATGGACTGGGGTTCCTCGATGCGCAGCCGTAGGGTGGGCGGGGCTCGAACCCGCGACCCAGGGATTATGAGTCCCCTGCTCTGACCAGCTGAGCTACCACCCCGCGTCCCCGTCGGACGTCCGCCCGACGGTTCCGGGGGCCTCAGGGCCTCCGCGCGCCGTCATCTTACAGGGCGTCGCTGCGCGACCGCAGCGACGGGGACCGCCGCACGGCCCGCCCCGCCGGGCCTTCGCGCCGACCTTGCCGAAGACGGCACGCTAGGCCAGGGGGACGACAGGCCGGGCGCGGTGCGGGGCGGGCGCGCGTACGGGGCGCGACCATGGGCAATAGGGTGGTCCCGCGCCCGCGGGTGCGCTTCGGCCGTTGGGGCCGGGGGCGGCCGGGCGGGGCGGCGGGCCGCGAGATAGCATCGCGGGTCGCACACACGTCACCAGGAGAAGAAGAAGGTCATGGCCCAAGTACCCGTCAATGTCACCGTCACCGGTGCCGCCGGCCAGATCGGCTACGCGCTGCTGTTCCGCATCGCCTCCGGGCAGCTGCTTGGTCCCGACACCCCGGTCAAGCTCCGCCTTCTGGAGATCCCGCAGGCCGTGAAGGCCGCCGAGGGCACCGCGATGGAGCTGGACGACTGCGCCTTCCCGCTGCTCAAGGGCATCGACATCTTCGACGACGCCACTCAGGCCTTCGACGGCGTCAACGTCGGCCTGCTCGTGGGCGCGCGTCCGCGCTCCAAGGGGATGGAGCGCGCCGACCTGCTCGAGGCCAACGGCGGGATCTTCAAGCCCCAGGGCGAGGCGATCAACGCCGGCGCCGCTGACGACGTGCGCGTGCTGGTGGTCGGCAACCCGGCCAACACCAACGCGCTCATCGCCCAGGCGCACGCCCCGGACGTCCCGGCCGAGCGGTTCACCGCCATGACGCGCCTGGACCACAACCGGGCCCTGACCCAGCTCGCCAGGAAGCTGGGCGTGGGGGTCACCGACATCAAGAAGATGACGATCTGGGGCAACCACTCGGCGACCCAGTACCCCGACATCTTCCACGCCGAAGTCAACGGCACCACCGGGGCCAAGGCGGTGGACGACGAGGCGTGGCTGCGCGACGACTTCATCCCGACGGTCGCCAAGCGCGGCGCGGCGATCATCGAGGCCCGCGGCGCCTCCTCGGCCGCCTCCGCCGCCAACGCCGCGATCGACCACGTCCACGACTGGGTCAACGGCACCCCCGAGGGCGACTGGACCTCGGCGGCCATCCCGTCGGACGGCTCCTACGGCGTCCCCGAGGGCATCATCTCCTCCTTCCCGGTCACCTCCCGCGGCGGCAAGTGGGAGATCGTCCAGGGGCTGGAGATCGACGCGTTCTCCCGCGAGCGCATCGACGCCTCCGTCCAGGAGCTGGTCGAGGAGCGCGAGGCGGTCCGCAAGCTGGGCCTGGTCTGACCCGGCCCGCTCACGGCGCCCGTTCTCAGGGCTCGAGGGCGCGTCCCCCAGAGGGGCGCGCCCTTTTCGCGTCTCCAGGGTTCACGCGGATGCACACGTCCGAACCCCGCCCCCTGCCTCTCACTCCGGCGGAGGCGTGAGGCCCCTCTCGATGCCGTCGAACGCCTCGGCCAGGACCTGGGAGATGTCCCGCTCCTCGGCCGACCCCTGCCACACGTTCACGGCGACGTGCACCGCCGTCACCGACACCGCCGCCACCAGGCGCACATAGGGGTCGTCCGCCCCGCGCCCGGTGCGCTCGCCCAGGCCGTCGCGCAGGGCCAGGTTCAGAGTGCGCGCCGCGACCATCCCCCGCTGGAGGACCTGCGGGTTCGCGCGCAGCAGCGCCGCCTCCTGGCGCCACGTGTCGCCCGCCACCGCCCGCGCGATGGACTGCTCGACGACCGCGCGCACCGCCTCCAGCGGCTCCTCCTCCGGCGGCCGCGCGCGCACGCGCCCCGCAACCTCCTCGTAGGTGTCGCGGGTGAAGGGCAGGAGGGTCTCCTCCTTGGAGTCGAAATAGTTGAAGAAGGTGCGGGGCGACACCCCGGCCTCGGCGCAGATCTCCTCGACGGTGACCGAGGCGGGGCTCCGCTCGGCGAAGAGCCGCACCGCCGCGGTGCGGAGCGCCTGCCGGGTCATCCGCTTCTTGCGCTCACGCAGTCCGGCGCCCTCGTCGGCCGTCGTCATCGTGCGCCCCGCGCCCCTCACCTCGTCGCTCCCGGATCCGCCGGGCACGACTGTACCGGCGCGGGGCGGAGGTGCGGGTCCACGGCGGTTCACAAATAATTACACTACTGCATTTTTGCAATACTGCACATTCACCTCTACCGTGGAGGTGTCCCCCCTTGTGCCTTCCGGCGCCCCTGTCCGCGACCCGTCCTGCCCGAGGTGACACGTGCCCAACGAGACCGCGACGTCGCCCGGCGGCGCCTCCCGCGCCCTGGAGACCGCCCGGACCCTGGCCAACGCCCTGTGGTTCCCCGTGCTCTTCGCCGCCGGCTTCATGTTCTGCTACCTGCTGCCCTTCCACAGCCCCGCCCCGCACGAGCTCCCGGTCGCGGTCCAGGGCGAAGAGGCGGCGGCCGCGGTCTCGGTCGCCCTGGAGGACGCCTCCCCCGGCGGCTTCGACGTCGTGCCCACCGACGACGCCGAGCAGGAGGTCCAGGACACCGACGCCGTGGCCGCCTACGACCCGGCCCACCACGAGCTGTACGTCGCAGGGTCGCTCGGCGCGGCCCTGGAGCAGACCGCGGTGTCGACCTTCACCCCGGTCGCCGCCCACGACGGCGCGGAATTGGAGGTCACCGACGCCGCGCCCACCGCCCCCGGCGACGGCATGGGGATGTCGCTCTTCTACCTCGTGCTCACATGGACGCTCACCGGCTACATCGCGGTGATCATGCTCTCCGCGCACGCCCCGCACCTGCGGCGGCGCGCCAAGGTCCTCACCGTCGCCGGGTTCGGCGCCTTCACCTCGGTGTTCTGCTACACCGTCGCCGACGTGCTGGACGCGATCCCGCACGACCTGTCCGTCATCCCCATCGCGTTCCTGCTCACCCAGGCCGTCTCCTGGACCTGCCTGGGCCTGGCGCCGTTCGTCACCAAGTGGCTGCCCGGCGTCGCGATGACCGTGTTCGTGCTCCTGAGCATGCCCTCCAGCGGCGGCGCGATCCCGCTGCCGATGGTCCCGGAGTTCTTCCAGAGCCTGCACCCCGTGCTGCCCATGGGGCGCGCCCTCGACGCCATCCGCGCGGTCCTGTACTTCGACGGCGCCGGGCTGTGGCCGGCGGTGGCCGTGCTCGGGGGCTGGCTCGTGCTGGGCGCCCTGCTGCTCGTGGCGGCCACCGTGCGCGAGCGCGCGCGGCGGCGCGCTCCCGGCGCGCACGCCGAGGGCGGGAGCCGCACCGCCCCCGAGCACGCCGACGACGCCGTCGGGGCTGGGCCCGGTGCCGACGCCGCGCCGTCCCTGATCGGCCGGGTCACCGACACCTCGGGGCGCCCCGTCGCCGGCGCCGTGGTCAGCGTCGTCGACCACGCGGGACGGCACGTCGCCGCCCTGGAGAGCGGAACCGACGGCGCCTACAGTGGCACGGGCCTGCCCGGCGACCGGCTGACCCTGCTCGCGTCGGCGCCCGGCCACTCGCCCCGGGTGGCGCGGGTGACGCTGGACCACGGCGGGCTCGTCCACCTGGACTTCGCGCTCTACCCGGACGACGCCGCGGTGCGGGCGCCCGAATCCGGCGTCTCGGAGGGCTTCCTGCCGGTGTCGGGCCGACGGGTGCCGCACGGCCGCCGTGTGCGCGAGATGAACGGCGGCGCGACCGGCTGACCGCGGGGGCGGGCGGTCCGGCCGCCCGCCCCCGTGTCGGCGCTCGTCCACAGGTACGAGTCCCTTGAAGAAGGCAGTGCCGCGGAGAAGGCAGTATGGAGAGCGTGAGTCTCCTTGAACAACTTCCGGCCCGGCCCGAACCCGACACCGTCTTCGAGGCGTTCGCCTCCTGGGCCGAGGAGCGTGGCCTCACCCTCTACCCGCACCAGGAGGAGGCCCTGATCGAGGCCGTCTCCGGCAGCAATGTCGTCCTGAACACCCCCACCGGATCGGGCAAGAGCCTGGTCGCCGCCGGGGCGCTGTTCGCGGCGCTGTCGCGGGACGAGTGCGCCTTCTACACCGCGCCGATCAAGGCCCTGGTGTCGGAGAAGTTCTTCGACCTGTGCGCGATCTTCGGCACCGACAACGTCGGGATGATGACCGGCGACGCCAGCGTGAACGCCGACGCGCCCATCGTGTGCTGCACGGCCGAGGTGCTGGCCAACATCGCCCTGCGGGACGGGGCCGATGCCGATATCGGCACCGTGGTCATGGACGAGTTCCACTTCTACGCCGAGCCCGACCGCGGCTGGGCCTGGCAGGTGCCGCTGCTGGAGCTGCCTCAGGCCCAGTTCCTGCTCATGTCGGCCACGCTGGGCGACGTCAGCCGGTTCGAGGAGGACCTGACGCGGCGCACCGGCCGGTCGACCGCCGTCGTCACCTCGGCGGAGCGGCCCGTGCCGCTGTACTACTCCTACAGCAAGACGCCCCTGCACGAGACGCTGGAGGGGCTGCTGGAGGGCCGCGAGGCCCCCATCTACATCGTGCACTTCACCCAGGCCCAGGCGGTGGAGCGCGCGCAGTCGCTGACCAGCATCAACATGTGCACGCGGGCCGAGAAGGACGCGATCGCCAAGGAGATCGGCAACTTCCGCTTCACCACCAAGTTCGGCAAGAACCTGTCGCGGTACGTGCGGCACGGCATCGGCGTGCACCACGCGGGGATGCTGCCCAAGTACCGGCGGCTGGTGGAGCGGCTGGCCCAGGCCGGTCTGCTCAAGGTCATCTGCGGCACCGACACCCTGGGCGTGGGCGTCAACGTGCCCATCCGCACGGTGCTGTTCACCGCGCTGAGCAAGTACGACGGGACCAAGGTGCGCCGCCTCAGCGCGCGCGAGTTCCACCAGATCGCCGGCCGCGCGGGCCGTGCGGGCTTCGACACGGTCGGCAACGTGGTCGCGCAGGCCCCCGAGCACGTCATCGAGAACGAGAAGGCGCTGGCCAAGGCGGGGGACGACCCGAAGAAACGGCGCAAGGTGGTGCGCAAGAAGGCGCCCGAGGGGTTCGTCGGGTGGGACCAGTCCACCTTCGAGAAGCTCATCGCCGCCTCGCCCGAACCGCTGAAGTCCCGGTTCAAGGTCAGCAACGCGATGCTGCTGAGCGTGATCGCCCGGCCGGGCGACTGCTTCGCGGCCATGCGGCACCTGCTCACCGACAACCACGACGACCGGCCGTTCCAGCGCAAGCACATCCGCGAGGCGATCGCGATCTACCGGTCGCTCATCGACGGCGGGATCGTCGAGAAGCTGGAGGAGCCCGACGGCGACGGGCGCACCGCGCGCCTGACGGTGGACCTCCAGCCGGACTTCGCGCTCAACCAGCCGCTGTCCACGTTCGCGCTGGCCGCGCTCGAACTCCTCGACCGCGCCTCGCCCACCTACCCGCTCGACGTGCTGACCGTGGTCGAGGCCACCCTGGACGACCCGCGCCAGATCCTCGGCGCGCAGCTCAACAAGGCGCGCGGGGAGGCCGTGGCCCAGATGAAGGCCGACGGCGTCGAGTACGAGGAGCGGATGGAGCGGCTGGAGGAGATCGAGTACCCCAAGCCGCTTGAGGAGCTGCTCGACCACGCCTACGAGGTGTACCGGCGGGGGCACCCGTGGGTGGGCGACCACCCGCTGCGTCCCAAGTCGGTGGCCCGCGACCTGTACGAGCGGGCCATGACCTTCACCGAGTACGTGTCCTTCTACGAGCTGGCGCGCTCGGAGGGGCTGGTGCTGCGCTACCTGGCCAACGCCTACAAGGCGGTGAGCCAGACGGTCCCCGAGGACGCCAAGACCGAGGAGCTGCACGACCTCATCGAGTGGCTGGGCGAGCTGGTGCGCCAGGTCGACTCCAGCCTGCTGGACGAGTGGGAGCAGCTCACCAACCCGGAGGAGGACGAGGAGCCGCAGGCCGCCCAGGAGGAGCGGCAGCGCCCCGTCACCGCGAACGCGCGGGCGTTCCGGGTGCTGGTGCGCAACGAGATGTTCCGCAGGGTGGAGCTGTCGGCGCTGCGGCGCTACGACGAGCTGGGCCGCCTGGACGGCGAGGACGGCTGGGACGCCGAGGAGTGGGAGGAGGCCCTGGAGGAGTACTTCTCCGAGCACGACACCATCGGCACGGGCCCCGACGCGCGCGGCCCGAAGATGCTGTCCATCGAGGAGGACGGGGAGCACGCGGTGTGGCGGGTGCGCCAGGCCTTCGAGGACCCGGAGGGCGACCTCGACTGGGGCATCTCGGCCGAGGTCGACCTCACCGCCTCCGACGAGGAGGGCCGCGCCGTGCTGCACGTGACGGACGTCGGCCGCATGTGACCGCGATCCCGGCTCGGTCCGGGACCGACCGGTTCGCAGGCCCCTCGGGTCGGCGTCCCGAGGAGCCTGCGCATTCGGCGCCGGTCAGGGGCGGCCACGACCACCGGAGGCCGCATCACTCCGGCGGGCGCGCTGCGGCGGGGGCAGCCACGGCGGGGGCGCCGGGGGTCACCCGGCCATGACCGGCCGGACCTCGATGGTCTCGGGCGTGGGCCAGGTGCGGGCGATCTCCACGGCCTCGTCGCGGCCGGCGGTCTCGACCAGGATGTAGCCGCCGAGGGTCTCGTCCCCCGGGACGGCGGAGCCCTCGGTCGCGGCCCGGGCCCCGTCGGCGCCGGCGCGGACGGTGACGGGCGCCGTCTCCTCGGTCTCGAAGGCGTCCCCGCCGACGAGCCGGCCGGTGGCGGCGGTCTCCCCCATCCAGGCCTCGATGGCCTTGCGGTGCGCCGCGCGGTCCCGCTCGATGGACCGGCGGGAGGCGGTGTTCTCCAGGATGACGAGGGCGAACTTCACGCATTCTCCTTCTGTGTTCGACCGGCTCGGGGCCGGGGCGGCCCCTCTGCGGCCGGAACACCCTCCCAAACGGGTCTGACGATTCCGGTCCCGGCGGGGATACGATCGCCGCGTCCGCGTTCCGACTCCTGCCCCGAGGGGGTCCGCCGTGGCCGGTCACCGTGTCGCACCACCCGCCCGTGCCGGTGCCCCGGCCGGCGCGTACCGGACCGCCTCGGAACGGGACGCCGCGGACACCCGCCCCTCCGCCGCCCCCGCGCCCGAGCGCTCCGCCGGACCCGGGCGGCCCTCTGGCCCGGTCGTGCTCATCGACTGGGACGGCGTGGACCCCGCCTACCTGGAGGAGGACCTGGACAGCTGCGCTCCCGTGCTCGCCGGGCTGATGTGGAGCGGGGCGCACGCGGTGATGGAGTGCACCTACAAGTCGGTCTCCAACCCTAACCGGGCGAGCGCCGCGACCGGTGCCCGCCCCGAGGTGCACCGCAACACCGCCTACGTGCTCGACCCGGCCACGGGGAAGGCCCGGGGGCAGACCCGGGCGATGCGGGCCGAGACCCTGGCCGAGGCGCTGCGGCGGCAGGGCCGGACGGTGCTGTCGGCCGGGTGGTACATCGTGGAGGACCGCGGCACCGCCTATGGCGACCCCGAGGGCCTGTACAGCCAGGGCAGGACGTGGGAGGAGAACGTCGACGCGGTGGTGGCGGCCCTGCGCGGCGAGCCGGTCGACTCGGGCGGGACTCCGGTGCGGCTGCCGCGGGTGCCCGACCTGATCGCGGCGTACTCGGCCGACCTCGACACCATCGGGCACCGGGAGGGCCCCGGTTCGCCGCGCATCCGCGAGCGCCTGACCGGACTCGACGCGGGTCTGGGCCGGATCGTCTCGGAGGTGCGCCGAGCGGGCCTGCTGGGACGGACCGCCTTCGTCCTCGTGTCCGACCACGGCATGACCGGCTACACCCGCTCCCTGGAGCCCGCCGTGTTCGGGGCGGTCGCCGCGGCGGGCCTCTCGGTCGAACGCCTGTACTCGGGGCAGGCGCCCGACCCGGCGACGGAGGTCGTCCTGACGGCGAGCCCCCGCGCGGCCAATGCCTACCTGCGGGGCGCCGCGGCTTCGCCCGAGGGGCGTGCCCGCCTGCTGCGGGCCCTGCACGGCCTCGACGAGCTGGAGGCGGTGCTCACCCGCGAGGACCTCGACGCCCTCGGCGCGGCGCCGGAAGAGGGCGACCTGGCCCTCGACGCGCGGCCGCCGTTCGCCTTCGTGGACCCGGACGCGGTGGGCGGCGCGGAGCGCGGCGGCCACGCGAGCCTGCGCGAGGCGCGCGCGCCGCTGACCCTGTCGGGCGCGGGGGTGCGGGCGCGCGCCCGGCTGCGGGAGCCGGGGATCATCGACGTCGCGCCGACGCTCTGCCGCCTGCTGGGCGCGGACCCGCCGGCGGGGGCGCAGGGGAGGGTTCTGGACGAGGCGCTGGTCCCGCGCCGGGTGTGACGGGTACAGCGGGCGGTGCGGCGCGGCGCCGGGACGCTAACCTGTCCGCCATGGACCGTCCCTACACCATCCTGAGCTGCGCGGTCTCGCTCGACGGGTACATCGACGACGCGAGCCCCGACCGCCTCCGGCTTTCCAACGACGAGGACTTCGATGAGGTCGACGCCCTCCGCGCCGAGTGCGACGCGATCCTCGTCGGCGCGGGGACGGTCCGCAAGGACAACCCGCGCCTGCTGGTGCGCTCCCCCGCCCGCCGCGAGCGGCGCCTCGCCGAGGGGCGCACGGGCGACCTGGTCAAGGCGGTGCTGTGCGAGAGCGGGAAGCTCGACCCGGGGGCGCGGTTCTTCGTCACCGGCGACGCCGGCAAGGTCGTCTACACGGGCGCGAGCGCGTACCCGGCCGCCGAGCAGCGCTTCCTGGACTCGCCGGGGACCTCGGTCGTGGACGCGGGGGACCCGCCGGCGCTGGAGGTGGTCCTGGCCGACCTGGCGCGGCGGGGCGTGAAGAGGCTGCTGGTCGAGGGCGGGACCCACGTGCACACGCTGTTCCTGACCAGCGGGGTGGCCGACGAGCTGCGCCTGGCCGTGGCACCGTTCTTCGTCGGGGACGCGACGGCCCCGAGGTTCACGGGGCCGGGGGTCTTCCCCGACGGGCCGGGGAGCCCGATGCGCCTGGAGGACGTCCGGCGGCTGGGGGAGATCGCGGTGATGCGGTACAGGTCCGTGCGGGCCGGGGACCCCGGCGAGGCCGCCTCCGCCGGGACCGACGCGCAAGGGCTCGAAACCGGCACGGACGGCGGGGCGTTCGACGCCGCCGCCCACGGGACGGACCGATGACCGGCCGACCGGAGACCGGACCGCCCGCGACCGCCGACGACCGCGACCGTGCGCTCCTGCACCGCGCCATCGAGCTGTCCCGCCTGTGCCCGCCGTCGACGACCGCGTTCTCCGTCGGGTGCGTGATCGCCGACCGGAACCGGGAGGTGATCGCGGAGGGGTACTCGCGCCGGGACGACCCGCACGACCACGCGGAGGAGACGGCGCTCAGGGAATTGGCCCCCGGCGACGCACGGTTGGCGGGCGCCACGCTGTACAGCTCCCTGGAGCCCTGCGGAAGGCGCGCATCCCGCCCGTCCCCGTGCGCGGACCTGATCCTGGGGACACCGATCCCGCGCATCGTCTACGCATGGAGCGAGCCGACCCTGTTCGTCGAGGCGACGGGAGCGAAGCGCCTGGCCGATTCCGGCCGCATCCTCATCCATGTCGCAGACTTGGCGAGCGAGGCGAGGGTCGCCAATGCGCACCTTGTGAAATTTCCCGAGTGACGGCTTGTTACCTGGTCAGCAAGCTTCCCAGATGCGATTCCGCGCGGAATCAGGAAAATGCGGGGCCCTCACCGCTCCCCCTTGTGGGCGGCCGAGCACGGGAGGACCCAGCGGCAGCCTCGGTCCGCCCAGGCCCGCTTCAGGGCATGTCCTGGACCACGGCACCGATCACCCGAGGTAATGCGGTCCCTCCTCGGGTACACCATCGGTGAGAGCCCTCCACTACCCCGCGTTGACCGGGGCACGCCCCTGAGCGATCGAAGTTCCCTAGAGAACGTTCGGAGGTGCCGATGCACGAAGACGACTGATCGCATCGAACGGGCGCCGCACAGGGTCCGCAGCGTCTCGCCCTCGGAGTGTGACTGTAGTCGCCCCCGGAGGCCGTCCGACAACACCTTTGTCGCCGGTCACTCCTCCTCCATTTTTCCTCTTTCTAGCCCCTCGTCCAGCGCCAGGCGATCCCGCAGTGCTCATCGTCGAGATCGAAGAAGTCCTGGAAGTACAGGCCGCTTCCGTCACCGGAGATGAACCGTTCCTCCACCGGCACCCCGTACTCGACATCCAACGCCGAGTCCTCACGGAACCACCACACGGCCTGGGGCAGTCGTCGCCCGCTGAATTGCACGCGGAGCGAGTACCTGTGGGTTCGCGTGGACGTATGGTAGCGAACCTTGGGCATCGCCGGCGCATGCGACGCCACCTTGACCCGCATCGAGAAGGCAAAGGGCCCGCTGTCCGGCCCTAAGACTCGATCGAGCCGGAAGACGGAGGTCACAGCACCGGTGGGTGATTCTTCTGAACGGACCTTCCGGCACCCCGCTCCGGCCTGCACGGTGAGGACCCCTTCATTGGGGTCCGTCGGATAGGTGAACCTCGCGGCGGCAAGGAAGACCTGCGGAGCGACGGCCGTTATCGTCCGGATGGTCACGACTTCCTCTATTTCACCGCGATCACCGATCCTGTACGTCGTCTCAACCTCTTCCGTGCGATACGTTTCCCGGATGTGACTAAATGGAGATTCGACTGTCACCGATTCCGGGGAGGCTTCCTTTGCAAGGCCGTTCGAGCGCTGCCGCCGTCGGGCACTTCCCGCGTCCACGGCACGCCGATAGGCCATCATTACGCGCCTGCGGTCACAGCCGAACCTGTTCACGTAAACAAGGATGAATTGTCGGGACGGCATCACCCTACCGTTCTCGACATTCGACACGTGGCCGGATGAGAACCCCTCCACCTGGCGTGTCGTCGCCCCGGCCGCAGTGCGGGCGGCCCGCAGGAGCTCTCCCAGGATTCCCAGCTCGGGGGTGTTCGGCTCGTGGGCGGATCCGGCCATGGAGGGCTCCCTTCCGGGTGACCGTTCCTGCTTGCTTGCCTGCTTCCCGTGCTTGCTCGCGCGGATTCTGTGTATCGGCAAGCATTCCCTCCATGTGCTCCCCTGATGGTGGCCGGACGGTCCGGGATGGCCGAAGGCGGCCACCCCGGGCGGCGGTCCGGCGGGTCGGTCAAGGGAGGAGGACGGTCCATGGCCGTTCTGTTCACCGCCCTCGCCTGCTTCATCGCGGGGGCGATCACCGGATGGGTCCTCACGTCGAACCACGCCACCTGGTCGATGGACCGCATCGTCGCCCGCCAGCAGCGCGAGATCCACTACCTGCGCGAGCTCCTGGTCGAATCCGAGACGGCGGCGCGCAGGGCCGCCGCCGACGCCGCCCGCCACGTCCGGGACCGGCAGGGCCCAGCCCGTAGCCCGTCCCGACGGGACGCAGACAAGGATGTCGACGGCGTCCACTGAGGAGGACACCTGCCCGGTCGGCCGTCCGGCCCGGACGGCCGCAGCCCTCGCGGGCTTCCCCACCGGGGCCCAGCCCCGGTGGGTGAGTGAGCGCTGCCGGACGGCGCGCCCCCGCCCTGCTTTCTCCCGGACCGTGATCCGGGCTTCGGAGCCCCCTTTTCCAAAGCGTTTCACAGCGTTCTGTTCCCCTTCGTCCCGACCGGTCACCGGCGCAACACGGCCGGGACGGTCGGGTCTGGTCAGACGGCCCCGGAATGGGGACGATCGGCGTGCAGGGTGAACGCCCCCTCCCGCACTCCGGTCCGTTCAGGCGGGAGGCGGGCGGTACGGCGAGTGAGGTGGTCCCATGGCCTTGGAGAACGGTGCCCCGGACACGGACGCGCCGCTGGGGACCCGGGGCACCGCCTGGTCCCCCGAGACCCGGCTGTACACCGACGGGGTCGCCGAGGGCGCCGACGGCTCCCCGCTCGCGCTGCCGCCGCACTCGCACCGGCTGCGCGTGCCCGGAACCGCCCTGCTCGACCCGCGCTGGCCGCTGCACGGCGCCGCACCGGCCGACCCGGCCTCCGTGGCCGCCCGCCGTGCCGAACTCACCTCCGCCCGGATCCCCGGACAGTCGTCGCGCTGGTGCGACATGGCGCGCACCGCCCTCATCGACATCCGGGCGCTGTTCTTCCCCAACGGCGCGATGGTGGCCGCCGCCAGCCCCCACTGGCGGTATGTGTGGCCCCGTGACGCCTCCTACTGCGCCGTGGCGCTGGCCCTGTGCGGGCTGCACGCCGAAGCGGCCCGCGTGCTGGCGTACCTGGAGCGCGTCCTGCCCCGGTCCGGCCCTTGGCAGGCGCGGTACCTGCCCGACGGCTCCGGGGACGTGCCCGATGACCGGGGCGTCCAGCTCGACGGCGCCGGGTGGGTGCTGTGGGCGGCCTGGGTCCTGGAGAGGCTGGGCGGTGATCCCGGCCCACCGTCACCCCGCGCCGCCGTCCCGACGCCCGGCGATGCGCAGACGGGTCCCCTCGTCGGGCGCGACGGCCTCGCGTCCTTCCCGGACGCGGCCACGGATTCTCTCCCCCTCCACCCGGTGCACATGGGCGGCGAACACGGCAACGGGGCGGCGAGGGAGCCGACGACCGCCGCCCCTGCCACCGACCTCGCCGCCGTCGAACGCCTCGTTCCGCGCGCCCTGGCCGTCATCGAGGAGTCCCTCGACCCGCGCACCCGCCTCCCGCGCCCCTCCCCCGACTACTGGGAGAAGCGCACCGGCGAGCTCACCCTCGGCACCGCCGCACCGCTGGCCCTCGGTGCCAGGGCGGCGGCCGCACTGACCGGGGACCCAACGGCCGTCGACCTCGCCGAAGGGCTGCAGGCGGCCGTCGAGGCCCGATTCGCCCCGCACGATTACCCCCGCGCCGTCCCCGAGGCGCCCGGAGGCCCGACCGGCCGGGACGCCTCCGTCGCCTTCCTGCTCCCGCCCTTCGCCCCCGGCCGCCCCGGCCCACACGCCGCGTGGCTGCGCACGCTCGACGCGCTGCGGGTGTCCAACGGCGGTGTCCGCCCCGGCGAGGACTGGCCCGACCCGGTCACCGCCTGGACCCCGCAGGTGTCCCTGTTCGCGATGTCCGCCTCCTGCCTGGGTGAGCGCGCCGTCGCCGCGCGCCTGCTCGACTGGCTGGACGCCCGCCGCACCCGCCTGGGCGCCCTGCCGGAGAAGGTCACCGCCGCCGGGCGCCCTGCCGCCGTGGCCCCGCTCGCCCTCACCGGGGCGTGCGTGCTGGCCGCCCTCGCCGCGCTCGAGGGCCGCCCGCCGCCCGTCCCGCCGATCCCGCCCCACTGACCCGGCCGCGCCACCGCGCCACGGCCGGCCGCCGCCTCACGGAGGTGCCGATGCCCGAGCCGCGCCCCCACCCCTTCCGCCGCCTCATCCGTCACACCGCCCGCCGCCCGTCCCGCGCCGCCGGCGCCTTCGGTGCGGCCCTGCTGCTCCCCCTCGCCGCCTGCCAGGCCCCCGAGGACGACGGCGCCCTCGTGTTCTGGACCCCGCACGTGACCCCCGACCGCCTCGCCCAGCAGGAGGCCACCGCCGCCGCGTTCACCGAGGAGACCGGCATCGAGGTGGACGTGGTGCCGATGTCCGCCGAGGACCAGAACCAGAGCATCGCGGTCGGCGCCGCCTCCGGCGACGTGCCCGACGTGGTGCTGCTCGCCCCCGACCAGGCCGCCTCCTGGACCGCCCAGGGCGTGCTCGACACCGGGACCGCGCTCGAGGTCGTCCAGGAGCTCGGTCCCGACACCTTCAGCCGCAACGCCCTGCGCATGGTCACCTTCGAGGGCGACACCGCCGCCGTGCCCAGCGACGGCTGGGGCCAGGTGCTCGTGTACCGGGCCGACCTGTTCGAGCAGGCCGGGCTCGACCCGCCCGCGACGCTGGAGGACGTCGCCGACGCCGCCGAGGAGCTCGACGGGGACGGCAGGGCCGGGATCGTGCTCGGAACCGCCCCGGGCGACCCGTTCACCACGCAGACCATCGAGGCGCTGCTGCTGGCCGGCGGCTGCGAGCTGGTGGACGAGGCGGGCGAGGTCGCCCTGGGGGCGCCCGAGTGCGTGGACGCCCTGGACGCCTACGCCCGCATGGCCGGGGCGTCGGTCCCCGGCGACCAGGACGTGGAGACCACCCGCGCCGCCTACCTCGCCGGGGAGGCGGCGATGCTGTTCTGGGGCTCGCACATCTACGACGAGCTGGCCGGGCTGGCCCCCGACTTCCCTCCGACGTGCCCGGAGTGCTCCGACGACCCGGAGTTCCTCGCGGAGAACTCCGGGACGGTGGGCGCCCTGACCGCCCCCGACGGGTCGCCCGTGCAGTACGGGGTCACCCTCAACCTGGGCGTGCCGGTCGGCGCGGACACCGCGGACGCGCGGGCGTTCGTCGAGTACCTGATGGGGCCCGGCTACGTGGACTCGCTGGAGGTCTCGCCCGAGGGGCGGGTCCCCGTGCGGCCCGGCACGCCCGACGACCCGCAGGTGTACGCCGACGCGTGGTCGGAGTTGCCGACCGGGGAGGACGACGACGCCCGGGCCCCGCTGTCGGAGTTCTACGGCGAGGCGGTGATCGGGGACATCGTCGAGGGCGCGCAGTCCTTCCGCAGGTGGGGTTACGGCACCGAGCACGCGGCGTTCGCGGGCCCACTGGCCGCCGAGAACACTCTCGCCGGGGAGATCGGGCCGCTCTTCGAGGGCGAGGACCCGGCGGTCGTCGCCGCGTCCATGGCCGACGCCGCCCGCGCGGTCCAGGCCGACACGGAGTGACGCTTTCCCGCTGCCCGGCGGCGGCTTCCAGCGGTCGCCCGCCGGGCCTCCCGCTCCCCCGACGACCGCCCGACCGGGAGGCCCCGTTGAGAACCCACACTGTACGCACGAGCGGAGGCGGCCGACCAGGCCCTCCGAAGGCCGGTCGCCGCTCTCGCCTCCTCTCCTGCCCGGCCGCAGGCGGACCGGCTCCCCGACCCCGGGGGCGGGGTATCGGAGCAGGAGGGGCCTGGTGACCGGGCCGCCAGAGGGCCCAGACGGCCGCACGCCGACCGCCGCCCCCGGCCCCGGCCGCGTGTACCACCGCCGGGGTCTGACCCGGCGGGCCCGTGAGGAGCTGCACGGGCGGCTGTTGGTCGCTCCCACCCTGCTGGTGGTGGGCGCGGTGGTGCTGCTGCCGTTCGCCGCCGTGCTCGTGCTGTCGGTGCAGGAGCTGCGGCTGATCGAGATCGGCGCGCTGGGCCCGGCCGACCTCGGGGTGTCCCTGGCCAACTTCGCCGACGTGCTCACCGCCTCCGGGTTCTGGGCGGCGGTGCGCACCACCCTCGTGTACGCGACCGCGACCACGGTGGGCTCGCTGGCCGCCGGGCTCGCCCTGGCCCTGGCCCTGCGCCGCCCGTTCCGGGGCCGGGGCCTGATGCGGGGCCTGGCGCTCGTGCCGTACGTGCTGCCGGTGGTCGCGGCGGCCACGATCACCGAGATGCTGCTCGACCCGCAGTACGGGGCGGTGAACGAGGCGGGCCGCCGGTTCCTCGGCTGGGAGGCGCCGGTCGACTTCCTGACCGAGCACCGCATCGACGTGGCCGGGCTGCCGGTCCCGGTGGCACTGAGCGTGGTCGTCGCGTTCGAGGTGTGGAAGTCGTTCCCGCTGGCGTTCCTGTTCCTGACGGCGCGCCTGCAGGCGGTGCCCCGCGACGTGGAGGAGGCGGCGGTTGTGGACGGCGCCTCGCCGCTGCAGGTGTTCCGGCACGTGCTGCTGCCGCAGCTCGCCGGAGTGCTGGGGGTGCTGGCGCTGCTCCGGTTCATCTGGTCGTTCCAGAACTTCAACGACGTGTACCTGCTGACCGGCGGCGCGGGCGGCACCGAGGTGGTGGCCGTGCGGGTGTACCGCGAACTGGTGACCGGCGCGGACGTGGGGTCGGCGGCGGCGCTGGGCGTGCTGATGACGGCCGCCCTCGCGGTGCCCCTGCTGCTCTACCTGCGCCTGGTGCGGAAGGGGCGGCTGTGATGCCCCCCGCCGCCCCGGAGGAAGGACGGGGGAGGACGCCCATGACGGTCCGGCGCCGGTGGGACCGGCACGCCGTGGAGCGGCGCGTCCTCGCGGTCGCGCGCGTCGTCGTGATCGCCCTGGCGGCCATCGCCGCCGCCGGTCCCCTCCTCTACGGGATCGTGCTGTCCGTGCGCCCCTTCGCCGCGTTCGTCGCGGACCCGCTGGCGCTGCCCTCCCTCTCGGAGATCGACTTCGGGCCCTACGCGACCGCCCTGCGCTCCGAGGACGACGGCGGCTTCGGCCTCGCCCGGTTCATGCGCAACTCCGCGGCGGTCGCCGCCTGGACGACGGTGCTCGCCGTGGCCTGCAGCGTCCTGGGCGCCTACGCCGCCGTCCGGCTGCGCTTCTTCGGCCGCGACACCGTCAACGGCTTCTTCCTCGCCGTCTACCTCTTCCCCGGCATCGTGCTGGCCGTCCCGCTGTTCGTGCTGTTCAGCCGGGTCGGCCTGACCGGGACCCTCACGGGGCTGGTGCTGATCTACATGGCCCAGACGGTGCCGGTGGCGCTGTACATGCTGCGCGGCTACTTCCAGGCGGTCCCGGCCGGGGTGGAGGAGGCCGCCGAGGTGGACGGCTGCAACCGGCTGCAGGTGATCGTGCGGGTGGTGCTGCCCATGGCGCTTCCGGGGATCACCGCCACCGCGCTGTACGTGTTCATGATCGCCTGGAACGAGTTCCTGTTCGCCCTGCTGTTCCTGGTCGGCGACCGGGAGCGGTGGACGGTGTCGCTGGGCATCGCGCGCCTGGGCGACTTCGCCGTGCCCGCGCCGGTGCTCATGGCCGGGTCGATCGCGATCACCGTGCCGGTGGTGGCCGGGTTCCTGGTGGCCCAGCGGCTCCTGGTGTCCGGCCTGACCGCGGGCGCCGAGAAGGGGTGAGCGCCCCGGGCCCCGGCCCCGGAGGACCGGGGCCGGGGCGGGACCGGGCCCGAGGGGGTGGGCCCGAGGGGGCGGGTTCAGAAGGGGTAGCGCTCGATGTCCGCCTGCATGGTGACCCACTGGGTCTCCGTGAACGCCTCCACGTTCGCCGCGGTCCCGCCGAACCTCGACCCCGTCCCCGAGGCCCCCACCCCGCCGAAGGGCGCGGTCGCCTCGTCGTCCACGGTCTGGTCGTTGACGTGCACCAGCCCCGCCGGGATCCGCTCGGCCAGCTCCATGCCGCGCATCGGGTTGCCCGTCAGCACCCCCAGCGACAGCCCGTACTCCCCCTCCGACGCCAGCGCGACCGCCTCGTCCTCGGTGTCGAACGCGATGACCGGCGCCACCGGACCGAACACCTCCTCGGCGTAGGCGGGCACCTCCGGGTCCACCCGGTCGAGCACCGTCGGCCGGTAGAACAGCCCGTCGAAGGAGCCCCCGGCGCGCAGCCGCGCCCCCGCCTCCACGCTCCGGGTCACCAGGCCGTGTACCCGGTCCCGCTGGCCCTCGTCGATGAGCGGCCCGAGCGCGGCCGGGTCGCCGGCCGGGTCGCCCACTGCCAGCGCGTCGGCCTTGGCCGCCAGCCGCTCGGCGTACTCCTCGGCGATGGAGGAGTGCACGATGTGCCGACCGGTGGTCATGCAGATCTGCCCCTGGTGCAGGAACGCGCCCCACGCCCCGGCGGAGGCCGCCGCCTCGACGTCGGCGTCTCCCAGCACCACCAGCGGCGAGTTGCCGCCCAGCTCCAGGTGGACCCGCTTGAGGTGGCGCCCCGCGGCCTCGCCGACCCGGCGCCCGGCCGCGGTCGAGCCGGTGAAGGACACCACGCGCACCCGCGGCTCGGCCACCAGCCGCTCACCCGCCCCGGCGCCGCCGGGCAGCACGTGCAGCACCCCTTCCGGGAGCCCCGCGCGGCGGAACACCTCGGCGACCACCGCCCCGCCGCACACGGCCGTGCGCGGGTCGGGCTTGAGCACCACGGCGTTGCCGAGCGCCAGGGCCGGGGCGACCGACCGCATGGCCAGGATGAGCGGGAAGTTGAAGGGCGAGATCACCCCGACCACGCCGGCGGGCACCCGGCGGGAGAAACTGAGCCGGGGCTTGGCCGTCCGCAGCACCTCCCCCGCGGGCTGGGAGGCCAGCGCCGCCGACTCATAGGCCTCGGTGACCGCCAGGTGCGCCTCGAATCCGGCCTTGCCCTGGGCCGATCCCGCCTCGCGGACCAGCCACCCGGCGACCTCGTCGGCGTGCTCCTCGAAGAGCGCACCGGCGCGCCGGAGGACGGCGGCGCGCTCCTCGAAGGACGAGGCGGCCCACCCGCGCTGCGCGCCGGCGGCGCGGGCCGCCGCCTCCGTGACGTCGTCGGCGTCGGCCATGCCGATGCGGGCCAGCTCCTCCCCGGTGGCCGGGGAGGTCACGGCGGCGTCGCCGCCGCGCGGCTTCGTCCAGTCTCCGGTGAACACACGGCCGCCGAAGACGGCCGGGTCGAGCAGGGACATGCGGTGCTCCTGGAGGTCGGGGCCTCTGCGGGCCGGGTGGGGTGCGGTGGTCGGGCGGTGGGATCTGGCGGCGGGGTCGGAAGGCGGGGTCGGGCGGGCCGCCCGGTCAGGGGCGGAAGTCGGGGTCGGGGGCCACGGCGACGTCGAGGACGACGGGTTCGGTGCGCTCGCGCAGTCCGGGCAGGATCTCGTCGAGCGCGGCCTCGACCTCGTCGGCGGTGGCGGCGGTGCGGGCGGGGCAGCCGAGGCCGCGGGCCAGCGCGGCGACCGACACCTGTGCGAAGTCGGGCCAGGGCGCCTTGCCGCCGTGGCGTTCGGCGAGGCGGTCCATGACGGCGTAGCGGCCGTTGGCCAGCACGATGAACAGGACTCCGGCCCCGTAGCGGGCCGCGCTCCACAGGGCCTGCACCTGGTAGAGGGAGGAGCCGTCGCCGACGACCGCCACGACCGGGCGGTCCGGGGCGGCCATGCGCACCCCCGTGGCGGCCGGGAGGGCGAATCCGAGTCCGCCCATGGCGGCGGAAAGGAACCCCATCGGCCGCCGGACGGGGACGATGCGGTGCAGGTCGGGGCGGCTGGAGGGGGTCTCTTCAACGAGGACGGTGTCCGGGTCCATCCGCGCGGCGAGCGCGGCCAGGACCTGGGCCGGGCGGAGGGGGACGGCCGCACCGCCGGTGCCGGGCGTGCCGGATGGGCCGGGCGCGACGGAGGGTGCGCGTTCACTAGTGGCGTCCGGTCCCTGTCCATCGCGGTCCGCGCGGGTGCCGCGGTCTGCGCCAGGGCGGCCCGGGCTCCCGGGGGCCTCATCGGGGCCGGTGGGTTCCTGGGGCGGCCGAAGGCCGCTCGGCGATGCCCCGTCGCGCCCGCCGGGTTCTCCGGTTCCGATCGGTCCAGCGGGATCACCGTGGTCCGGGGTTAGGGGTCGTCCCGTCCCCGGCGGCCCGACCCGTGCCCCGTCGTTCGCCGGGCCGCCTGCGCCCGCCCGTTCGACGCGGCCATCGCCGCCGAACGCCGCGGCACCCGAGCGGAGACCGTCGGCGTGCGTGCCCTCCGTGTGCATGCCCTCAGCGTCTTTCGCGTCCGTCGGGTCCGTCGCACAGGCGGCCTCGAGGCGTGCGGCGCCCCCGGCTCCCCTCCCCGGGCGCGGCGGGACCCCGGCGGCCAGGAGCCTCAGTGCCGGTCCGATCGGCGCCACCACCGCCACCTCGGCAGGGGCGCGGTGCGCTTCCGCGGGGTCGTCCGTCAGCAGCGCCACGCGCGTCCCCTCCGGCACCAGCGGCCCCTCCGCGTAGGGGTACTGGCGGAACACCGGCGCGCCCACCGCGAGCACGGCGTCGCACCCGTCGAGCCGTCCACGCAGCCCGGCCCGGTCGGCGGGCAGCACCCCCGCGTACAGGGGGTGGTCCTGCGGGAACCCCGCACGCGCCCCGAAGCTCTCCTGGAACACCGGGGCCCCGATGCGTTCGGCCAGCGCCCGCAGCGCCTCCCACCCCTCCTCCGAGTCCGTCCCGGCGCCCGTGACCAGGGCGGGTGCCGACGCGTCGGCCAGCAGGGCGGCGAGCGGCTCCACGTCGGCCGCCTCGGCGGTGGCCGACCGCACCACGCGGGCGGGCGCCGCGTCGGGGTGGTCCGCCCCGCCCGCCGGTGCGGACCAGTCGCCCTGCGGGACGACCACGATGGCCGGCCCCCGCCCGTGCTCGGCTTCGAAACGCGCCCGCGCGATCGCCCCGGGGACCTCCTGCGGGACCGCCGGTTCACACGTCCAGACCGGGTACTCCCCCGCCAGCCCGCGCAGGTGCCCGGTCAGGAACGGCTCCAGGGCCAGGGGGCGGCGGTCCTGCTGGCCCACGAGCACCACCAGCGGCGCGCGGTTGACGCGCGCCGTGGCCCGGGCGCCGACGGCGTTGCCCAGCCCGGCGGTGGTGTGCAGCTGCACGAGGGCGGCGCGTCCCCGCGCGATGGCCCATCCGGTGGCCATGCCGACCACCGATCCCTCGTGCAGGGCCAGGACGAAGCGCAGGTCGTCGGGGAGGTCGGCAAGGAAGGCGACCTCGGTGGAGCCGGGGTTGGCGAAGACCGTGGTCAGACCGTGGGCGCGCAGCACGGCGACGGCGGCGTCCCGGACGGTCTCCCCGGCGGCTCCCGGTGCGCTCACCGCCGGCCCCCGGTCGCGGTGGGCGCCCGGTCGGGCCCATCGGCTCCGCCCTCGCCGTCCGCGCCCTCCGCGTCACCCGCGCCGCCCCCGCCGTCCGCGCCGCTCCCTTCTGCCCCTCCGGTACCGGTCGCACCGGTGCCGGAGGGGCCTCCGCCTCCGTTCTTGGCGTTCTGGATCTCCCGGTACACGTGGGCCCGCAGTTCGGCGAAGCGCGGCGCCGAGCGGGTCGTGAGCTGGTCCCGCTCGTCCGGCAGGTCCACGCTCACGTCGTCCTGCACCACGGTCGGGGAGGCCGACAGCACGATCACCCTCTGCCCCAGGTACACGGCCTCGTCGATGTCGTGCGTGACGAACAGGACGGTCATGGAGAACCGCTGCCACAGCCCCCGGATCAGGTCCTCCAGGTCGGCGCGGGTCTGCGCGTCGACGGCGGCGAAGGGCTCGTCCATCAGCAGCACCCGCGGCTCGTAGGCGATGGCCCGGGCGATGGCCACGCGCTGCTGCATCCCGCCGGACAGCTCCCACGGGTGCTGGGAACCGGCGTGGCCGAGGCCGACGGCCTCCAGCGCCCCGTCCACCAGCTCGCGGCGGCGGGGCTTGGGCAGCCGCTTCTCCTTGAGGGGCAGTTCGACGTTGCCGCGAACGGTCAGCCAGGGGAACAGGCTGCGCCCGTACTCCTGGAACACCACGGCCATGTCCGGCGGCGGCCCGGTGACCGGGCGCCCGTCGAGCGCGACGCTGCCCGCCGTGGGGCGCATCAGCCCGGAGACGCATTTGAGCAGGGTCGTCTTTCCGCAGCCGGAGGGGCCGACCAGGCAGGCCAGTTCGCCCTCGCCGAGGCGGAAGGTCAGGTCGCGCACGGCCTCCACCTCGCGGCCCCGGCCGCTGTAGGTCTTGCGCAGCCCGTCGACGTCGAGCATGGGGGTCCTTCCTTTCAGTCCCCGCGGGAGGCGGCGCGCAGCCCGCGGTGCCAGGCCAGGGCGTGCCGCTCGGCACGGGCGAAGACGGCCGAGAGCACCACCCCCAGCAGGCCCAGCAGCACGATGCCGCTCCACATCTCGGGGATGGCGAAGCTCCGCTGGAACTGGACCACGGCGTAGCCCAGCCCGCTGGAGCTGGCGAACATCTCGCTGATGACCATAAGGATGATCGCGATGGACAGGGCCTGGCGCAGGCCGGCCATGATCTGGGGGCTCGCTGAGCGCAGCACCAGCACACCGAGGCGGCGCCGGCCCCGGATGCCGTAGACCCGGCAGGTGTCGGCCAGGACGGGGTCGACGGCGCGCACCCCCTCCACCGTGTTGAGCAGCACCGGCCACACGCACCCGGACACGATGACGGCCGTGCGCATCGAGGCGTCCAGGCCGACCAGCAGCATCAGCAGCGGCACCAGCACCGGCGGCGGCACGGCGCGCAGGAACTCCAGCACGGGTTCGGCGGCGGCGCGCAGCCGGGTCGACATCCCGAGCGGGACGCCCACCCCGATGCCGAGGACGGCGGCCAGGGCGTAGCCGGTCAGCAGCAGGCCGACGCTGGGCAGCACGTCGGTGAGGAAGCGCTCGGAGACCCACACCTCGGTGAAGGTGGCGGCGATGGTCCCGGGGTCGGTGAGGAAGAAGCTGCCGGAGGATACGGCCGCCCACCACCACAAGGCGATGAGCAGGGCCGGGAGCCCCAGCATCCGGGCGGCGGCCGCCGCGCCCCTGCGCGCGGTCGCGGACACGGTCGCGGTCGTGTTCGCGGTCTCGTTCGCGCTCATACGGCCGCCTCCCCTCGGACGGAGGTGTGCCAGCGCAGCACTCGGCGCTCCACGGCGCGGACCCCCGTGTTGACCGCGACGCCCAGCAGCCCGGTGGCCACGATCAGGGCGTACACGAGCGGGGCGGCGCCGCTGGACTGGGCGACGGAGATCTCCTGGCCCAGGCCGGGGGTGCCGATGGTGAGCTGGGCGGTGATGGTGAGGATGAGCGCCACCGCCGCCCCCAGCCGCACGCCGGTGAGCAGGTAGGGCAGGGCGGTGGGCCACACCAGGTGGCGCAGCCGGGCCCACCGGCCCAGCCCGTAGGCGCGGGCGGTCTGCTCGGCCACGGGGTCGATGTCGGCGACCCCGTAGAGGACCTGGATGTAGATCTGCCAGAAGGAGGCGTAGACGACCAGCAGCAGTGTGGAGCGCAGGTCGGTGCCGTACATCAGGATCGCCAGCGGGATGAGCGCGACCGAGGGGATGGGGCGCAGGAACTCGACGGTGGAGGCGGTGGCGGCGCGCAGCGCGGGGACCGAGCCGATGGCGAACCCCAGGGCGACGGCGGCGGCGAAGGCGATGGCCAGGCCCAGCGCCCAGGCGGAGACGGTGGCGCCGACGGCGCTCCAGAAGGCGGCGGTCGCCGACCGCTCGGCGAGGGTGGCCAGCACCTCGGAGGCGGGCGGGAGGTAGTCCGCGGACACGGCGGGGGTGTGCGGGACCACCTCCCACAGCAGCAGGAAGACGGCGGCGCCCGCGGTCCCCAGGAGGGCGTCGCGCCCGGGGAGGGGGCGGCGCGGGGACGCGGCGGCGGTGGCGGGGGCGGCGGTCATGCGGTGTCCGCGAACAGGGCGTCGACGTCGGGGGCCTCGTCCACGAGGCCGTCCTCCTCCATGAGGTCGGCGATGGTCTGGACGGACTCGCGGTCGGTCTCGGGCGGGAACTGCGGCAGCCGGATCTCCTCGATGAGGGTCGGATCGATCTCGGTGTACTCGCCGACGATGCGCCGCACCTCCTCGGGGTTGGCAGCGGCGTAGGCCAGGGCCTCCTCCATGGCGGAGGCGAAGTCGGCGGCCAGCTCCGGATCCTCGGCCAGGAGCCGCTCGGAGGTGAAGTAGACGGCGATGGTCAGCTTCGGGTGGGCGTCGACGAAGTTCGAGGCGATCTCGGTGGCGCCCCCCTCCAGGGCGGTGGTGAGGAAGGGCTCGACCACCCAGGCGGCGTCGATCTCCTCCTTCTCCAGGGCGGGCGGCATGTCGGGGAGGGCCAGCTCCATGAATTCGACCTGGGACGGGTCGCCGCCGGCTTTCCGGACCGAGTTGCGCACGGTGGTGTCGCCGATGTTCTCCAGGTTGTTCACGGCGACGGTGGCGCCCTCCAGGTCCTCGGCGGATTCGATGGGACTGCCCTCGGGGACGACGACGGCGCCGAAGTCGGCGCCCTGCTCGCCGGTGGTGGCCACGCCGTTGGCGACGACCTTCATGGGCAGCCCGGCGTCGCGGGCCACCAGCAGGGAGGTGACGTTGCCGAAGGCGAAGTCGAAGTCGCCGCTGGCCACACCGGGCACGGCCTGGGCGCCGCCGCTGGTGTTGCGGATCTCGACCTCGATTCCGTGGTCGGCGAAGATCCCCTGGTCGACGGCGAGGTGCAGGGGGGCGATGTCGACGATGGGGATCGCTCCGACCGTGATCGAGCGGGGGCCGTCCCCGCCGCCGTCGTCGCCGTCGCCGCAGGCGCTCAGGGCCAGGATCAGCACGGCCGCGGACGCGGCGGCCGGAAGGAGTCTGTGACGCATCGGCTCTCCATTCGCAAGGGGCGCCGCCGGGCGCGGGGACGCGGGGGCGGGGGCGGGGGTCATCCGGCGTCCGCGAAGAGCGCGTCGACGTCGGGGGCCTCGTCCACGAGGCCGTCCTCCTCCATGAGGTCGGCGATGGTCCGGATGGACTCGCGGTTCATCTCGGTCGGGAAGGAGGGCAGCCGGATGTCCTCGATGACGGCGGGGTCGATCTCGGTGTATTCGCCGAGGATGCGCCGCACCTCGTCGGGGTTGTCCTCGGCGTAGGCCAGGCCCTCCTCCATGGCGGCGGTGAAGTCGGCGGCCAGCTCCGGATCCTCGGCCAGGAGCCGTTCGGAGGTGAAGTAGGTCGCCATGGTCAGTTCGGGGTGGGCGTCGACGAAGTTCGAGGCGATCTCGGTGGCGCCGGCCTGGAGGGACGTGGTGAGGAAGGGTTCGGCCATCCAGGCGGCGTCGACCTCCTCCTTCTCCAGCGCGGCCGGCATGTCGGGGAACGGGAGCTCGGTGAACCCGACCTCGGCGGGGTCGCCGCCGGCCTTGCGGACGGAGTTGCGCACGGTGGTGTCGCCGATGTTCTCCAGGTTGTTCACGGCGACGGTGGCGCCCTCCAGGTCCTCGGCGGATTCGATGGGGCTGCCCTCGGGCACCACGACGGCGCTCACGTCGTTGCCCTGCTCGCCGGTGGTGGTCGCACCGTTGGCGACGACCTTCACGGGCAGACCGGCGTCCCGCGCGACCAGCAGGGAGGTGACGTTGCCGAAGGCGAAGTCGAGGTCGCCGCCGGCCACGCCGGGCACGGCCTGGGCGCCGCCGCTCATGCTGCGGATCTCCACCTCGATGCCGCGGTCGGCGAAGAAGCCCTGGTCGACGGCGAGGTGCAGGGGCGCGAGGTCGACGATGGGGATCGCTCCGACCGCGATGGTGCGCGGTCCGCCCCCGTCGTCCCCGCCACCGCCGCAGGCGCTCGCGGCCAGAACGAGCGCGGCCGCGGACGCGGCGGCCGGGAGGGGTCTGTGACGCATCGGCTCTCCATTCGCAGGGGGTGCGGCGGGCGCCGGGCGCCCGTCCGAGAGGGGGGTGTGTGCGTCTTGCGAACGGCCGTTCTGTTGGCGAACGTAATTGACGCCCCGGCCAGCGTCAAGCCCACCGGGCGGTCTCACCGACGGTGACCAGCCGATGGACCGGACGGGAGATCGGACCACCCGACCTCTCACCGCCGCCATCGGCCGCCCGCCCGCGCCCACCCTGTTCGGTATGAGAACATTCGGGTGACCGAAAGGGAGCGCATGTCCGACACCGACTCCGGCCCCGCCGCACCGGGGCCGCGCGGCGACCACTTCGTCCAGTCCCTGGAGCGCGGCCTGGGGGTGGTCCGCGCCTTCTCCGCCGACCGGCCGGAGATGACGCTCAGCGAGGTCGCCCGCGCCACGGGGCTGACCCGCGCGGCGGCCCGCCGCTTCCTGCTCACCCTGGCCGACCTGGGGTACGTGCGCTTCGACGGACGCCTGTTCGCGCTCACCCCGCGCGTGCTGGAGCTGGGGTACGCCTACCTGTCGGCGGCGGGGCTGCCCGAGGTGGCCCAACCGCACCTGCAGGCGCTGGCCGCCGAGGTGCGCGAGTCGTCGTCGGTCTCGGTCCTGGACGGCGACGACGTGGTGTACGTGGCGCGCGCCGCGACCTCCAGGATCATGACGGTCGCGATCAGCGTCGGCACCCGCTTCCCGGCCTGCGTGACCTCCATGGGCCGGGTGCTGCTGGCCGGGCGGCCCGACGGCGAGCTGGAGGCCTACCTGGCCCGGCTGGAGGTGCCCGCGCTCACCGCGCACACCGTCGCCGGCCCGGAGGCGCTGCGCGCGGAGCTGGACCGGGTGCGCGCCCAGGGGTGGGCCATCGTGGACCAGGAGCTGGAGGAGGGGCTGCGGTCGGTGGCCGCCCCCATCCGCGACCGCCAGGGCCGGGTCGTGGCCGCCGCGAACGTGTCGGTCCAGGCCAGCCGCATGCCGGTGCGCGGACTGCGCACCGAGATCCTGCCGTCGCTCCTGGCCACGGTCGCCCGCATCGAGGCCGACCTGGAGATCGCCTCCCGCACCGCGGGCCCCGCCCGGGCGTAGGGCCCAGCCCCCCGCCTCCCCTCCCCCTCCGCACCGGGCGGCCCCGCGCCATGCCTTGACCGACGGTCCGGGCCCCAGTAACGTCCTGGGTGTTCGCAAAGAGAACATTGATGCGCTATCCGAACGAGAGGGGGCGCGATGATCCTGCCGTTGGACCGGGCCGTGGCCGAGCTCGTCCGCGACGGGGACACGGTCGCCATGGAGGGGTTCACCCACCTCATCCCGGTGGAGGCCGGCCACGAGGTCATCCGGCAGGGGCGGCGCGACCTGACCCTGGTGCGGATGACCCCCGACATCGTCTACGACCGCATGATCGGCGCCGGGTGCGCCCGCAAGCTCGTCTTCTCCTGGGGCGGCAACCCCGGGGTGGGCTCGCTGCACCGCTTCCGCGACGCCGTCGGCAACGGCTGGCCCCGCCCCCTGGAGCTGGAGGAGCACTCCCACGCCGGGATGGCCAACCGCTACGCCGCCGGGGCCGCCGGGCTGCCCTTCGCCGTGCTGCGCGGCTACGCCGGTACCGACCTGGTCGGGCGCACCCCCACCATCAAGCCCATCACCTGCCCCTTCACCGGGGAGGAACTGGCCGCGGTCCCCGCGCTCAACCCCGACGTGGCCATCGTGCACGCCCAGCGCGCCGACCGCGCCGGCAACGTGCAGATGTGGGGCATCACCGGGGTGCAGAAGGAGGCGGTCCTGGCCGCCGACCGCGCCCTGGTCACCGTCGAGGAGGTCGTCGACGAGCTGGAGCCGGTCCCCGGCCAGGTCGTCCTGCCCTCCCGGGTCGTCACCGCGGTCTCCCCCGTGCCCGGCGGGGCGCGTCCCTCCTATGCCCACGGGTACTACGTCCGCGACAATGACGCCTACCGCGCATGGGACGCCGTCAGCCGCGACCGCGACCGCTTCACCGCCTGGCTCGACGCCGAGGTGTTCGGCGCCGGGGGCGGCCCCGGCACCCCCGTCGCCGCCCCCGGCGGGGAGAGGGAGGAGCAGACCGCATGACCGCCACCGAGTCGCTGCCCTCCCCCGCCACCGCCGACGCCGACGAGGTCATGACGGTCACCGCCGCCCGCGCCCTGGCGGACGGCACCTCCTGCTTCGTCGGCATCGGCCTGCCCAGCACCGCCGCCAACCTGGCCCGCCGCACGCACGCCCCCCGCCTGTGGATGGTCTACGAGTCGGGCACCCTGGGCGCCTCCCCCTCCACCCTGCCGCTGTCCATCGGCGACGGCGAGCTGGCCGAGACCGCCGACAGCGTCGTCCCGGTCACCGAGGTGTTCAACTACTGGCTGCAGGCCGGGCGGATCGACACCGGCTTCCTCGGCGCCGCCCAGATCGACCGGTTCGGCAACATCAACACCACCGCCATCGGCGACTACGACGCCCCCGCGGTGCGGCTGCCGGGCGCCGGCGGGGCCCCCGAGATCGCGGCCTCCTGCGGGCGGGTCATCGTGATCGTGCGGCAGAGCCCGCGCACCTTCGTCGAGCGGGTCGACTTCACCACCTCCGTCGGCCACGGCGGCGGCCCCGGCGACCGGGAGCGCCTGGGGCTGCGCGGCGCCGGGCCGGTGCGCGTCATCACCGACCTGGGGGTGCTGGAGCCCGACCCGGCCACCCGCGAGCTGGTCCTCACCTCCGTGCACCCGGGCATCACCGCCGAACGGGCGCGCGAGGCCACCGGGTGGGACCTGGCCGTCGCCCCGGACCTGGCCACCACCCCCGCCCCCGAGCCGCGCGAGCTGGCGGTGCTGCGCTCGCTCACCGGACGGGGCTGACCGCCCCGCCCGCACCCGCCCCCGCGACCGCCCACGCCCGCCCCGACCGCCCACGCCCGCCCCGACCGCGACCCCCTGGAGGCCCCACCGTGAACGACGTGTACGTCATCGACGCCGTCCGCACCCCGTTCGGGCGCTACGGCGGCGCCCTGTCCGGCGTCCGCCCCGACGACCTGGCCGCGCACGCGGTCTCCGGCCTCACCGCGCGCTCCCCCGGGCTCGACCCCGCCGCCGTCGACGACGTCTACTTCGGCGACGCCAACGGCGCCGGGGAGGACAACCGCAACGTGGCGCGGATGGCGGCACTCCTGGCGGGGCTGCCGACCGGCGTCCCCGGGGCCACGCTGAACCGGCTGTGCGGGTCCGGGCTGGAGGCGGTCATCGCCGCCAACCGGGCGGTGGCCGTGGGCGACGCGTCCCTGGTGATCGCCGGGGGCGTGGAGTCGATGAGCCGCGCCCCGTGGGTGATGACCAAGCCCGAGAAGGGCTTCCCCGCCGGGCACGGGACCCTGCACTCGACCACCCTGGGCTGGCGGATGGTCAACCCGCGCATGGAGCCCGCCTGGACCGCCTCCCTGGGCGAGTGCACCGAGCAGATCGCGGACGAGTTCGGCATCGCACGGGAGGACCAGGACGCGTTCGCCCTGCTCAGCCACGAGCGCGCGGCCGCCGCGTGGGCCAAGGGCGTCTTCGCCGACGAGGTGGTGGACGTTCCCGGGGTGGAGCTGGAGCGCGACGAGAGCATCCGCGAGACCTCCGCCGAGAAGCTGGCCGGGCTCAAGCCCGCCTTCCGCGAGGACGGCACCATCACCGCGGGCAACGCCTCCCCGCTCAACGACGGCGCCGCCGCTCTGCTGGTCGGCGACGCCGAGGCGGCGCGCGCGGCGGGGCGCGAGCCGCTGGCGCGCATCGTCAGCCGGGGCGTGGCCGCGGTCGAGCCGAACCGGTTCGGGGTGGGCCCGGTGGCGGCCGCCGAGACCGCGCTTCGCCGGGCCGGGATCGGCTGGGGCGACCTGGCGGCGGTCGAGCTCAACGAGGCCTTCGCCGCCCAGGCGCTGGCGTGCGTGCGCAGCTGGGACGGGCTGGACCCGGACACCGTCAACCCCAACGGCGGGGCGATCGCCATCGGCCACCCGCTGGGCGCCTCCGGGGCGCGCATCCTGGGCTCGCTCGCCCACGAGCTGCGCCGCCGCGGCGGCGGGTGGGGGCTGGCCGCCATCTGCATCGGCGTCGGGCAGGGCCTGGCCGCCGTACTGCACGCGTGAGAGGAGTCGGGACCATGGGCCAGGAAACGGCCGCGGGCCGGGACGCGTCCGCGGAGGCGGACGCACCCCAGGGGCGGGACGCGTCCGCCGTCTGGGGCTACCGCCGGGACCCCGGCGTGCACCCGCCGCTGGACTACCCCGGATACCGCAGCACCGCGCTGCGCCACCCGCAGCGCCCGCTGAAGGTGCTGCCGCACCTGTTGACCGAGGTCACCGGGCCGCTTCTGGGCGAGGACCGGATCGGGCCGCTGGACCACGACCTGACCCGCGGGCACGACGGCGAGCCCCAGGGCCAGCGGATCACCGTCCAGGGGCGGGTGCTGGACGCCGACGGGCGCCCGGTTCCGCACACCCTCGTGGAGATCTGGCAGGCCAACGCCGGGGGCCGGTACCGGCACAAGGGCGACAACTGGCCGTGCCCGCTCGACCCGAACTTCACCGGCGTGGGGCGGACGGTCACCGACGCCGAGGGGCGCTACTCCTTCACCACCGTCCGCCCCGGCGCCTACCCGTGGAAGAACCACGACAACGCCTGGCGGCCCGCGCACATCCACTTCTCCCTGTTCGGGCGGGCGTTCACCCAGCGGCTGGTGACGCAGATGTACTTCCCCGGGGACCCACTGTTCTTCCAGGACCCCATGTGGAACTCCATCCCGGACCCGCAGGCCCGCGAGCGGCTGGTGGCCCGCTACGACCACGCGCTCACCCAGCCGGAATGGGCGCTGGCGTACACGTGGGACATCGTGCTGCGCGGGCGCGAGTCGACCGTGTTCGAGCACGAGCTGGCCTTGGAGGACGACGACTGATGGAGCCCACGACACCCTCACAGACCGTGGGACCGTACCTGCACATCGGGCTCCCCTGGCCGGACGGTCCCTACGCGCTCCGGGAGGGCGCGCCGGGCGGCGTGTGGCTGCGGGGCACGGTCACCGACGGCGCCGGGGCGCCGGTCCCGGACGCGCTGATCGAGACGTGGCAGGCCGACCCGGAGGGCAGGTTCGACCACCCGGACGACCCGCGGGGCGCGGTGCGCCGCGACGGGTTCCGGGGGTTCGGCCGTTGCCCGACCGACGACGAGGGCCGGTGGGCCGTGTACACGCTCAAGCCGGGGCCGGTGCCGGGACCGGCGGGTTCGGCGGCTTCGGCGGGCCCCTCGGGGCCGTCGGGGCGACCGGTCCTCCAGGCGCCGCACATCGACGTTTCGGTCTTCGCGCGCGGGATGCTGCACCGGACGGTGACCCGGGTGTACTTCCCCGACGAGGAGGAGGCGAACGGGCGGGACCCGGTGCTGTCCTCCATCGCCGCCCCCCAGGAGCGCGCGACCCTGGTGGCGAGCGCGACGGAGGACGGCTACCGCTTCGACATCCGCCTCCAGGGGGAAGGGGAGACGGTGTTCTTCGACATCTGAGCCGGGCGGGAGGGGCGATGCCTGTCGATCGCCGGGAGGAGGCGGACGAAGCGGCCGCATACGGACGGGCGGGGCGCCGGGCGAGGCCCCCGAAGGCAGGCCGGGCTCGAAGCAGCGCCATGGCCGCCACGCCGCCCTGGCCGGGCGGCTCCCGATGGGTGTGACCGAAGGCCACTGCCCGACGCCCTCACACGAGCGGCCATCGAGCGGAGAACGGCACCGAATCGCCCATTCCTCTGCTCTCCCCCGGCGCCCGGTCGGGACCGGCCGCCCTCTTCAGGGGGGAGGGGTCGGCGTCCCCGCGGCGCCGGTCCGCGGCCGCAAGCGGCACGGTGCCGCGCGCACGGGCCCTATCCAGCGCACGGAGCGCCCGACGATGATGCGACCAGGACGGACGACCGCCGGTCGACGACCGGCCACGATCAAGGAGGAGCAGCCGTGTTCGGGGACATGTTCGCCCGCGGCGCCGTCGCGGGTGAGACCGGCGAGCAGGCCTGGCTCCGGGCCATGCTCGACGCCGAGTCGGCGCTGGTGCACGCGCTCGTCCGGGTCGGCCTGGCCGCGACGGAGGACGCCGAGGCCGTGGAGGCCGCCCGCAGGGACGGCCGCGTGGACGCGGAGGCCGCCGCCCGGAGAGCCGCGGACTCGGCCAACCCCGTAGTGCCGCTGGTCCGGGAGCTGACCCGGGCCGTCGAGGGGGCCGCGGCACGGCACGTGCACCAGGGGGCGACCAGCCAGGACGTGATGGACACCGCCGCGGTGCTGGTGGCCCGCCGCGCCGGGGGCGCCGTCCTCGCCGAGGCCGACCGGGCCGCGTGCGCGCTGGCCGGGCTGGCCGAGGAGCACCGGCGGACGGTGATGCCCGGCCGCACCCTGCTCCAACAGGCCCTTCCGACCACGTTCGGGCTGGCCGCGGCGGGGTGGCTGCACGCGGTGACGGGGGCGGCCGACGCCCTGCGCACCGAGCTGGACCGCGCCCCGGCGCAGTTCGGCGGGGCGGCGGGCACGCTGGCCTCGCTCGGCGACCGCGGCCCGGCGGTCGCCGCCGCCTTCGCCGACCGGCTGGGGCTGGCCCGCCCGGCCCTGCCGTGGCACACCGACCGGGGCCCGTTGACGGCGGTGGCGTCGGCGGCGGCCAGGACGGCGGCGGCCTGCGGCAAGGTCGCCGGTGACCTGGTGCTGCTGGCGCAGACCGAGGTCGGCGAGGTCGCCGAGGCGGCCGGGCCGGGGGTCGGCGGGTCGTCGGCGATGCCGCACAAGCGCAACCCGGTGGCGGCGGTGTCGGCGCGGGCCTGCGCCGAGCAGGTGCCGGGGCTGGCGGCGACGCTGCTGACCGCGCAGATCCACCAGCCGCACCAGCGCGCGGCCGGGGCCTGGCAGGCCGAGTGGCAGGCCTTCGACCGGCTGCTGTGCGCGACCGGGTCGGCGGCGGCGTGGACGGCCGACGCCCTGGAGCGGCTGGAGGTGGACCCGGAGCGGATGCGCGCCAACCTGGAGATGACGGGCGGGCTGGCGATGGCCGAGCGGGTCTCCTCCGACCTGGCGCCGGAGCTGGGCCGGCTGGACGCCCACGACCTGGTACAGGAGGCCTGCCGCGAGGCGGCGGAGTCGGGGGCGGACCTGGCCGAGGTCCTCGGCCGGAGGCTGGCCGGGCGCCGCACCCCCGAGCGGATCCGGGAACTGCTGGACCCGGCGGCCTACCTGGGCGCGGCCGACGCGTTCATCGACGCCGCGCTCGACGCCTACCGCACCCGCCCGGAAGGGCCCGGGTAGACGCCCGGGCGGGCACCGGGCCGCAGAGCAGCGACGGACGAACGGAGGTATCCCCTTGACCGCACAGCCGATCGGGCGCCCCATCGCGGGAGGTCTGCACGCGGTGGGCGATGGTCCCGACGACGGGCCCGCCGTCGTGCTGGCCGGATCGCTCGGCAGCACGCTGGAGATGTGGGACCCGCAGGTCGAAGCGCTGACCTCGGCCGGTCTCCGGGTGGTCCGCTTCGACCACCGCGGGCACGGCCGCTCCCCCGTCCCCGACGGGCCCGCCGCCATGGCCGACCTGGGCGCCGACGTGATCGACCTGCTCGACCGCCTCGGCCTGGACCGGGTCGGCTTCACCGGGCTGTCCCTCGGCGGCATGGTCGGCATGTGGCTGGCGGCCAACGCCCCCGAGCGGATCGACCGGCTCGCGCTGATGTGCACGGCCGCCTGGCTCGGGCCTCCGGAGAACTGGACCGACCGGGCGGCGACCGTGCGCGCGCACGGGGCCGGGGCGGTGGCCGAGGCTGTCGTCGGGCGCTGGTTCACCCCCGGCCACGCCGCCGCGTACCCCGACGAGGTCGCGCGGATGCGCCGGACCGTGGCCTCCACCCCGGCCGAGGGCTATGCCGCGTGCTGCGAGGCGATCGCGGCCATGGACCTGCGCTCCGACCTGGGCCGCATCACCGCGCCGACGCTGGTCGTCGCGGGGGCGCACGATCCGTCGACGCCGCCCGAGCACGCCGAGCGCATCGCCCACGCCGTTCCCGGTGCCCGCCTCCACATCCTCGACGGCGGCGCGCACCTGGCCAACCGCGAATGCGCCGACGAGGTGAACCGGCTGCTCGTCGCGCACTTCGCCTGACCCGCGCCCGCCACCACCCCACCACAACAGCCCCTGGAGGAGACCGACCGTGACCGACCGGACCGACCGTGGCGACGACCAGCGCCGCGAGGCGGGGATGCGGGTCCGGCGCGAGGTGCTGGGCGATGCCCACGTCGACCGCGCCGAGGCCGCGAAGACGGAGTTCACCGCGCCGTTCCAGGACTTCATCACCCGCTACGCATGGGGCGAGGTCTGGACGAGCGGCGTACTGGACCGCAGGACGCGCAGCTGCATGGTGCTGACCGCCATGGTCGCCAAGGGGCACTGGGACGAGCTGGCCATGCACGTCCGCGCGGCGGTGCGCAACGGCCTGACCGAGGAGGAGATCCGCGAGGTGTTCCTCCAGGCGGCCATCTACTGCGGGGTCCCCGCTGCCAACAAGGCCTTCGGGATCGCCCAGCGCATCCTGGCCGACCCGGCGCCGGAGTAGGAGCGGGCGGGCTGACCCTGTGTTGATCTCGGGGGAGTCGGGCTCATGCTGTCGGCGGTGTCAAGTGGTGAGTGCAACTACGGGCCGGGCGCCGGGTCGGGGGTGATC
>NZ_JAQFWQ010000077.1 GCF_027706725.1 Nocardiopsis endophytica
ACCGCCGGAATGACAGCACCCTTGTCGAGATCATCGCCGGGCAGGGGCGCACCGCAGGGCCCGGGCGCCACGAGTACGGACGACCACGCACCCACCCGGCCGCGCCGCCACCCGGACCGCGAGGAACCTGATGGACGGCAGGCAGGGCCCGGGAACCGGCCCGCTGTCACCGTCGCCGCCCATCACGGTGACCATCCGCACGCCCGGCGGCCGACAACGCTGCAGGTAGGGCCGCCCGCCATTGTCCTCGCCGCCCTCCCCGCTCACACTCCGGCGGCCTGACGGACGGCCGGGGCCCGTGAGCGGGGCACCAGCCGAGCCGCCCACCCGCACCGCGAGTGGCCGGACGGACGGCAGGCAGGGCCGGGGGACCGCCCGGCTCTGGCCGTCGCCGCCCACTCCGGTGACCACCCGCACGCGCCGCGGCCGACGACGCTGCGGTGGGGGCCGCCCGCCTCCGTCGTCGCCGCCTCCCACCTGGCACTCCGCCGACCTGACGGCCGGCCGGGGCCCGCAAGTGGGGTACCAGCTCAGCCGCCCCCACCCGGACCACGAGGAACCTGACGGACGGCACGCAGGGGCGGGGAACCACCCCGCTCTGGCCGTCGCCGCCCGATACGGCGACCGTGCACACGCCGCACGCCCGACAGCGCTGCCAGAAGGGCCGCTGACCTCCGTCGTCGCCGCCCTCCTACCTCGCACTCCGGCGGCCCGTCGCCCGGCCCCCACCCGCGAGCGGGGACCCGCTCTCCCCTCAGTTGCCGAGTTTCTCGGACAGCTTCCTGGCCGCGATCAGGACCGGGTCCCAGACCGGGGAGAACGGTGGGGCGTAGCTCAGGTCCATGCCGCTCACGTCTTCGACGTCCATGTCGTTCCACAGCGCCGTCGCGAGTACGTCGATGCGCTTGCCGGAGTTCTCCCGGCCCACGATCTGGCCGCCCAGCAGGCGGCCGCTGCGGCGTTCGGCGAGGAGCTTGACCGTCATCCATGTCGCGCCCGGGTAGTACCCGGCCCGCGTCGTGGACCGCATCGTCGCCGTCTCGTAGGCGAAGCCCGCCGCCTCGGCCTCGGCCTCGTTCAGGCCGGTCCTCGCCACCTCCAGGTCGCACACCTTCGTGATGGCCGTGCCCACCACGCCCTCGAAGCGGGCGTAGCCGCCGCCGATGTTGATACCCGCGACGCGGCCCTGCTTGTTGGCGTGCGTGCCCAGGGCGATGGCCACCGGCGCCCTGCTGATCCGGTGGAAGTTCTCCACGCAGTCCCCCGCGGCCCACACCCCCTCGTGCGAGGTGCGCATCCGCGCGTCCACGGCGATGCCGCCCGACGGGCCGATCTCCAGGCCCGCGTCGCGCGCGAGGTCGCTCGCGGGCCGGACGCCCAGGCCCAGCGCCACGACGTCGGCCGGGTAGGTCCCCTCGGGGGTCACGACCGCCGCGACCCGGCCGCCCTCCGCCTCGATCGCGCTCACCCGCTCCCGCGTGCGCACGTCGATGCCCATCTCCGCCATCGCCCCGCGCACCAGGGCGCCCATGTCCGGGTCCAGGGTCGCCATCGGCTCGTCCCCCGAGGTGATGACCGTCACCTCCATCCCCCGCAGCGCGAACGCCTCGGCCATCTCCAGGCCGATGTAGCCGCCGCCGACGACCACCGCGCGCTTGGGCCGCCGCTCCTCCAGGTAGGCCGTGACCGCGATGCCGTCGTCCAGGGTCTGCACCCCGAACACCCCTTCGGCCCGGTCCCCGGGCAGGCCGGGGCGCCTGGGCACGGCGCCGGTGGCCACCATCAGGTGGTCGAACGGCTCGGTGAGGACCCGCCCGTCCGGCCCCACCGCCTCGACCGTCCTGCGGTCCAGGTCGATGGCGCGCACCTCGGTCCCGGTCCGCACGTCGACGGCGTGGTCGCGGCGGAAAGTCGCGGGGTCCCGGGCCACGAGGTCCTCGGGACCGGCTACGGTTTTCCCGACCAGGTAGGGGATGCCGCATGCGGAATAGGACGTGTGGGCGCCGCGCTCGAAGGCGACGATCTCCAGCCCGTCGGGGCCGATCCGGCGGCGCGCCTGCGAGGCCGCGCTCATGCCCGCCGCGTCTCCCCCGACGACGAGGAGGCGTGTCCGTGCGTTCACCCGTCGCTCCATGCCGGCTCCCCCTGTGGTCTCCGCCCCGTCAGCCCGCGCCCGTTCCATGGGGGTCCGATCCCCCAGCGGCGCCGGGCGTCCGAGGCTATCCCCCAGTGTCCACCCGACATCATCTAGGAGGGCGACTTACGTGACGGAACCGGCACCGGTGTTCGCCGGCGGGGTCGACCACGAACGACTCACGTCCCAGCTCCGGTTCTTCCTGGAGACGGACAAGCTCAAGCGCATTCTCCGGCGGAACATGCTGGTCGACGGAGCGCGGAGGGAGAACGCCGCCGAGCACTCCTGGCACCTGGCGCTCGCCGCCCGCGTGTTCGCCGAGTACGCCCCCGAGGGGGCCGACGTGGACCGCGTCGTGGAGATGCTGGTGCTGCACGACATCGTCGAGATCGACGCCGGTGACACCTTCCTGTACGACACGGAGGGGCAGAGCACCCAGTCCGAGCGCGAGCGCGCCGCGGCCGACCGGATCTTCGCCCTGCTGCCCGAGGACCAGGCCGGGCGGGCGCGCGCCCTGTGGGACGAGTTCGAGGCCCGCCGCACGCCCGACGCCCGGTTCGCCAAGGCGATCGACCGCCTGGCGCCGATGCTGGCGAACTGGCACACCGAGGGCGGCACCTGGGTGCGGCACGGCGTGACCCGTGCCCAGGTCATGGACAAGGTCAAGATCATCGCTGAGGGGTCGGAGGCGCTCGGCGCCTACGCCTCCGCGCTGATCGAGGACGCCGACCGGCGGGGGTACCTCTCCCGCGGGTGAGGCCCCGCGCGGCCCCCGGTCCGACCGGGGGCCGCGGCGCTCACCACTCGATCAGCAGCTGCAGCGCGGCGCTGAGCCCCACGGCCACGATCAGCCCGCGCAGCGCGATGGGCTTGAGCCGCCGCCCCAGGCTCGCGCCCACGTAGCCGCCCAGGACCGAGCCCGCAGCGATGAGCGCCACCGCGCCCCAGGCGGGCGAGGCGAAGATGATGTAGAAGACGGCGGCGGTGGCGTTGACGGTGAACGCCAGGCAGTTCTTGAGCGCGTTGAGCCGCTGCACGTCGTCGTCGATGGCGGTGCCGAGCAGGCTCATCAGGACGATGCCCTGGGCCGCCGCGAAGTACCCGGCGTAGACGCCCGCGCCGAGCACGCCCACCGGCAGGAGTCTGCCGCCGTCGGGCTTGGCCGGGCGCCGCTTGCGCGCCCACGCGGAGATCTTCGGCTGCAGGATGATCAGCAGGCACGCACCGGTGATGAGCACCGGCACCACCCGCTCGAACACCTCGGAGGGCAGGGTGACCAGCAGGACACCGCCGCCGAGCGCGCCCAGCAGCGACATCGCGCCGAGGCGGAGCACCCGGCCGCGCTGGCCGCGCAGCTCCCTCCGGTACCCCAGGGCGCCGCTGAGCGAGCCGGGGGCGAGCCCGATGCTGTTGGAGACGGTCGCGGTGATCGGCGGGTAGCCCAGGGCGAGGAGCACCGGGAAGGTGAAGAGCGTCCCGGAGCCCACCACCGCGTTGACGGCACCCGCACCCATGCCCGCCGCCAGGACGGCGAGGGCTTCCCAGACTTCCATCGGCGGCCTTCATTCGGGGACAGGGGGTGTCCGCGATATCGTCACGGACTGCATACAATCTACACACCGTGACCACGCCGCCCGACTCCGCCCCGCCCCCGAACCCCGAACCGGGGGCCCGAAAACCGGCTGAGCAGGAGTGACTTCCGTCACTCCACGGCGATCACCCCCACCGACGCCGGTCGCCCACCGTCACAATGTGCCGACCCATGGTGATGGACCCCCGATCTGGCTATGACCCACACGGACTATTTCAGAAATGGGCCGAATGGGGCCTGTCGGTTCCACGCCACGGTCCGTAGTTTCGACCGCAGCGGTGAGGAGGGGCACCGCGCGCCGAAAAGGGACCGATCCCCGGGAGGGGCCGGTGTGCACGCCGGTCCGGGGTTCGCGCGTCCCCTGTCTCGGCCCGTCCGCCCTTTCCCCGCGTCGCCGACGACGCGCCCGTCGGCACGACCACGACACATGTCTGATCTTGGGAGTGGGGCAACATGTGGACCGCTGATCTCAGCCTGCAGGCGAACTGCCGCGATACCGACCCCGACGCCCTGTTCGTCCAGGGCGCCGCCCAGAACCGCGCGAAACTGATCTGCCGGGGATGCCCGGTGCGCACCGAATGCCTGGCCGAAGCGCTCGACAACCGGGTCGAATACGGCGTCTGGGGCGGAATGACCGAACGCGAGCGCCGGGCGCTGCTGCGCCGCCGCCCGGACGTCTCCTCCTGGTGGGACCTGCTGGACAGCGCCCGCCGCCGCTACGAACGGACCGGGGCGGGCGTCCGGTAACCCGCCCCTCCCCCGACCACCGGGCAAGGACGACGACCACGACGACCGCGGAGAACGAGGGAGCCGCCGACCCCCCGGCCGGCGGCACACCCTGTTCCCGGAGTCCCCGTCGCCTTCTTTCGGATCCTCCCGAATTCCGAATCTTCTTCACGTCGCGGTTCCGGCCGCATTCGCGACCGCGTCATCCGCGTTCTCCGCGATATCCGCCGCGCCGTCAGTCGCGTCTCGAAGGGCCCTCGGGCCCCGAGCCCTCCGACCCTTCGAAGCGGAAACGCCCGAACGCGTCGCCGATGCCCTCCATCGCCTTGGACATCTCCGAGGGCACGATCCACACCTTGTTGGCGTCGCCCTGCGCGATCTCGGGGAGCTTCTGCAGGTAGCTGTAGGCGAGCATGTCCTTGTCGACCTCGCCGCTGCGCAGCGCCTTGAACACCATCTGGATGGCGTCGGCCTCACCGCGCGCCCGCAGGGTCTTCGCGTCGGCCTCGGCCTTGGCGTTGATCATCTCCGCCTCGGCGTTGCCCTTCGCCGTGAGCACGGCCGCCGACTGCTCACCTTCGGCGCGCAGGATCGCCGACTGCTTCTGGCCCTCCGCGGTGAGGATCTCGGCCCGCTTGTCGCGGTCGGCGCGCATCTGCTTCTCCATCGCCTCCTGCACCGACTCCGGCGGCTCGATGGCCTTCAGCTCCACGCGGCTGACCTCGATCCCCCACTCCTCGGTGGCCTCGTCCAGCACCGAGCGCAGCTCCCGGTTGATCTGGTCCCGGGAGGTGAGGGTCTGCTCCAGCTCCATGCCGCCGACCACGTTGCGCAGCGTGGCCGAGGCGAGCTGCTCGACCGCCTGGATGAAGTTGGCGACCTTGTAGGTGGCGTTGTAGGGGTTGGTGACCTTGACGTAGACGGCGGTGTCCACGTTCACCGACAGGTTGTCCTGGGTGATGGCGGCCTGCGGCGGGAAGCTGACGACCTGGATGCGCATGTCGATGCGCTCGCGGATGTGGTCGACGAACGGGATGACGATGTTGAATCCGGATTTCAGGTCCCGGTGGTGCCGGCCGAAGCGCTCGACGACGTACACCATCGACTGCGGGACGATGCAGACGCTGCGCCATCCGATGACGAGCAGGATCGCCACGAAGACCAGGACGATGAGGACAATGGCAAGCATCGGGGGCGGCTCCGGCTCTCCTCTGCGGGGCGGGCGGGGGGCTTCGCGGCGATCATAAAACCCGATCAACGCCCCCGCTTTCGGAAGAACGCCTTTCACCAGCGCACAAACCCGCCTTACCTGGCCGTATGCGGACAGGAGCGGCGTGCGGAATTCCCGTGTCCCCCTATTGCGGCCGACCGTATGGGACGGTTCTCCGCATACCGCATTTTCGTCCCGCCTGGCCCGCCGTACCCGCCTGCCCCGCGGAGCGCACCCGCCTCACACCGCCCGGGCGCTCCACCGGTCGCCGTCGCGCTCCACCTTCAGCGGCAGCCCGAAGGTCTCGCCCAGGTTGTCGGCGTTCATGACGTACTCCAGCGGCCCGGCGTCCACCACCCGGCCCTCCCGCAGCAGCAGCCCGTGCGTGAACCCCGGCGGGATCTCCTCCACGTGGTGCGAGACGACCACCAGGGTCGGCGCCTCCAGGGTGTCGGCCAGCCGGGTCAGGCGGCGCAGCAGGTCCTCCCGGCCGCCCAGGTCCAGCCCGGCGGCGGGCTCGTCCAGGAGCAGCACCTCGGGGTCGGCCATCAGCGAGCGCGCGATGAGCACGCGCTTGCGCTCCCCCTCCGACAGGGAGCCGAACCGCCGGTCCTCCAGGTGCAGCACGCCCCACTGGGCCAGCAGCGCGCGGGCCCGCCCGAAGTCGGGGGTCTGGTACTCCTCGCCGAACCGGCCCAGCAGCCCGTAGGCGGCGCTGATCACCAGGTCCAGCACGATGGAGGAGTCCGGGGTGCGGTTCGCCACCGAGGACCCGGCATAGCCCACCATCGACCGCAGCTCGGTGGCGTCGGCCTGGCCGACCGGCTCGCCCAGCACCTCGACGGTGCCCTCGGTGGCCCGCTGCTCCACCGCGGCGAGCGCGAGCAGCGTGGTCTTGCCCGCGCCGTTGGGGCCGAGGACCACCCAGCGCTCGTCCTCCTCGACCGTCCAGTCGACGCCGGTCAGCAGCTCGGCGCCGTCGCGGCGCACCCCCGCCCCGCTCATCCGCAGCACCTGGCCGTCCATCGCTCTCCTCAGTCCTCGAGCACGTGCGCTCGCCCCTCAGGGCGTGTCTCAGGGGAACCCCAGGGTCGCCACCGGATCCCCCGCGGCCCCCCACGGGACGATACTCGTGGTCATGAACGACGACGTCCCCACCGCGACCGCGTCCGGGCTGCGCGCCTCCGACGCCGACCGCGAGCGCACCGCCCGGCGCCTCGGGGAGGCGCTGGGCGACGGGCGCCTCGACCACGCCGAGTACGACGAGCGCCTCGACACGGCCTTCGCCGCCAAGACCATGGGCGAGCTCGCCCGGCTGACCGAGGACCTGCCGGAGGGCGCCGGTGCGGCGGCCGCGTCCGCGCCCGGCCCCGCCGTGTCCTCCGCCGGGGCCGCCGACGGCTCGGGCTCGGAGAACATCGTCGCGGTACTCGCCTCCGCCGAGCGCAAGGGGCGCTGGCTGGTGGAGCCCCGCACCAACGCCTCGAACGTGCTCGGCGCCATCGAGCTGGACATGCGCGAGGCGGTGCTGTCCGGCCCCCGCGTGGTGCTGCAGTGCGCCGTCCTGCTGGGCAGCGTGGAGGTGGTCGTGCCGCCGGGGGTGCGGGTGGAGAGCCGAGCCAACACCATCCTGGGCTCGGTCGACATCGACGGGGCGGCGCCCGCCGGGCCGGACGCGCCGACCCTGGCGGTCACCGGCCTGGTGCTGCTCGGCTCGGTCTCGGTCAAGACCCGCGCGCCCGACGCGCGGGATTGAGCTCCGGGGACGCCGGGGAGACCGACGTGGCATATTCGACACATTCGGTCGGGGCGGCGGGCGTGGCGCACACGGCCGACGGATCCGACACCCAGGGGAGGGCGGCGGCCATGGAGCCGGAGAAGATGCGCGCCTCGGACGCCGACCGCGAGCGCGTGGCCGAGCGCCTGCGCGAGGCACTGGCCGAGGGGCGGCTCGACCCGGCCGAGCACACCGAGCGGCTGGACGCCCTCTACCGCGCCAAGACCGTCGGCGAGGTGGCCGAGACCGTGCGGGACCTGCCGCCCCCCGCCGACGGGCCCGAGGCGCCCGTCTTCTCCTCGCCCGAGGCCGAGCGGCTGGCGTCGGCGAGCCAGGGGCGGGAGAACATCGTCGCGGTGTTCGGCGGCGCCGAGCGCAAGGGCCGCTGGCTGGTGGAGCCCCGCACCAACGTGTCGGCCATGTTCGGCGGGATCGGGCTGGACTTCCGGGAGGCGGTGCTGACCCGGCGCGAGGTCACCGTGCAGTGCGCGGTGCTGTGCGGAGGGCTGGACATCACCGTCCCGCCGGGCGTGCGTGTGGTGAACAGCACCACGTCGATCTTCGGGGGGACCTCGCTGCACGGCACCGACGCGGTGACCGACCCCAACGCCCCGGTGATCCGCCTCACGGGGACCTGCATGTTCGGCGGGATCGACGTGAAGGCGAAGAAGCCCAAGAGGAAGAAGAAGTCGTAGTGCCGGCGGCTCCGCGGGGCGACCGGCCGGTGGACACCGGGTGAACTCCCGCTTCAGGGGCACCGCCCTGCCCTCTGTGCCCGGGAGCAGGGCGAGTACCGTTGTGAACGCGATGAACGAGCAATCCACTCTCCTGGTAACGGTGACCGGTCGCGATCGCCCCGGCGTGAGCGCACGACTTCTGTCCACCCTCTCCGTTTTCCCGGTGACCCTCGTCGACCTGGAACAGGTCGTGATCGGGGGCCGGCTCGTCCTGGGCGCCCTCGTGGCCGTCGACGAGAGCGTCGCCCCCGGCGTGAGCGGGGACCGCGTCTTCGACGAGGTCCGCAGCGCCGTGGAGAAGACCTCCATCGACCTGGAGATGGAGGCCGAGTTCGCATCCGGCAACGGCCGGGTGACCGTCTCCGCCGACGAGCGGCTGCACATGACCCTGCTGGCCGACCCGCTGCGCCCGGGGCAGCTCGGGGCGATCACCTCGTGCATCGCCCGCGCGGGGGCCAACATCGAGCGCATCGAGCGGCTGGCGAGCTACCCGGTGACCTCGATCGAGCTGGAGGTGTCGGGGGCCGACCCGGAGACGCTCCGCGGCGACCTGGCGATGGAGGCCGCCACCCAGCAGATCGACGTGGCCCTGCAGCCGTCGGGGCTGCACCGGCGGGCCAAGCACCTGATCGTGATGGACGTCGACTCCACCCTGATCCAGGGGGAGGTCATCGAGCTGCTCGCCGAATACGCGGGCTGCGCCGAGGAGGTCGCCCGCGTCACCGAGGAGGCGATGCGCGGCGACCTGGACTTCGAGGAGTCGCTGCGGCGCCGGGTGGCGCTGCTCAAGGGGCTGGACGCCTCGGCGATGGACGCGGTGCGCGAGCGGCTGGTGCTCACCCCCGGGGCGCGCACCCTGGTGCGCACGCTGAAGCGGCTGGGCTATGAGTTCGCGATCGTCAGCGGCGGGTTCACGCAGATCACCGATGCCCTGGTGGACCGGCTCGGGCTGGACTACTCGGCGGCCAACACGCTGGAGGTCGTCGACGGCAAGCTGACCGGCGGCCTGGTCGGCCCGGTGATCGACCGCGGGGGCAAGGCCGAGGCGCTGCGCGGGTTCGCGGCCGAGGCCGGGGTGCCGCTGTCGCGGACGGTGGCCATCGGCGACGGTGCCAACGACCTGGACATGCTGCGCGCGGCCGGGCTGGGCGTGGCGTTCAACGCCAAGCCGGTGGTGCGGGAGCAGGCCGACACCTCGGTGAGCGTGCCCTACCTGGACACCATCCTGTTCCTGCTGGGGATCTCCCGCGAGGAGGTGGAGGCGGCCGACCGGCAGGGCGGATCCCCCGGAACCGCGTGACGCGGGGTAGCCGATCGCGTACGCTTCGCAGTAACCCCTGAAGCGAGGCCCCCTCATGTCGTCTTCTCCTCCCTCCGTGTGCCCTCCGACCGCCCCGGCCCCCGCGCCGCACCGGCGCGCCGCGGGCCTGGCCGCGGCGGCCGAGCGGTGCGTGCGCTCGGCGGCGCGCCTGCTGTCCGACTCCGGCGACGGCCGCCTGGCGGTGGCCGCCAAGGGCCGGTTCGACCCGGTGACCGACGCCGACACGGCGGTCGAGGGCTACCTGTCGGAGGCGCTGCGCTCGGCGGTGCCGGGCTCGGCCGTGGTCGGCGAGGAGGGCGGCGGGCGCCCCGGGACCTCCGGGGTGACCTGGTACGTCGACCCGATCGACGGGACCGGCAACTTCCTGCGCGGGCTGCCGTTCGCGTGCATCTCGGTGGGCGCCGCGGTACAGGGGCGCCTGGTGGCGGGGTGCGTCTACGACGTCTTCCGCGGCGAGTGCTTCACCGGCGGCCCGGGGCTGCCGCTGCGCACCGGGTCGGAGTCGGGCACGGCCGCCCGCCCTCCGGCCACCGAGGGCGCGCCGGCGCCGCTGGTGCTCACCGACATCCCGCTGCCGGGGCGCGCGGGCGAGCGGGAGCTGGCGTTCTTCGCCGACCTGCTGGACCGGGCCGAGGTGCGGCGGGTGTACTCGACGGCGCTGTCCCTGGCCTGGGTGGCGGCGGGCCGCGCGGACGCCGCCTGCAACCTGGGCGTGCACCCGTGGGACGTGGCCGGCGGCGCGGCCCTGGTGCGCTCGGCGGGCGGGGTGTACACGCCGGTCGGCGCGGCGTCCGGGCCGGAGGAGGAGCAGGAGGAGCAGCGGGAGCCGCTCCCTCCGGAGCTGGCCCCCGGTTTCACGGCCACGGCGGCGGGGTCCCGGTCCCGCGCCTTCGGCCGCTGGCTGACCGCCCGCGTGGCCGACCTGGCCGGACCGGAGGAGGAGCGGACCGGCGGCGAGGACTCCTGAGGATCAGGACGGCATGCCCCGGCCCGGTGCCGGTCGGGCACCGGGCCGGGGCGGGTGGTCCGGGAGCGCCGTCAGGCGCCGCGGGCGAGGGGGAGTTTGACGTCCGCCCTGTGGGCGGTGAAGACCTCGGCGCTGACGCCGTCGGCGGTCTCCGTGCGGCCGGTGGACTCGAACTCGAAGGACGCGTCTCCGCGTCGGAACCGGTAGCTGCCCTTCGGGGCCGCCACCCGGGTCACGGTGCCGTCGAGGTCGCGGATGGGGGCGAACTCCTCGCGTTCGGGGACGACGAGGCGGATGGCCTTCATGGCCGGCTGCAGTGTCGGCATCGTCTCCTCATTTCTCACCCGGTGCCCGCTTTCCGAGGGCGGTGTGATTTTTTCCCGGAAACGGAACCGTAAACATTGGAGCAAGGAGGACTTGGCCCCGGTTTCGACGGCGGTGAAGAGGGCATAAGGAAAGGTTGCCCTCAGCCCCGGGGTCAGGGCTCGTAGTCGAGTAGGTCCCCCGGGCGGCACCCCAGCTCACGGCAGAGGGCCGACAGGGTGGAGAAGCGGATCGCCTTCGCCCGCCCGTTCTTCAGCACCGACAGGTTCACCGGTGTCACCCCCACCCGCGCCGCCAGTTCGGTCACGGTCAGGCCGCGCTCCTCCAAAAGGCGGTCCAGGCGGACGGTGATCGCCCCCGCGTCCTCCGGCGGCACTCAGACCAGCCCCTCGGTGTCCTCGCGCAGCCGCGCCCCGTACCGGAACGCCTCGGCCAGCGCCGCGATCAGGACGGCGGCCAGGAGCGGCGCCATCGGCACGCTGAAGCCCGTGACGACCGCCGCCTCCACCTCGGGCGCCGGCGCCGCCAGCCGGTCGGCCGCCAGCGCCCGCACCGGCGGGACGACGAGGGTGCCGATCCCCACCAGCAGCGCCACGGCCGCCAGGCGCCCGGCGTTGCCCGGGGCGAAGGCGTCCCCCTTCCGGAAGGCCGCGGCGATGCGCAGCAGCAGGAGCAGGACCGCGACGGCCGACAGGGCGGCGAGGAGCGTCGGCGCCTCGGCCAGCACACGCTCGGCGACCGTGGGGTCGGCGACCACCAGTTCCCCCTCCCTCGCCCCCTCCAGGGCGACCCGGCCGTGCGCCGCCGCGGCCGGGACGGCCGCGGCCTCCTCCAGAGCGACCGGGATCCGCACCTCACGCCCGGCCAGACCGGCGATCCGGGCGACCGGGGCCGCCACCCCCAGCACGCCGACGGCCGCCAGGCCCACCCACAGCACTCCCGACAGCACCCGGCCCTCGGTCCGCCCCCACCATGTCCCGGACATGCACCCCTCCTTCGACTTATCGTTCTTCGATATTATCGAAAAACGATAAGCAACCGTCAAGCCGTGCCGGGCGTCGGAACCGGGACATATGCTCACGGCACACGGGGCGGAGCCCTGTGCGCCCCCCACCCCCCGAGCCCCGCGAAGGAGCGCGTTTGCCGGCGATCCGCCTGCCCGAGCACCTGGAGCCCCTGCTCAGCCACGAGCCCGTGCTCGACGTATACGAATACGGGCCCTGGCAGGTCCCCGAGGACCTCATCGCCAAGGTCTCCGACCTGCTGTCCCTGGTCATGTCGGACCAGCGCGGCCTGGAATTCCCACCGGACGCGCCCCGCGGCACCCCCGAGGAGCGGCGCCGCCGCCTGGCCGGGGACGTCCTCGACGCGCTGATCTGCGTCTCCGGCGCGCTGCGGGTCAACTCCGGCAGCCACTCCTGCCTGCCCTCGCTGCTCATGCGCGACCACGTCAGCGGCGTCACCCCCGACACCGACCCCGTCCGCTGGATCTTCGACGACCTGGAGATCCCGCCGTTCTACGGCCTGATGGACGTCGCCGGGACCCCGGAGTCCCGGGAGGTCGTGCTGGCCCTGCTCAGGGACGTCCTGGACGCCGTCGAGGGCGTCACCCCCTGGGAGCCGCGCCGCCGCGCGATCCTGCGCCTGCTCGACCGGCGCGCCGCCGACCCCGAGCTGCACCGCTTCGACCTGTCCGCCACCCCGCGCGAGGTGCGCCGCGCCTGGGCGGCCGACATCACCGCGCACGACTTCGCGGACGCCCCCGAGTTCGCCCCGCCCGAGGTGTTCCTGAACTGGGCCTTCGACCGGTTCACCGCGGCCCACGACACGCTCGGGGACATCGCCCACGGCATGCCGGACGCCTACGACACGCTCACCTACATGGCACTGGGCCTGGAGCTGCCCGGCGTCCCCCCGGTCGCCTCCACCGTGATGGACAGCCACGAGTTCCAGTACCAGACGAAGCTGTTCGCCCGCGAGAAGGAGGGCTTCAGCGCCGAGGCCTTCAAGCGCCGCGCCCGCGTCTGGCTCTGGGAGGCCGCCGCGGCCGGGGACTTCGACACCTGCCGCGCCTGGCTCGACTACGGCACCCGGTGCGCCGTGGCGCTCGCCTCCGGCGACGACGACCTCATGCGCAAGCCGAGCGCCGGGACCCCGCTCCCGGTCTTCGGCTTCCAGTTCGATATGCACCGCTTCTGCGTGCGGCCGCGCTCCGTGTTCTCCGTCCCGGAGACGCCGGAGGGGACGCAGGGCGCCGCGGCGGAGGGCGGGGCGGAACCGGCGCAGAAGCCGGACCAGGAGCCGGAACAGGCGGGGGAGACCGAGGAACCGGACGAGGCCGGGCGGGACGCGGACGGCGGGTCCACCCCCGAGAAGGCCGAGGCACGCCGCCGGCGACCCGCCCTCGAAGAGCTCGACGCCCTCGTCGGCCTGGAGCAGGTCAAGGAGGAGCTGCGCCGGATCCACTCCGAGTGCGAGGCCGAGCGGACCCGCCGGCGCATGCCGCTCGACTTCCCCAAGGCACCCCGGCACATGGTCTTCACCGGCGGCCCCGGCACCGGCAAGTCGGCCGCCGCGCGCATCCTCGCCTCCATCTGCGCCGAGACCGGCCGCCTGCGCTCCGGGCGGGTGGTCGAGACCGACCGCTCCGAGCTGATCGCCGACTACGCGGGCGGCGTCGCCTCCCAGGTCTCCCAGGTGGTCAAGAACGCCCTGGGCGGGGTGCTGCTGATCGACGGCGCCTCGGCGCTCACCGAGTCCGACGCCGCCCGCAGCCTGGGTTACGACGCGGTGCACGCCCTCATCCGGGAGATGGACGAGCACCACCAGGACCTCGTGGTGGTGCTCGCCGACACCGACGAGCGGATGGGCCGCTTCCTGTCGGCCAACCCGCGACTGGCCGCCCGCTTCCCCTACCGCCTGTCGTTCCCCACGCCCTCCGGGCGGGACCTGGCGGGGATCGTGGAGGCCCTGGCCGCCCGGGGCGGGCTCAAGCTGGAGCCGGAGGCGCTCGCCAAGGCCGAGCGCGTGCTGCGGCGCAGCGGCGGCGGGGCCGGGTCGGGGGGAGCCCACACGGTCCGCGCGCTGCTCGACCGCGCACTGGCCCGGCAGGCCCGGCGGCTCGCGGACACCGGCGAGATGCCCTCGCCCGGCTTCCCGGGACGGCGCGACACCCGCCCCCTGTTCGTGCTGACCGCCGCGGACATCCCCGACAAGGCGGGCATCGGCCTGGTGGGGAGCAAGCGCGGCGTCCCCGAGGGCACCGACCCGATGGCCGCCCTGGAGTCCCTGGTCGGCCTGGAATCGGTCAAGCGGGAGATCCGGCTGTACGCGGCCGAGGCGCAGGCCGACCGGCTCCGCACCGAGGCCGGGGCGGCCGTCGAGGCGCCCGCCCGGCACATGGTCTTCACCGGCAGCCCCGGCACCGCCAAGACGACCGTCGGCCGCATGCTCGGCGCGATCTACGCCGACCTGGGCCTGCTGGCGTCCGGGCACCTGGTGGAGGTGGGCCGGGCCGACCTGGTCGGCGAGTACATCGGGCAGACCGCGCCCAAGGTGGAGCAGGCGGTGCGCAGCGCCCTGGGCGGGGTGCTGTTCATCGACGAGGCCTACGCGCTCAGCCAGTCCGACTCGGGGAACGACTACGGCCCCGAGGCGGTCTCCACGCTGCTGAAGCTGATGGAGGACCACCGGGAGGACCTGGTCGTGGTCGTCGCCGGCTACGAGAAGGAGATGGAGCGCTTCCTGGCCTCCAACCCCGGCGTCGCCTCCCGGTTCCCCCGGCACCTGGGCTTCCCCGACTACACCGACGAGGAGCTCACCGAGATCTTCGCGCACATGGCCGCCGAGGCGGGGTTCACCGTCGGCGAGGGCACCGGGGAGCGGGTGCGGCGGCTGCTGTCGGCCGCACCCCGCGACGGCGCCTTCGGCAACGCCCGCCTGGTGCGCAACCTGCTGGAGCGGGCCACGGCGCTGCAGGCCGAGCGGATCACCGACGGGGCCGAGCGGCCGCCCGAGGAGCTGTGCGAGCTGCTCCCGGCCGACATCCCCGCCACGACGGGCTCGCGGGTGGGCGCGGTCGCGCCGGCCGACCCGCTGGCCCGCCTGGAGGAGCTGGTGGGCCAGGAGCCCGCCAAGCGGGAGCTGCGCGAACTGGACGCGCGGGCCCGGGTGGAGCAGGCCCGGCGCAAGGCCGGGATCACCGCCCCCGGGGCCCTGGACCACATGGTGTTCCTCGGCCACCCGGGCACCGGCCGCACGACCGTGGCCGAGCTGGCCGGGGCGGTGTGCGCCCGGCGCGGCCTGCTGTCGTCGGGCCACGTGGCACAGGTGGACCGGGAGGGGTTGGTCGGCACGCTGCCCGGGCAGAGCACGGCGCTGGTGGAGAGCGCGGTCCGGGCCGCCGCCGGGGGCGTGCTGCTGATCGAGGACGCGCACACGGTGCTGCCGCGCCCCTCCTCCGGCGCCGCGGCCGAGGAGGCGGCCGAGGCACTGGTGCGGCTGGTCCGCGAATACCGCAGCGACCTGCTGGTGGTGGCGTCCGGCGACCCGGAGGAGCTGCCCGCCCTCCTGGACGCGCGCCCCGGCCTGGGCGCACTGTTCACCCGGCGGCTGCCCTTCCCCGACCTGGCCGTCGAGGAGCTGGTGGCGGTCTTCACGGACCGGGCGCACCGGTCCGGGTTCCGGGTGGAGGCGGAGGCCGCCGCGGCGGCGCGGAGCCTGCTGGCGCGGGACCGGGCGGCCGGAGGGACCGCCGGACCGGCGAACGCGCGGCTGGCGCAGGCGGTGTTCGAGGTGACCGCCCGCAACCAGGCGGCCCGCATCGCGGATGAGGACCTGGCCGACCCCGACGTGCTGCGCGCGCTGACCGCCCGGGACGTGCCCACGGTGCTGCCGGACCGCGCGGCCGCCCGGCGGACGGGGATGTACCTGTGACGGTTCCGCCCGTCTGAAGGCGGTGCCCCGGCGATGATCTCGACAGGAACGCTGTCACGACCGCGGTCGTGACAGCGCGATCGTCGAGATCATCGCCGGGGGGCCGACCGTCAGCCGAACAGGTCGCCCATCAGGCCCGAGCGGCGCTGCACGAGCTTGTCGATCTGCTGCTTGACCTTCGCGCCGACGTCGCCCCCCTGGTGCGGGATGCGGAAGCCGCCGACGCGGTCCACACCCTCGGTCAGCAGGCCGCCGCGCTTGTCGGCCTCCAGGACCACCAGCACGCCCTCGGCGTCGGCGACGAACGACAGCTCCAGCTCCTTCATCCTGCCCGCGTAGTCCGGGCCGGGGCGGAACTCGATCTCCTGGTAGTAGGGCAGCTCCTGGCGGGCGCCGCGGATGCGGCCGCGCTCCACATCGCTGCGGATCAGCGAGAAGCCCAGGCCCGCGATCGCGTCGAGGACGGCCTGCTGGGCCGGGAGCGGGTGCACGGCCAGCGGGTCCAGGTCGGTCGCGTCGACGGCGCCGCCGATGTCGAGGTCCGTGCGCAGGCCCAGCTCGCTGCCGGGCAGGGACCGCCCCCAGGCGAAGGTGAGCGGCGCCTGGATGCTCACCGGGTAGGAGAACGGGATGCGGTGGCGCTGGCCGGGGCCGAGCACGAACGGCCCGCTCAGCTGGACGGCCGCCGCGTCCACGTTGGTCTTGGCCTCGCCGTCGTTGGTCTCCACCTCGGCACGGGTGCGCAGCTCCAGGGCGATGTGGTTGATGTGGGACTCGACCTCGCCGCCCTCCAGGTCGATGTGGCCCTGGACCTGCCCCCCGGGCCGCACGTTCGCGTCGGTGAGGACGGTGTCGATGCTGGGACCGCCGATGCCGACGGAGGCGAGGAGGCGTTTGAAGACCATGGGGGTCCTTTCGGGGAGATCAGGTGTTCGCGTCGGTGGGACGCCCGGTCGGGGCGCAGAGTTCCCGTCGGGCCGGTCCGGGCCGGGGCCGGCCCCACCCGTCAGAGCCGACGGCCCCGCAGCAGCGTTTCGATCTGGTGCTGGACCTGCGGGCGGTAGTCGGCGGCCTGCTGCGGGATCTGGAAGCCCCCGAGGCGGTCCACGCCCTCGGTGAGCAGGCTGCCGCGCTTGTCGGCCTCCAACACCACCAGCACGCCCAGCGGGGCGGCGACGAACGCCAGCTCCAGCTCCTCCATCCGGCTCATGTAGTTCGGGCCGGGGCGGAACTCGAACTCCTGGTGGTAGGGCATCTCGTGGTGCACGCCCGAGATGCGGCCGTGCTCCATGTCGGTCTGGATGAGCGAGAAGCCCAGTCCCACCACCGCGTCGAGGACGGCCTGCTGGGCCGGGAGCGGGTGCACGGCCAGCGGGTCCAGGTCGGTGGCCGAGACGGCGCCGCCGATCTCGACGAACGTGCTCAGGCCCAGCTCGCTGCCGTACAGGGGGTGTCCCCAGGCGAAGGTGAGCGGCGCCTGGATGCTCAGCGGGTAGGTGAACGGGATCCGGCGGTGCTCGCCGGGGCCGAGCACGAACGGCCCGCCCAGGTGGACGGTGGCCGTGTCCACGGGCGCCTTGTACTCCCTGCCGTGGGCCTCCGCCTCCACGCGGGTGCGCATGCCCAGGAGGACGCGGCCGATGTGGGCCGGGGCCGCGCCGCCCACCAGGTCCACGTGGCCCTGGACCGGTTCGCCCGGGCGCACGTGCGGGTTGGGGAGGACGGTCTCGACGCGGGGAGCACCGATGCCGGGCGAGGCGGGGAGGTACATGTAGGCCATGGGCGTCCTTACGGGAGCTCGGGGTTCGGCGCAGGTGGGACTCCCCGTCCGGGCACGGAGTTCCGCAGGGGCCGGATGCGGCCTCTGAGGCGGATGCGGTTCGGGGGCCGGTGCGGTTCGGGGCCGGGGTCAGACGAGGGCGTCGCGCACGAGCGCGGAGATGCGCTGCGCGGTGTGCGGGTCGATGGGGCCGGCGGGCGGGAGGTCGATGCGCAGCGACTCCTTCCTGCCCGGCAGCAGGCCGCCCCTGCGGACCTTCAGGTACACCCCGGTCCAGTCGGGGCCGGGCAGGAGGATCAGCTCGACCTTCTTGGCGTCGACGGCGCACCCGGGGCCGGGCGCGAATTCCAGGACCTGGTGGAAGTCCAGCTCCTGGATCCTGCTGTCCGCGGTGCCGCGCGCGGCCTCGGCGTTGGACGGGCGCAGCCCGAGGCCGTGGAGGGTGTCCAGGACGGCCTGCTGCACCGGCAGCGGGTGCACGTGCAGGTCCGCGGTGTCGGTGGCGTCCAGGGACCAGGCGAGCCGGGCGCGGGCGACGAGGCTGAACTCGGCCTTCGGCAGCGGCGCGCCCCAGGCGCGGGTCAGCGACGCCTGGAGGGGCAGCGGGAACGTGAACGGGACGGTGCGCTCCTCCCGGGGCGCGAGGGTGAAGTCCCCGCCCACCCCGTAGGTGCCCCACACCTCGGAGACGAGGACCCTGTCGCCCTCGGCGTCGACCTTCCAGACGCGGGTGCGCATCCGCAGGTCCACGACGGTGACGCGGGCCTCGGCCTGCCCGCCGACGAGTTCGATGCGGCCCCGGGCGGGCGCGCCGGGGTAGGTGTCGGGCGGGTCGAGCACGAGGTCGACCTTCACCGGATCGACGAGTCCCGCCCGCGAGAGAACACGCTTGACCACCATGGACGCCGGCCTTTCGGAGGGGGATGACCGTGCCATAGGACGCCGCCGGGGGGCGGGGGGTTCCGCCCCGGGGTGCCGCAGGAGAAACAGCGGAACGGGCCCGGACGGAGGTCCGTCCGGGCCCGTTCCGGCGCGCGGGAAGGGGAGGTCCCGCGCGTCAGGCGGACGCGCCCTCGGCGTCCAGGTCGCTCGCGAGCATCGTGGACAGCTCGTCGACGGCCGACTCCGCGCCCTCGCCCTCGGCGGCGAGCGTGACCGTGTCGCCGTGGCGGGCGCCCAACGACATGACCGCCAGCAGGCTGCGGGCGTCGACGGGGGCGGCGCCCTCCTTGGCGATGGTCACGGGCAGGCCGGTGGCGGTGGCCGCCTGCACGAACAGGCTCGCGGGGCGGGCGTGCAGGCCGACGGCGGAGCCGATGGTGACGTCGGTGCTGGGCATTGGGGTCTCCTTCGGGACATCGGTGGGCAGGGACGGCAAGGGGGGTTGCGCGGGTCGGGGCCGGGACACCGGCCGGGCTCAGGCCGCGGCCGCCTGGGCGGGCTCGGCGGCCGGCGCCTTCTCCCGGCGGCCGACGCCCTTCAGCGCCAGCACCGCGCCCGCGGTCAGCACCGTTCCGACCGCCAGCGCGGCCAGGAACAGCAGCGGGTGGCCGATCAGCGGCGTCACCCAGATGCCGCCGTGCGGCGCCCGCAGGGTGGCGCCGAACCCGGCGGTCAGCGCGCCGGTCACGGCCGATCCGGCCATGATGGCGGGGATGACGCGCAGCGGGTCGGCGGCGGCGAAGGGGATGGCGCCCTCGGTGATGAAGGACGCGCCCAGCACCCAGGCCGCCTTGCCGTTCTCCCGCTCGGCCGTGGTGAACGCCTTCCGGCGCACCACCGTGGCCAGGGCCAGCCCGAGCGGCGGCGTCATACCGGCGGCCATCACCGCCGCCATGACGGTGAACTCCACGTGCGCCCCGGAGGCGCCCGCGCCGACGGCGGTCAGCCCGGCGGTGGCGAAGGTGTAGGCGGTCTTGTTCAGCGGCCCACCCATGTCGAAGGCCATCATGGCGCCCAGCAGCGCCCCCAGCAGCAGGAGGCTGCCGCCGGTCAGCGAGCCGAGCCAGTCGGTCAGCCCGCCCATGAGCGCCGCCAGCGGGCGGCCCAGCACGACGAACATCGCCAGGCCGGTGACGAACGAGGCCACCAGCGGGGTGACCACGACCGGCATGATGCTGCGGATCGCGGAGGGCACCTTGAGCCGGGTCAGGCCCAGGGCCACGAACCCGGCCAGGAAGCCCGCCACCAGGCCGCCGAGGAACCCGGCGCCGACGGTGACGGCGGCGGCGCCGCCGAGGAAGCCGGGCACCAGGCCGGGGCGGTCGGCGATGGCGAAGGCGATGAACCCGGCCAGGACGGGCACCAGGAATCCGAACACCGCCGAGCCGGTGAGGAAGAGCAGGGCGCCCCACTCGGTCGCGGACAGCGGGTCGAAGCCCTCGACGACGTCGGCGGGCTGGGCGTCGGCGATGTCGTAGCCGCCGATCATGAAGGCCAGGGCGATGAGGATGCCCCCGGCCGCCACGAACGGGATCATGTACGACACGCCGGTCATCAGCCACTGGCGGACGCGGGTGCCGATCCCGGCGCCGGACTCGACCTTGGTGGCCGGCGCGGGGGCGGAGCCGCCCACCGGGTCCGCGCCGGAGGCGGCCGCGGCGGTCGCCTCCGCGGGGGCCGGGGCCTCGCGCGCGGCGGCGGCCGCGCGCTCCAGGACCGCGTCGGCGTCGCTGATCGGCGCCTTGACGCCGACGTCGACGAAGGGCTTGCCCGCGAACCGGTCCTTGTCGCGGACCTCCAGGTCGGCGGCGAAGACCACGGCGTCGGCGGCGGCGATGTCCTCCGCCGACAGCGGCGGGGAGCCCGCCGCGCCCTGGGTCTCCACCTGGATCTCGTGCCCGGCGCGGGCGGCGGCCTGCTCCAGGGCCTCGGCGGCCATGTAGGTGTGGGCGATGCCCGTGGGGCACGACGTGACGGCGACGAATCTCATGGCGCCGACACCTCCCTGTTCACGATCTCGGCCACCGCGGCGGCGTCCGGCGCCTGGAGGAGCGCATCGCGGAACTCCGCGTGCATGAGGCGCCGGGCCAGGGAGGCGAGGATGGTCATGTGGGCCTCGCCGCCGCCCTCAGGGGCGGCGATGAGGAAGACGAGGACGGCGTCCCCGTCGGGCCCGCCCCAGTCGACGCCGCCGGGGACGGTGCCGACGGCCAGGGCGGGAGCGGTGACGTGGGCGGACCGGGCGTGCGGGAGGCCGACCCGGCCGGGCATGCCGGTGGGCATCTGGGCCTCGCGCGCGGCGACGTCGGCCAGGAAGCCCTCCAGGTCGGTGACGCGCCCGGCGGCGTGCAGGGCGGCGGCGAGCTCGCGCACCGCCGCGTCGCGGTCGGCGGGGCGCATGCCGGTGCGGACGGTGGCCGCGGTGGCGAGCGGCGGTGCGCCCTCGGACCCGGCCGCCGGTTCAGTGGCCCCGGACCCGGTGGCCCCGGGCGCGGCCGGGTCGGACGCGGCGGCCTCGGAAGCAGGGGTTCGCCTGCGGAACAGCGCCATGGCTCACAGCTCCTTGATGAGCAGTTCGGGTGCGGGATCGGGGACGACGTGCACCTGCTCCGGGTGCACGTCGCCGGGTCCGGGGACGGTGCTTCCGGGCAGCGCCGCGGCGGCGCGGCCCCAGGCGACGGCGGCGGCCAGCCGCTCGTGCGGTGGGCCGGAGGCGGCCAGGTACCCGGCGAGGGCGCAGTCGCCGGCGCCCACGCTGCTGCGCGGGGCGAGCGCCGGGCCGCCCGCCCAGGCGGCGCCGCCCTGGTCGACCAGCAGGGCGCCGTGCCGCCCCAGGGTGAGCAGCACCGCGCCGTTCCCGGGGGCCAGGGCGCGGCGCGCGGCGGCCACCGCGTCGCCGACGGTGGACAGCTCCTCGCCGACCAGCTCGGCCAGTTCGGCCTCGTTGGGCTTGAGGAGGTCGACGCCGCCGCCCTCGACGGCGGCGCGCAGGGCGGGGCCGGAGGTGTCCACCGCGACGGGGACGCCGTACCGGGCGGCGGCGCGGGCCAGCAGGGCGTACAGGTCGTCGGGGGCGCCCTCGGGGAGGCTCCCGGCCGCCACCAGCCAGCGCGGGCCCGAGGCCAGCAGCGCCTCGGCGGCGTCCAGCAGGGCGGCGGTCTCACCGGGGGTGAGCGGCGCCCCGGGCATGTTGACCTTGGTGGTGGTCCCGGCGGCGTCGGTGAGGGTGACGTTGCTGCGGGTGGGTGCGGCCACGTCGACCCGCTCGCAGGGGACGCCGTGCTCGGCCAGGAGCGCGGCGAGCTCGCGGCCGGGGGCGCCGCCGAGCGGGAGCAGGGCGGTGGTGTCCAGGCCGTTGCGGTGCAGGGCGCGGGAGACGTTCACGCCCTTGCCGCCGGGGTCGGTGGCCCACCCGCGGGCGCGCAGCACCTCGCCGGGGACGAGCGCGTCGACCTCCAGCGTGCGGTCGACGCTGGGGTTGGCGGTGACGGTGGCGATCATGCGAGCACCACCCGCGGCCCGGCGGCGCCCAGCTCGTCGGCCAGGCGGGGGTCGAGGCCGGAGTCGGTGACCAGGCAGTCGACGTCGGCGAGGTCGGCGAAGCGGACGAAGCGGTCGTCGCCCACCTTGGTGTGGTCGGCCAGCAGGACGACGCGGCGGGCGGCGCGCACCATCCGGCGCTTGGCCTCGGCCTCGGAGGTGTCGGGGGTGGTCAGGCCGCGCTCGGCGGAGACGCCGTTGGTGGCGATGAAGGCGGCGTCGACGTAGACCTCCTCCAGCACCCGCAGGGCCCACCCGCCCACGGCCGCCTGGGTGCGCGGGCGCACCCGGCCGCCGATGAGCAGGGGGGTGATGCCGGGGCGGCCGGAGACCAGCGCGGCGATGGGCAGGGAGTTGGTGACGACGGTGAGCTCGCGGCCCGGGGGGAGGCGCTCGGCGAGGCGGCGGGTGGTGGACCCTGCGTCGAGCAGCACCGTGCCCTCGTCGGGGAGTTCGGCGAGCGCGGCCTCGGCGATGCGGTCCTTCTCGGCGGCCATGAGGGTGTCGCGCTGGGGGAGGGCGGGCTCGAAGCCGATGCGCTCGATGGGGATGGCGCCGCCGTGCACCCGCCGGACGGCACCGGAGCGCTCCAGGGCGGTCAGGTCGCGCCGCACCGTCTCGTGGGTGACGTCGAACTCCTCGGCGAGCGCGGCGACCTCCACCCGCCCGTCCTCCCGGGCACGCTCCAGGATCGCCCGGCGCCGCTCTTCCCCGTACATGTGGTTTCTCCTGTGTTTCTATGTGGTTATCTGTGAGTTTAAGCATGACTCCCACATGAACACAAGAGCGACTTCACCGCGGATCGAAAGATCACCGCAGGTGAGGGCGCGTTCGGCGTCGGCGAGGGGAACGGAAGCGGACAGAGCCGGGCGGGCACGGGCAGAGCCGGGCGGGCACGGGTAGGCGCGGGTAGGCACGGGCAGAGCCGGGCAGGCACGGGGGCTCGCACCCTCGGGGGAGAGTTAAGCGCGAGGGGACCCGGACACCCGACACATGCGCGGCCGCCGCATTCGGCGGCGACGGCTGAGCAGGTCCCCCGCTCGCGGCCCCCGGCCGGGCGGTGGGCCGTCGGAGTGTGGGGTGGATGGCGGCGACGAGGAGAGGTCGGCGGCCCGCGCCGCAGCGCTGTCGGGCGCAGCGCGTGCGGGTGGTCACCGGAGAGGGCGGCGACGGCGAAAGCGGGGCGGTTCCCAGGCACTGCTTGCCGTCCGGCGGGTTGCTCTTGGTCCGGGCGGGCGGCGCGGTGGGCAGGGTGCGTGGTCGCCCGCGTTCGTGGCGGCCGCCGCCCCGGTGCGCCCCTTCCCGGCGATGATCTCGACAGGAGTGCTGTCAAAACCGCCGGAATGACAGCACCTTCGTCGAGATCATCGCCAAGGGGGCGGGCGAAGGGGTGCAGGGGCATCCTGCGTCGTGAAACCGACGCCTGATCAGCCAAAAAGCGTCGATTCCACGACACAGGATGCCCGGCCCCTCTCCGGCTGTCTGTTATGCCCGGTATATGCCGCCCGGGCGGCCCCCTCCGCGATGATCTCGGGGAACTCGGGGTTAAACCGGACACGATAAGCCCGACTTCCCCGAGATCAACACCAGTGCGCCCCCGACCCGCCGCCCCCTCGATGATCTCGGGAGAAGCGACGCTAAAACCGCCCTGGTAGGGGCGTTTTTCCCGAGATCAACGCGGAGGGGGCGAGGGGGCACCGGGGTGGTGGCCGCCACGAGCGCGGGCGACCGCGCACCCTGCCCGCCGCGCCGCCGCCCGGACCGCCGGCGACCGGACGGACGGCAGATGGGGTCGGGGAACCGCCCGGCTGTCGCCGTCGCCGCCATCAGCGGTGACCACGCACACACCGGGTGGCCGACAGCGCTGCCTTGAGGGCCGCGGACCATTCCTCGTCGCTGCCCTCCGCCTCGCACCCCGTCGGCCCCCCGGCGGTCCGCCGGCGGTCCGACGGCGGCCCGCCGTCGGGCCGGGGACTGCGGGACGGGCCTACGCGTCCGCCTCTGCCTCGACGGTCGCTGACAGCCGTGTGTCGGCGTAGGAGCGGCCCACGAGGACGTCGTACGTTCCTGGGACGAGACGCCACGCGTGAGCCTCCTCGTCCCACACCTCCGCCGCGCGCTTGGGGACCGTCAGCAGCGCCTCGGCCGTCTCCCCCGGGCCCGCCTGTACCGTCGCGAAGCCCGCCAGCCAGCGGGCCGGACGGTCTCCCGGCTCATGCGGGGCCAGGTACACCTGCACGACCTCGCGCCCCGTGCGCTCACCCGCATTGGTCACGCGCACGCGCACCCGGGCCAGGCCAGAGTCGCCGCTCCCGGCCGCCTCGACCTCGACGTCGTCGTAGGCCCAGTCCGTGTACGTCAGGCCGTGCCCGAACCAGTACGCGGGCGCCGTCCCCGCGCGCTCCCAGGCCCGGTAGCCGATGAACACGCCCTCGTCGTAGTCCAGGTTCCCGTCGGTCGGCACGACGTCCCACACCGGCACGTCCTTCTCCTCCGCGGGCCAGGTGGTGGGCAGGCGCCCGCCCGGCTCCCGCTCCCCCAGCAGCACGTCGGCCAGGGCCGCCCCCAGCTCCTGCCCGCCGAACCAGGTGAGCAGCACCGCGTCGACGTCCTCACGCCACGGCATGAGCACCGGGGAGCCCGCGTTGACCACGGCCACCGTGCGCGGAGCGGCCTCGGCCACGCGCGCGACCAGCTCGTCCTGGCGGCCGGGCAGCGCCAGCGTGGTGCGGTCGAAGCCCTCGGACTCCACGTCCTCGGTGGTCGCGGCGATGACGACGGCGACATCGGCGTCGGCCGCCGCGGCGACCGCCTCGGCGATGAGGGTGTCGTCGTCGGCCGTCGGGTCGCCGTGGTTGAGGCTGAACCCGATGAAGGCGAAGTCGCCCATCGCCTGGCCGGTGGTGTGGAGGGTGACCTCCACGTGGACCTGCTCGCCCGCCACCAGTTCCGCGGTGGCCTCCCTCTGGGGCGGGTGCAGGAAGGCGGTCGCGGGGTCGGCGCCCTCGGGCTCGATCGTCCCGTCGAAGAGCGTCTCGCCCCCGACGGTGAGGACGAACCGGCCGATGCCCGCGACGGCGAAGGTGTGCGTCCCCGAGGTGGCCGGCGTGAACGTTCCCGAGGCGACGACCTTGGACAGCTCCCCCGGCACGACGCCTTCGGGGAGTTCGCCGATCCAGCGCGCCGTGCCGTCGGCGAGGGGTTCGGACGCGACCTGCACGCCGTCGGTGTCGTAGAAGGCGGCGGTCAGCGGCCCGGGAAGGGGCGGGTGGTTCTCCCTCGGGTCGGCGCCGACGCTGTAGGTCAGCTCCACGCCCTCGGGGAGGGCGTCGCGGAGCCCTTCCAAGGGCGTGACGGTCCGCTCGGCGAAGACGGTGGCGCTGCCGCCTCCGCTGGTGCGCGCCTCGGACGCGGCGAGGCCGATCAGCGCCACCTTGCGGATGCTTCCACCCTGGCCCTCGCCTCCGGCTCGGCCCACGTCCAGGGGCAGGGCACGGCCCTCGTTGCGGAGGAGGACGAAGGATCGCGTGGCAACCTCGCGGGCGATGGCGCGCCCGTCCAAGGGCTCGGGCAGTGCCTCCTCCGGCACGATGGGGTCGGCGCCGTCGAGCAGCCCTACGCGCGCGGCGAGCAGGAGCATCCGCCGCGCCATGGCGTCGACGGCCGCCTCCGGCACGCGCCCGTCCCGGACGGCGGCGACCAGCTTCGCGCCGTAGACCGTGTCGGGGCCCGGCATCGCCGCGTCGAGCCCGGCGAGGGCGTCGCCCACGGTGTCCCGGGCGGCCGTCCAGTCCGACACGATGAACCCGTCGAAGCCGAACTCGTCCCGCAGCACGGCGTTGAGCTGCTGGTGCTCGGTCATCGTGGTGCCGTTGACCTTGTTGTAGGCGGCCATCACGCCCCAGGGGCGGGCGTCGGCGACGATGTGCTCGAAGGGCGCCAGGTAGGTCTCGCGGAGCGCGCGCTCGCTGACGCGGTTGTCGACGGTGAAGCGGTCGGTCTCGGCGTCGTTGGCGACGAAGTGCTTGACGGTGGTGCCGACGCCGCCCTCCTGCACGCCCTGCACGTAGGCGGCGCCGATCACCCCGGTCAGGCGGGGGTCCTCGGAGTAGCACTCGAAGTGGCGGCCGCCGAGCGGGCTGCGGTGCATGTTGACGGTGGGGGCGAGGAGGACGTGCACGCCCTTGCGGCGGGCCTCCTGGGCGAGCAGGTGCCCGGCGCGCCGCACCACGTGCGGGTCCCAGGTGGCGGCGATGGCGGTCGGGCTGGGGAGCTGGACGGAGGGGTCGTCGGGCGTCCACCGCTCGCCGCGCACGCCGACCGGGCCGTCGGACATGACCAGCCGACCCAGGCCGATCTCGGGGGCGGGGGCGATCGCCCACATGGAGGCGCCGGAGAGCAGGCGGACCTTGCCCTCCAGGTCGAGCCGGGCGAGCGCCTCGTCGACGCGGCGCGCCCGCCGCTCCTGGGCCTCTCGCTCGTCGGCTCCGTCGGGTTCGGATGCGGGTGCGGGCATGGCGGCCCCCTTCGGTCGCGTTCTCTGTCGGCCCGGACGTGGCCCAGTTCACCTACCGAGTACTCGGTAGAACGATACGGTGCCGAGTGTAGGCCGCGCCCCCGGCGCGCACCAGACCCCTCGCCGGGGTAGCCTCGCGGCACCGCGGCAGGCGGCCGGTCGGCGGCGAACGGCACCGGCGGCCAGCGGCGGCCGGCAGGCGCGACGGAGAGGACTCAGGTCATGGGAACAGGGCGGGAACGGCGGCGCCCCGGCTATGCGCCGGGCGGGCGGCGGGACGCGATCCTGGACGCCGCGCTGGACGAGTTCGCGGCCGGGGGCTACAACGGCACGTCGCTGGCCAAGGTCGCCGAGCGGGCCGGGCTGACCCAGCAAGGGCTGCTGCACTACTTCCCCAGCAAGCAGGCGCTGCTGGTGGCCCTGCTCAACCGGCGCGACGAGATGGACGCGGCCGCCGCCGGGGACGGGCGCGTCAACCTGGTGGAGGTGGTGCGCCGCAACGTCGAGCGGCGCGGCATCGTGCAGGTGTACACGGTGCTCAGCGCCGAATCGGTCACCGAGGGCCACCCGGCGCAGGAGTTCTTCCACGACCGGTTCGACCGGCTGCGTGTGCGCCTGGAGAAATGGCTGCGCGACGAGCACGGCGACCGGCTGCCGTCAGGGGTCGCCCCCGGTGACGCGGCGTCCCTGCTCATCGCCGCGATGGACGGGCTGCAGACGCAGTGGCTGCACGACCCGGAGGCGGTCGACATGCCCCGGCTCGTCCAGGTTCTGGCCGACACCCTGGCGGCCCGCGCCAGCGACGCGGACTGACGTCCGAAGGCCCCGCGCGGTGGCCGGTGGCTACCGCCCCGCGAACGCCCTTCCCTTCCGCGCCGCCCAGGCGACGAGCAGGACGGTCGCCGCCGCCGTCCATCCCACGGCGACGGGCGCCGACAGCAGCCCGGACAGGGGCGGCGCGGCTGCGAGCACGACGGCCGTCGGCCCCTGGAGGTGCCACATGAGGACCTGGATCGGAGCGGAGTTGCCCATCGGCGACTCGTAGCCCGTCCACAGGTGGGCCGGGAGCCGTCCGCGGAACGCCCCGCCCAGGGCCCCGGCCACGATGGCCGGCAGCAGTGCCGCCACGGCCAGGCCGCGCGCGCCCACCAGCAGGAGGGCCGCCGCCACGCCGGGCACTGCCGTCAGCAGCAGCACGGCGAGCGGGACGCCCCCGTGCAGCAGCACCGCCGCCGAGGGCCGGTGCGGCAGCAGGAGGAGGCGCTGCGGAACAGCGGCGGTGTAGTCGGCCCCGACGAGGAGCGGCCGGACGGCGGCGTACAGCAGCAGCGCGGCGGCCACCGCGGCACCCGCCTGGAATGCGGGCTCCGTCCCGGCCCCCGCGGCGACGGCCACGGCGGCCAGGGCCGCGGCGGCTGCCGAGCGCACCGGCGCCATCGGGTTCCGCAGCAGCCCGGTCGCGTCACGCCAGAACACCAGGGCTCCGGGCCGCGACGGCGGACGCAGGCGCCACCGGGTCGAGGGGGCGCGTCCGGCGCCCTCCCGCAGCATGTCGTGGCTCCAGGTCGACTCGCTGAGCCAGAGGCCGTAGCGGATCGCGGCGTGCATGTCGGCGCGCGAGCGCAGGGTGCCGGCGGAAACGCCGCCCATCGTGCGCTCGACCGCCACCGCCGCCGGGACGACCACGGCCGCGGCCAGGCCGAGAAGGACCCACGGGCCGGTCGCCGCCAGGGCCGCGACCGGGGCGTCCCAGGGCCCCAGCGCGGAGGCGAACAGCAGGGCGGCCGCGGCCAGGGCGAAGGGCGCCAGCCAGGCCAGGACCCGGGCGCTCTCCGGGAAGCGGACGACGACCGCGCCGACGGCGGCGCTGCCCACACCCATCAGGCCCCCGGCCAGGATCGCGGGGGCGAGCGCGACCGTCCCGATCACCGCGGCGGCGGCCAGCCCGGACAGCCCGCCCACCGCGCCCCGGACGGCGTACGCGCGGAGCATCAGCGGCCGCATCAGGGGGCGGCGCGGGACGGGGAGCGCCAGGAGCCAGTCGACCATGGGGCGCTCGACCGCGATCGGCCCGCGGACCAGGGCGTCGCGGACGGACAGCCACAGGACCGCGAGCACCGCGAGCGCGACCGCCTCCGGGAGCACGGGGGCGACGCGTCCGGCCCACGCGGGCGGCTCGGGGGCGGCGAGCGTCGAGTCCAGCCAGGACAGGAACGACATCCCCGCCATGAGGGCGGTGAAGACGACGATGTAGACCGTGGTGGCCGTGCTCTCCTCCGAGCGGCCGCGGGCGGCCCGCCGGGCCCGGCGAAGGCGCCGGACGACCTCGTCGGCGGCGGCCGGGGGCGGGGTCGCGGCCGGGCCGGGGCCCGGGGGTGGGGCCGGGGCCGGCTGTGCGCTCACGACAGGTCCGTCCGCGCGTCGCAGACCCGCTCGGCGAGCGCGTCGTCGTGGGTGGCCAACAGGACGGCCGTCCCCTGCTCCCGCGCCTCCTCCACGAGGACGGCCAGCAGGTCGCGGGCGTCCCCGTCGAGGTGCCGCTCGGGCTCGTCGAGGACCGCCAGCCGTGCGGGCGGCCGGACCAGGAGGCCGGCGAGCATCATGAGCTGCTGCAGCCCCTTGGACAGCCGTCCCGGCGCCATGTCGGCGTGCCCGGCGAGGCGGCAGCGCTCGACGGCCCGGCCCACGAGGTCCGCGGCCCCGCCCCCGGCGCCGTGGCCGATGGCGGCCAGCTCCAAGTGCTCGCGCACCGTCAGGTCGGGGTAGAAGACCGCCTCGTCCAGGACGAACACGTCCCGGCGGAACTCCAGGTCGGCCTCGCGCGGAGGCTTCCCGCACACCCGCACCCCGCCCTCGTCGGGCGCTTCCCGCCCCGCGACGATCCGGACGAGCGTCGACTTGCCCGAGCCGTTGGCGCCGCGCACGGCGAGCCCGCCGCCCGCCTCCAGGCGCAGGTCAATGGGCCCGAGGACGCGCCGCCCGCCGTAGCGCTGTACGACACCGTCCGCTGTGAGTACCGGTTCCACGGCTCCGAGCATGCCAGCACGCGGGACCCCGGGGCGCATCCCAGCCGATGTCCTGACGCATCCCGCGCGTGGCGGAAAGGCCCCGGACGCCGAGGATTGAGAACATAGGCCGCCATGAACGGCCTTGAGATGATCCTGGTGCTTCTGGTGGGACTGGCCATCGGGGCGGCCTTGGGGTGGATGCTGGCGCGCAGCCGCACCGCCGAGTCCCACGCCCGCGCGCGGGCCGCCGAGGAGCGCGCCGCCTACATCGAGGAGCAGCTCGCCGACAAGTTCCGCGCGCTCTCCGCGCAGGCGCTCGACGACACCAACCAGCGCTTCCTGGAGCTGGCGGAGGGGCGCCTCAGGGCGGTGGGCGCCGAGGCCGGGCAGGACATGGAGCAGCGGCGGCAGGCCGTGGAGCGGCTGGTCGAGCCGCTGCAGCAGGCGCTGTCCAAGGTGGAGGGGCAGCTGCGCGAGGCCGACGCCGGGCGCAGGGCGGCCCACGCCGAGCTGGCCAAGCAGGTCGAGTACGTCAGGGAGGGGTCGGACCGGCTGCGCGACCAGACGCGCGCGCTGGTGACCGCCCTGCGGCGCCCCGAGGCGCGCGGGCGCTGGGGCGAGATGCAGCTCCGGCGGGTGGCCGAGATGGCCGGGATGAGCTCGTACTGCGACTTCGAGGAGCAGGCGAGCGTGCGCACGGACGACGGGGTGCAGCGGCCGGACATGGTGGTGCGGCTGGCCGGGGGAAAGAACATCGTCGTGGACTCGAAGGTGTCCCTGGCGGCGTACCTGGAGGCGGCCGAGACCGACGAGGAGGACGTGCGGGCCGAACGGCTGCGCGCGCACGCCCGGCACCTGAGGGCGCACGTCGACCAGCTCTCCGGGAAGGCGTACTGGAGGGCGTTCGACCCGGCCCCTGAGTTCGTGGTGCTGTTCATCCCCGGGGAGGCGTTCCTGGCGCCCGCCCTGGGGGAGGATCCGGGGCTGCTGGAGTACGCGATGGGGCGCAGGGTGCACATCGCGACGCCGACGACGCTGGTGTCGCTGCTGAGGACGGCGCAGTACGCGTGGCAGCAGGAGGCGCTGAGCGAGAACGCGCGCGAGGTGTTCGAGCTCGGCAAGCAGCTGCACGCGCGCTTGGCGACGCTGGGCGGCCACGTGGACGGGCTGGGGCGCGCGCTGTCCCGGGCGGTGGCCTCGTACAACCAGACGGTGGGGTCGCTGGAGAGCCGGGTCCTGGTGACGGCGCGGCGGTTCGAGCGGCTGGGGCTGGTGGAGGAGGAGCTGGAGGCGCCGCGCGGGGTCGAGGAGCAGGCGCGCCCGCTGGCGTCGGCCGAGCTGACGGCCGAACTCGCGGGGGATCCGCCTCACCCGGAACCGGAGGTTGCGCTGCCCGGAAACGGGCAGGAGGAGACGGAAAACGGCGCGGACCCGGCCCACGCCGAACTGTACGGCGGCGCCTTCGCACCCCCGGACCCGGAAGACGCGGCCGACACGGGCCCCGAGAAAGAGCACGATTATTCACCACGAGTGACACACTGAACACTGTGAGTCATATAAGGGAGCGTGCGGGCATGGCCACGCGGAACACGGAGTCGCCTGAGGACCCTCGGGCCCCTTTCTTCGTGCCTCCGCCGTCCCGCCGGCGCGGAAGCACCGACCCGGCCGCCGCGCGGTCGGCGTCCGGGAAGACGGCCACGCCGAAGGGCGGAAAGGCGAGGGCGCCGTCCCGCGCCCAGGGGCCCCGCAAGCAGGCCCGCGAGGCGCCTGAGCGCAAGAGGCGGCAGGAGGCGGCCCGGAAGGCGCCGCAGAGGCCTCACAAGCCCCAGAAGTCGAAGGCGGGCGCCGGGGCGGGCGGGGCTGCGGGTGGGGCCGCGGCCGGGGCGGCCGGGATCCGGCTGACCGGGCGCGGCGGCGTCCTGGTGATCATGGCGGCGAGCCTGTCGGCGGCGCTGACCGCCGAGGCCACCGGGTGGGGGTTCCTCAACGGGGCGGCGTTCGTGGTGGCCTGCGTCCTGGCGGCGCTGCTGGTGCGGCCGTCGGACCTGCTGGGGCTGACGGTGAGCCCGCCGCTGGCCTACTTCACGGCGGCGGTGGCGGCCGAATGCGTGCTGACGCTGGGCAGCACCGGCTTCGTGCGCGCGCTGGCGCTCGGCATGGGCACACGGCTCGCCGACATCGCGCCGTGGCTGTTCCTCGGCACCGCGCTGGTGCTGATCATCTCGGTGTTCCGCGGGCTCCCCTCCAACGTGCGGGACTTCAGCGACGAGCTCAACGGGCGCCGCCCGCGCGGCTGAACCGCGCCGTCGTCGGGGCGGGCCACCGGGAGCGATCATGGAAAACCGGTGTCGGCCTTCGGCTGGTCGCTGGCAGACTGCCCCGCATGATCCCGTTCTCCGATTTCGACACCCGCAGGTACCCGACCGTCGACGTGGCCACCGGCTACGGCGCCTGGGCGAAGACCTATGAGGGCACGGTCGAGGACCTGATGGACATCGACCTGCTGGAGCGCCTGAACGGCCCGGAGTGGGCGTCGGTGCGGCGCGCGGCGGACCTGGGCTGCGGGACGGGGAGGACCGGTGCCTGGCTGCGCGAGAAGGGGGCGCGGAGTGTCGACGGGGTGGACCTGACCCCGGAGATGCTGGCCATCGCGGAGGAGAAGGGGGCGCATGAGAGCCTCCGCGTGGGGGACGCGACCGACAGCGGGCTCGAGGGCGGGGCATACGACCTGGTCATCTCGTCGCTGATCGACGAGCACCTGGAGGACGTGGGCCCGCTGTACGCGGAGGCGGCGCGGCTGGCGCGGCCGGGCGGGTGGCTGGTGATGGTGACGTTCCACCCGCAGTTCATGATCACGACGGGGATGCCGACGCACTACACGGATGCCCGGGGGCGTTCGTTCACGATCGCGACGCACCTGCACCTGGTGAGCGACCACGTGAAGGCGGCGGTGGCCGCGGGGTGGCAGCTGAGGGAGATGCACGAGGGCGTCGTGGACGACCGGTGGGTGGAACTGAAGCCGAAGTGGGCGAAGTTCCGGAGCACCCCGGTATCTGCGGTGTACGCCTGGCAGAAGTGAGGTAGCCAGCCCAGGGCCCCGGTGGGGGCTGGGGGCGCGGCCGGGAACGAGGGCAGCCCCGCCTGTGCGGGGAGAGACCCTACGATCACACTCCCAGACGGCACCGGGGGTCCATCCCCGACAGAGCGGGGCACGGAGACCGTGGCCGCAGGAGGCGGCGAGCCGCCTGCCTGACCAGGCGGACAAGCGAGCCATGGACGTCGGCCCGACCTGAGCCCAGTTGACCGTGCACCAATTCAGGAAGCTGGGCCCACCCCCGCGCAGCAGGGAAGAGTGTCGTCCTCACGTTGGTCATGACCGTTCTCGGTGGTCCATCCCCGCGTTTGCGAGGCGCACGCCGCCCACCGCGCCGAGCGCCACACCATCGCCGGTCCATCCCCGCGGTGCGGGGCGCACGTACGTACCCGTACTTCGCCGTCGTGCTCTTCGGGTCCATCCCCGCGGTGCGGGGCGCACCCATCGCCCAGCGCTGTGGGGCGGGGATGGTCCGGTCCATCCCCGCGGCGCGGGGCGCACCTCTTTCTCACCTGGGACGACGCGTGGCGTTACCCATTTGCAATCGAATGCGGAACGTTCTTGTCCTCGTCTCGCCGCGCACCACTCTTGAGTTGTCCTCAGGCGAGTCTAGAACGGTGCGTCCGCCTCGCCCGAGCCGTTTCCGTTGCCCTCGGGGGCGTTCTCCTCCATGGCCACTGCCAGCTTCGCCCTTGCGCCCTCAAGCCACTGCTCGCACGTCTTCGCCAGCTGCTCGCCGCGCTCCCACAGGGCCAGCGACTCCTTAAGGGTCAACCCCCCGGACTCCAACCGGCGGACGACCGAGTCCAGCTCCTCGCGGGCCTCTTCGTAGCTGAGTTCCGGCTCCTCTTCCGCCCCCGTCTGCTCCGGGTTCTCCGCCTCAGCGGCCTCGGCGGTGCTGCTCTTCTTCGCCATGTCCCTCACTCGTCCCCGGTCTCGTTCACGCCGTCCGCGTCGCCTGAGCCGTCAGCGCCATCCGTGCCGTCCGTGCCGTCAGCACCGTCCAACTTGTCGCCCGCGGTCGCCTTCAGGCTGTCCTCCGCGAACCGCAGCCGCAGCTCATCGCCCTTGGACACCTCATCGGCCGAGCGGACCACTCCCCCGTCCGGCCCCTGCACGATCGCATAGCCGCGCGCCAGCGTCGTCGCGGGCGACAGCGCGTGCAAGCGCGCCCTCGTGTGCCTCAGGTCGTCGCCCGCCCTGTCCAGCGACACCGTCACGCACCTGCGCGCGCGGTCGCGCAGGCCCATCACCTGCTCGGTCAGCCGGTCCATCTCCTGCACCGGGTTGGCCAGCACCGGCCGGGAGCGCATGCCGTCCAGCCACGCCTTCTCCCTCGCCAGGCCGCCCTCGATCACGCGGCGCGCGCGGTGCCGCAGCCCCCGGATGAGCTCCAGCTGCTCCCCCACGTCCGGGATGGTCTTCTTCGCCGCGTCCGTCGGGGTCGACGCCCGCACGTCCGCCACGAAGTCCAGCAGCGGCGTGTCCTGCTCGTGCCCGATCGCACTCACGACCGGCGTGCCCGCCGCCGCGACCGCGCGCACCATCGCCTCGTCGGAGAACGGCAGCAGGTCCTCCAGGCTCCCGCCGCCGCGCGCGATGATGACGACGTCGACGCCGGGATGCCCGTCCAGCTCCTTCAGCGCCTCGGTCACCTCGCCGACCGCGCGGTCGCCCTGCACCGCCACCTCGCGCACCTCGAACCGGACGGCCGGCCAGCGGCGGCGGCCGTTCTCCAGCACGTCGCGCTCGGCGGCCGAGTCGCGCCCGCAGATCAGCCCCACCGTGCCCGGCAGGAACGGCAGCGGGCGCTTGCGCGCCTCGTCGAAGACGCCCTCGGCGGCCAGGGTCTTGCGGAGCTGCTCCAGCCGGGCGAGCAGTTCGCCCAGCCCCACATGCCGGATCTCCAGCGCCAGCAGGGAGAAGGTCCCGCGCGCCACGTAGAAGTCGGGCTTGGCGTGGATGACCACCCGCGCGCCCGGCTCCGGCACCGGCGTGGTGGCCTGCAGCACCCGCAGGGGGCACACCACGCGCGCCGACACGTTCGCGACCGGGTCGCGCAGGGTGATGAAGGCGGTGCCGCCGCGGCGGTTCAGCTCGGCGATCTGCCCCTCGACCCAGATGCGGCCGAGGCGCCCGATCCACCCGCCGACGGCCTGCATGACGACGCGCACCGGCTGCGGGGATTCGGGGGTGCTCTCCATACCCATGGGTCAGAGCCTAGAGGAGCCCACCGACCGTTCCCCTCGCGGCGAGCCGGGGCGGCGCCAGGGCGGTTCCAGGGCATCCCGGGACGGGCGCATCCTTGTTGATCTCGGGGAAGTCGGGCTTAGAGCCGGCGCGGATAGGCGGGCGGACCGCAGGGGTCCGGCCCCGCCGACTCCGCCGCCGAACGCCGCCCC
>NZ_JAQFWQ010000078.1 GCF_027706725.1 Nocardiopsis endophytica
CCACCGGAAGGTTCCGGTGGCGCCCCGCCGTTGTCCGTCCTGTATGCACCCGTGTGCGCCTGTATCCCCGTTGATCTCGGGAAATGCGCCCCTAAAAACGGCCCGGTAGCGTCGTTTCCCCCGAGATCAACAAGGGGACGGCGGTGCGGGAGCGACGCCTCACCAACGGCCGCAGCGCGCCTGCAGTACGGCCAGTGCCGCTACGCCCGCCGTCGACGTGCGCAGCACCGTCGGCCCGAGCAGCGCGCGCTGGGCACCGGCGGCGTCGAACACGTCCAGCTCGTCCTCGGAGACCCCGCCCTCAGGGCCCACGGCCAGCACGATCCCCTCCCCGCCCTCGGGTGCGTCGGCGGAGTCAGCGCCGCCCCCGGCAGGGAGGGCCCCGGCGGGGAGGGCCACCTGCGACAGCGGCAGCCCGGCCTCCTCGTGCAGCACCAGCCCCAGGTCGGCCTTGGCGAGCAGCGCCGCGGCGCCGTCCCGGCCCACCGGTTCGGCGACCTCGGGGACCCGGGCGCGGCGGGCCTGCTTGGCGGCCTCCCGCGCCGTCGAGCGCCACTTGGCCAGCGACTTGGCGGCGCGGTCGCCCTTCCAGCGGGCGACGCACCGCTCGGCCGTCCACGGCACGATCCGGTCCACCCCGGCCTCGGTCATCATCTCCACGGCGAGTTCGCCGCGGTCCCTCTTGGGCAGCGCCTGCAGCACGGTCAGGCGCGGACGCGGCTCGGGCTCGGTGCGCCGTTCGCGCACCGCGCACACCACCGTGTCCTTGCCGACCTCGGTGACGGTGCAGCGGGCGCGCGTGCCCGCGCCGTCCACCAGGTCGACCTCCTCCCCCGGCGCGATGCGGCGCACCGCGGCCGCGTGCCGCCCCTCGGGGCCGCGCAGCACCGCGGTGTCGCCGTCCAGCCCGCCCTCCTCGGCGAGGAAGACCGGCGCGCTCATCAGCGGGCCCCGAAGGCGTCCCGCAGCCGGGAGAACAGCCCGCCGTGCCCGGGGCTGAACTTGCCCGGGGGCTGGGTCTCGCCGCGCAGCTCGGCGAACTTGCGCAGCAGCGCCTCCTGCTCCTCGTCCAGCTTGGCCGGGGTCTCCACGTCGACCTGGATCATCAGGTCGCCGCGCCCGCCGCCGTCCAGGTGCTTGACGCCCTTGTCGGCCAGGGTGATGACGTGCCCGGAGCCGGTCCCCGGCCGCAGGTCGATCTCCTCGGTGCCGTCGAGCGTCTCGAAGGTGAACGAGGCGCCGAGCGCCGCCGCGGTCATCGGCACCGTTATCGTGCAGTGCAGGTCGTCCCCGCGGCGCTCGAACACCGGGTGCGGGCGCTGCACGATCTCCAGGAAGATGTCGCCGCGCGGGCCGCCGTTGGGCCCCACCTCGCCCTCGCCGGCCAGCTGGATCTGGGTGCCGTCCTCCACGCCCGCGGGGATCTGCACCTTGCGGGTGACGCGCTCGCGCACGCGCCCCTCGCCCGCGCAGTCCGGGCACGGGTCGGTGATGACGCTGCCCTGGCCCGAGCACTGCGGGCACGGGCGGGTCGTCATGACCTGCCCCAGGAACGACCGGGTCACCTGGGACACCTCGCCGCGGCCCTGGCACATGTCGCAGGTGTGGCGGCTGGTGCCCTTGGCGGTCCCCTCGCCCTGGCAGGTGTCGCACAGGACGGCGGTCGGGAAGGTCACGTCCTTGGTGACGCCGAACGCGGTCTCGGACAGGTCCAGCTCGACGCGGATCTTGATGCTGCGCCCGCGCCGCACCCGGTCCCGCGCGCTGCCCCGTCCGCCCCCGGCCTGGCCGCCGAAGAAGGCGTTCATGATGTCGTCGAAGGGGAACCCGGCCGCGCCGAAGCCGCCGCCGGGGCCGCCCGCCCCGCCGCCGGGCGCGAACGGGTCGGCGCCCATGTCGAACATGCGGCGCTTGTCGTCGTCGGAGAGGACCTCGTAGGCCTGGGTCACTTCCTTGAAGCGCTCTTGGGTGGCCGGGTCGGGGTTGACGTCGGGATGCAGCTCCCGAGCGAGCCGACGGTACGCCTTCTTGATCTCGTCCTTGGACGCGTCCCGGCGCACACCGAGGATCTCGTAATAGTCTCTCGCCACTTACTGCCCCGCCAGAATCGAAGAAATGTACCGAGCCACCGCGCGTACCGCTCCCATCGTTCCCGGATAGTCCATGCGTGTCGGTCCGACCACCCCGAGCTTGGCCAGGGTCTGGTCGCCCATCCCGTACCCGGCGGAGACGATGGAGGTGCCCCTGAGGCCCTCGTAGGGGTTCTCCGCGCCGATGCTCACGGTCAGCATGGAGGGATCGCCCGCCTCACCGAGCAAACGGATCAGGACCACGTTTTCTTCCAGGGCCTCCAGCACGTCCCGCAGGCCGGCCGTGAAGCCCATCCGTGCCAGGTTGGCGGTGCCGCCGAGCACCACCTTCTCCTCGTGCCGCTCGACCAGGGTCTCCAGCAGCACCGACAGCACCGAGGCGGTCATCTGCCGGTCCTCGGGGGGCGCCTGTGCGGCCAGGTCGGCCACGGCGCCCGGCACGTCGGTGAGCCACTGCCCGGCGGTGGTCTGGTTGAGGACCTGGCGCAGCCGGTCCACGCCCTCCTCGTCCACGGCGTCCAGGTGGTCGATGACGCGCTGCTCGACCCGGCCGGTGTTGGTGATGAGGACCATCATCACCCGGTGCGGGCCCAGCGGCACCAGTTCCACGTGCTGGACGTAGGAGCGGGTGAGGGAGGGGTACTGGACGATGGCGACCTGCCGGGTGAGCTGCGCCAGCAGGCGCACCGTCCGGGCCACGATCTCGTCGAGGTCGACGGCGCCGCGCAGGAAGGTCTCGATGGCGCGGCGCTCGGCCGCCGACAGCGGCTTGACCGTGGAGAGGCGGTCGACGAACAGGCGGTAGCCCTTGTCGGTGGGGATGCGCCCGGCGCTGGTGTGCGGCTGGGCGATGTACCCCTCCTCCTCGAGGGCCACCATGTCGTTGCGGATCGTGGCCGGGGACACGCCGAGGGAGTGGCGCTCGGCGAGGGCTTTCGATCCCACCGGCTCGTTCGTGGACACGTAGTCCTCGACGATGGCACGCAGAACGGCCAGCTTCCGGTCGTCGAGCACGCGCTCACCTCCTGGCACTCCGTGGTCTTAAGTGCTAATTCTATGCGCCCCGGTCCAACCGCCTCGGGACCTGCCCCGACGGCGGACGCGGTCCGGGCCGCGCACGGCGCCGAACGCCCCGGCCAGGGCGCGGTACCGCGGTGGACCCTCCGGAGCATGGCACATGCGCGCACCCGGACGCCGCACCGCCGACACCCGGCGGCCACCTGCGCCGGAGGGCGTGGGCCCCGTGCGGGGCAGGGCGGGGACCGGCGAATCGCGCGGCACGGCGGGCCCGGATCGGCGGTCGGCCCGGGCGCCACGCCGACCTCATGGGCCCCACCCGCCGCACGTGGCCTTGCCCACCCCGCCGCTCCCCTGCGCCCGGGAGGCCGTGCCCGCACGGTGCGCGTCGCGGCGTCCGCGCCTTCGATCCCGGGTCCCCGCCTCCGAGCGCCGCTTCGGCATCCTGTCGGTGTCGTTCCCCGAGACCAACGGGTCTGGGCACCGGACAGCGGAGCGCGGCGCCTCGCGGGCGCGCAGACCCCGGACCGGCGCCCCGTCTGACGCTACAATCCCCGCCGTGCCTAAGAATTCCGACAGATACGGCTCGGACGTGCTGGCGGGCGACTGGCGGCGGCCGCACAAGGACCGTGTCGCCGAGGTCGAACTGGAGCCGGGGCTCGTCCTGGAGTCGGCCGACGAGGGCTTCTGCGGAGCCGTGGTGGCCTGGGACAAGTCGACCGTCACCCTGGAGGACCGGCAGGGCGCGACCCGCGTGTTCCACCTCGAGCCCGCGGCGTTCCTGGTCGACGGGCGGCCCGCGACGGCGGTGCGCCCCTCGGCCCCCTCGCCCTCCGGGCCGCTGCTCAGCGCCTCCGGGTCGGTGGCGGTGCGCGGGGCGTCCGCGCGCGTGGCGCGGGAGAGCCGCATCTACGTCGAAGGGGTGCACGACGCCGAGCTGGTCGAGCGGATCTGGGGGCACGACCTGCGCGTCGAGGGCGTGGCGGTGGAGTACCTGGAGGGGGTCGACCACCTCCCGGCCATCGTGGAGGAGTTCGGGCCCGGCCCGGAGCGGCGCCTCGGCGTGCTGGTGGACCACCTGGTGCCCGGGTCGAAGGAGAGCCGGATCGCCGAGCGGGTCTCCTCCCCGCACGTGCTGGTCACCGGTCATCCGTTCATCGACGTATGGCAGGCTGTGAAGCCCTCGGTGCTCGGCATCGGGGCCTGGCCGGAGGTGCCGCGCGGCACGCCCTGGAAGGAGGGGGTGCTGCGTGCACTGGGCATCCGCGAGGAGCCCGGGGAGGCGTGGCGGCGCATCCTCGGTGCCGTCCGGTCGTACAAGGACGTGGAACCCGAGCTGCTCGGGCGCGTCGAAGAGTTGATCGACTTCGTCACGGTGCCGCCCGCGATGCAAGACTAGGGCGGAACCGCAGGATCGGCGCGGCGCGCGGAGGCCGGGTGCCCGTCGGCGCCCTCCCGGGACCGCAGCACCACGCAATCGGCAAGCCATAGGGACGACATGAGCGAGACCCCGCCCAACCAGCACCAGCCCCAGGACCCCGCGCAGGGACCGGGCGGAGCCGCGCCCGGCGCGCCAGGCCCGGGAACCGGCGGCCGGCCGGGGTTCGCACCGCAGGCGCCGCAGCAGCCGCAGCACCAGCAGCCGCAGGGGCCGCCCCCGCAGCAGCCGCAGCCCGGCTACGGCCAGCCGACCGGCGGCCAGGCGCCTCCCGCGCCGCACCCCGGCGGCGGGTACCCCGGTGCGGCGCCGCAGCCGTCGCCGTACCAGCAGCAGCCCCCTCAGGGAGGGCCGCAGCAGGGCGGGCCTCGGATGGCGCCTCCCGGCGGCCCCGTTCCCCCCGGGGCGGGCGCCCCGGGCCAGGGGGCGCCCGGTCAGGCGGTGACGGGGCAGATGCCCGCGGTCGGTGCCGCGCAGGGCCCGGCGGTGCCCGGCTTCCCGGGCGGCGGCCCGGCCCCGGCCTCGGGCCCGGCGCCCTCGGCGGAGGACCCCACCTGGCCGATGATCGCCCACCTGTCGGGCATCGTGGTGGCCTGCATGGGGTGGCTGCCCGCGCTGCTGGTGCACGCCAGCCAGAAGCAGCGGTCGGCGTTCGCCCGGCACCACTCCTCCGAGGCGCTGAACTTCCAGCTCACCCTGCTCATCCCCTACGCCCTCGCGTGGATCGTCTACATTGTGCTGGCGTTCCTGACACCGACGGTGGTCTGGATCGGATCGGTGCTCATCGCACTGGTCTGGGGGCTGTCCATCGTGTTCGGCGTGCTGGCCGCCGCCAACGCCAACAAGGGCGGGTGGTACCGCTACCCGGTGGCCGTCCGCCTCGTGAAGTGACCGGCGCCGCCCGAGGCGCCGACCGACGACCGGCCCCTGCCCCTTCGGCCGGCGACCGACCCCTCTGCGTGCGCCGCAGAGCCCCGATGACCTGATCGACCTAGGAGTATCGACCATGGGTTACCCACCCCAGCCCGGCGGACAGCAGCCCCAGTACGGCCAGCAGCCGCAGCAGCCCGGCTACGGCCAGCCCGCCCCGCAGCAGCCGCAGCAGGGCTACGGCCAGCCGACCGGGGGACAGCCCGGGTACGGCCAGCAGCCCACCGGGGGCCAGCCGGGGTACGGGCAGCAGCCCGGCTACGGCCAGCCGACCGGCGGCCAGCAGCCGCAGCCCTACCAGCAGCAGTACCCCCAGCAGGGCGGCTACCAGCAGCCCGGCTACGACCAGGTGTACGGCCAGCAGGGCGGTTACCAGCAGGGGTACGGGCAGCAGGGCTACGGCCAGGAGTACGGCCAGATGCGGCCCGACGAGGAGGGCCTGGTCGCCGCGGCCCACATCGGTGGCGCGTTCATCCCGCTGCTGCCGATCATCCTGTACTTCGCCAAGAGCGACGCGTCGCCGTTCGCCAAGCACCACCTGGCCCAGGCGACCAACTTCCAGATCGCGATGATCATCGCCTACTTCGTCAGCGGTCTGCTGATGTTCGTCATCATCGGCATCCTCACCTACCTCGTCGCCCTCGGGCTGGCCATCTACTTCGGCATCAAGGCCAACTCGGAGGCCAAGAAGGGGGTCTGGTTCAAGTACCCCTTCGGCATCCCGGTCGCGAAGTAGGACCGGCCCCGCGTTCCGGCGGGGCCGTGCGGAACCGCCCTCAGGTGAGGTCGCGGACCACCGCGTCGGCAAGGAGACGGCCGCGCCGTGTGAGGACGGCGCGGCCGTCTTCGTGTGCCGTGGGGTCGAGCAGGCCCTCGTCGACGGCGCGCGCGGCGGCCGACCTCCCGTCGTCGTCCAGGAGGTCGAGGGAGCAGCCCTCGGCGATGCGCAGCTCCAGCAGGACGCGTTCGAAGCGGCGCTCGTCCTCGGTGAGCACCTCGCGCGCGTGGCCGGGCGAGATGCCCTGCGCCAGGCGGGCGGCGTAGGCGGCGGGGTGCTTGACGTTCCACCACCGGGTGCCGCCGACGTGGCTGTGGGCGCCGGGGCCGACGCCCCACCAGTCGCCCCCGGTCCAGTACAGGCGGTTGTGCTCGCTGCGGGCGCCGACGCCGCGCGACCAGTTGGAGACCTCGTAGGCGTGCAGGCCCGCGCCTGCCAGCATCGTGTCCGCGATCAGGTAGCGGTCGGCGAGCACGTCATCGTCGGGGGCCTGCAGCTCTCCCCGCCGCACGCGCGCGGCGAGGCGTGTGCCCTCCTCCACGATGAGGGAGTAGGCGGACACGTGGTCGGGTTCGGCTTCGAGGGCGGCCTCCAGGGAGGCGCGCCAGTCGTCGTCGGTCTCGCCGGGGGTCCCGTAGATGAGGTCGAGGTTGACGTGCTCGAACCCGGCCTCGCGCGCCCAGGCGGCGCACTGCTGGGGGCGCCCGGGGGTGTGGGTGCGCTCCAGCACCTCCAGCACGTGCGGGCGGACGCTCTGCATTCCGAAGGAGACGCGGGTGAACCCGGCGTCGCGCAGGCGCTTGAGGTAGTCGGCGTCGACGGTCTCGGGGTTGGCCTCGGTGGTGACCTCGGCGCCGGGGGCGAGCCCGAACTCCCGGTCGATCGCGGCCAGGACCCGGCCCAGGTCCTCGGGGGGAAGCAGGGTCGGCGTCCCGCCCCCGACGAAGACGGTGCGCACGGGCGGGCGCGCGTCCCCGAGCACCCGCCCGGCGAGGCGGACCTCGCGCACGGCGAGGTCGGCGTACCCGTCCCGGGAGGCGGTGGCGGTCCCGTCCCGGGAGACGAGCTCTTCGGCGGTGTAGGTGTTGAAGTCGCAGTACCCGCAGCGGGTGACGCAGAAGGGCACGTGGACGTACACCCCGAAGGGCCGCTCCCCGAGCCCTTCGAGCGAGGCGCCGGGCAGCGACCCGTCCGACGGAACGGGATCACCGTCGAGGACAACAGAAGGCATGCCTCCAGTGTCGGTGATCGGGGCCGATGCCCGGGACCGCGCCCGGTCCGGTGGTCTTGGCCGGGCCGGGCGCGGGTCCTTCACCGGTTCATCACCGCGCGGTTGTGGCGACCGCGCTCCGTTGGTCGGATCGGCGGGGGCGGTGGTTCCCCGGCCCGCTCCGGAGGCGGGGGCGCCGGGTCACACGGACATCGCCCGGATCAGGTCGGACCGTGCCCGGGCCACCCTGGAGCGGACCGTCCCGACCGGCACCCCCAGCTCGTCCGCCGCCTCGGCGTAGGAGTAGCCGTGGATGCGGGTCAGCACGAAGGCGCGGCGCCGTTCGGGGCTGATCCCGGCCAGGAGGCTGCCCAGGGCCACCTCCTCCTCGAAGCGGGCGCACCGGTCGGCCAGGAGGCCGGTGCGGGCCGGGTCCTCCGGCAGCTCCGTGGTCCGGGGGCGCGCGGCGCTCCAGCGGTAGCGGTCGGCCACGGCCCTGCGGGCGATCGACTTCAGCCAGGTGCGGACCGACGAGCGCCCGGCGAACCCGGGGAGCGCCGTCATGGCCCGCATGTAGGTCTCCTGGGTGAGCTCCTCCACCCACAGCGGGTCGACGCGGTGGGCGATGAACCGGGCCAGGTCCTCGCGGGTCTCGGCGATCAGGACCTCCAGTGCCCGGCCGTCGCCCCTGCCGGCGGTCCCGGCGAGGGCCGTCAGTTCCTCATCGTTCACGGCGCCGCCCCGGCTCCCGGAGCGGGGCGGATTCGTTGTGCACGGTGCTTGCAAAGCCGTTCCTCTGCTGTTGAGACGCGTCGCCGCGCGGCGGCCCCGCTCGTGCGGGCCGCGATGGCATGGCGACCGGCGCACCGGCGGAGCCGCGACGGCGGCCGGTGCGCACGACGGAGGCGGTCGGCGACGCGGCCGACCGCACGGTGGGCGGGTTCGCGCCCCTCCCGGCATCGGCGTTCCGGGTCCAGGCCTTCGGCCTCCAGCGGCCGGGGTGGTGGGACGGGCGTCGGGAGGGGTCAGCAGCAGAGGGGCGGGCCCCGCAGCACCACGGTGTGGCGCAGTCCGCGGGTGATGCGGCCCCCGTCGCCCCGGTCGGGGCGGCGTTCGGACGGGGGCGGCGTGGCGGCCGCGGCGCCGGAGCCTTCGACCAGCAGCACCGGCAGGATCAGTAGGCCGAGGAGGCGCAGCAGGCCGAACAGGGCGGCCTCCCCCTGGCGGAGCCACCATCCGCTGATCAATGCGGCGACGATGTGCGCGGCCGTCATGCCCGCTCCGCCGTCGGTGGCCGCCGACCCCATCTCGGCGGCCCCGGCGTGGTGGTGGCCCGCACCCGCTTGGACATAGGAGAACAGCAGGTGCAGGGCGAGCTGGCCCCACAGCATCAGGCCGCAGATCCCCGCCAGGCCGCGCTCGTCATCGGCGGCGGCCCAGGCCAGGGCGAAGAGCAGGAGGAAGCCTCCGAGGGGCCCCGCCGCCGGGATGGCGTGGCCGGACATGGCGGCGTGCCCCGCGGCGGACACGCCGACCGACACCGAGGCGAAGACCCCGGCGCGCACGGTGCGGAACTTCTCTGGCCCGGCCACGGTGCGCCCATCTTCGCACCGCCCGTTCCGGCCCGGCCACGGCCCCTGGGAACCGGACGGCACGGGCCGACACAGGGCCGGCGGAGAGCCCGGCCGAGGGGCCGCCGACCGCTCCCGCCCCACGAGAGCGGTGCCGCCCGGACCGGCTCCGGTCCTGGCGGCACCGCGCGGCCGGGATGCGCGGGCGCACCCCGGTCCGGGGTCATGCCGTATAGGCCAGCAGGCCCATCATCCCGACCTCACCGTGGTAGATGTTGTGGCAGTGCACCAGCCACTGGCCCGGGTTGTCGGCCTCGAAGTCGACCTTCACCGACTGGCCCGGCAGCACGATCACGGTGTCCTTCCTCGGGCCCCCGTCCGCGATCTGGAAGGTGTGGCCGTGCAGGTGCATCGGGTGCCACATCATGGTGGAGTTCTTGAACACCACCCGCACACGCTGGCCCTGTTCGCATGTGAAGGCGCCCTTCGTGGGGTCCTCGTGGTCGAACCGCCGCCCGTTGAGCGCCCAGTCGTAGGCGCCCATGCCGCCGGTCAGCTCGATCGTGTGCTCGGCCTCCGGCCCGCGCTTCTCCAGGCGCACCTCCGGGGCGGCCTTCAGCTCGGTGGCGTGCACGATCTTCCCGTCGAGCTCGTCGGGGCGCACGTCCTTCCCCGGGGCCTCCCCCGAGCCGGTGCGCACCAGCCCCAGTGCCGTGGCGTCCTTGCCCTCGGCCAGCACCACCAGCGGGAACACGCCGTCCTTCAGGGTCACCAGCACGTCGTAGCGCTCCCCCATGCCGAGCACGACCCCGTCGACCTCGCGGTGCTCGACCGGGTAGCCGTCGGTGTGGGTGATCGTCATCCGGTGCCCGCCCAGGACGACCCGGTAGGCGGTGTCGCCTCCGGCGTTGATCAGGCGCAGGCGCAGCCGCGCCCCCGGGTCGGCCTTGAACGTCCGCGGGTCGTCGGCGGGGCGCCCGTTGACCAGGTGCAGCGGGTAGTAGATGTCCCCGGCGTCGCCGCCCAGCAGGTCGCTGGAGGCGCCCATGAGGGTGTTGCCCATGCGCATCGGCCCGCCGCCGTCCATGCCCTCCATTCCGCCTTCGCCGCCGCCGTGGCCTCCGTGGCCGCCCCCGCCGCCGTGGTCCATGCCTTCGCGCACCTCCTCCAGCACGGCGTCGGGGGTGGTGCCGTCGATCCCGTCCAGCCAGTCGTCGAGCATCACCACCCACTCCTCGTCGTAGGCGAGCGGCTCGTCGGGGTCGTCCACGATGATCGGGGCGTACAGGCCCCGGTCGATCTGGGTGCCCACGTGCGGGTGGAACCAGTGGGTTCCCGGTGTGTCCACGATGAAGCGGTAGGTGAAGTCCCCACCAGGCTTCACCGCCTTCTGGGTGATGGGTGGGACCCCGTCCATGTCATTGCGCAGGGCCAGACCGTGCCAGTGGATGGAGGTGGGGTCCGGGAGCCGGTTCTCCAGCGTGGCCTTGAGGGTGTCCCCGGCGGAGACCCTGAGCTCCTCGCCGGGGAGCGCGTCCCCGAAGCTCCAGGTGCGCACGGTGCGGCCGCCGAGGTCCAGCTCGGACTCGGCGGCGCGCAGGGTGAACGCGCGCTCCTTGCCGGTGCCTGCGCGCTCCTTCTCGACGGCGTCGACGATGGCGTCGCCGGGGGTGACCAGGGCCCCGCCGGGGGAACCCGCGGAACCGGTGCGGCCGCAGGCCGCGAGCAGGCCCAGACCGGAGACGGCGGCGCCTGCGCCGATGAAGGACCGGCGGTTGATTTCGGGCATGGCTGAACTGTCCTTCGCGTGAAAGGGGTGTACGGATCGGCGTGGGGAGGCGCCGGGTATTAGATCCGCAGGATCGACAGTTCTGCCAGCTCGGGCGGGGTGGGCACGGCCGCGCGCGCGGCGTGCGGCAGGGGGAGCGGACGCGGTGCCGGGCCGGGGAGGATGAGCCGGGCGCGGGGCGGAAGGGCCACGTCGACGGTCACCTTGGCGCTCTGGCAGGTGCCCGACGCCGGGCCGCAGTCGTCCTGGCCGCCGTGGTCGTGGCCGGGGGGCACCGCCGCCTCGGGGTGCGCGGGGGCGCGGTCCCCGGTCGCACCGGGGTCGGGGGCGGCGTGATCCGCGGCGGCCGCCGGAACCCCTCCGGACGGGCCCTCGGAGCGGCCGTCCGCCGCCGTGCCGTCCCCGGGCCGGTCGATGTCGGCGATCCCGGGGTGGGCGTGCGGGGCCTCTGCCGCCGCTTCCCCTGCTGCCGCTGCCGCGGCGGGGGCCGTAGGAGGCGTCTGCAGCGCCTGCCGGGGCACCGACCCGTGGTGCACGAGGAGCGCGAAAGCCGCGAGCATCAGGGCCGCGACCACGGCCGCGTACGCCCCGGCGGGGCGGCGCGCCGCGCGCGCACCCGTCCTCGTCGGCCGCATCGTCACCCGCCCTCCCTGTCCGCTCCGCTCCCAGCGTGCCGTATGAACCGGCCGCCCGCCGCCACTCACCCCGTGGTGCCCCTCACAGCAGGAGCAGGAACGCGAGATGGTGCAGCTCGACGCAGGTCGAGGCCACTCCCCCGGAGGCGACGCCCGTCCCGCCCAGGAGGGCCGGCCCCGCCACCGGGTTGGCGGACGGGGGCTCGTCCAACAGCGCCTCCACCCGCCGCACGACCTGGTAGTCGGCCAGCCCCGGGTGCCACGAGGGTCCGGGCCCCGGCGCGGCCAGGGAGACCTGGGCGATGGTGCGGGCCACGAGGCCGCGGTCGCCGACCGCCGCGGCCGCCTCCTCGTCGGCCCAGCGCTCCAGGTCGAACCGGAGACGGCGGTGCACCGGCGCCAGCGGCGGGAACAGGGCGGCGGCCAGGGCCCCCGCGGCGGCGTAGACGTGGTGGCGGTGCCGCAGGTGGGCGTGCTCGTGCCGGAGCACCACGCTGAGCTGGTCCCTGCCGAGCATGCGCAGCAGCCCGCGGGAGAGCATGACGCCTCCGCGCCGCCCGGGCACCGCCATGGCCATCGGCCGGTCGTCGGCGACCACCCCCGCGCCGTCGCCGTGCCGCCGGACCTCGCGCATGCCGCGCCACCAGCGCAGCGCCAGGAGTGCGGTGCCGACCGCGCCCACGGCGAGCAGCGCGAGGGCGAGCACGCCGACGGGGGCGGGGACGGGCCCATGCTCCAGCAGCAGCCGCCCCCTCTCGGGTCCCGACACCGTGTCCGGGGGCAGCACCCCGGCGAGGAAGGCCCCGCCGAGCAGTCCGGCCGTGCTGACGGCGGTGAGGGCCGCCGACACGGCGAGCACCGCCAGCAGCCGCGCCGACCAGGCGGGGTGGATCGGGAGCGGGAGCCGTGCCAGGGCCAGGGCGGGCACCACGAGGAGGAGGGCCGGGGCGAGGGTGTACCAGGTCATGGCCCGTCCGGCCGCCCTTCACGGCCCTGCCGGGGCGGGGTGCGCGGGGCGTCCGCGCCGGAGGGGGGCGGGGAGGCGTCCGGGGACGGCTCCCGCTCCAGGACCGCGCGCAGCGCGGCGGCCTCCTCGGCGCTGAGGCCGTGGACGAACTGGTTGAGGACGCCCGCGGGGTCGCTGGCCACGCGGAGGTGGTCGAACATGCGCTCGGCGGCGAGCCCGCTCTCGTCGACCGTGAGGCGGTAGACGTAGGCCCGGCCGCGCTGGGAGCGCTCGACCATCCCCTTGTCGTACAGGCGGAACAGCACGGTGTTGACCGTGGTGTAGGCGGGGTCGCCGTCGAGCCGCTCGCGCAGCTCGCCGGTGGACAGGAAACCGTCGGTCTCCGCCAGCACCGCCAGCACCTCGGCCTCCAGCTGTCCGAGCCTTCTTCGTGACATCGATCCCTCAAGCATCATCGGGTTGCGGCCGACCCCCCTCATTGTCGCCCACGCGCCGGTCCGCCGCGGCGCGCGCGGGAAAGGACGGATCAGGTCTTGAACCCGATGTGCAGGTGGTCCTCGTGCACGGTGTCGGTGAAGGCGGCCCCGTCGGGCGTGCTGAGCGCCCATGGGCCGCCGACCTCGGTCGCCCCCTTCTCCAGGGCGAGCTCCATCAGCGTGCGCACCGGCCCCCGCTCGCCTACGAGCCGCTGGTCGGAGACCGTGGCGCCGTCGACCGCCCAGATGTCGACGGCGCGCCCCTGGGTGTGGTTGCTGACCGAGGAACTGCCGAAGACGTTGTCGGGGTGCCCGGTGGCCAGCACGGCGACCGAGATCGGGGCCTCGAACGCCAGGTCGAGCATCATCCGCAGGACGCGTTCGTCGATGCGCCCGGAGGTGATGTCCCCGCGCGCGCTGTCGGGCAGGGTGATCCGCTCTGAGGCGAGCACCTCGGCGGCGACCGGGGAGGCGCCCGGTCCGGCGGCGTCGGGGGACGGCGGGCCCGACGCGTCCGAGGGGCCGCCGCTCCCACCGGGCGGGTCACCGGCGGAGGCGACCTCCTCGACCTCCCACGCGCCACCGCCCCGGGCAAGGCGGACGTCGACGACGCGGGTGGTGGACGTGAGGCCGGCACCGCTGAGCACGCTCGTCCGGACCACGGCCATGATCGAGGCGCGGTCCTCGGTCAGCCCGCCCAGCTGGGGGTAGACCACCTGGGCGGCGGCCGACGCGTCGGCGTCGAGCAGGGACAGGCCGTCGGTGACGGCGGCGCCCGCGCCGTCACCCGCCCCCGCCTCCCTGAGCCGGTCCCGGGCGGCCTCCGCGGTGCCCTCGCCCGGCCCGTAGTTGAGCACCGCCTCAAGGAAGCGCACGGCGGCCCGTTTCACGTCGGGCGCGGGTTCGCCCTCGGCGACCCGGTAGGGCTGGACCTCCGGCAGCGCGGGGGCGCTCGGTGCCGACGGGTCGTCGGCGCTCGGGCCGTCGGCGTCCGAGGCGCAGGCCGCCAGCAGCGGGAGGGCGGCGAGGAGCGCGAGCAGGCGCATGCGGGTTCGGCGGGAGGAGCCGTTGGAGCGGCCGGAGCGGCCGAGGGGGCGGCGGCGCGGGGACGGGACGTGGTCGGGACGGGGCATGGGTCAGACGGTCCGTTCGAGGGAGATGCCGCGGACGTCGAGTTCGGCCTCGGTGACGAAGGCCTCGGCGGCGTGGCGGACCATGGCCACGCCTTCGCGCCATCGGTCCTCGATGCGCGGCCGGTGCGGGTCGAGGGCCTGGAGGATCAGGAGCCCGATCTCGTCGACCCCCGCGGCGGCGGTGAGCGTGGAGCTTCCGGAGAAGCGCGGGTTGATCTCGAAGACGCGCGGTACGCCGTCGGGACCGATGCGGAGCTGGACGTTGAACGGCCCGTCTGCGCCGAGCGCGCGCGCAACGCGGGTGCAGGTCCGGGTGACGGCCTCGTCGCGGCGGCTGATCGCGTAGCGGGAGGAGCCGTCCTTGAGCACGACCTCCTTGGGGACGACCGCCTGCACGCGGCCGTCGCGCCACACCACGACGCTGACGGAGAACTCGGGGCCGTCCACGTACTCCTGGATGATCATGGCGCCCGGTTCCTCAGGGGCCGCGGCCAGGGCCGCTTCGAGCTCCTCCGGGGTGCGGACGATGCTGACGCCCCGGCTCCCCCGGCCGGTCCGCGGCTTCACGATCAGGGGGTAGGCCAGATCCCCGGGGCCGAACCGGGCCAGGCGGGTCGGCGGAACCCCGATGCCCGCCTTGTCCAGGGTCTCCATCAGCGCCAGCTTGTCGAGGCAGACGGAGACCATCCCGAGGCGCGGGAGCAGGACCTCAAGGCCGCACCCGCTCAGCTCCCAGGACGGGACGAGCTCCTCGTCGACCAGCGGCACGACCGCCCGCACCGCCTCTGCCGAGCAGATGCGGCGCAGCTCGGGGACGAAGTCGGGGCTCGTCCCGACGGGGACCACGTGGCCGCGGTCCGCCAGGTACAGCCCGGGGGCACGGGAGTCGGCGTCGACGGCGACGACCCGGAAGCCCTGCCGCCGCAGGCGGAGGATCTTCCCGGCGGTCCCCTCGGCGCCGGCCGCCGTCACCAGCACGCTCACCTGCTTGTCCAGCATGGGTGTCCCTTCCTCTCAGCTCGGCGGGCGGGCCCGGGGGCCGGCCCGCAGGACGGTGCGGGCCGCCTCCCGGGCGGCGCCGGGCCGCGCGGTGGCCGTGTCCCGGGCGGGGAGCGAGGGGGGCGCCTCCCCGCCCGGACTCCCCCTACTATTACACATGTAGTAGATTGGCGCGCATGCCTTCCCCAGCCCCTTCGGAGACACCGGCGGTGTCGCTGCGCGCCATGGAGCTCGACGACGTGCCGACCGTCGTGCGCCTGCACCGGGCCAACCTGCCCAGCGGGTTCTTCGTCGAGCTCGGCGACCGCTTCCTCGGCCGCTACTACCGCTCGTTCCTCACCAGCCCCGCCGCGGTGGCGCTCGTCGCCGAGAGCGGCGGCGCCGCCGCGGGGTTCCTGGTCGGCAGCACCGACGAGGCCGCCCACCACCGCCACCTCATGCGGTTCAGCCGCTGGGACCTGGCCCGCGCGGGGCTGGCGTCGCTGCTGGTGCGGCCCGAGCTGACGGCGAGGTTCATGCGCACCCGGGCCCGGCGCTACCTGCGGGGCATGCGCCGCTCCCCCGGGCCGGGCCCCGCCGGGAGCGGCCGGAACGCGGACGGCGGCGGAGGCACGGGCGGCGGCGAGGGCACAGGCGGTGCGCCGCTCCGCACCGGCGTGCTCAGCCACATCGCCGTCGACAGCGGGGTGCGCCGCAGCGGGGTCGGCGCGGTCCTGGTCGGCGGGTTCACCGGCATCGCGCGCGTGCACGGCGTGGAACGGCTGCGGCTGTACACCGGGCACGACAACCAGGCGGCGCAGCGCTTCTACCGGCGGCTCGGGTGGGAGGAGCAGCCGGTGCAGCACGACATCGACGGCGTGCCGTGGACGCCGTTCGTCCTCGACCTGTGACGCGCCGCCGACCGGCCGCGCCCCCGGTACCGCGGACCGGCGCGGTCAGCGGAACTCGTGCACGACCTGGATCTCGCCGACGATGTGCGCGTTGAACTCGTCGAGCTCTTCGGTCGGGACCCAGAGTTCGAGGATGGTCCTTCCCCCGGCCTGCCGGACGGGGTAGCGCTCCAAGAACGCCGAGTCGACCTCGAAGCGCGTCACGAACCCCGCCCCATCGTGGCGGACGTTCCAGTCCCGGGCGATCCTGATCGCGTAGTCCTCGTTGAGCACGGGGTAGAAGATGGGCTGCTCCGGAAGGCGGGGCGGCCAGGCGCGCCAGCCGAGTTCGCGGACCAGATCCAGCTCGACCGGGCCCGTCGGACGCCACAGGGTCGTCGTCGCCCGCCCGGACGAAGGGCCGGGTGCGGTGCCGGGGGCCGGGCCGGACATGAGTGCGCTCCGTTCTGTTGCCGAATCTGTCGCCGAACCCCGCCATGATGGCGGACATGGACACGGATAACACCTCGATTTCGACCGAAGCCGCCTCCGAGGGCGGGCCCGGCCCCGGGTACGACGAGGCGGCGGAGGAAGCCGAAGAGTGCGCGCGGCTGCTGGTCCGCCGCGGATTCACCTCGTTCGAGACGGCGGTCCAGGAGGTCGCCCATGAGTTCGGCGACCGGCTTCCGGCGGCACGCGCCCGGAACATCGTCGAGGACGTCTGGGAGGAGGCCGTCCGCGCGCTTCGAACCGCCGCCGGGCCGACCGACAACGACCGCCTGGACTCGGTCTTCCGGGAGCTGCGCAAGAGCGGCATCGAGGCCCTGCAGGACTTCTCCTGCTGCCAGACCTGCGCGCTGGATGCGATCGCCCCGAGCGGGGACAGGGATCGCGGTTACGTCTTCTACCACGGCCAGGACACCGACCGGGCGATCGGCGGCGGCGGGCTGATGCTGTCGTACGGGGCCTTCGGCGGCGACGAGGAGGCGGCCACCGCGATCGGCCGCGAGGTGGTCGGGCTGATCGGTGAGGCCGGCCTCACCGCCCACTGGGGCGGCGACCCGGGCAAGCGGATCGAGATCTCCCCCATGAATTGGCTCCGCCGCCTGCCCGGGTAGCGCCCCAGGAGCGGACCGGCGCGCGGGCGTGGCAGTTTCCCGGGGAAACGTGTCCGTCCTGCCACTGGGAACGGGATGCGGTGGGGCAATAGCTTTCAGGGCGCACCGGCCGTCGCCGGATTCTCCACCGTTCCTGAAGGAGCCTCGATGCGCCCCAGTACAGCCGTGCCCGCCGCAGGTCCCCCGATCCCGGGCAGGGCCCCTGACCCGCGCCCCCGCCCGGGAGCGGCGAGCTGACCATGGCCAAGCTGTTCCTCTCCCTGCACGTCATCGCCGCGATCATCGCCATCGGCCCGGTCACCGTCGCCGCCAGCATGTTCCCCCCGGCCCTGCGCCGGGCCCACGCCTCCGGCCCTCCGCACGAGGGACTCGGCACCCTGCGCCTGCTGCACCGGCTCTGCCGTGTCTACGCCTACGTCGGCATCGCCGTGCCGGTCTTCGGATTCGCCACCGCGAGCGCGCTGGGGGTGCTCGGCGACACGTGGCTCCTCGTGTCGATCGCCCTGACCGCCGCGGCCGCGGGCGTCCTCGCCCTGAAGATCCTCCCCGTCCAGGCCCGCGAGGTCGCGGCCCTGGACGGAGCGGAGGCCGGGGGCGGCTCCGTGCCGCCCGGCCGCCTGGCCATGGTCACCGGGGTGTTCAACCTTCTCTGGGTGGTGGTCACGGTCCTGATGATCGTCCGGCCCGGCTCGACCACCGGGGTGTGAGCGTGAACTCCCTGATCCTGCGCGTCGGGGCGCACATCGAGTTCGCCTCCCTCCTGGTCATGCTGGCCAATCTGGCGACGGTGCACCATGACGCGGTGTCGTCGCTGATGGGGCCGGTGCACGGCTGCGCCTACCTCTTCGTGGCCGTCGGGGTGTGGGCCTACGGCGGGGCCTCCCCCGCGGCCCGGCTCCTCGCCCTCGTCCCCGGCATCGGCGGCCTGCTGGCCGTGCGCCGCATCGGGTCTCCCGGCACCGCCTCCTCCGCCTCTGAAGGAGACTGATGGACGTCCTGCCTTACGTCATGCCCATCGCCATCGGCGTCCTCTATGCGTCGGCGATGTCGCTCATCCCCGAGCCGCACCGGAGGCCGTTCAACGCCGTGATGGTCGCCGGGGCCGGTGCCGCCTATCTGAGCGGCGGCGGCTTAGGGGTCGGCGAGATGGCCTTCGCCGCCGTCGTGGCGGTCGTCGCCTACAAGGGCCTGAACTCGTGGACGTTCATCGGAATCGCCTGGCTCCTGCACACCGTGTGGGACATCGTCCACCACTTGCGCGGCGAGCCGATCCTCCCCTTCTTCCACGACTCGTCGCTCGGATGCGCCATCTGTGACCCGGTGATCGCCTTGTGGTGCTTCGCCGGCGGCCGGACCCCGCGCGAGCTGCTGCAGAGCCTGAAGCGATCGCGCCCGGTCGAGAAGTCGGAGCATCCTCCGGTCCGGGACGGTCAGGACGGGCGGGAGGGCTGGTCGCCCTCGCCGCCCTCCTGGTCGCCCCAGAGGACGCGCTCGCTCCCCCGGCCCTGGATGAACGCGACGGCGTCCATGCCGTCGATCCCGTCGATCGGGATGTAGCGCGGGTCCCTCAGGTCCTTCCTGGAGTGGAGGGGCCTTTCTTCCGAGCGCACGTCGCGCAGCGCGCCCGCCGGGAAGAGCGCCCCTTCCCGCGCGCGCGACGTCCCCGGGGCGAGTGCCTGTGAAAGCACCCCTTGCAGGCTGCCCGAGTCGCCCACTGCGGCGTCGGTCCCCTCCGCCTCGGCCATGTCGGAGGCGATGACGACGTACCGGTCCTTGAGCTCAGGGGCGATCAGGGCGCCCGCGCACCACCACTTCACTGCCGTACCGGCCATGTCCATCACGGTCCGCCGCTTCCACACGTGGGCATTGTGCGCGAACACCAGGGTCGGCCCGCGCTCCGCCTCCGCTGCGACGACGGCCTTCAGGTTCGCGGCCATCATCGCGTCCCGCAGGCCGCCCAACGCCGCGAGCCGCTCCGGCATCGACGCCGTCCACGCCATCGCCGAGTGATAGCGGAGCAGCCCCAGGGCGGTCCGGATGAGCATGTGCGCGTCTTGGTAGGCGGCGTCGGATGACTCCTCTCGAAGCGCTGGGGCCTCGGCCTCCATCAGGGCGAGAAGGTCGTCGGCGATGGGGCGCAAAGCGCGCGCTGCTTCGGTATCCCCCACCGACTGAGCGGGGTCCATCATCGCCGCGTCGGAGGCCCAGACACCGTCGAACCCGAGGAGCTCGTCGATCCGCTCCTTCGAGTGCCTGACACGTGTCTGCCCCAGATGCTCGAGCAGGTACCCGTGGGCACCCCTCAGTGCAGCGCTCGGGCTGGGAGCGGCCATCATCTCCATGGGCCCGTCGAAGCCGTAGAACCTGACCCGGTCGCCCGGCTCACGGTCCGCGTTGAACTCCCTCAGCCAGGACACCAGGGCGCGGTTGGAGGGCAGCGCACCGAACTCGTGGCTGAAGCCGCGCGCCATGACCCCGTCCAGGTCGCCTTGGCCATCAGTGACGTAGGCGTCCACGGTGGGCCCCGCCAGGCAGTCGCTCTCGATCGCGACCGACCGGAAGCCCCGATGGCGCACCAGGTACTCGATGATCCGGTTGCGCAGCAGCGGGAACGCTTCGATCCCATGGGTGGGCTCACCGACCCCGAGCAGGGCCGGAGTGCGGTCCAGCGTGTCGAGGTAGCGGGCGATGGCCTCCCCGGCCCGGTCCCCGCCGTCCCCGAAATCGAACCTCTCCATCACGAGACCGCCTCTCCCACGCAGGTGTGTTCCGCACACGAGTCCGCCGTCCGCGCCCTCTGTGCAGCCTGAACACCTTCGACCGTATCCTTGAACGATCGGTTGAGACTTAGACCCGACAGTCCCTGTGAACCGCGCGAAAACCTTCAACCGGAGGACCATGCCACCCCGCCGCGCCGCACTCCGCCCGGCCGACCTCGCCGGCGAGCACGGGCTGTCCGCCCAGGCCGTGCGCAACTACGAGGAGCAGGGCATCCTGCCGCCCGCCGAGCGCGGCGCGAACGGGTACCGGCGGTACGGCGCCGCGCACGCCCAGGCCCTCCGGGCCTTCCTCGCCCTGCGGCAGGGCTTCGGCCACCGGACGGCGACCGAGGTGCTGAACGCGGCCAACCGCGGCGAGGAAGAGACGATGTTCCGGATCATCGACCGGGCGCACGCGGCGCTCCTGCGCGAAAGGGAGACCCTGGACGAGGTGGCGGACGCGCTTGAGGCGCTGCTCTCCTCCCCGCCCGAGCCGTCGCACCCTGTGGGCCGGGAAGGCGCCGCCCTCGCCACCGGTGAGCCGCTGACCGTCGGGGCGCTGGCCCACCGGCTCGGCCTTCATCCGGCGACGCTGCGCAAGTGGGAACGCGTGGGACTGCTGCGCCCCGAACGCGACCGGGCGACCGGGTACAGGGTGTACTCCCCCGAGGCGGCCCGCGACGCCCACGCGGCGCGGGAGCTGCGCCGGGGAGGATTCCCGCTGGCGAGGATCCGGGACTTCCTGGACCGCCTGCGCGGCGCGGGCGACCCGTCGGCCCTGGAGGCGACCCTCGACGAGTGGAGGACGAGGATCACCGCCCGCAGCAGGGCAATGCTCGCAGGAGCCCGCGAACTGGACGCCTACCTAGCCACACCACCCGCCCCAGGGCCCCTCCCCGAGGGGATCACTGCGACGCCGGGGCACGCCCCCGATCAATGAACACATCCCGGCAGCCTCTCTCCCACCGGGAGCCACGTGTCGAAGGGGACCCTTCGATACGCTCCGCGTGAGCCGACGCCCCTAAAGGCCTCCAGGGAGGGAACCGTCGATGAAGGGCCCGTTGACCACGGACGGCGCTCCAGTGGCCGGCTTACCTGAGAAGACGCCGGAGGCCCTGAGGAACGCTGTCATCCGCCTCGCGCCGGACGCCCTCGCGACGTTCGATTCGCATTGGGCTGAGACGGCCGACAAGATGCGCGACGAGCGGAGCCTCCTCCCCGGCCGACACTTCATCGAGCACTGGTGGACATGGGTGGCCGTCGCCAGGCACCCGGAGCGCCTCGCCCGGATGCGCCGGTGCGAGTACATCGTGGCCCACAGCGAGGACCGGGCGGAGCGCCGTGAGGCCGCCGCCGAGATCTCTCAGATCCTCGCCGCGGCCTCACACCTCCCGCCTCATTCCGGCGCGTAGGTGGACACGATCACGCCGCTGTCCGTCGTCGTGTTGTCCAGCAGGCGCAGGTTCTCCGGGCCTGGGCCCGATTCCGGGAACAGGCGGCGGCCCGACCCCAGCACGACCTGGTGGACGGCCAGCAGCAGCACGTCGACCAGGCGGTGCGGCAGCAGCGCGCGCACCACGTCTCCGCTGCCCATCGTCACCAGGTTGCCCTCCACGCGTTCCTTCAGGGCAGCGACGGACTCAGCGACGTCCCCGGTGACCAGTTCGGAGTTCTCCCACGGCAGCGGCTCGGTCAGCGTCGACGACACGACGTACTTCTGCGCCTCCGTCAGGGCCTTGCTGAACGGGTTGTCTCCCAGCTTGGGCCAGAACCCGGCGAACTGGACGTAGGTCCTGCGCCCGAGGAGGAGCGACCACTCCCCGGACATGTACTCCCCCATGGCCCCCTGGAGCCGCGGGTCCTGCCCGCGCTGGGCGGCCCACCCTCCCAGGTCGAACCCGTCCCGGGGGTCCTCGTCGGCGCTGCCCGGGGACTGCATGACCCCGTCGAGGCTCAAGTGCTCGATCGCGATGACCTTGCCCATGGTGTGGCCCTTCCGCTGCCGCTCGTGACGTCGTACCCCCTACGACCCTTCCGGCGCACAGAACTCATCGCCCGCTCCCATCGGCGGCGCCGGGTCAGCGGTCCACGGTCTCGGCGTAGTCCAGCGGCATCGGGGCCACGCGCAGCAGCAGCGGAAGCGGGTCGGCCAGCCTCACCTTCTGCCGGACCGTGAAGTCGGCGAAGTACTTCAGCGCCGAGTTCCGGCGGCCCGTGACCGCGATCCGCGCCAAGGACCTCTTCCCCGGCCCCTGGACCGTGCAGCCCTCCCACCCCGTTTTGAAGCCGTTGATCCCGAGCGACGCCAGCTTGCGGTGGGAGGCGTCGTGCACGGTGAACCTGCGCTGCAGGGCCGACCTGTCGGTGCGCGTGACGGTGCCGATCAGGTCGCCCGAGGGCGTGCTCACCGACGTCCGGGACTTCGTGCGGGTGCGCTCCTCCTCCAGCACCAGCAGCCTCTCGCCGTCCGGGGAGTCCACGACCAGCGTCCGGGTGTTCATCATGCTGCGCGCGAACGCGCGCACGAGCCGCTTTCCGGCCGATTCGCCGAGGTCCTCGTGGACTCGGGCCAGCACCGTGCCCTTGGTGTCGCGCAGCTCGTAGGCCAAGCCGCCGAACAACTCCTCCGAGTTGTCGACCGAACCGATGACCAGGGGGTTGACGTTCACGAAGGGGATCATGAGGGGCCTCCGGGACGGGGGGCGTCGGAGTGGATCCTGGCGGGAGCATATGTCCGACGCGTCTCGGCCGCCGCCGGTTCCCCCACCGCCCCGCCCCAAGGGCCGCGCCTGCCGGCGTTCCCCGGCCCGGCGGCCCCGGCGCGGAGGAGGCCCCGCCCCCTTCTCCCGGGCGGGGCCTCCTCCCGCTGCTCAGCCCTTCACGGCTCCCGCCGTCAGGCCCTCGGCGATGAAGCGCTGCAGGTACCAGAACACCGCCAGCACCGGGACCGCCAGCAGCAGCGTCCCCGCCGCGAACATGCCGAAGTTGCTGTCCCTCTGGTCGGCGACCATCGCCGCCAGCCCCAGCGCCACCGTCTGGGAGTCCGGGTCGCGCAGGAACACGCTCGCCATGATGAACTCGTTCACCGTGGAGATGAACACCAGCAGCCCCACGATCGCCAGCACCGGTGTCACCAGCGGCACCAGGATGCGGAAGAACATCTGGGCGTGCGTGGCCCCGTCCACCCGGGCGGCCTCGTCGAGTTCGACCGGCAGGGTGTCGAAGAAGCCCTTCATCAGCCACGTGTTGATGCTCAGCGCGCCGCCCATGTAGACGAGCAGCAGCCCCCAGTGGGTGTCGAACCCGACCTCGGGCCGCAGGTCGGTGACGGCCGAGAACATCAGGTAGATCGCCACGATCGCCAGGAACTGCGGGAACATCTGGATGATCAGCAGCCCGTACAGCCCGGCCCGGCGCCCCCGGAAGCGGAAGCGGCTGAACACGTAGGCCGCGAGCGCCGACAGGAACACCGTCGCCGCCGCGTTCGACACCGCCAGCACCAGCGAGTTCAGGTACCACCGGGGGAAGCGGGTCTCCGTCAGCAATTGCGCGAAGTTGCCCGTGCTCACCCCGGTCGGCACCAGCTGCGCCGTGCTGAGCGTGCCCAGCGGGTTCAGGGCCGCCGACACCACGAACAGCACCGGGAAGACCGCGAAGGCGGTCATCGCCAGCAGGAACAGGTGCCGCCACAGGTGGCCGAAGGTGCGGCGGGACGCCCGGCGCCGCACCGGCCGCTGTATCCGCCGCTCCGTCGTCGTCTGCGCCATCAGCGGTTCACCTCTTCCAGCGCCGCGCTCCTGCGCAGACTGAGATAGGAGATCAGGGTGACGATGAGGAAGATGAACACCGAGATCGCCGCGGCGTAGCCGTACTGCGCGCTCTGCCCGCCGAACGCCAGCCGGTACGTGTAGGTGATCAGCAGGTCCGTCGTCCCCGCCATGGGGCTGTCGGACGGGAACGGCCCGCCCTCGGTCGTCAGCCAGATCGCGTTGAAGTTGTTGAAGTTGAACGCGAACGTCGCGATCAGCACCGGCGCCATCGCCACCATCAGCAGGGGCAGGGTGACGTTGCGGAACGCCTGCCAGGCCCCGGCGCCGTCGATGCGCGCCGCCTGGACCAGCTCCCGGGGGATGGCCTGCAGCGCCCCTGTGGCGATGAGGAACATGTACGGGAACCCGAGCCAGATGTTGATGGTCAGCGCCGCCGCGCGCGCGGTGGAGGTGCCGCCCAGCCAGTCCACGTCCGTGCCGAGCATCCGGTTGATGAGCCCGAAGTCGGCGTTGAACATGTCCCGCCACAGCAGCATCATCGCGAACGCGGGCATCGCGTACGGCAGCACCAGCAGCAGCCGGTAGGCGGTCCTGCCGCGCAGCGGCCGGCGGGTGTGCATCGCCAGCGCCACGGACAGGCCGAGCACGAACACTCCGAGCGTGGTCCCGGCCGCGAACACCACGTTCCACCCCAGAATGGAGAAGAACGAGGAGGCGATGCCGGGGTCGGTCACCACGCGCGCGTAGTTGTCCGCGCCGACGCCGACCCGCCACCCCTGGGAGAGCCGTCGGCCGTCCTCGCTGTAGAACGCCCCGCGCTCGTCGTCGGCGGTGTACACCTCGCCGGTGGAGGTGTCGGTGACGCAGTCGCACCCGGCGTCGTAGACGCGCGTCGCCCGGCCCTCGTAGGCGGCCGAAAGCCCGCTGGCGCGGATGCCGGTGCCCTCCTGGGCGGGCACCGCCATCTCCGAGATCTCCTCGCTGCGCTCGCCCGCCTCGGCGGCGGTGAGCAGCGTGTACCCGTCCGCCGCGGTGACCTTTCCGGTGGGTCCGGTGCTCGCGTCCGGCACCGGCTCCAGGCCGTCGGCGTCCCCGGCGAGGACCCGGCCGTCGTCGCCGGTCAGCAGGAAGACCAGCTCGCCGGTGGCGGCGTCGCCGCGCGCCGCGAGGGTGAGCACGTAGTCGCCCGCCCCCTCGTCCTGGGCCACCGACGCCGCTTCGATCTGCGCGATCGCCTGCTCCTTGGTGCCCCGGTGGCCGTCGCCGTAGTTGGTGACCGAGGTGCCGATCGTGTACAGCACCGGCACCACCTGGAAGGCGATCAGCAGCAGGACGCCGGGCAGCAGGTACTTGGCGGGGATGTGCCGCTTGGACAGGTAGATCCAGAAGACCAGGGCGGTGACCGCCGCCACGGCGGCCAGCCCGATCCAGTTCCCGGCCTGGGCCAGCGGGATCGCGGCCCACACCGCGACCCCGACCGACACGGCCAGCAGCGCCGCCTTGACCAGGTGCCCGGCGGTGCCGCCGCGCGGGGCCAGGCGCGCTCCGGGGAGGGGGGCGGGCGCCTTGGGGGCGCCCGCCCCGCCGCTCTGCCTCGCCACCGGGTCAGCCGATCTGCTCGGAGATGGCCTTCTCGGCGGAGGACACGGCGCCGGCCGGGTCCTCGCCGCCGATGACGGCCGCCTGCGCCTTGCCGAACGGGTCCCAGATCGCGCTCATCTCCGGGATGGCGGGCATGGGCTCGGCCTGCTCGGCGGCCTCCATCATCGCCGACAGGTCGGGGTCGTCGGCCTCGGCGGCCTCGAAGACCTCCAGCAGCGCGGGCGGGCGCGGGTCGGCCTCGTACAGCGCGGTGGCCAGCTCGGGCTGGGCCACGTTGTTGACGATGAACTCCTCGGCCAGCACCTTGTTCTCGCCGCCGGAGGCGACGAAGAAGCTCTGCACGCCCAGGAAGGGCCGCGCCTCGTCCATCCCCTCGAACCCGGGGACCGGGGAGATCGCGTAGTCGACGCCCGCGTCCTTGATCCCGGCCAGGGACCAGGGCCCAGTGACGAAGTAGGGGGTCTCGCCGCGCTCGAAGAGGGCGTTGACGTTGTCGGCGTCGATGGAGCGCTTGAGCGCGCCGTCGCCGTCCTCGCCCAGCTCGGCGACCTTCTCCATGGCCTCGACCGAGGCGTCGGTGCCCACGCCCAGGTCGGAGGGGTCGGGGTCGCCCTCGTCGTCGGTGCCGAACAGGTAGCCGCCGGCCGAGCTGTAGAAGGGCTGCAGGTGGAAGGGGTCACCGGTCTGGCTGACCTGGAGGCCGAGGACCTCCTTCACCTCGCCGTCCTCCTTGAGGGCCGTGCCGGTCTCCACCATCTCCTCGACGGTGGCGGGCGCCTCGGGGGCCAGCTCGGTGTTGCGGACCAGCATGAGGGACTCCATGGCGTAGGGGACGCCGTAGAGCTGGCCCTGGTAGGTGACGGCGTCGATGGCGCCCTCGTCGAACCGCTCGGCGGCGTCCCCGGGGAGCTGGACGGGGTCGATGGAGCCGTTCTGCACCAGGTTGCCGATCCAGTCGTGGGCGCCGACGAGGATGTCCGGGCCGGACCCGGCCTCGTGGGCGGTGACGAAGTCGCCCTGGATGTCGTCGACGGGCAGCGACTGCACCTCGACGCGGACGCCGTTGGCCTCCCCGAACTCCTCGGCGAAGGGCTGGAGGACGTCGGTGCGCTCGGGGTCGGCCCAGATGACCAGGCCGCCCGCGGCCTCGCCGGAGGGCTCGTCGGAGCCGGAGCAGGCCGTCGCCGCGAGGGCGAGGGCGGCGGCTCCGGCGAGAGCGCGCGGTGCGGCGGTTCTCGGTCTCATCGGGGGTTCTCCTCGTCTCGGCCGCTTCCGCCTGGCAGCGGCGGTCGGGGGTGGTGGACGGCGGGGGCGCCGTTCGGCGGGGCGGCGGGGCCGTCCCCGCGGGGGCCGGCGGCGCGAGCGGAGCGGGCCCGTCGCGCCGGTCCCCCTACCTTCCGCAAACCTTGCAAGAAATTGCAGGCATTTTCCATCACAATCCGGAAACATCCCTGAAACCCTGCCGAGGTCTTGCGTTCGCTCTTGCAGCGCCGACCACCGCGGCGGCCCTCCCGCGGACCGCCGCCCCTCGGGCACGCCGACGAGGGAGGTGGCGCCCGCCGCCTCCCTCGGAAGGGACCCCCTGCTAGGCCGCGGCCTGCGGCACGAACCAGACCGCGGTGTCCGGCGGGAGCACCACGGCCCCGTCCCGGTGCTCCACGGCGCCGCCCGCCAGCAGCACCTCGCCGACGCCGTCCAGCTCGGCCGGGGCGCTCGACATGTTCACCGCGCAGGCGAAGCGGTCCCCGCGGCGGAACCGCAGCACGCCCCTGGCCGAGCGCTCCCACTCCAGCCCGAGGTCGCCGGGGGACTCGGCCACCAGGCCGCGCCGCAGCCGCAGCGCCTCGGTGTACAGCGCCAGCACCGACCCCGGGTCCGCGTGCTGCGCCTCCCGGCTCAGCCCTGCCCACTCGGGCGGGACCGGGAGCCACGGCTCACTGCCGTCCGGCCCGAAGCCGTACGGGGCGCGGCCGCCCTCCCAGGGCAGCGGCACCCTGCAGCCGTCGCGGCCGCGCTCGGTGCGCCCCGAGCGCTCCCAGGTCGGGTCCTGCAGCGCCTCCTCGGGCAGGTCCGTCACCTCGGGCAGCCCCAGCTCCTCCCCCTGGTAGAGGTAGGCCGAGCCGGGCAGGGCCAGGGTGAGCATCGCGGCCGCCCGCGCGCGCCTGAGCCCGCCCTCGGGCCCGCCGAAGCGCGTGCGGTGGCGCGTCACGTCGTGGTTCGACAGCACCCACGTGGTGGGCGCCCCGACCCTCCCGTTGGCCTCCAGGGTCGCGTCGATGACCCGCGCGACCTCCTGCGCGTCCCACCCCGCCCCCAGGTACTCGAAGTTGAAGGCCTGGTGCAGCTCGTCGGGGCGCACGTAGCGCGCCACCCTCTCGGAGTCCTCCACCCAGGCCTCGGCCACGAGCGCGCGCTCGCCGGGGTAGGAGTCGATGATCCGCCGCCAGTCGCGGTAGATCTCGTGCACGCCGTCCTGGTCGAAGTAGGGCAGCCGGGTGGAGCCGTCCAGCAGGTCCGGCTTGGCGTCGTCGTCGATGTCGGGCAGCGCGGGGTCCTTGACCATCCCGTGCGCGACGTCGATGCGGAACCCGTCCACGCCCCGGTCCAGCCAGAAGCGCAGCACGTCCTCGAACTCGGCGCGCACCTCGGCGTTGGACCAGTCCAGGTCGGGCTGTTCCGGGGCGAAGAGGTGCAGGTACCACTCCTCGGGGGTGCCGTCGGGGCGCTTCAGGCGCGTCCAGGCCGGGCCGCCGAAGATGGACCGCCAGTTGTTCGGCGGCCGCTCCCCGTCGGGGCCCCTGCCGGGGCGGAAGATGTAGCGCGCGCGCTCGGGCGAGCCCGGCCCGGCCTCCACGGCCTCGGCGAACCAGCGGTGCGCCGAGGAGGTGTGGTTGGGGACGACGTCGACGATCACGCGCAGCCCCAGGCCGTGGGCGGCCTCGAGCATGGCGTCGAAGTCCTCCAGCGTGCCGAAGCGCGGGTCGACGTCGCGGTAGTCGGCCACGTCGTAGCCCCCGTCGGCCAGCGGGGAGACGTAGAAGGGGGTGAGCCACACGGCGTCCACCCCGAGCGCGGCCAGCTCGGGCAGGCGCTGCCGGACTCCGCGCAGGTCGCCGTCACCGTCGCCGTCGGAGTCGGCGAAGCTGCGGACGTAGATCTGGTAGATGGAAGCGTCGCGCCACCAGTCGGCGCGGGCTCCGGTGCCCTCCTCCGGCGCACGGAGTGCCTGGGACGCAGGGGACTGCGGCATGCGGGGGTACCTCCACGATCACCCGGGTGTTCCTGAGGCTCTGCAAGAGCTTGCGCAATATTACCCAAATCTTGCGGAGGATTGCCGGGAGTTCTGCATTAGAGTGCTGCCCATGGCTCCACGACTGACCGACATCGCCCGGCACGCGGGCGTCAGTGAGGCGACCGTGTCCCGCGTGCTCAACGACAAGCCGGGGGTGGGGGCCGAGACCCGGCGGGCGGTGCTGACCGCGCTGGACGTGCTGGGGTACGAGCGCCCCGCACGGCTGCGCAAGCGGTCGGCCGGGCTGGTCGGCATGGTCGTGCCCGAGCTGGACAACCCGGTCTTCCCGATGTTCGCCCAAGAGGTGGAGAAGGTCCTCGGCCAGCACGGGTACACGCCCGTGCTGGGCACCCAGACGCCCGGCGGCAACACCGAGGACGAGTATGTGGAGATGCTGCTGGAGCGCAACGTCGCCGGCATCATCTTCGTGTCCGGGCTGCACGCCGACACCACCGCCGACCACGACCGCTACCGGCGCCTGACCAGCCAGGGCCTGCCGATCGTGCTGGTCAACGGGTACGCGCAGGACGTCCCGGCGGCGTTCGTCTCCTGCGACGAGCACGAGGCCGCCCGGCTGGCCGTGGACCACCTGGCCACCCTCGGCCACACCCGCATCGGCTTCGCCAGCGGCCCCGAGCGCTTCGTCCCGGTGCAGCGCCGCAGGGAGGGCTACCGCGCGGCCATGCTGCGGCACGGGCTCGACCCCGAACGGCTCGTGACGCTGGCCCAGTACGGCGTCGAGGGCGGGTACGCGGCGGCCGTGCGCCTGCTGCGCGAAGGGGCGACCGCCCTGGTCTGCGGGTCCGACCTGATGGCGCTGGGAGCGATCCGCGCGGCCCGCCAGCGCGGGCTGTCGGTGCCGCGGGACTTCTCCGCGGTCGGCTTCGACGACTCCCAGCTCATCGCGTTCACCGACCCGCCGCTGACCACGGTGCGCCAGCCGGTCAAGGCCATGGCGCACGCGTCGGTGCGCAGCCTGACCGACGCCATCAACGGGCACCCCGTCTCCCACGACGAGTACCTGTTCGACCCCGAACTGGTCGTGCGGGCCTCGACCGCGGTGCCCCCGAGCACGGAGCCCGCGCGCGCGGAGGCGGCCACCGCAGGCCCCGGCGCGCGCACCTGACCGCCGGGCGCCCCGCCACGCGCCTCCCGGCCCCGAGCCGCGCGGGCCACGCCCCTCGGCAAGCGGACGGCCGCCCGCGCCCAGCGCGCCGGCGGCCGTCGGCCCCCTCCCCCGGTCCGGTGCGGGACCCGGCGGGCGGGGCTACTTCTTCTTCGCGTCCTCCTTGGGCTCCGAGCCGGTGGACAGCGCGGAGATGAACGCCTCCTGGGGGACCTCGACGCGGCCCACCATCTTCATGCGCTTCTTGCCCTCCTTCTGCTTCTCCAGCAGCTTGCGCTTACGGCTGATGTCGCCGCCGTAGCACTTGGAGAGCACGTCCTTGCGGATCGCGCGGATGTTCTCGCGGGCGATCACCCGGGAGCCGATGGCCGCCTGCACCGGAACCTCGTACTGCTGCCGCGGGATCAGCTCGCGCAGCTTCTTGGTCATCTCGGTGCCGTAGGCGTAGGCGTGGTCGCGGTGCACGATCGCCGAGAAGGCGTCGACCGTCTCGCCCTGGAGCAGGATGTCGACCTTGACCAGGTCGGAGGCCTGCTCCCCGGAGGTGTCGTAGTCCAGCGAGGCGTACCCCTTGGTGCGGGACTTGAGCTGGTCGAAGAAGTCGAACACGATCTCGGCCAGGGGCAGGGTGTAGCGCATCTCCACCCGGTCCTCGGACAGGTAGTCCATGCCGAGCAGGTTGCCGCGCCGTCCCTGGCACAGCTCCATGATGGCGCCCACGTAGTCGGACGGCGAGAGCAGCGTCGCCTTGACGACGGGCTCGAAGACCTGGTCGATCTTGCCCTCGGGGAACTCGCTGGGGTTGGTCACCGTGTGCTCGGTGCCGTCCTCCATGACCACCCGGTAGACGACGTTGGGCGCGGTGGAGATGAGCGCCAGGTCGAACTCGCGCTCCAGGCGCGCGCGGGTGATCTCCAGGTGCAGCAGCCCCAGGAAGCCGCAGCGGAAGCCGAAGCCGAGGGCGGCCGAGGTCTCCGGCTCGAACGCCAGCGCGGCGTCGTTGAGCTGGAGCTTCTCCAGGGCGTCGCGCAGCACCGGGTAGTCGGTGCCCTCGATCGGGTAGAGCCCGGAGAACACCATCGGCTTGGCGTCCTGGTAGCCGGGGAGCATCTCGGTCGCGCCCTTGGCGGCCGAGGTGATGGTGTCGCCGACCTTGGACTGGCGGACGTCCTTCACACCGGTGATGATGTAGCCGACCTCGCCCACGCCCAGGCCGTCGACCTTGGTGGGCTCGGGCGAGATGACGCCGACCTCCAGCATCTCGTGGGTGGCGCCGGTCGACATCATCTCGATGCGCTCACGGGTGCTCAGCTCGCCGTCCACGACGCGCACGTAGGTGACCACGCCGCGGTAGGTGTCGTAGACCGAGTCGAAGATCATCGCGCGCGCGGGGGCGTCGGCCACGCCCACCGGGGCGGGGACCTGGCGCACCAGCTCGTTGAGGAGCTCCTCGACGCCCTCGCCGGTCTTGGCGCTGACCTTGAGCACGTCGGAGGGCTCACAGCCGATGATCCCGGCGAGCTCCTCGGCGTACTTCTCCGGCTGGGCGGCCGGCAGGTCGATCTTGTTCAGGACCGGGATGATCGCGAGGTCGTTCTCCAGGGCCATGTACAGGTTGGCCAGGGTCTGCGCCTCGATGCCCTGGGCGGCGTCGACGAGCAGGATGGCGCCCTCGCAGGCGGCCAGCGAGCGGGAGACCTCGTAGCTGAAGTCGACGTGCCCGGGGGTGTCGATCAGGTTCAGCACATAGGTGGCGTCGTCGAGCGCGGTGAAGGGCAGGCGCACCGCCTGCGACTTGATGGTGATGCCGCGCTCGCGCTCGATGTCCATGCGGTCCAGGTACTGGGCGCGCATCTGCCGGTCCTCGACGATGCCGGACAACTGGAGCATGCGGTCGGCCAGCGTCGACTTGCCATGGTCGATGTGCGCGATGATGCAGAAGTTGCGGATCAGCGCGGGATCGGTCCGTTTCGGCTGTGCCACCGTGCTCCGTTCGCCTTCGTCGTCGTGGTCGGTCGTGATGGGCCGCGGCCTCGGGGGTGCGCGCGGGCGCGTGAGCGGGCCTGCTGCGCGGGTACCGCCCTCCATGATCCCATGTCCACCGGCGGTCGGGGCCGCGGCGGGCCTCCGGGCGTCAGGGGCGGGCCGTGTCCCCGGGCGTACGGGTCACAGGCTATGCGACGGCGGGAGAACGGGAGACATTCGGTGAAGTGGCTGCTGAAGCGCGTCGCGGCGGGTGTGGCCGCGCTGCTGGTCGTCGTGGTGGCCGCCGGGGCGCTGCTGGGGATGCGGTTCTCCGGGGACAAGGCCGACTGGGCGGCGGGGGCCGGCGGGGACGCCGCCTGGCTGTCCGGGGAGTGGCTGGCCGGGGAGCGCGGGCAGGACGACCGGGACGCGCTCAAGGCCCGCGTGGAGCGGGCGGGCATCGGCGAGCTGTACGTGCTCGCCGGGACGATCGGTGCGGACGGCACGGTGGAGGGCGCGGGCGGCTCCGAGGAGGCGGCGGCGTTCCTGGCGTGGGCCGATGAGGAGCTGCCCGACGTGCGGGTGCTGGCGTGGCTGCGGCACCGGGCGGACGGGTCGTCCCTGGTCGAGGACCGCTTCGACGAGCAGGGGCGCGAGGAGCTGGCGGCCGCCGCGGGAGGCATGGCCGAGGCCGGGTTCGCGGGCGTGCACCTGGACGTGGCGCCGGTGTCGGTGAACGACCCCTCCTACCCCGCGCTGCTGAAGGCGGTCGGGGAGGAGATGGGGGACGACGCGGTGCTGTCGGTGCAGGCGCTCCCGGTGGAGCTGGTGCCGGGCCTGCGGGTGCCCTACTTCGCGATCGACAGGGGTGAGCGGTACTGGTCCAAGGGGTACCTGCGGCGCGTCGCCGAGCACACGGACGTCGTCGTCATCCCGGGGCACGGTTCGGGGATGCCCGTCGGTTCGATGTACGGGGGGTACATGGTGCGCCAGGTCGAGGAGGCCGCCGAGGCGCTGGACGACGACAGGGCCGAGGACACGGCGGTGCGCTTCGGCATCCCGTCCTATGAGGGCGGGGAGTGGGGGCCCGAGAGCGGGAGCGAGGACGCCGCCACGGCGCTGGAGGCCGTGCGGATCGGCATGACCAAGGCGGGTGCGCCGCGGATGCGCGACAGGGACACCGGGGTCGCCCTGTACCTGCTCGACACGGCCTCGGACGAGGAGTGGGACGCGTACATGTCCGAGTGGGTGGAGCCCTCCGGCTGAGCGGCCGGGAGCCCCGTTCCCGCATGGGGGCCGCTCCGACGGGGGACCGCTCCGGCGTGACGTGTCCCCCGCCCGGCACGGCGGAAGCACTCCCCCTGCGGATGCATAATGGAAGTCCGTGTCTCGGACGTTCCACGTTCGATTGAGCCCTTCGGTCTCATACACCCGGTGCCGGTCCACGCCCGGCCCACCGCGGAACGGCTGCCCGCGGTAGGGGCCGCGCGTCCGGATCCCACCACCCGAAATTTCACTGGAGCACGTTTTCGCATGGCGAACATCAAGTCGCAGAAGAAGCGCATCCGGCAGAACGAGAAGGCTCGTCTGCGCAACCGCGCGGTCAAGTCGTCCCTGAAGACGGCCATCCGCCGGTTCCGCGAGGCCGCCGAGGCCGGGAACGTGGAGCAGGCCGTCGTCCTGCAGCGCGCCGCCGCCCGCCAGCTGGACAAGGCGACCAGCAAGGGCATCATCCACAAGAACCAGGCCGCGAACCGCAAGAGCGCCATCGCCAAGCGCCTGGAGCAGCTCCAGAAGTAGGCAGTACGCCCGGCTCGTACCGGGCGCGGGCGGGCCGTCCCCGGTACGGGGGCGGCCCGCTTCGCCGTGTCTCCGCCCGGACCCGGGACGCGGGGCGGCTCCTGATCTAGCGTGGTCGTCGTGGACGGTGTCGACTACGCCGCGCTCCGGCTGTCCCTCTGGGAGGACCCGGGGCCGCGGAGCGAGGTGACCGCGTGGGTGGAGGGCCGGATCGCCGAGCGCGGCGGGGCCCTGCTGCCGGTGCCCCCGCGGGTGCGGGTACGGCCCTGGTCGACCACGGCGCGGTTCGCCACCTCGCTGGGCACCGTCTGGTTCAAGGCGGGGGCGCCGGGCGCCGACTTCGAGGCGGCGCTGGCCGGGGCGCTGCATGCGTGGGCCCCCGGGCGGGTGCTCACCCCCGTCGCGGTGGACGCCAAGCGCGGGTGGGCGCTGCTGCCCGACGGCGGGCCGCCGCTGGTGGACCTGCTGGGGCGCCCGCGGGACCTGGGGCTGTGGGAGTCGGTCCTGAGGGCCTACGCCCAGCTGCAGCGGGTGCTGGCGCTGAGGGTGCGGGACATGCTCGCGCTGGGCGTGCCCGACCTGCGGCCGCGGCGGCTGGGGACGCTGCTGGACGAGCTGCTGTCCGACCGCGGCGTGTCCGAGCGCCTGGGGCGCGACCGGGAGGGCGTGGAGACGTTCCGCCCGGAGTTCGAGCGGATGCGGGCACGGCTCGCCGCGTCGCCGGTGCCGATGTCCCTGGACCACTCCGACCTGAACATGGGCAACGTGTTCCTGCTGGAGGGCGGCTACCGGTTCATGGACTGGGGGGATGCGTCGGTGGCGCACCCGTTCACCAGCCTGCTGGTGCCCCTGCGGTTCGCCGCCTCCGAGTACGGCGCCGCCCCTGCGGAGCTGGAGCGGCTGCGCGACGCCTACCTGGAGCCGTGGAGCGACCGCGGGTCGATGGCCGAGCTGCGCGAGGAGGCACAGGCGGCGCTGCGGCTGGGCCCGGTGTCGAGGGCGATGGCGTGGGGGCGGGTGTTCCCCGAACTGCGCCCGCAGGTCGAGCGGGCACGCGACGCGAGCATGGCGGCGTGGCTGAGGACCCTGGCGACCGGCGAACTCGGCGTCCCCTTCCGCGACGGCTGAACGGACCGCCCGGGGAGCATGCCCCCCGGAGCCGCGCACGTCCGCCCCCGCGTCGTTGATCTCGGGAAATGCGCCCCTAAAAGCGGCCCGGTAGCGTCG
>NZ_JAQFWQ010000079.1 GCF_027706725.1 Nocardiopsis endophytica
CATCGCCGAGGGGGCGGGCAAGGGGTGCGCGGGCGAATTGGGTGGTGATATCGACGCCTGATCCGCCGAAAAGCGTCGATTTCACGACACAGGATGCCCGGGCCCCGCGTCGGCTGCCCGGTATGTCCGGTATGCGCTGGCGGGTAGGGGGCGGATCCGCACGCTTGGGCCGTCAGCGCCCATCTCAGGGACCATCCGCGCGCCTGCCACCCGACAGCGCTGCCGGAACGGCCGTCGACCTCTGTCGTCGCCGCCGGCCACCCTGCACTCCGGCGGCCCTGCGCCCGGGCGGGGCCTGAAGCGGGGTACCTGCTCAGCCGCCCGCGCACCCGGACCGCGAGGGGCCCACCGCCCGGCAGGCAGGGCCGGGGAACCGCCCGGCTCACTCCGTCGCTGCCTGCTCCGGTGACCGCGCACACGCCGGACGGACGGCAGCGCTGCCGAAAGGGCCGCCGACCTCTGTCGTCGCCGCCGTCCTCGCTGCGCTCTGGCGGCCCGCCGCCCGGGCGGGGCCCTGAAGCGGGGTACCAGCTCAGCCGCCCGGCCGGGGTCCTTGAGCGGGGGTCGGCTCTGCCGCCGTCGACATGGTCGTGCGGGGCCGCCTTCGGCGGTCCCGCACGAATGATCACTCCGACTGCTCTGCCGAAGTCCGCCGCGCCTACTCCGGCTTCTTGGATCCGAACATGATCTCGTCCCACGACGGGACCGATGCGCGGCGGCCTCGACCCTTCTTCCGGGCGGGTTGGGCGGCTCCGCCCCCGGCCGCCGCGGCCGCCGAGACCGAGTCCCCGGTCCCCGGCGCGTGGCCCTTCTGGTCGTCCTGGTCGGTCGCCCGTGCCGTCACCGGGGTGCGGCCGCGCGGCTCCTGGGGCCGTTCGGCGGGTCTGCGCGTCGCCGGATCCGGCACCGCGGGCCCCATCGACGGGCGCGGTCGCGCCGTCCGCTCGCGCGGAGGCGCCTCCGCCGCGGGCTCGCTCCGGTGGTCCTGGGCGGAGGCACTCCGGCGATCCGGGGCGGAAGCGCTCCGGCGGGCCGGGGCGGAGGGGAAGACGTCGTCTTCCGGGCCGCCCCTCGACGCGCGTTCGGCGGGGCGCTCGACCAGGCGTTCGGCGGTGCGCTCGGCCGGGCGTTCCGCCGGGCGGTCGTCCGTGTGCCCGGCCGCGGGACCTTCCTGTGGAACCGCCCGGTCGGTACCCGGCGCGCCGGCGTCGGCCGCGGGGAAGTCGGCGCCGGATTCCGGGAACGCCTGCTCGGGCTCCTGGTACGGGCGCTCGCGCCCCGGGCGCGGGGACCTGTCGTCGGGGAACCCCGAGTCGGCCGGGCGGTCCGCCCCCGGGACCGCGCGTTCGCGGCCGGTCCGGGTGAAGGCCCGCTCGGTCTCGGTCAGTGCGGGCTCGGCCGGTGCCGTGTGGGCCCGGGCGGCCGGCCGCCCGTCGGGTGCGGCCGGGGCCGCCTCCTCCCGGTCGGCGGCCGGGGGCGCCTCCGCCGGGGGCGGGGCCGGGTGCTGCGGGGGGTCGGCCGGGGCCTGCGCGGAACGCTGCGGGGCGGGCTCCTCGGCCCCGGGTCTGGCCAGTGGGCCGTCGGGCCGGGCCGCGGGTTCGGCTCCCCCGTTGCGGCGCGGCACGAACGGGGTGACCGTCGCTCCGCCGTCGCCGGACACGCCGCCCGCGGACGGGTCGGAGAAGCGGGCCGCCTCGTCGTCGACCGGCACGACCGTGCGCCGCCGGGGCTCGAACACCCAGTGCGCCAGGCGCTCCTGCCCGTTCAGCAGGAAGGCCAGCTTCACGTGCCAGCTTCCGTCCTCGCGCTTCCAGGCGTCCCAGACCGCCTCGCCGGTCTCCAGCTGGTGCGGCCCCACCCGTTCGGAGACCAGGTCGCCCAGCGCGGGGCCGGGCGCGGTGTCCCCCGGGCCGCGCACGGAGGCCCGCTGCGCCTGCTGCGCCATGAACTCGCGCTCCTGCAGGACCGGGCTCTCGAACCAGCGGACGCGCTCGATGGGGATGCCAGCGAGCTCGGCGATCGCCTCCGCCGTCTCTCCAGAGCGGATCCGGGCCTGGATTTCCTTGGGGCGCAACGGATTCTCCACTTCGATCTCGTACTGGCCGAGCCGGGAGAACTGGCCGCGGACGGCGGCGCGGAGACGGTCGTCGACGGGCAGCGTGAAACGGGTACCGCGGCCGGCGCTCGCCAGCACCAGGTAGGTGCCGTCCTCGCTCACGGCCACGAGGCGAAGCTCCTGCATCGCCCTCCCTTTCGCGCTTCCCGTCGAGGGTGGGTCCTCGGCCATCCCCCGCGTTCCCAGTCTGTTCGGCATCCGGGTGTTCGGCCAGTACCCCGCCCGGCATGTCCGAACCGTGGGCCTCCGTGCGCCGGCCACCGGTGCCCGGGCGTGCCCAGAGCCAATCTTGGCATGTGGGAGGGGGCGTGCGGCGGGCGCGCTCCGGTCGTCGGTCGGCGTCCTCCTGCGGGTGATGCTAACCCGCGCGGCCCCTGGGGACCATGCGCCCGGCGCCGGGCCCCGGCCGGGGCGGGTGAAGCGGACGCCAAATCGACACGCGCACCGTGACCGCGGGGTGATGTATTCAATGCCGCGCCTTAACAAGAGCTTAGACCGGATTCGCGTAGGTTGTCCGGATATGGGCCGGGAATCGGGCGCCGCAGGGGGCGGCGCCGACCGGCCCGGACCCAGCGATCCGACGGGGGAGCGCCGCCGTGCGCGGCGTACAGAGGGGGGAGGATGGCCGAGCCCGATGAGGGCGCGCGCCCTGGCGCGCGTACACGTGCCGCCGCCGACGGGGGCGGCGACAACGACACGACCGAGTCCAAGGACGGTAAGGACGGCGCCGACGGGGGCCGCCGCATCAACCTGAGCATGCCGCAGGTGGTCGCGGGCGGTGTGGCCACACTGACGGCCGCCACCGCCGCGTCGTTCCTCGGCGTCTACGGCACGATCTTCGGTGCCGCCGTGATGAGTGTGCTCAGCACCGCGGGCACCGCCGTCGCCCAGCACTGGCTGGAGCGCAGCCAGGACAAGGCCAAGGAGGCGGCGGCGCGCGCCGGGATGACCCTGCACGGCGCACGCGTGCAGGGCGCGGCCCGCGCGGCGGCCGGGGGGAGCGGAGGCGCCGCCCGGACGCCCACGGCCGGATCCGGCCACCGTCCGGAGGGCGACGGTTCCGGCGACTCGCCCGATGCGCCCACTCAGGCGTTCGGCGCCGTCGGAGACCCCGAGGCCACACGCGCCATGCCGACCCTTTCCGGCGGTGCGGCCGGACTCGGCGCCGACGGCACCGACCCGCTGGACGGGGACGACAAGAGCGAGGACGCCGAGGACCGGCGCGGCTGGTGGCAGCGCTACAGGATGCTGATCATCCCCGCCGCCGTCGTGTTCGTCGGGGTCATGCTGGTGATCCTGGTCTTCGAGCTGCTGACCGGCCGGAGCCTGACCGACACCGTGCACGGCAGGACCGACCACTCGTCGCCGACCCTCCTCGGCGGGGCCTCCCAGGCCCAGGAGGTGGGCGACGGGCAGGTGCAGCCGACGCCCGGTACCGACGACGGCGGGCGGCAGGACACCGGCGGGACCGACGGGACCGAGGGCGTCCAGCCCACCCCCGACACCGGGACCGGCGGCACGGACGGATCCGGCGGGTCCGACGGCCAGACCGGCGGTGACGGCACCGACGGCGGGAGCGACGGCACCGGCGGGGACACCGGCACCGGCGGGGACACCGGTGGCGAAACCGGAGGCGACACCGAGGACGGATCGGGCACCGGTGGCGACACCGGCTCGGGACAGGACGGCTCGGTCGGCGGATCCGAAGGCTCGGGCCAGAGCGGCACCGGCAGCCAGCAGCAGGCCCCGCAGCGGTCGGTGCCCGAGAGCGGCGCCACGCCCTGAGGTGCCGCCGACGAGGCGTACCGAAGGCGATTCCCTCCGGTCCGTGTCGGCCGTACCTGCGGCACACGGACTCCCCGTCGCCGACCAGGAGCCGCTGACCAGAAGCCGCGGGAGGCCCCGTCCGGACCGAAGGGTTCCGGACGGGGCCTCCCGCGTGCCGGCGCATGCCGAGGCCTCCCGCGCACCGGCCTCCATGGACCTGTGGGCGCCTCGACACCGACCGGTCGGCCCAGGTGGACGGATGCGGTCGTGGCCGGGCCGGTGGTGCGGGTGCTCGGGGCGCTCCGCCGGGCCGGCGGCATCTGCGTCAGGTCGGATCGTTGGACGCTCGAGCACCGCCCTTCAGGGGGCGACGTCCGCGGATCCGGGCTGCCCGCTGTCCAGCGGGCAGTCGGTCAGGGACCCGTGGCAGGAACAGGCCCGTACGGATGCGGTCGTGGCCGGGACGGTGGGGCGGGGGCTCGGGGCCGTTCCGTCGGAGCGGCGGTATCCCCGTCAGGTCGGATCGTTGGACGCTCGAGCACCGCCCTTCAGGGGGCGATGTCCGCGGAGCCGGGCCGCCTGCTGCCCAGCGGGCAGCCGGTCAAGGGCCCGTGGCAGGAACAGGCCCGTACGGATGCGGTCGTGGCCGGGACGGTGGGGCGGGCGCTCGGGGTCGCTCCGCCGGAACGGCGGCATCCGCGTCAGGTCGGATCGTCGGACGCTCGAGCACCGCCCTTCAGGGGGCGATGTCCGCAGAGCCGGGCTGCCCGCTGCCCAGCGGGCAGCCGGTCAAGGGCCCGTGGCAGAAACAGGCCCGTCCGGTGTCGTGACCGGCGGGCCGACTCCACCGCACGGACGACACCCCGCTCCAGCGGACACCTCCTAAGGGGCTGACCCCCTCAGGGGCCGAACACGCGCTCCGTGTAAGCGTTGGCGAACCGGCGCTCGGGGTCCATCCGCTCGCGGACCTCCATCGCGTCGCCGAACCTCGGGTACACCCGCTCCAGGTACGCCCGGTCCTTCGTGTGCACCTTCCCCCAGTGCGGCCGCCCCTCCACCGCCGTGAACACCGCCTCGGCGTCGGCGAAGTAGCGCTGGTACGGCGCCCCCTTGTACACGTGCACCGCCACGTACGCGGTCTCCCTCCCGTACGCCGTCGACAGCCACACGTCGTCGGCGGGCGCGAAGCGCACCTCCACGGGGAAGCTGATCCGGTGGCCGCCCCGGTCCACCAGCGACCGCAGCTCCCGCAGCACCCCCGGCAGCTCCTCCGCCGGGACGGCGTACTCCATCTCCACGAACTTCACCCGCCGCGGCGACGCGAACACCTTGTACGAGGCGTCCGTGTACTCCCGCGCCGACAGGGCCCGCGCGCTCACCTGGTTGATGGCCGGGATCGCCGACGGCAGCGCCCGGCACGCCCGGTTGACCCGCTCGAACAGCGTGTTGGACAGGAACTCGTCGTCCAACCACGCCTTGAACGGCGCCAGCGGCCGCGCCGGACCCGCCACCGGGTTGTTGCGCTTGGTGTTGGCCATCCCCGTGTGCGGGAACCAGAAGAACTCGAAGTGCTCGTTTCCGGCCTGCAGCTCCGGCAGCCGCTCCAGCACCTCGTCCACGCGCATCGGCTCCTCGCGCGCGTGCAGCAGGAACGACGGGCGCACCGCCATGGTCATCGCGGTGACGACGCCGAACGCCCCCAGCCCGACCCGCGCCGCGCCGAACAGGTCCGGGTCGTCGTCCGCCGAGCAGCGCACGGCCTCGCCGTCGGCGCGCACCAGCTCCATGCCGACCACCTGCGAGGCCAGCCCGCCGGTGCTGCGCCCGGTGCCGTGCGTCCCGGTCTGGATCGCCCCGGCCAGGGTCTGCACCGCGATGTCGCCCATGTTGGCCAGCGCCGCCCCGCGCTCCGCCAGAGCGGTGTTCAGGTCGCTGAGCACCATGCCCGCCTCCGCCTCGGCGGTGCCCGCCTCCAGGTCGACCGAGCGCAGCCGGTTCAGCGCGGTGGGGGAGAGCATCACTCCGTCGGTGACGGCGGCGTCGGTGAAGGAGTGCCCGGCGCCGACCATCCGCACCGGCAGGCCCCGCCCGGCGGCCGAGCGCACGGCACCGGCGACGTCGGCGGCCCCGTTGGGGGTGGCCGTGGTGGCCGGGAGGGCCTCGTGCGTGCCGGACCATGTGCGCCACATCACGTTCGTCATGCTCCGGGAGGCTACCGGCGGGGGTGACGCCCGTTACGCGGGGGGTGGCCGAAACCCCGCCGAAGTGCTGGTTTCATGGAGTCATGAGGCCCTACGACGCGTTCCTTCTCGTCTCCTTCGGAGGTCCCGAGGCCGAGGACGAGGTGATCCCGTTCCTGGAGAACGTCACCCGCGGCCGCGGCATCCCCCGGGAGCGGCTCGCCGAGGTCGGTGAGCACTACTTCCTCTTCAACGGGGTCAGCCCGATCAACCAGCAGTGCCGCGACCTGATCGCCGAGATCCGCGCCGACTTCTCCGCGAACGGTGTGGACCTGCCGGTCTACTGGGGCAACCGCTTCTGGGCGCCGATGCTCACCGACACCGTCCGGCGGATGGCCCAGGACGGTGTGCGCCGGGTCGTGGCCATGGCCACCTCGGCCTACAGCAACTACTCCAGCCACCGCGCCTACCTGAACGACATCGCCGCCGCGCGCGAGGCCGTCGGGCCGGACGCCCCCGAGATCGAGCTGATCCGCCCCTTCTTCGACCACCCCGGGTTCGTCGAGCCGCTGGCCGAGCACACCCGCCAGGCGCTGGACCGGCTGCCCGCCGGCAAGCGCGCCGGGGCCCACCTCCTGTTCTCCGCGCACTCCATCCCCACCGCCATGGCCGACGCCAGCGGCGGCCCCGGCCAGGGGTACGGCTCGGGCGGCGCCTACGTCGCCCAGCTGGAGGAGGTGGCCCGGCTGGTGGCCGAGCGGGTCGGCGGCGAACACCCCTACGAGGTCGTCTACCAGAGCCGCAGCGGCCCGCCGAGCCAGCCGTGGCTGGAGCCGGACGTCAACGACCGCCTGGAGGAGCTCTCCAAGGAGGGCGCCGAGGCCGTCGTGGTGGTGCCGCACGGGTTCGTGTCCGACCACATGGAGGTCAAGTTCGACCTCGACCACGAGGCGCGCGAGACCGCCGGAAAGCTCGGCATCGCCTTCGAGCGCGCGCTCAGCCCGGGCACCCACCCGCGCTTCGTGCGGATGGTGCGCGAGCTGGTGCAGGAGCGCGCCGAGGGCACGGAGCCGGTGGGCCTGAGCGACCTCCCCGGCTGCCCCGAGGGCGTCGACGACTGCTGCCTGCAGAAGCGCTGAGCGCGCCGACGCGCCACGGTGCCGGGCCCGCCCCGGCGCCGGACCCGGGACACGTCCGAGGACTGCGGGCACTGCGGGGGACACGGCCGGCCCTCGCCCTGTGTCCGGGACCGTGACCGGCGTCCACCGGCACGGGGCCGCGCCGGCCGGGGGCGCTGCGGGCGCCGCGCCCCCCGCCCCGGCACCGGCCGCGTTCCCGGGCGCCCTGCGGCCGCGGACGCCCGAAAGCGGCGCGGAACCCCGGCCTCGTCGGCGATTCCGCATACCGGATAGGGTCGTGGCGTCCGACCCCGGCGTTGAGGGAGGAAGCGCATGGTCCGCTCCTGGTACGAGCTCTCCGACTACGTCACTCTCAAGCGGGTGGGCGGTCTGCGCCTCTCGCCGGACGGGCGCAGGCTGGTGGCACCGGTGAGCGGCCTCAAGCCCGACGGCACCGCCTTCGGCACCTCCCTGTGGGAGATCGACCCCGAGGGCCGCGCCGAGCCGCGCCGCCTCACCCGGTCGGTCGAGGGCGAGGCCGCGCCCGCCTTCCTGCCCGACGGCTCCCTGCTCTTCTCCTCCAAGCGCCCCGACGCCGAGTCCAAGGAGGGCGGCGACAAGCCCGCCCTGTGGCTGCTGCCCGCCGACGGCGGCGAGGCCCGCCGCGTCGCCGCCCGCCCCGGCGGCATCGGCGCGGTGGCCGTCGCCCGCGACGCCGGGACCGTCGTCTTCGCCTCCGACACCCTGCCCGGCACCGCCGGCGCCGAGGAGGACGAGGACGCCCGCAAGGCCCGCAAGGACGCCGGGGTCACCGCGATCCTGCACGAGTCCTTCCCCGTCCGGCACTGGGACCACGATCTGGGCCCCGGCGAGCCCCGCCTGTTCGCCGCCGCGCCGCCCGCGGACGCCTCCGGCGCGCTGGGCGAGCCCGCCGATCTGACCCCGGCCCCCGGCAAGGCGCTGGTCAACGCCGACTTCGACGTCTCCCCGGACGGCACCACCGCGGTCATGGACTGGACGGTCATCGGCCCGGCCGCCCAGCCGCGCGACCGGCTGGTGGCCGTGGACACCGCCACCGGCGCCACCCGCGTCCTGGCCGAGGACCCCGAGCGCGACTTCTCTGCGCCCTCCTTCGCCCCGGACGGCCGCTCCGTCGTCGCGATCCGCTCCTACGACGGCGCACCCGGCGGCGAGCCCCGCGACGCCACCCTGTGGGTGGTCGACGCCGCCACCGGCGAGGGCCGCGACGTGCTGGCCGGCTCCGAGCTGTGGCCGCGCGAGGCCGCCTGGTCGGCCGACTCCCGGTCGCTGTTCTTCATCGCCGACGAGAACGGCCGCCGCCCCGTCTTCCGCCTCGACCTGGACACCTCCCGCCTGACTCGCGTCACCGGCGACGACGGCGCCTACAGCGCCCTGCAGCCCGCCCGCGACGGCGCCGCGCTGTACGCCCTGCGCGACTCCTGGGACGAGCCGCCCACACCGGTGCGCCTGGACCCGGTCGCCGAGGACGGGCTCCCCGTCCGCCTGCCCGCCCCCGACCTGCCGCTCCAGGTCCCCGGGCGCCTCACCGAGGTGGAGGCCCGGGCCGACGACGGCACCCGCGTGCGGTCCTGGCTGGTGCTGCCCGAGGAGGCCTCCGCCGACTCGCCGGCGCCGCTGCTGCTGTGGATCCACGGCGGCCCCTACATGAGCTTCAACGGCTGGTCCTGGCGGTGGAACCCGTGGCTGCTCGCCGCCCGCGGCTACGCCGTCCTGCTGCCCGACCCCGCCCTGTCCACCGGCTACGGCCAGGACATGCTCCGCCGCGCCTGGGGGACCTGGGGGCCGCGCACCTTCGCCGACCTGATGGCGGCCGTCGACGCCGCCACGGCCCGCGACGACGTCGACGGCGAGCGCACCGCCGCCATGGGCGGCTCCTTCGGCGGCTACATGGCCAACTGGGTGGCCGGGCACACCGACCGCTTCAAGGCGGTCGTCACCCACGCCTCGCTGTGGGACCTGGAGTCCTTCAGCTCCTCCACCGACCTGCCGCCGGCCTGGACGGCCGAGTTCGGCGACCCCGACACCTCGCCCGAGCGGTACCGGGCCGCCTCGCCGCACCGCGCGGCCGACAGCGTGCGCACCCCGGTGCTCGTCATCCACGGCGACAAGGACTACCGGGTGCCCATCGGCCAGGGCCTGCAGCTGTGGTGGGACCTGATGCGCCGGGAGGTGGACGCCAAGTTCCTCTACTTCCCGGACGAGAACCACTGGGTCCTCGCGCCCGGCAACATCGCGGTCTGGTACGAGACGGTGTTCGCCTTCCTCGACCACCACGTGCTGGGCAAGGAATGGAAGCGGCCCGAGCACCTGTAGGCGCCGGGCGGAGAAACGACGGAACCGGGGGGACGTACATGGCAACCGAGGAGGGCGCCGCGCCCGCGGCCGACCCGCGCGCGCTGGCCGAACTGGCCGAGCGCACCGCCGCCGAGGCGGGCCGGGTCGCGGCCGAGGGGCAGGAGGGCATCGGGGTGCTCGACACCAAGAGCACCCCGACCGACGTGGTCACCGAGATGGACCGGCGGGTCGAGGAGCTGGTCCGCAAGCGCCTGCTGGAGGTCCGCCCCGGGGACGCGGTGCTCGGCGAGGAGGGCGGCGAGGAGGCCGGTTCGGCCGGCGGCGTGCGCTGGATCGTCGACCCCATCGACGGCACCGTCAACTACCTGTACGGGCGCGAGGAGTGGGCGGTGAGCATCGCCGCCGAGGTGGACGGGGAGGTGGTCGCCGGTGCCGTGGTCGCCCCCCGCCTGGGCGACACCTACACCGCCGTGCTGGGCGCCGGGGCGTTCTGTAACGGCGCGCCGCTGCGGGCGGGCCCCGCGCCCGCCCCGGAGCTGGCGCTGGTGGCGACCGGGTTCGGCTACGACCCGCGTCGCCGCGCCCACCAGGCGGAGGTGCTGCGCTCGGTGCTGCCGCGGGTGCGCGACATCCGCCGGGGCGGGTCGGCGGCGATCGACATCTGCTCGCTGGCGCGCGGCCGCGCCGACGCCTACTACGAGCGCGGCCTCAACCCGTGGGACTGGGCGGCGGCCTGCCTGGTGGCCCGGGAGGCGGGGCTGCGCGTGGAGGGCCTGCACGGGGCGCCGCCCAGCAGCGACCTGACCATCGCCGCGGGCCCCGGCCTGTTCGAGAGCCTGCACGCGATGCTGGAGCCCCTGGGCGCCGACACCGACGGCCCGGCGTAGCGGACGCCCCTGATCCCCGTTGGTCTCGGGGAGAACGGCGCCACCGGCGCGAGGGTCTCTTCTCCCGAGACCGACGCGAAAGGGGCCCAGACGCGCGGCGGCCGGCCGCGGATTCCCGCGGCCGGCCGTGCGGTTCCTGGGGGACCGGGTCAGGCGCAGTCGGCGTTGACACCGTTCCGGGCGGCGATGCGCTTGAGGTCTTCGAGCTCGGAGGAGTGCATCTCGGCCAGGAAGTCGTCGCCGGCCGCGCGGGCCGCCTGAAGCGACGTGTAGGTCTCCGTGATACGGCCGTTGATCTCCGCGAGGAACTCGCCCATGTTCACCTCACTCTAAAAGCACGTCCGGTGTTGCTCCGGGTCACTGCGCTGTGACACGGCGGATGCGTCCCGGTCCGCGGTGCGGATCCGGAACGCGGTGGCGGAACGGCGTCCCGCCTCTCGGGGATGGCGGGCGCCTGCGGCTCCAGGCCATACCCGCCCCTCCGGTCCGGTGAAACCCCCTGTGTAGGGCGTGATCGATCCGTGATGGAAGGTGCCGGCGGCCGTCGGGTCCGTGGGCCCCGCCTCCTGATCGATCATCCCAGGGGTGTGTGAGCCCCCGCACCCGGGTACCCCTTTCGCGTCACGCCCGCCGGGGCCGCCGGGCGGCCGTGCGGCCGCGCTCGGCGGCGTGCGCCCCGGCCACCAGGGGATTCGGGTGCGGCGGGGTGGCCTACAGCACATCCGGCCGTTCGCGCCACCGCTTACTTGTTTCTTATTCTGTATGTGTCAGATTCGAGATGTGCGGGGTGAACGGCCCTTGCCGGCGGTTGGGGGATGCGCCGGCAGGGGCTCCCGCACAGGGGGAAAAACGGTGGCCCGGTCCCGTTGGGGGACGGGGCCGGGCCCCGTACTCCGTTCCCCGGCGGCAGCCGCGGTTTGCCGCACGGCCGTACCGCCCCTACGTTGGCGGCGGGCGGGGCTTACCCCGCCCTTATCCGGGCCGTGCGATAACTGGCAGAGCGCGGCCGGGGACCACAGACGCCGCTGCCGGTGTGTTGGGGGATGCGCCGGCAGCGGCTTTTCTTGTTCGGGTGCCGCGAGGAGAAGGACGGCTGTGCGCGTACTTGTGGTCGAGGACGAGCAGGTCCTCGCTGACACCATCGCCGTGGGACTGCGGCGCGAGTCCATGGCCGTCGACGTCGTCTACGACGGGGACAGCGCCCTGGAGCACGCCGGGGTCAACGACTACGACGTGGTGATCCTCGACCGCGACCTGCCCGGCGTGCACGGCGACGACGTGGCGCGCGCGCTGGTGGAGCAGAGCTACAACGGCCGCATCCTCATGCTCACCGCATCCGGCCAGCTGGAGGACAAGGTCGAGGGGCTCAGCCTGGGCGCCGACGACTACATGGCCAAGCCCTTCGCCTTCGCCGAGCTGGTGGCGCGCGTGCGGGCGCTGGCCCGCCGCGCCGCCCCGCCGCTGCCCCCGGTCCTCAAGCGCAACGGCATCGTCCTGGACCCGGCCAACCACACCGTGGAGCGCGACGGCCGGGACATCCCGCTCACGCCCAAGGAGTTCGCCGTCCTGGAGGTGCTCATGCGCGCCAACGGCACCGTGGTCAGCGCCGAGGGGCTGCTGGAGAAGGCCTGGGACGAGAACGCCGACCCCTTCACCAACGTCGTCCGGGTCACCGTGATGACCCTGCGCAAGAAGCTCGGCGAGCCGCCCATCGTGCACACCGTCCCCGGCGCGGGGTACCGGCTGTGAGCAGCGGCGGCGACGCCGGGCGGCAGGGCCCCGCGACCGACCCGGTCACCGCGGTCCCCGAGGGCGAGGTCCCGGCCACCCCGCCCGGCGAGACCGGCACCTGGCGGCGGCTGAGCCCCCAGCCCGCGAACCCCCCGACCCCGCCCGCCGGGAACAACCTGGGCGGCCAGGTCACCGAGGGGCTGCACCGCTTCACCGACAACATGAGCCTGCGGGCGCGGCTCACCCTCATCTACGGGATGCTGTTCTTCGCCGCCGGCTCGCTGCTGGTGCTGCTGAACTACATCATCGTCGCCGGGGTGCTGGGCGGGCTCACCTTCAAGCCGGCCGACGACATCAGCATCGCCCAGGCCGAGGCGATGAAGAACAGCTTCATCGAGGCGGTCCTGGCCTCGCTCACCCGCTGGTCGGTGCTGGCGCTGGTGGTGGTCGGCCTGCTCGCGGTGGGCCTGGGGTACGCGGTGGCCGGGCGGGCGCTGTCGCCGCTGCAGAAGATCACCCGCACCGCGCGCCGCCTGTCCGAGCGCTCCCTGCACGAGCGCATCGCCCTGGGCGGGCCCGACGACGAGATCCGCGAGCTCGCCGACACCTTCGACGCGATGCTGGAGCGGCTGGACCGCGCCTTCGACGGGCAGCGCCGCTTCGTCGCCAACGCCTCACACGAGCTGCGCACCCCGCTGGCGATCAACCGCACCCTGCTGGAGGTCGCCCTCAGCGACCCCGAGGCCTCCGCCGACCTCAAGACCGTCGGGCGCACCCTGCTGGAGACCAACTCCCGCCACGAGCGCCTCATCGACGGCCTGCTCTTCCTCGCCAAGAGCGACCGGGAGCTGGAGGTGCGCACGCTGGTCGACATGGGCGAGCTGACCGAGTCGGTGCTCAGCCAGCTCTCCGGCGACCTGGACGCCTCCGGCCTGCAGGTCCGCACCGACCTGCGCCCGGCGCGCGTCACCGGCGACCCGGTGCTGCTGGAGCGCCTGGCGGGCAACCTGGTGGAGAACGCCCTGCGGTACAACACCGAGGACGGCGAGATCACCGTGCGCAGCGGCATGTACGAGGGCTTCCCCGCCATCCAGGTGGAGAACTCCGGCCCGGTGGTGCCCGCCTACGAGATCGAGGGCCTGTTCGAGCCCTTCCGCCGCTCCACCGGCAACCGGGTGGCCTCCGGCAAGAGCGCCGGGCTGGGGCTGTCCATCGTCCGCTCGGTGGTGCGCGCCCACGGCGGCAGCGTCAGCGTGTGGCCCCGCGCCGGCGGCGGCCTGGTCGTCACCGTCTCCTTCCCCGCCGCGGGCCGTGAACAAGCGGGTGTGTAACCGGCTGCGACCCCTCCCGGCGGCGTGATATCTATACGTGTCCGACGACACGACCACCCCGGGTCCGCGCGGCTTGCGGCGGTGGGTAAGCTTCCCCGGGCGTGAACACGCGGGGAACTGCGCCTCGCGTGGGAGTTGCCGCCGCTACCTCGTGCGATGCACGGATCGACCCGCTGCCGTGCACGCGCCGGAAGCGGCCGCGGGAATGGGTCGGAAACGTTCGGGCGTTGGGTAGCACAGTCAGGGGGCCGTACCGGGGCGCGCCGCGCGCGGCCGGGTCCGGCCAACCACTGTCGCCATCCGGTGTGAGGACACCCGGGAGGGGTCACAGTCCTCTTACGCCGCCGGAATTTTCCGGCTGAACCGGGCACAAGATTGCGGTCTCAAGCGTTACACCCGCGCGACGAGGCAGAGAACTGAGGGGGATGGAGCAACCAGAATGGCCACCGACTACGACAGCCCGCGCAAGACCGACGAGGACATGAGCGAGGACAGCCTGCAGGAGCTGCAGGCCCGGCGGGTCGACAAGGGCACCAGCACCATCGACGTCGACCCCGACGAGGTCGCCGAGGGCATGGAGCTGCCCGGCGCCGACCTGTCCGGCGAGGAGCTCGCCGTGCGCGTGCTCCCGCGCCAGGCCGACGAGTTCACCTGCTCGCGCTGCTTCCTGGTGCACCACCGCAGCCAGCTCGCCGAGGAGCGGAAGGGACAGCTCGTCTGCAAGGAGTGCGCCTGAACCGGGTGCACTCCCCCTCCTCGGCGCCTCGCCGGCCGGCGGGCAACGACACCGCCGATGCGTCCCCGCCCAGGGGGCGCATCGCCTTTTCCGGGGGGAATTCCGGCCGCCGCCGGTTCGTTGGCCCCCTCTGAGGAACGCTGCGGACCACCGGAGCGCCCGCGCCGCGTGCGGCGCCGCCGGCGCTCCGCGGTCCCACGAGGCCGAGGAGGACGCCCATGGCCGCCGAGCCGAGCCCGGAACCGCCGCCGGAGCAGGGCCCCGGAACCGAGCTGGTGCCCGCCGGGCGTGAGGACGCGGGGGAGCTCGTCGGCGCCATCATCGCCGACGACGGCGCCGATCCGCGCCGGCGCGCCGGGCTGATCGCGCGCCTGGCCCGCGCCCTGGGGCAGGGGGCGCGTGCGGCCGGGGTGCGCGGCGCGGCGGGCGGGCGCTGGCTGGCCGACGTGTTCGCCGACGAGATCGCCCCCCGCATCCCCGTGCGCGACCTGGAGACCCTGGCCCGCCACCACAAGGGCCTGACCGGCGAGGAGCTGGCCGACGCGCTGGTGCGCAACGCCGCCAACACCACCACCGCGGTCGGCGCGGCCGGAGGGGCGCTGGCGGCCGCCCAGTTCACCGCCCCGCCGCTGCTGCTGACCGCCCCCGCCCAACTGGTGGCCGAGACGGTGGTGGTCGCCGCGGTCGAGGTGAAGCTGATCGGCGAGCTGCACGAGGCGTACGGGGCGCGCGCCGACGGGGGAGCGGTGCGGCGCCACGCCGGGTACGTGCAGGCGTGGGCCTACCGCCGGGGCGTCGACCCGCTGTCGGCGGGGGAGTCCATCACCGCGGCCCTGGGGGCGGCGGCCAAGGTGGCGCTGCGCAAGCGGCTCATGCGGGTGCTGGGGCGGCACATGACCACGCTCGGCCCGTACCTGACCGGCGCCGTCGCGGGCGGGACCCTCAACCGCACGGCGACACTGGCGCTGGCCAAGGCGGTCCGCAAGGACCTGGCGAAGACGGCCGTGGGCCCGGGGCGGGGGGCCGGGGCCCTGGCGGGCGACCTGAAGGCCCTGGACCAGGGGGCCTAGGACGTGTTCCTCGGAGGCGTTTCGACCAGCGGGCGGCCGTCGCCCTACTGCGCCGGCTTCGCCGTGTCGGCGCAGCGGGGCCCGGGCTCCGCTCGCAGGACGGGGCGCGAAGTCCATCCTGGTCGGCTGCTCGAGCGTCCCGGCGCAGAGAGCGTCGTCCTGGTGGTCGCGAGCCGAAAATGCTCCGAGAACCACGCCCTAGCGCCCTTTCCGGAGTCCTCCCGTTCGGCCCCTTCTGCCGTTGACCTCGGGGAGTGCGCCCGTGATCCCGGGGGAGACGCCCCCAAGAGCCCGCGCGGACAGGCGGGCGGACCGCAGGGTGCCCAGCTCCGCCGACTCCTTCGCCGAACGCCGCCCCTGCGTCGTTGATCTCGGGAAAAGCGCCCCTAAAACCGGCCCGGAAGCGTCGTTTCTCCCGAGATCAACGCCGAGTACGCACGCGTGTCCGCGCGCCTTCCGATGCTCGGGGTGAACGTCCGTGAAGACCGTGCCGGTGGCGTCGTTCCTCCCGAGATCGACGGGGATGCCGGGCCCGGTGCGGCGGGGCCCCGGACGGGCCCCGCCTACGCGGCGGTCAGGCCTCCGCGAGCGCCTTGCGGTCCTCGCGGGGCATCATCCGCTTGTGCGCGGCGCGCACCGCCAGCACGCGGGCCACCTCCATGCCGACGCCGGTCAGCACCGCCCAGCCCAGGGCCTCGCCCAGGCCGACGTCCAGGGACTCGGGGTCGGTCGGCGGCTCCTTGCCGGTCGCCTGGGTCCAGGCGAAGGTCAGCGCCTTGCGGGCGGCGAAGCCGGCCGCGAGCGCCGCGACGCCGCCGACGATCTGCGCCGCGATGTCACCGTCTTTCTTAGCCATGTGGGTACCGGTCGCTCTCCATCGGTCGTTTCGGTGCGGCTGGACACCGTCGTCGGGCCCATCCTTCCACGCGCCGCCCGGCCGCCGGCGACCGGCCGGGGCGGGTCGCGCCACACCGCCGCCGGGGCACCGGAAACCGGGAGCGAGCAGGGCCGCAGAGCCAATACCATTGCCCCATGACCAACCGCTCTCGTTCCTTCCGCGTGCCCGACAAGCCCTCGCTCGACGGTATCGAGGCGAAGTGGGTAGACGTCTGGGACGAGTCCGGCGTCTACCGCTTCGACCGCACCAAGAGCCGCGACGAGATCTTCTCGATCGACACCCCTCCGCCCACGGTCTCGGGGTCGCTGCACATCGGCCACGCCTTCTCCTACACCCACACCGACCTGGTCGCCCGCTACCAGCGGATGCGGGGCAAGTCGGTGTTCTACCCGATGGGCTGGGACGACAACGGCCTGCCCACCGAGCGCCGGGTGCAGAACTACTACGGCGTGCGCTGCGACCCGTCGATCCCGTACGACCCGGACTTCTCCCCGCCGGCCAAGCCCGACCCCAAGCGCCAGGTCCCCGTCTCCCGCCGCAACTTCATCGAGCTGTGCGAGCGCCTCACCGCCGAGGACGAGAAGGTCTTCGAGGGCGTGTGGCGCCGCATGGGCCTGAGCGTGGACTGGACCCACACCTACGCCACGATCGACGACGGGTCCCGCGCCGCCGCGCAGCGGGCGTTCCTGCGCAACCTGGCCCGCGGCGAGGCCTACATGGCCGAGGCGCCCACCCTGTGGGACGTCACCTTCCGCACCGCCGTGGCCCAGGCCGAGCTGGAGGACCGGGAGCGCACCGGCGCCTACCACAAGGTCGCCTTCCACCGCCCCGACGGCACCCCGGTGCACATCGAGACCACCCGCCCCGAGCTGATCCCGGCCTGCGTCGCCCTGGTCGCCCACCCCGACGACGAGCGCTACCAGGACCTGTTCGGCGGCACCGTCACCTCTCCGGTGTTCGGGGTGGAGGTGCCGGTCAAGTCGCACTGGCTCGCCGAGCCCGACAAAGGGTCGGGCATCGCCATGATCTGCACCTTCGGCGACACCACCGACGTCACCTGGTGGCGGGAGCTGCAGCTGGAGACGCGGCCCATCGTCGGCTGGGACGGGCGCATCATCTCCGACCCGCCGCCCGGCATCGGCTCCGAGGCGGCCCGCGAGGCCTACGCCCGGCTCGCCGGTGCGACCGTGCACACCGCCCGCGAGCGCATGGTGGAGATGCTGCGCGAGTCCGGCGACCTGGTCGGCGAGCCCACCCCCACCACCCGGCCGGTCAAGTTCTACGAGAAGGGCGACAAGCCCCTCGAGGTCGTCACCACCCGCCAGTGGTACATCCGCAACGGCGGGCGCGACGCCGACGTGCGCGACCGCCTGCTGGCGCGCGGCCGGGAGCTGCAGTGGCACCCCGACCACATGCGCTCGCGCTACGAGCACTGGGTCGAGGGCCTCAACGGCGACTGGCTCATCAGCCGCCAGCGGTTCTTCGGCGTGCCCTTCCCCGTCTGGTATCCGCTCGACGGCGACGGCAACCCGCGCTACGACGAGCCCATCGTCCCCGACGAGGCGGCCCTGCCGGTCGACCCCAGCTCCGAGGCCCCGGCCGGGTACACCGAGGAGCAGCGCGGCGAGCCCGGCGGGTTCACCGGCGACCCCGACATCATGGACACCTGGGCCACCTCGTCGCTGTCCCCGCAGATCGCCGGGGGCTGGGAGCGCGACGAGGACCTGTTCTCCCGCGTCTTCCCGATGGACCTGCGCCCCCAGGGCCAGGACATCATCCGCACCTGGCTGTTCTCCACGGTGGTGCGGGCCGACTTCGAGAACGGGTGCCTGCCCTGGCGCACCGCGGCGATCTCCGGGTGGATCCTCGACCCGGACCGCAAGAAGATGTCCAAGTCCAAGGGCAACGTCGTCACCCCGATCGACCTGCTGGAGCGCTACAGCTCCGACGCCATCCGGTACTGGGCGGCCAGCGGGCGCCTGGGCACCGACACCGCCCTGGACGAGGGGCAGATGAAGGTCGGGCGCCGGCTGAGCATCAAGATCCTCAACGCGACCAAGTTCGCGCTGTCGGTCGCTGGGGAGGACGCCGCCGACCGGCCCGAGGCGGTCACCGAGCCGCTGGACCGGTCCATGCTGGCGGCCCTGGCCGAGGTCGTCGAGGACGCCACCGCCGCGTTCGAGGCCTACGACCACACCCGCGCCCTGGAGCGGGCCGAGCGGTTCTTCTGGGAGTTCTGCGACGACTACCTGGAGCTGGTCAAGGCCCGCGCCTACGAGGAGGGCACCGCCGAGAGCGCCTCGGCCCGCGCCGCCCTGCTCCAGGCGCTGTCGGTGATCCAGCGGCTGTTCGCGCCGTTCCTGCCGTTCACCGCCGAAGAGGTGTGGTCCTGGTGGCGCGAGGGCTCGGTGCACGCCGCCTCCTGGCCGCAGGCCGCCGATGTGCGCGCCGCCGCGGTCGACGGGGACCCGGCCGTGCTGGAGGCCGCCTCCGCCGTGCTGCGCGCGGTGCGCAAGTCCAAGTCCGAGGCGAAGCTGTCGATGCGCGCCGAGGTGGAGCGGGTGGCCGTGCGCGGCAAGCACGTGGCCCGCGCCCGGGTCGCCGAGGGCGACATCCGCGCCGCCGGCCGGGCCGCCGCCCTGGACTTCGAGGAGAGCGACGCCGAGGAGCTCTCGGTGGAGGTGACCCTCCCCCCGGCCGCGGAGTAGGCTCGGCGGATGTGAGCAACGAGGACCCCAGTACCGACGGCCGCGGCGGCCGGGCGCCCCTGACGGTGCCCGTCCGCCGCCTCGACCCCGACCTGCCGCTGCCCTCCTACGCCCATCCGGGCGACGCCGGCGCCGACCTGGTCAGCGCCGAGGACGTGCGGCTCGGCCCCGGTGAGCGCGCCACCGTGCGCACCGGGATCGCCCTGGCGCTGCCGGACGGGTACGCCGCGTTCGTGCACCCCCGCTCGGGGCTGGCCGCCCGGTGCGGTGTCACCCTGGTCAACGCCCCCGGCACGGTGGACGCCGGGTACCGCGGCGAGATCAAGGTGACGCTGATCAACACCGACCTGGGCGAGCCGGTCAAGCTGTCCCGCGGCGACCGGATCGCCCAGTTGGTGATCCAGCGGGTCGAGCGTGCGGTGTTCGCCGAGGCGGATGAGCTTCCCGACTCCCGGCGCGGCCGGGGCGGGTTCGGGTCCACCGGCGGTTTCGCGGCCGGGGACAGATGACGGGAGAGGTGTGAGGCGTGTTCGGACGCCGCAAGAAGAGCGAGAAGACCGGCGCCGACGCGGTGGAGGAGTCCCCCGCGGGTGCGGCTCCCGCCGACGAGCCGGAGAAGGAGGCCGACCGGCACCGCGTGCTCGGGCCGTGGGACCCCTCCGAGGACGTGCCCGAGTACCCCAGGGTCGACCTGGGCTGCCTGCGGGTCCCGGTGGGCGACCGCACCCAGATCCGGTTCGACATGACGCCGGAGAACCGGATCATCGGGGTGAGCCTGATCGACGGCCCCTCCATGGTGCAGGTGCAGGCGTTCGCCGCGCCCAAGACCAGCGGCCTGTGGGACGAGATGCGTGAGGAGCTCGTCGAGCAGATCACCAAGCAGGGCGGCAGGGTCGACCCCTTCGACGGCGCCTTCGGCCCGGAGCTGCGCGCGGTCGTGCCGGTGCAGGGCAAGAAGGACGAGGAGGGGCGGCAGCTCGGCCAGCCCATGCGGTTCATCGGGGTGGACGGTCCCCGGTGGGTGCTGCGCGGGGTGATCCGCGGCGAGGGCGCGGTCAAGCCCGAGGTCATGGCCAAGGTGGAAGAGGTCTTCCAGAAGATCGTGGTGGTGCGCGGGGACGACCCGGTGCCGCCGCGGGAGATGCTCAAGATCACCGTGCCCAAGGAGATCCAGGAGCAGATCAAGGCCCAGCAGGCCAAGCGCGCCGAGCAGGCGGCGGGGGCGGGCACCCGTCCCGCGCAGGCGGAGGCCCCCGACCCGGCCGACGGTGGCGCCGCAGCCGACGAGACGGCCCGCAAGGCCTGAGGCGGCGGCCCGCGAGCCCTGAGGGCGGCCCGCAAGGCTTGAAGGGCGGCCCGCAAGGCCTGAAGGGGGCGGCGGCCGGGGCGGTGCACCTCCTCCCGGCCGTGTCCTCCCTCGGCCATGGGCGACGACGGAGGTCGGCGGCCTGTGCGGTAGTGCTGTCGGGCGCGGCGCGTGTGCGTGGTCGCCGGAGATGGCGGCGACGGAGTGAGCGGGCCGGTTCCCGGGCCCTGCCTGCCGGGCGGCGGACCGCGGGTGGTCCGGGTGGTCCCGCGACCAAGTGGGCGCATGGCCGCCCGCGCCCATGGTGGCCGCCGCCCCGGCGCGCCCCTACTCCGCGATGATCTCGACGGAAGTGCTGTCATTTTGGTGGTTTTGGCAGCACTCTCGTCGAGATCATCGCCGAAGAGGGGCGGGCGGGGGTGGGGGCATCTTGGGTGGTGATATCGACACCTGATCTGCCTGAAAGCGTCGATTTCACGACGCGGGATGCCCGGACCTCACGTCCCCTGTCCAGTATGCCCGGTATGTGCCGCCCGGGCGCCCCCCTCCGCGATGATCTCGGGGAACTCGGGGTAAAAACGGACACGATAAGCCCGACTTCCCCGAGATCAACGAGGGGGCGGCGGTGCGGGGGTGTTGTCCGGGGGCCGAGGGGAATGGCGCCAGCGGATGCGGCCCGGCCTTCGGCGTCTCCGGGGCCGGTCAGGTGGCCGGGCCCGGGTCCTCGGGCTCGGTGATGCCGCCTGCGAACAGGGCGGCGCCGTTGCGGCGCAGGATGAACGCGAACGGGCGGTCCGCGATGAACTCTTCGGGCCGGGGCGGCGGGGCGAGTGAGGCCGTGCGCATCACGACCGCCGTGGCCGCCGCGCCCTCGGCGCCCTTCTCGTCCACGCGCAGGCGCGCCTGGTGCACCACCTCGTCGATGAGCAGGCGGCGGTCGACGATGCCGGACAGGTCGCTGTCGCCGGTGAACACCGTTGGGGCGCCCGCGTCGGACAGGGCCGACGACAGCAGCGAGCGGCCGGTGATCTCGAACCGGGGCAGCGCCAGGCGCACCTGGGCCGGGGTGGCGGACGCGTACAGGCGCTCCAGGACGGCGGAGGAGGGCAGCGGCGCGGTGTCGGCGTCGTCGGCCCTCTCGGGCGGCAGGAGCACGTCGAGGTAGAGGCCCTCCCCGCCGACGAGGGTGGCCATGGCCCAGCCGTCGGAGCGGGCGAGGGGCATCTCGCCGCGGCGGTGCATCATGGGGGTGTCGACCGGGCCGCCGGGGGCGTGGAAGCGGGCGGGTGCGGTGGCGCCCGGGTCGAAGGGGACGGTCCACGACAGGCGGACCCACAGCGCGTTCAGCAGCATCGCCTGGGTGGAGGAGGCCACGTCGCCCGGCTGGAGGAGTTCGGGGATCAGGCCCCGGGTGAGTTCGCCGACCTCGGTGTTGGCGGCCTTGCGGACGCCTTCGGGGTCGTTCGCGAAGTCGGCGGTGCGCACCGAGGACGCGCGGCGGCCGGCGAGGCGCGCGGAGAAGCCGGGGTCGACCTTGAGGCCCTCGCGGATCCAGAGGGAGGTGGCCGACTCCAGTTCGGGGGCGCCGGTGCCGCCCGGTTCGAGTGCCTCGGCCAGGGCGTCGAGGTGCCCGGTGAGCCCGGCGCCGAGCAGGGCTTCCAGCTCCGAGCGGGTGCGGCCCCGGGTCCCGGTGGCGACGAGCCCCAGCGCCTCGCCGACGGAGAAGGGCGACCACACGCGCGAGCCGCCGCGCAGGCGGGCGTCGAGGGTGAGCGCGAAGGACAGGTGGTCGGGGTGGAGCGGGGTGCGTCGTCCCATGCACTGCCTCCAGGGGCCGGGTCCGCGGTCTGCGGCCCACAGTAGGCGCCGGTCGACGGGATGTCACAGGGGGCAGGTCCGGGAGTGTGCGAGGGTTCCGTCCGCTGGGACGAGCACCGTTCGGAGGCCCGGGCGGGGTCGGAGACGGTCCGATCGCGCAGTCGGCTCGGAGGGCGCGGGGGCACCGTTGGCCCTGGACCCGCCCCGACTCCGGGGGCCTGGCTGGAGCGCTGCTCGTCCGCGGCGGCCGAAGGGGTGCCCGATGACTGCGGTCGTGTCCGTGGTACGCCGGGTGGAACCCGGGCGGGGCCGCCGTGCGTTGCCCTAGGGTGGGGAGGCGACGAGCAGGAGTTTCGCAGGACGGGCGGGAGCCGTATGACCGAGCAGCAGCGGGCGGTTGACGACGCCGGGCAGGACCGGGAGGACGAGCCCGGCCCCGCGGGCTCCGAGGACCGCGGGGAGGTGGGCCCCTCCGGCGCCTCGAAGCCCTCCGAGGTCTCCGAGGGCACCGTCGAGGCCGTCGTCCGCGCCCAGCTGTCCAAGGCGCTCGGCGGCAAGCGCGGGATGGTGGAGGCGGCGATCCCCACCCTCACCTTCACCGTCGCCTACCTGGCCTCCCAGGAGCTGAAGCTCGCCCTGGGGCTGGGCATCGGCGCCGCCCTCGTGCTGGGGGCGGTGCGGCTGGCGCAGCGCTCGTCCGTCCAGTTCGTCTTCAACAGCGTCTTCGGCATCGCCATCGCCGCCGTGTTCGCCCTGCGCAGCGGGGACGCCGAGGACTTCGCGCTGCCCGGGATCATCTACAACGCGGCGTACGCGGCGGTGCTGACGCTGAGCATCGTGATCCGCTGGCCCGCGGTGGGCCTGCTCATCGGCGCGGTCACCGGCGACCCGACGGGGTGGCGCGCCAACGCCGCGGTGGTGCGGCTGAGTTCCCGCCTGACGTGGCTGCTGGTGCTGCCCTGCGTGATCCGGGTGGCGGTGCAGCTCCCGCTCTGGGCGGCCGCCAAGTACGACATGGCGAACACGTTCGCCTTCCTGGGCATCGCGAAGGTGGCCATGGGCTGGCCGCTGCAGGTCGCGGCGCTCGCGGCCATGGTGTGGATCCTGGCCCGGGGCAGGACGCCGATGGAGGATGGTGTGGGCCTGGAGCCCGCCGACGGCCGGACCACGCGGGACTGACCCCCGCGCACCGCCAGGGCGGGGGAGGACTCCGGGCGGGACCTGGAGGTCGCGCGGACGGACGGGCGGACCGCAGGGGTCCGGCCTCGTCGACTCCGCTGCCGACCGCCGCCCCTGCGTCGTTGATCTCGGGAAATGCGCCCCTAAAAGCGGCCCGGTAGCGTCGTTTCTCCCGAGATCAACGTGGGGCACGCCCGCTTGGCCGCGCGCCTTCTCAGGGGGTCCGGGGCGGTCCCGTGCTGCTGCGGACGACGAGTTCGACCGGGAGGACCACGGGGTCCGCGGCGTGTCCGTCCGGGCCGTCCGGCCGGTCGGCGCTGTCGATGCGCTCCGTGAGCAGGCGCAGCGCCCGTGCGCCGAGGGCGGCGAAGTCCGTGCGCACCGTCGTCAGCGGCGGCAGGAAGTGGGCGGCCTCGGGAATGTCGTCGCAGCCCACCACGCTGACGTCGTCCGGGACCCGGCGGCCGGCCTCGTACAGGGCGCGCAGCAGCCCCAGCGCCATCTGGTCGTTGGAGGCGAAGACGGCGGTGGCCTCGGGGTCGTCGGCGATGCGGCGGCCCAGCGCGTAGCCGGAGTCCGCGCTCCAGTCCCCGGCCGCCGACGGGGGCACCGGAGCCCCCGCCTCCTCCAGGGCGGCCCGCCACCCGGCGGCCCGGCGGTCGGCCGCGGCCCATCCGGACGGTCCCGCGATGTGGTGGACCGTCCGGTGCCCCAGCCCGAGCAGGTGCTCGGTCGCCAGGCGCGCGCCGGTCGCCGAATCCGCCATCACCCACGGGCTGCCGTCGCCCGGGTCGCTGTCGACGGCGACGACCGGGCCGTCCAGTCCCGCCCGGCCGAGGGTGTCGCCGACCTGTTCCTGGGGGGCGATCACGATCACCCCTTCGGCGCCCTCGGACGACAGCCGCCCGGCGGCCCTGGCCACGGTGCCGGGGTCGGTGGAGTCCAGGGCGATGGAGCTGACGAGGTAGCCCTCCTCCTGGGCGCCGGCGTTGACGGCGGCGAGGATCGACGCCGGGCCGAAGCGGGCGGCGTCGAAGGAGATCACGCCGAGCATCCGGGTCCTGCCGCTGGCCAGGGAGCGGGCGCTGCGGCTGGGCCGGTACCCGAGGGTGCGGATGGCGTCGGTGACGGCCTCGCGTGTCGACGGGCGCACGGCGGGGTGCCCGTTGAGGACGCGGGAGACCGTCTGCTTCGACACCCCGGCCATGCGCGCGACGTCGTCCATGACGGGTCGGGCCCCGGCGAAGCTGCGCCTGCTGCGCCCCTTGGGCGCGGGTGTTCCGGCGGCAGCGCTTCCGGTCATGGCGGGTGCGTCCTCCTCCTCAGGCCCCCGGCGGCGGTCGCCGGGGCACGCGCCCACACAGGATAGGGCCGGTCAGGTGGCCCATCCGCCGGGGGCCGGACCGGGAGGAGGAGGCCCGGCCGGGGGAGGCCCCGGCCGGGCGCCGCCGCGTCAGTGCGGTTCCGGGCCCAGATCGGGGGTGTCGGTGAGGCGCGCCGTCAGGCCGGCCGAGCCGTGCAGCTCCAAGAGGACGAGGTCGTTCGCGCCGGTCCGCAGCACCGGGCCCGGGACGTACAGGGTCCGCTGCGGTCCGCGCCGCCAGTACCGGCCCAGCGCGAAGCCGTTGATCCACGCCAGCCCCTTGGTCCATGCCGGGAGGGCGAGGAAGGCGTCGGCGGGGGCCTCCACCTCGAAGGTCCCGCGGTGGAAGGCCGGGCCGACGCCCGTGGTGCGCCCGGTCGGCACGAAGGCGGACGCCTCAGGGGCGTCCGGCGGCAGGGAGCGGCAGGTCCAGGGCCCCAGCGGAGCGCCCTCGAACGAGACGGGGCCCAGCAGGCCCTTGCGGTCCCCGATGCGCGGCCCGTAGTTGGTCCCGCCCAGGTTCTCCACCAGGACGTCCAAGGCGGCCCCGGCGCGGGGGACGCGGACGGTCAGCGCGTCCTCGGCGCGCTCGCGTTCCAGCACCCCCGCGGGGGCGCCGTCCACGAACACCTGGGCGCGGTCGCCGACGCCTCCGGAGAAGCGGAGCACCCCGTCGCCCGCCGCCGGCAGCTCGGCCCGGTAGAGCGCGAATCCGACGGGGGAGCCCAGCCGGTCCATCGGCAGCGGGTCCCCCTCCGCCACGGGCGGGCCCAGCAGGGCCTCGGCCGCGGCGGCGGAGGCCGCGTCGGGTGCGGTGCCCGGGAGGAGCGGCGCCCACCGGTCCAGGACGACGTCGCGCGGGGCGAGCTTGGCGGCGGGCTCCGGCGGGGGCCCGTCCGGAACGGGTGCGTGGCGGGCGATCACCTCGCGGAAGGCGTGGTACTTGGGCCCGGGGTCCCCGTGCTCGGTCAACGGTGCGTCGTAGTCGTAGGAGGTGACGGTGGCCGCATAGGCGTGGTCGTGGTTGGCCCCGTTGGTCAGGCCGAAGTTGGTGCCGCCGTGGAACATGTAGATGTTCACCGACGCCCCGGCCGACAGCAGCCGGTCGAGGTCGTCGGCCGCGTCCGCCGCGTCCCGCACGTGGTGCGGTCCGCCCCAGTGGTCGAACCACCCGATCCAGAACTCCGCGCACATCAGTGGGCCCTCCGCGCGGTGCTCGCGCATCCGGGCCAGCGCCCGTTCGACCCCGCCGCCGAAGGTGCCGGCGGCGAGGACACCGGGCAGGGCCCCGGCGGCCAGGTGACGGGGATCGGCCTGGTCGCAGGTGAACAGCAGCTCCCGGACGCCGCGGCCGCGCAGCGCCTTCTCCAGGTGCTCCAGGTAGGCCCTCTCGTCGCCGTAGGCGCCGTACTCGTTCTCCACCTGGACCGCGATCACCGGGCCGCCCGCCTCGGCCATGTGCGGCAGCAGCGGCGGTAGGAGGAGGTCGAGGTAGGCGTCGACGGCGGCGGTGAAGCGCGGGTCGGTGCTGCGCGGCCGGATGCCGTCGTCGGCGGTCAGCCAGGCGGGCAGGCCGCCGCCGTCCCACTCGGCGCAGATGTAGGGGCCGGGCCGGAGCAGCACGTGCAGGCCCCCGGCGGCGGCCAGCCGCAGGAAGCGCGGCAGGTCGAGGATGCCGTCGAGGTCGAGCGGCGCGGCGGGCCCGGGCTGGTGGAGGTTCCAGGGGATGTAGGTCTCGACCGTGTTCAGCCCCATGAGCCGCGCCTTGCGCAGGCGGTCGGCCCACTGGTCCGGGTGGACGCGGAAGTAGTGGAGGGCACCGGAGATGATCCGGAACGGCTCACCGCGGAGGAGGAACCCGTCGGCCGTCGTCGTCAGTGCGGGCATGGGGCGGCCTTTCTTCGGTCGTGTCGCGGACGGGGGAGTCGGGGCGGGCGGGCCGGGTGGCGCGCAGGAGCCAGAACGTGGCCGCCAGGCACAGGCCGGAGACCGCGCCCAGGATCAGCGGGACGGCCTGCACACCGGACCACTCGATGGCCCGGCCCAGGGCCGGCCCCGCGGCGACGCCGCCGACCATGGACGCCGCGATCACCAGGGCACCGGCCCGCCGCGCCTGCGGGGCCGCCCTGTACAGCCAGGTCAGGCCGGTCGGGAAGATCGGCGCGATGAACAGCCCCACCCCGGCGTAGGCGAACGGGGCCAGCGCGGGCACCGCCGCGGCCAGCAGGCACACCGTCATGCCCGCGCACGACCAGCCGATGATGGCCTGCGGGGAGAAGCGCAGGGCCAGCGGCGCCACCAGGAACCGCCCCACCGTCATCGTCAGCCAGTACACCGAGGTGGCGGTGGCCGCCGCGGTGGCGGTGTAGCCGACCGCCTCCAGGTGGGTGGGCTCCCACCCGCCGACCCCGGCCTCGATGCCCACGTGCAGCACGTACAGCGCGACGAAGACCGCGACCACCGACACCAGGCTGCGCCGCCGGGCCCGGGCGCGCGCAGCGTCGGCCTCCCCCTCCGGCGGCGGGGGCGCGTGGTCGCCGATCCCGCGCAGGAACAGCAGCAGCGGCAGGTTGGCCGCCGCGAACGCCAGGAAGACGACCGGGTAGCGGTCTGCGCCGACCGCGCCGATCACCGCCGGGCCGAGGATGGCGCCGATGCCGAAGTGGGCGTTGAGGACGTTGAGCATCGCCGTTGACCGTTCGCCGAACCCGACGGTGAACAGCCGGTTCAGCCCGTAGTCGACGCCGCCGAAGCCGAGCCCGGCCAGCAGCGCCATGGCCAGCGCGGCGGGCCAGGTCGGCGCCCAGGCGAACCCGGCGGCGCCCACCGCCATCAGCAGGTAGGACACCGCCAGCACCCGCCGGTTGCCCTGGCGCAGGTGCAGCGCGTCGAACAGCAGCACACCGGCGACGCCGCCGATGAAGTGCGCGCTCAACCCCAGACCGGCCGCCGCGGGCCCCAGGTCGAACTCGCGGCGGAAGCCCGGGATCGCCGGCCCGTACAGGGCCTGGAGCGCCCCGATGAGGACGAACCCGGCACAGGAGGCGACCACGGCCGCCGGGCTGAACAGGGGCCGCGCCGTGGCGGACGGCCGTGGCGGGCGGGGGGCGGGTTCGGTCATCGCGCCTCCAGGTGGCGGCCCACGATCCCGTGGGCGAAGGACATGATCGTGCCCTGCGGGCTGACGCCCGGGGCTCCCGGCAGGACGCTCGCGTCGCACAGGTGCAGGCCGCTCCACCCGTGGACGCGTCCGGCCTCGTCGCACACGCCGCCGCGCTCCGGCCGGGCCATCGGGCACCCGGACGTGGCGTGCACGGACACCAGCTCCCAGTCCCCCGGGCGCACGCGCGCGCAGTACTCCTCGGCGTCCGCCGCCGACCTCAGCGGCGCCGCCGAGCCGGTGGGCGGCAGGAGTTCGACGGCGCCGGCGGCGAACAGCAGGCGCGCCGTGCGGCGGAAGGCCAGCCGCAGCAGGTGGTGGTCGGCCCGGGTCATCCCGTGGCGGAGCAGTGGGCTCCCGCCGACCGCCGAGACGATGCCCGCGGGCCCCTGCATGCGCACCTGCGTGGTGAACACGGCCAGCCGGTCCTGCGCGGCGAGCAGGGCGTCGACCTGGCGGGGGTCGCGGGAGGCCAGGGCCGCGCCGAGGCCTCCGGGCGTCAGGTTGGACGGCATGACCAGGACGCCCAGGCCGCCGTGCTCGTGGACCTGCGCGGTGAACATGGTGCCGCGCGCGGCGTCCACGGTGTCGGGGAAGCGGGCGATGGTGCGCAGGTTGAGGTGCAGCTCGATGCGGCGGCCCGCGGTGCGCGCGTGGATGCCGCTGCGCCGCAGCAGCACGGGGGTGCCGATGGGGCCCGCGGCGAGGAACACGGTGCGGGGGCGGTAGCGGACACGGCGGCCGGTGGCGGTCTCGACGGCGTCGACGGAGCGCACCCGGCCCCCGCCGTGCCCGATGCGCAGCGCGCGCGTCCCCGGGACGATCCGCGCGCCCACGGCCTCGGCCTGCGGGAGGTAGGTCAGCGCGGTGCTCTGCTTGGCTCCGCTCGGGCAGCCGGTGGCGCACTGGTTGCGGTGCAGGCACCCGCGGACCGCCCGCTGGGGGTGCTGCCACCGCCAGCCCAGGGACTCGGCGGCCTCGGCGAGCAGGCGCGAATCCCGGTTGCCGTCGCCGTGCCCCTGGACGGTCATGCCCAGGCGGGTGCGGACCTCCTCGAACCGGGCGGCGACCTCGGCGGGGCCGTGGCCGCCGTACCCGGACCGGGCGGCCCACCGCTGCAGCACCGCGTCCGGCGGCGCCCACAGCAGGCCCCCGTTCACCACGGTGGTCCCGCCGACCGCGCAGGCCTCGCCGAAGGCGATGGTGGGGGTGCCGAAAACGGCGGTGGCGCCCGCGTTCCGGTAGAGGCGGCGCATCGACTCGGCCGGGCTCGCCTCGGCCAGCTCCCGGGTGCCCACCCGCGGCCCCTCCTCCAGGACGGTGACCGACCGGCCGGCGCGCGCGAGTTCCAGCGCCGCCACGCTGCCGCCCGCGCCCGACCCCACGACCAGCGCATCGCAGTCGACCTCGGCCGCGGGGCGGGCGGTCCGTCCGAGCCGCATCACCGGGCGCCTCCGCGGGACGGCGCGCTGCGCACCGGAGGGGCCGCCCCGACGCGCACCGGGATGCGCACCGGGCCGGGCGCGGGCCCATCGCCCGCGCCGTTCCGGGGGGCGTCGGCCGGGACCGCCCCGTCCAGGGCGCCGTAGAGCGCCAGGGCCGTGGTCGCCCGCAGCAGTTCCCCGTACCCGGGCACCGACCGCAGCCGGCGCAGGCCCGCAAGGGTCTGCTCGGGGGTGGCCCGGCGCGGGCCCCGGCCGGTCGCCGCGAAGAACACCGCGGGGAACGCCGTCAGCGCCGCCGCGGCCCCCCACCGGTAGGCGAGGGGCATGCGGTCGAGGCTGCCGCCGGTGTGGACGACCGCCCTGCGCAGCGCGGGGCGGTCCCGCATCGCCGCGTACACGCGCCCCCAGCAGGCCGGGAGGCCGGAGGCGGCCAGGTTCCGGGCGGCCCTCACGAGGACGCCTTCTCCCGGACGAGCCCGGCCAGCAGGCGGGCGGGGCCCCGGCTCAGGACCTCGTCCAGGGCGTCGAGGAACAGGTCCGCCTCGTCGGGCTCGGCGACCAGGGGCGGGGACACGATCAGCGCGATGCGCCGGTTGGACCCGAAGAAGGTGAGCACGCCGTGGTCCCGGTACAGGGCGGCGACCACGGCGCCGGTCAGCAGCTTCGACACGGCCTGGGGGTCCCCCGCGGCCGACGGCAGGACCTCCCTCCACGCGTCGGGGACGCGCGGCCCGGGCGTGAGGAAGACGCCGTGCAGCGCGCCGCGCCCGGCGACGCGGCGGACGAGGCGGGGATGGCGCCGGGCGATCCGGGCGAGCCCGGACTCCAGGCGCGCGCCGAGCGCGCGGGCCCGGCCGGGGAAGTCCTCCTCCACGGCGACGGAGACGGCCTCCATGGCGGTGGCGGTCTCCTCGCCGAACCCGTAGTAGGTGGTGCTGTGCAGGGTGGCGTCGGCGAGGTTGTCGTAGGCGGCCCGGAACACCGGCTCGCGGGCGATGTACCCGGAGATCGACGACTTTCCGCCGCCGAAGGACTTGGAGGTCGCCACCACGTCGGGCACCAGGCCGGGGTGGTGCATGAAGTGGAAGAGGGCCCCGGTCTTGCCCCAGCCGGTGTACACCTCGTCGAAGACCAGCACGATGTCGCGCTCGGTGCAGGCGCTGCGCACCTCGTGCAGGAACTCCGGGGAGCACTCGCGCAGGGAGGAGGCGCTGAACGGCTCCAGGACGACGGCGTAGACGTCGCTCTCGCCGCGGGGGCCGGTGTGCCGCTCCAGGGCGGTGAGGAAGGAGGCGGTGTCGTCGTAGGCGAAGGCGTCGGTGCCGGGGATCCTCGGGTAGGGGAAGTGCACCTCCGGCGAGGCGGTCAGGCTGCCGGCGCCCAGGAGCTTGCCGTGGAAGGCGATGTCGGTGTGCAGGACCGTCCCCCGGCGGCCGCCGTGGTACTTGTAGGCGAGCTTGACGGCCCCCTCCACGGCCTCGGCGCCGGAGTTCGGGAAGTAGGAGACGCTGAGGTCGCCGGGGAGCAGCGCGGCGAGGTTGTGGCCGAGCGCGGCCACGTAGGGGGACAGGTAGTTCTTGTGCACCTCCATGCGGCGCCGCTCCTGGAACCGGCGGCGCGCGGCGAGGATGCGCGGGTGGTTGTGCCCGTGGTTGAGCACGCCCACGCCGCCGGTGAAGTCGAGGACGCGGCGGCCGTCGCGCAGGTGGATCCAGGCGCCCTCGGCGTGGTCGACCAGGTCGCGTCCGAAGCCGAAGGTGCCGATGAGGGAGACCTGGCTGCGGCTGACGTGGGCCCGGTACAGCTCGTGCACCTGCGCGGTGTCCATCGCCTCGGCCTGCTCCACGGTGATCAGCTCCGAGGCGGACGGCAGGGGCGGCCCACCCGGCGCGGAGGGTGGAGCGGCGGAGGGTGCGCTGGACGGCGCGGGCGCCGGGGAGGGCTCGGGGGGCTCGGCGTGCGGCCCCGGGGCCGGGCCGGTCGTCGTCGGTTCAGTCATCGTCGCTCCCGGACGTGGCGAGGCGGTCGGCGATCAGGAGTCCGGCCCGGCGGCCGTCGCGGACGGCGTAGTTGGTGCCGCGGTCCTCGGGGAAGACCTGGGCCATGCCGCACAGGTACAGCCCCGGCACGGCCGACTCCACGGCGGGCGCGCTCCGGCTGTAGCCGGGGGTGATCACCGGCTGGGCGTGGTCGGCCCGCCACACGTGGAACCGGTCCACCCAGTCGCGGCCGAAGGCGGGGAACATGCGCCGGATGTGCGGCAGGCTGTACTCGAAGACCTGCTCGTCGTCCATGCGGTACAGGTCGGCGTCGGTCGGCAGGTACTTGGACAGGTAGACGACGTGCCGACCGCCGTAGCGCTCGGGCCGGTCGAGGTTGGTGTGCTCGATGACCCCCACGTAGGGGAAGCCCGGGTCGTTGACGTTCAGCCAGTAGGTCTCGGACAGGCGGCGGTTGTTCTCCAGGACCAGGCAGATGTTGCCCAGGTAGTCCACGGCCGACCAGCGCCGCAGCAGCTCGGGCACGGCCGGGTGGTCGGCGCCGGGGTGGTCGAGCAGCCGCGCCGCCAGCTCGGGCGCGGTGGTGGCCAGGACGTGCCCGGCCGGGTGGAACACCCCGTCGGCGCTCACCCCGCGGACCCGCCCCTCCCGGATGTGGACCGCGTCGGCGGCCGTGCCGGTGCGCACGTCGGCGCCGAGGTTCTCCAGGCGCCGCCGCAGGGCGGTGAGGACCGCGTCGCTGCCGCCCTTGATGTAGTAGAGGGTCTCCTTGCCGGAGCGGGTGCGGCTGCCGCCGCGCAGGTTCAGCTTCGTCCACATCCAGGTGGCGCCCACCCGGTCGGCGTAGGCGCCGAACTTGCCCTCCAGCAGCGGGCGCCACACGACCTCGTAGACGCGGCGCCCGCCCAGCGCCACCAGCCACTCCTCGGCGGTGCGCGACTCCAGTTCGCGCCAGTCGCGCACGCGCCGGGCGCGCAGGGCGAGCAGGCCCAGCCGGAAGCGGTCGGCCAAGGGGAGCGGGGCGAAGCGCAGCACGTCCAGCGGGGCGGACAGCCGGTACACCGCGTTGGCGTAGTACATGCCCGTGCGCGTCTCGTGGGCTTCGAGGCGGTCGGCGATGCCCAGGCTCTCGCACAGGCGGATCATCTCGGTGTCGGAGGAGAACCAGTGGTGGTAGAAGCGCTCCAGGCGCCGGCCGTCCCCGACGTCGAAGCTCGCGGCGAGTCCGCCGACCTGGTCCTCGCGTTCCAGGACCCGGACGGAGTGCCCGCGCATGGCGAGTTCGAGGGCGGCGGACAGGCCGGTGAAGCCGCCGCCGACGATGACGGTGTCCACGGGGTCGGCGGTGCGCTCCCCGGCGGGCCGGAACGCGGTCTCCAGCTCGGTCACAGCGCGGCACCCCCGTTCGCCGCCCGCTTCGCGGCGCTGACGGTGCCGGTGGCTCCGACGGCGCCATCGGCGGCGGCCGTGTCGGCGGCACCGGCGGCGCTGATGGAGAGCCCGGGAAGGGCGGATCCAGGCGGGGCGGAGGCCGGGGGAGCGCTCCCGCCGAGCGTCCGCTCGACCACGTAGTCGGGCCGGTCCTGGACCTGGCGGAGGACCGCGTGCAGGTACTCGCCGACGAGTCCGAGGGCCAGGGCCTGGGCGCCGAAGGCGCCGGAGCGCGCCAGCACCCGCGGGTCGCGCCGGACCGCCGCCGCGGCCAGGCCCCCGGCCAGCACCGCCGCGCCCAGCCAGGAGGTCAGCCGCAGCGGGGCGGCGGAGCCGTCGAGCAGGCCGTTCCGGGCCAGGGCGACCATCTTGCGCAGCGTGTACTTGGTCGATCCGGCCTGTCGGGCGTCCCGGTCGTAGGACAGGTGGGCCTCGGGCAGCCCGAAGGCGCTGATGCGGCCGCGCAGGTAGAGGTTCTTGTCGGGGGAGGCGGTGAGCAGGGCGACGACCCGGCGGTCGAGGAGGCGGAAGTCGCCGGTGTCCAGGGCGGGGTCATGGTCGGACACGGCGCTGAGCAGGCGGTAGAAGGCGTAGGCGGAGGCCTTCTTGAAGGCGGTCTCGCCGTCGCGGCTGCGGCGCCGGGCCGACACGACGGACCAGCCCTCCCGCCACAGCGCGGCCATCTCCGGGATGAGTTCGGGCGGGTCCTGCAGGTCGGCGTCGATGAGCACGACCGCGTCGCCCGCCGCCGTGCGCAGACCGGCCAGGCAGGCCGCCTGGTGGCCGAAGTTGCGGCTGAGCTTGACGGCGCGGACCGAGCGGGACCGCTCGGCGAGGCGGCTCAGGGTCTCCCATGTGCCGTCCGTGCTGCCGTCGTCGACGTAGACGATCTCGTGGTCGTAGGAGAGGAGCCGGGAGAGGACGGCGGTGAGCCGCACGTGGGTGCGGTCCAGGACCTCGGCCTCGTTGTAGCAGGGGAGGACGGCGGTGATGAGGGGACGGCGGTCATGGGGAAGTCGGATGTCCCGCGGCACGGCGGACCTTTCGCGTGAGGGCGCGGTGGGATCGGTGGCGGCGGCGCGTAGGGCGCGCGAGGGCGCGGCACGCCGCGGCACGGCGAAACACGTCGATGCACTCGGGCGGGAGGACGGCCTCTCATGGAAGCGGAGCGGGGCGCTGCCCGGACACCGGTGATTGTTACCGGTAACTGATCAGAGCGTCAACGGCCCCGGGGCGTGTGGCAGGTGCACCTGCCACA
>NZ_JAQFWQ010000080.1 GCF_027706725.1 Nocardiopsis endophytica
GCGGAGGGGCCCGGCGCCCGGCAGGCAGGGCCGAGAACCACCCCGCTGTCGCCGTCGCTGCCATCTCCGGCGACCACGCACACGCCTCACGGTCGACAGCGCTGCGGCGTGGGCCGCCGACCTTCGTCGTCGCTGCCCTTGCGACCTTGCACCCCGGCGGCCCGCCGCCCGGCCAGGGCCCTTGAGCGGGGTACCTGATCAGCCGTCCGCCCGGACTACTAGCGACCTGCCGGACGGCAGGCAGCGCCCGGGAACCGCCTGGCTGTCGCCGTCGCCGCCCAACACGGTGACCACGCACACGCGCCGTGCCCGACAGCGCTGCCGCAAGGGCCGGCGGCCTTCGTCGCTGCCCCTGCGACCTTGCACTCCGGTGGCCTGCCGCTCGGCTGGTGTCCGTGAGCGGGGTATCACCCCAGCCGTCCGGCCCCCCGGACCGCGAGGGGCCCACCGCCCGGCCGGGAGTGGTGACGGGGGCTGCCTCGGTGCAGGGGTGGGATCCACCGCTCGACCGGAGGTGCGGGTGTCCCGGCGGCTGGTCAGGCGATGCGGGGGTTGATCTCCTCCGCGGCCTTGCGGTCGAGTTTCTGGCTGATCACCTGGGAGATGCCGTCGCCCTGCATCGTCACGCCGTACAGGGCGTCGGCCGCCTCCATCGTGCGCTTCTGGTGGGTGATCACGATCAGCTGGGACGACTCGCGCAGCTCCTCGAAGATCACCAGGAGGCGCTGGAGGTTGGTGTCGTCCAAGGCCGCCTCGACCTCGTCCATCACGTAGAACGGCGACGGGCGGGCCTTGAAGATCGCGGCGAGGAAGGCCACCGCGGTCAGCGACCGCTCCCCTCCCGACAGCAGGGACAGGCGCTTGACCTTCTTGCCCGGCGGGCGCGCCTCCACCTCGACGCCGGTGGAGAGCATGTCCTCGGGCTCGGTCAGCACCAGCTTGCCCTCGCCGCCCGGGAACAGGCGGCCGAAGATCTTCGCGAACTCCCGCTCCACGTCCGAGAAGGCCGCCGTGAACACCTCCTGCACCCGGTCGTCCACCTCCTTGACGACGGTGAGCAGGTCGCGCTTGGTCTTCTTCAGGTCCTCCAGCTGGGCGTTGAGGAACGCGTGCCGCTCCTCCAGGGCCGCGAACTCCTCCAGCGCCAGCGGGTTGATCTTCCCGAGCCGGTTGAGGTTCCTCTCGGCCTCCTTGAGGCGCTTCTCCTGCACCTCGCGGACGTAGGGCACCGGCACCGCGGCGTCCCCCTCGGCGTCCGCCGGGGGCGGGACCGGCACGTCGGGCCCGTACTCGGCGAGCAGCACCGGCACCTCGACGCCCAGCTCCTCCACGGCGCGGGTGTGCATCTGCTCCAGGCGCATGCGGCGCTCGGCCCGCGCCACCTCGCTGCCGTGCACGCTGTTGACCAGCTTCTCCAGCTCCACCGACAGCTCCCGGACCCGGGCGCGCACGGTCTTGAGCTCGGCCTCCTGCTCCTGGCGGCGGCGGTCGGCCTCGGCCCTCACCCGCTCGGCGTCGGCCAGCGACCGCTCGATGCGCTCCAGCGCCAGCCGCGCCGCCTCGGCCACCGCCTCGGCGACCCGCGCCTGCTCGGCGCGGACGCGGCGGCGGCGCGCCGCCCGCTCGCGGGCCTCCCGCTCGGCCTGGGCCTGGCGCATCAGCCCGGCGGCCCGCCCCTCGATGGAGCGCACCCGCTCCTCGGCGGTGCGCACCGCCAGCCGGGCCTCCATCTCCGCCTGGCGGGCCTCGGAGGACTCCCGGGCCAGCTCGTCGCGGCGCCCGGTGTCGGGCTCGTCGTCCTCGTCGGGCTCGGCCTCGGCGGCGGCGAGCCGCTGCTCCAGGTCGGCGAGCTTGTCCAGCTCTGCCTGGCGCCCCGCGGCGGCCTTGGCGGCGGCGGCCGCGTACCGCTCCACCTCGGCCTCGGCGGACCGGGCCTGGCCGCCCAGCTTGCCCAGGCGCTGGGCCAGCTCGTTGCGGCGCTTGTCGCCCTCCCTGCGGCGCGTCCCCAGCTCCTCGACCCTGGCGGCGGCGCCGGCCCGGCGCTCCTGGGCCGCGGCCAGGGCGTCGCCCGCCTCCCGGCACGCGTCGTCGGCGGCGGCGATGCGCTCGGCGGCCTCGTCGACGGCGGCCTGCACCTCCAGCACGCTGGGCGCGGCGGCCGAACCGCCGTGGACCAGCGCCCCGCCGAACAGGTCCCCCTCCGGGGTGACGCAGGTCAGCGCGGGGTCGGCGGCGGCGATCCGGAGCGCCTGCGCGGCGTCGGCGGCCAGCACGGTCCGGTCCAGCAGCGCGGTGACCGCGTCGGCCAGGCGGTCGGGGGCGGTCACCGCGTCGCGGGCGTAGCGGCACCCCTCGGGCGGCTCGGGCCATTCGACGCGCGGGACGGCGGGGCGGGCCCGGGCGAGGACCACGCCCGCGCGCCCGGCGTCGTTCTCCTTGAGCAGGGCGAGGGCCGCCTCGGCGCCGTCGTCCCCCTGCACGGCCACGCCCTCGGACGCCGCCCCGAGGGCGGCGGCGACGGCGGTCTCGTGCCCCGGCTCGACGTCCACGAGCTCGGCCATGGCGCCGATCGCGCCGGGCAGCGCGTCCCCGGCGGCGAGCAGGGCCGCGGCACCGTCCTTGCGCTCCAGGCCCATCTCCAGGGCCTCCTTGCGAGCGGCCAGCGCGGCGCGCTCCCGCTCGGCGGTGCGCTCGGCGTCGCGCAGCCGGGCCAGCTCGGCGTCGGCCTGCTCCAGGTCGGACCGGGCCTGCTCCAAGGCGCCGTCGAGTTCGGCGTCGCCCTCCTCCAGGCCCTCGGAGGCCTCGGCCGCCTCCTCGTACTCCATCTGGGCGGTCTCGGCGCGCTCGCGGGCCTCGGCCGCGGACTCGTCGAGCCGCTGGACCTCGGCCTCGCCCGCGGCCAGGCGCCCGCGCACGGCGTCGACCTGCCCGCGCAGGCGGACCAGGCCCTCCCTGCGGTCGGCGGCGGCGCGCGCGGCGGCGGCGATCCGCTTCTCCTCGGCCTCCAGGGAGGATTCGGCCTCGGTGCGGACGCGGACGGCCTCGTCCAGCCCTTCGCGGGCCTCCTCCAGGCGGAACCGGAGGGCCTCCTCCTGGGCGGCGGCCTCCTCGGCCTCCTGCTCCAGCTCCTCCGGGTCGGGGCCGCCGCGCCCCTCCTCGGGGGCGGCGGCGAGGTTGCGGTGGCGCTCGGCGGCCAACCCGGCGACCGCGCCGAGCCGCTCCCTCAGCCGGGACAGCCCGTGGTAGGCCTCCTGGGCGCGGCTGAGGGCGGGGGCGGAGCGGGCTGCGTCCTCCTCCAGGACGGACTCCCGCTCCTGCGCCTCGCTCAGCGACCGCTCGGCGGCCTCCCTGCGGCGGCGCACCTCGGCCTCGTCGGCCTCCTCCTTCTCCAGCTCGTTCGTGAGCGTGGCGATGTCGTCGGCCAGCAGGCGCAGGCGCGCGTCGCGCAGGTCGGCCTGGATGACCTGGGCCTTGCGGGCGAGCTCGGCCTGGCGCCCCAGCGGCTTGAGGCGGCGGCGCAGCTCGGCCGTCAGGTCGGTGACGCGGTCCAGGTTGCCCTGCATCGCGTCCAGCTTCCGCAGCGCCTTCTCCTTGCGCTTGCGGTGCTTGAGGATGCCCGCGGCCTCCTCGATGAGGGCCCGCCGCTCCTCGGGGCCGGCGTGCAGGACCGTGTCGAGCTGGCCCTGGCCGACGATGACGTGCATCTCACGGCCGATGCCCGAGTCGCTGAGCAGGTCCTGGATGTCCAGCAGGCGGCAGGTGTCGCCGTTGATGGCGTACTCCGAGCCGCCGTTGCGGAACATCGTCCGCCTGATGGTGACCTCGGTGTAGTCGATCGGCAGGGCGCCGTCGGAGTTGTCGATGGTCAGGGAGACCTCGGCGCGCCCCAGCGCCGGGCGGGAGGACGTTCCCGCGAAGATCACGTCCTCCATCTTGCCGCCGCGCAGGCTCTTGGCCCCCTGCTCGCCCATCACCCACGCGAGGGCGTCGACCACGTTGGACTTGCCCGAGCCGTTGGGCCCCACCACACAGGTGATCCCGGGCTCGAAGCGCAGGGCGGTGGCGGAGGCGAAGGACTTGAAGCCGCGCAGCGTCAGGTTCTTCAGGTACACCCCGCGTCCCCTCCGGCCTCGGCGTCACCGGTGCTCCCGGTTCCGGTCCGGATTTCGGACCGGCGGTCTCAAGGGTGCCACGAGACGCGGAGGAAAACGGCCGCATTCGGCCCGAGAGTCGCCCCCTGCGGCGAGGATTGTGCGATATCACCGGGGGTACACCCCCGGGTGAGGACAGCGGAGCCGCGGAGAGGACGGGAAGAGTATCCCCTTGGAGTGCACCCAAGGGACGCCTGTGCTGCCGGCGCCGGAACGGCGGCCGGGGCGTCCCTTATCCCGAGTGCGTCAGGGTCGTGAATTACGCGAGCGCGGGCTCGCGGTCGGTCGCGCCGACGGCGACATCGGCGACGGACGCGGAGAGTTGGTCGTTGCGCGCCTGGAGCCGACCGATCTCGTCTTCGAGGTCGCGTACCCGCTGCTGCAGTCGTCGCATCTCCTGAACCATACGAGGGTCAGGACCGCCGACGTGGCCGAGTAGAGCCTTCGCCATGATGTGGGTCCTCCACACTGAGTGACCAGATGAGGTTCACACGCATATGAGCCACGAGCAGGATCGCGCCACCCGCCTCGTGGGTGGAATCGGAGCGCGGTCTGCCTTCCAGAGTCTCACCGCGGACGTCACTGGTCAAGGTTGCACGGAACTGTCGGTAACCGCACTGTGACCTGGACAGGACACAGCGCACGACCCGCACAGGGGCACCCCTTTCCCGCCTTGCGGGAAGCGTTGCGGGGGGCGCCCGCGAATCGCGTCACCCTCCCAGGATACTCAACGCTCGGCGAACCCTGTGTAGGAACCCCGGTACTGCGCCCACGTCTCCACGACCCCGTCCACGCGGCCCGGGGTCGCACCCCCTTTGAGCTGCGAGAGGAGCTCCTCACACCGTTCGCGCGGCCCTTCCGCGACGACCTCGACGCGCCCGTCGGGCAGGTTGGTCGCCGCGCCGGCGAGCCCCAGCTCCAGCGCGCGGGCGCGGGTCCACCACCGGAACCCCACGCCCTGCACGCGCCCGCGCACCCACGCCGTCATCCGCGCGGGGTCCGCCGCGTCCTGCCCGGTCTCCCCCATGGCCGGTCCCTCCTCGCTCACCTGGTCACGCCCGCGCCGCACCCGCGCCCCGCGGCCGGGGCTGGCAGCGCGGGCAGCTGAAGGAGGAGCGGTTCATGAACGCGTCCCGGCGGATGGGTGTGGCGCACCGCTCACACGGCTCGCCGCGCCGCCCGTAGGCCTTGAGCCCGCGCTCGAAGTACCCGCTCTCCCCGTTGACGTTCACGTACAGCCCGTCGAAGGAGGTCCCGCCCTCCTTGAGGGCCTCGCGCAGCACCTCGCGCACCTGCTCCAGCAGCAGCGAGACCTGCGCCCTCTTCAGCCCGGACGCCGGCCGCGCCCAGTGCAGCCGCGCGCGCCACAGCGCCTCGTCGGCGTAGATGTTCCCGATTCCGCTGACCAGCGACTGGTCCAGCAATGCGCGCTTGACCTCGGTGCGCTTGCGGCGCAGCGCGGCGGCGAAAGCGTCCTCGTCGAACAGCGGGTCCAGGGGATCGGGTGCGATGTGCGCCACGACGTCGGGCACCACGCCCCCGTCCGGCGCCTCCACCAGCGGGGCCACCATCAGGTGCCCGAAGGTGCGCTGGTCGGCGAAGCGCAGTTCGCGGCCGTCTCCGGGCAGCGGGAGCCGCACCCGCAGGTGCCGCTCGGCCGGGGCGCCCTGCGGCTGCACCAGCAGCTGGCCGCTCATCCCCAGGTGCGCCAGCAGCGCATCACCGGAGTCCAGCGTCAGCCACAGGTACTTGCCGCGCCGGGCGGCGCCTTCGGCGGTGCGGCCGGACAGGCGGTCGGCGAAGTCGTGTGGGCCCGCCGCGTGGCGGCGCACCGAGCGGGGGTGCAGCACCTCGACGCCGTCGAAGACGCGGCCCACCACCCAGCGCTCGACACCGCCCCGGACGACCTCGACCTCGGGGAGCTCGGGCACCGGGACCTACCCCTGGGCGTCGGTCGAGGCGGACTCCGAGCGGGCGCGGATGGCCTTCCAGGCCGACTCGGCGGCCTGCTGCTCGGCCTCCTTCTTGCTGCGGCCCTCCCCGGCGCCGTAGTCGGTGCCGGCCACCCGCACCGTGGCGCGGAAGGTCTTCTGGTGGTCGGGGCCGCTCTCGTCCACGTGGTACTCGGGCACCCCGAGCATCTCCGAGGCGGTCAGCTCCTGCAGCGAGGTCTTCCAGTCCAGCCCGGCGCCGAGCCCGGAGGCGGTGGAGATGAGCGGGTCGAAGAGCCGGTGCACCAGCTCGGAGGCGGTGTCCAGGCCGCGGTCGAGGTAGACCGCGCCGATGATGGCCTCCAGGGTGTCGGCGAGGATGGAGGACTTGTCGCGCCCGCCGGTGCCCTCCTCGCCGCGGCCCAGCCGGATGTAGCCGCCGATGCCCAGGCCGCGCGCGACGTCGGCCAGGGCGCGCATGTTCACCACGGCGGCGCGCAGCTTGGCCAGCTGCCCCTCGGGCAGGTCGGGGTGCTCGCGGAAGAGCGTGTCGGTGACGATCAGCCCGAGCACCGAGTCGCCGAGGAACTCCAGGCGCTCGTTGGTGGGCAGGCCGCCCTTCTCGTAGGCGTAGGAGCGGTGCGTCAGCGCCCGCGCCAGGACCTCGCCGTCGATTTCCACGCCGATGGCCCTGTGGAACTCCTTGGCCTCGGCCGCACTGATCTGAAAGGACACCGGACGCTCACTCCCTAGATCCACGGCGGCCCACGCCCCCGGCCGGGGCACGCGGCCGCTTCCGAGCCGTCCAGGGTCGCTCGAAGCCGTGGTGGCCGCCGCTGTGCGGCGGGGCGCCGGGCGCCGCACCGCCATCGGCGGCCACCACGACCTCGGGATGGGCCCGAATCGGCGCGAAGTCAAGCTTATTCGAGGTTGTCGGGCGGGGGGCGGCCCAGCCCAAAAGGCGGGTCCCCTCCCGGGTGCCCCCGGGAGAGGACCCGCCGCGCGCGCACGCTAGGCCGGGTTGACGACCTGGCGGTTGTTGTAGGTGCCGCACGTCGGGCAGGCCTGGTGCGGGACCTTCGGGTCGCGGCAGCGGGGGCAGTTCACCAGCGACGGGCGCTTCGCCTTCCACTGGGAACGGCGCATGCGGGTGTTGGCCCGCGACATCTTCCGCTTCGGGACGGCCACTTCAATCCTCCTGGGTCACCCCCGCGGCGCGGGAGCTCACTTACCGGTACCCCCGCCGGTCGCGGGGAAGAACTAGCTGTCGCCCGAATCCAGGCCCAGCTTGCGCAGCGCCTCCCACCGGGGATCGACGCGCTCGCCGTGGCCGTGGTCGGCGCCGGCCTCGGCGAGTTTGACGCCGCACTCGGCGCACAGGCCGGGGCAGTCGTCCCGGCAGAGCGGCGAGAGCGGCAACGCGAGCACGGTCGCGTCGCGGACGACCTGCTCCAAGTCGAGCAGGTCGCCCTCAAGATAGTAGTCCTCTTCGTCGGCGTCCGCGTCCGCGCCCTCCTCGGGCCGGCCGTAGGCGTCCTCGTCCGGGTAGTGGAAGAGCTCCTGGAAGTCCGACTCGAAAGAGGCCGACACCGGGTCCAGGCAGCGCCCGCACTCCCCCTCGTAGCGGGCCCGGGCCGTGCCGGTCGCCAGCACCCCCTCCAGCACCGCCTCGAGCCGGAAGTCCAGCTCGATGTCGGAGCCCTCGGGGACCGATGCCGTGCCGACCGCCAGCGACGCGGGCGCGGGCACCATGCGGACCATGGTGCGCATGCTGCCGGGCTGGCGCCCCAGCGGCCGGGTGTCGACCGCGAACGGGGACCGGGGATCGATACGAGTCAGTGTGATCGTGCCTTCGGTACGGTCGGCCGGGGCCGACGCGGGTGGTCGCCTTGACGTGGCCGCGGCCCCTTCCCCGCGCGCCGTACGCGCGGAGGAGGGACCGCGGTCAAACCGTCAGTCTAGCGATCCGGCAGGTCGCGCCCAAATCGCCCGGGCGCCTCAGCCGCGCTCGGCGTACTTGGCGCGCAGCCGGTCCCGCACGTACGGGGTGACCAGCCCGTCGACGTCGCCGCCGTACTGGGCGACCTCCTTGACCAGGCTGGAGCTGAGGAAGGAGTACTGCGGGTTGGCCGTGAGGAAGACGGTCTCCACCTCGGCCAGCCGGTAGTTCATCTGGGCGATCTGCAGCTCGTAGTCGAAGTCGCTGACCGAGCGGAGGCTGCGGACGATCATCGCGATGCCGTTGTCCCGGCAGTAGTCGACGAGCAGCCCGTCGAAGGTGTCGACGGTGACGTTGTCGAACGGCTTGACGCTCTCCTGGAGCATGTCGAGCTTCTCGTCGACGCCGAACAGCCCGCGCTTGTTGACGTTGGTCAGCACGGCGGCCACGACCTCGTCGAACTGCCGGGCGGCCCGGCCGATGATGTCGATGTGGCCGTTGGTCACCGGGTCGAACGACCCGGAGCACACGACGCGTCGCACGGTGACCGCTCCTTCCTGCCGGGCGGGGCGCTGCCCCCTCTACCCGGGATCATCCCCCTCGGCAGGGGCGTGTTCGGGACGACTCGCGGCGCGACCGTACCAAAGCGCCGCCTCGCCGTACCGCCGCACCCGGGTCCCTTCGAACCCGCGGGGCCACTCCTGGTCGGAGCCGCGCGCGGGGCGCTCCAGCACGACCAGCGCGTCGGGGGCGAGCCAGCCCCGGTCGCGCAGGGCGGCCAGGACCGCGCCCACCTCGTCGTCGCCGACCGCGTACGGCGGGTCGGCGACCACCAGGTCGTAGGGCCCTCCGCCGGGGCCGCGCTCCAGTACCCGGGCGACCTTGTCGGCGGCCAGCTCGGCGCCGGGCAGGCCCAGGGAGGCGATGTTGCGCCGGACGACGGCGGCGGCCCTGCGGTCGGACTCGACCATGAGGGCGTGCGCGGCGCCGCGGGAGAGCGCCTCCAGCCCGATCGCCCCCGACCCGGCGTACAGGTCGAGCACCCGCAGCCCGTCCAGCGGCCCGAGCTCGGACTGCACGGAGGCGAAGAGCGCCTCGCGGGCGCGGTCGCTGGTGGGCCGGGTGGTGCGGCCGTCGGGGACGGCGAGGCGGCGTCCCCCCGCCGTACCGGCGATGATGCGGGTCATGCCGTAGACCGTACCGGGGCGGGGGCGACGGCGGCCGAGGCTAGGCCTTCTCCAGGAAGTCGGCGCGGTCCTCGCCCAAGAGTTCGTCGAGGGCGGCCGACAGGGGCGGGTGCGAGGACAGCTCCGGGTCGCGTTCGACCAGGCCGGCCGCCTCGGCACGGGCCTCGCCGATGAGCTCCTCGTCGCGGAGCAGGGTGAGCATCCGCAGCGACGAGCGCCGGCCCGACTGGGCGCCGCCGAGCACGTCGCCCTCGCGGCGCTGCTCCAGGTCGACCCTGGACAGCGCGAACCCGTCGGTGGTGGAGGCCACCGCGTCCAGCCGCTGCCGGGACGGGCCGCCCTCCTCGGCCTCGGTGACCAGCAGGCACAGCCCCGGCAGGCTCCCGCGGCCCACCCGGCCGCGCAGCTGGTGGAGCTGGGAGACGCCGAACCGGTCGGCGTCCATGATCGCCATCACCGTGGCGTTGGGCACGTCCACGCCCACCTCGATCACGGTGGTGGCCACCAGCACGTCGGTCTCCCCCGCGGCGAAGCGGCCCATGACCGCCTCCTTCTCCTCCGGGGCGAGCCGCCCGTGCAGCACCTCCACCCGCAGTCCGGACAGCGGCCCCTCGGCGAGGGTGCGGGCCACCTCCAGCACCGCCAGCGGGGGGCGGCGCGCCTCCTCGCCCTCGTCCGGGGCGGGCGCGGCGGCCCCCTCCTCGTCCCCGTCGCCGTCGCCGCCGATGCGCGGGCAGACGACGTAGGCCTGGCGCCCCTGGGCGGCCTCCTCGCGGATGCGCTCCCAGGCGCGGTCGAGGAAGTGCGGCTTGTCGCGGGCGGGCACCACGTGGGTGGCGATGGGCGCGCGCCCGGCGGGCAGCTGGTCCAGGGCGACCACGTCCAGGTCGCCGTAGACGGTCATGGCCACCGTGCGCGGGATCGGCGTGGCGGTCATCACCAGCACGTGCGGGCGGCCGTCGGCGGCCTTCTCGCGCAGGGCGTCGCGCTGCTCGACGCCGAAGCGGTGCTGCTCGTCGACCACGACGAGGCCCAGGTCGGCGAAGGAGACGTGCTCCTGCAGCAGGGCGTGGGTGCCCACGATGATCCCGGCCTGCCCGGAGGCGGCCTCCAGCAGCGCCTCGCGCCGGGCGGCGGCGCCCTGGGAGCCGGTGAGCAGCGCCACCCGGGTGGCGTTCTCGGCCCCGCCGAGCAGCCCGCCCTCGGCCAGTGGGCCCAGCATCCGGGTGATGGAGCGGTGGTGCTGCTGGGCGAGGACCTCGGTGGGGGCGAGCAGCGCGGCCTGGCCCCCGGCGTCGACCACCTGGAGCATGGCGCGCAGCGCCACCAGGGTCTTGCCCGCGCCGACGTCGCCCTGGAGCAGCCGGTGCATCGGGTGGGCGGAGTCCAGGCCGGCGGCGATCACCTCGCCGACCTCCTTCTGCCCGGCGGTCAGCTCGAAGGGCAGCTCGGCGTCGAAGGCGTCGAGCAGGCCGCCGGAGGCGCGCGGCCGCGGGCGGGCGGGAACGTCGGCGGCGGCCGCACGCCGCTGGGCCAGGGCGAGCTGCAGCACGAAGGCCTCGTCCCACTTGAGGCGCTTGCGGGCGCGGCCGATGTCGTCGCCGTCGGCGGGGCGGTGGATCTTCTCCAGGGCCTCGCCGATGCCGACCAGGCGGTGCCGCTCGCGCAGGTCGGGCGGGAGCGGGTCGGCGAACCCCCCGCCGCCGTCGGCCTGGTCCAGCAGGGTGGCCACGCAGCGGGCGATGGTCATCGAGGTCAGGCCCTTGGTGGCCGGGTAGACGGGGATGGGGCGGTCGGCGAACTCGCGGGCGCGGTCGTCGCCGGTGCCGTCGTCGGGCAGCATCTCGTAGACCGGGTGCGCGAGCTGCTTCTTGCCGCGGTAGGTGGAGACCTTTCCGGCGAACATGCCGCGCCGCCCCGGGCGCAGCTCCTTGAGGTGGTACCCGGCGTTGTGGAAGAAGGCCAGGGTGAGCCGCCCGGTGCCGTCGGTGATCACCACCTCCAGCAGGCTGCGGGGGCGCCCGCGGCCGCCGCCGCGCAGGTCGCGCTTGGTGGCGCTGAGCACCTCGGCCACCACCGTGGCCTGCTCGCCCTCGGCCAGCGCGGCCAGGTCGGTCAGCTCGCCCCGGTAGGCGTACCGGCGCGGGTAGTGCCGCAGCAGGTCGCCCGCGGTGTGCAGGTCGAGCTCGGCGGCGAACTTCTTGGCCGCGGCCGCGCCCTGGGTGGTGCGCAGCGGCTCGTCCCAACTGATCACCGGTGTTCCTCCCGTCGCGCAGGTCCGCCGGACACCTACCGTAGGACCTCCCTGCGACGTGCGGGGGCGCGCCGCCCGGAGGGGTCCGGGACCGGGGCCGATGCGGCACCGGACCGGCGGGGGGCCGGGCCGGGCTATAATCGGAGCACGCACCGCCGTCCCGGGTCCGGCCGGATCCGTCGGGACGCCGCCGCGGGCGGCCGATCGGGCGGTGCGGGCACGGGCCCTTCGGGGGCGTCCGCTCCGTTTAGCGGCCGCCCTGGGCATCGTGTACGCTTCCACGGTTGGCGCACCGCGCCGACCTGCATGATCATCAGACCTCTCTCGGGTCGACCAGCACGCGTGCGGAGCGCATGCGGGCCCGAGCGCTTGAATGGAGTTACCGTGGCTTCCGTCTGCGACGTCTGCGGCAAGGGCCCAGGGTTCGGTAACAGTGTCTCCCACTCGCACCGCCGCACCCGCCGCCGCTGGAACCCCAACATCCAGACCGTGCGCACCCGCGTGGGCGGTACGCCCAAGCGCCTGAACGTGTGCACCTCCTGCATCAAGGCGGGCAAGGTCGACCGCTGAACCGCGGGCGGTTCCGACCGCCGACGCGCTCACGCATGGACGGAGGGCGCCGCAGCCGGTGATCCGGCGCGGCGCCCTCCGTTTTGTTCGGTGAACGCCGCCCCTCGGCGTTGTCCTCTGGAAAAGCGCCCCTGAGAGCGGACCGGTAGCGTCGTTCCCCCCGGGGTCAACGCCGGGCACACCCGCCTGTCCGTGCGCATTCCTGCAGGGGGCGGGCTTACAGGGAGCAGGGGTTCCCGTTGAAGGTGCAGCTGCTGGGCGCCTGTGCGGTGCCCTCGGCGGTGAAGGTGACGTCGACCGACTCCCCCGGCGCCAGGCCGCCGTCCGAGGCGGGCGCCCGGGCCACCACGCCGTCGCCGGTGGCCTCCCAGTCCACGTCCCAGGCGGAGGTGACCGTCGCCCCGTCGAACCCCAGCACCAGCTCCCAGCCCTCCAGGGCGGTCGAGCCGGTGTTGGTGAGGGTGACCCTGCCGGTGAAGGCCGTGGCGGAGGACTCGACGGTGGTGTAGCTCAGGTTCGCCGGGGCGCCTGCGGCGTCCTCCTCGGCGCGGGCCTCCCCGCCCTCGGAGTCCTGGGTGCTCGGCCCGGCGGAGGGGCCTGCGGGGGTGGTGCCGTGCTCGACGGGCGGCTCGCTGAACCGGAGGTAGATCTGGGTGGTGCTGTAGCCGAAGAGCACGAGCCCGACGGTGACCCCGGAGATCAGCAGCACGCTCAGCAGCCGGGGCGGGCGGACCCTCTTGGGCACGGTGCTGCCCAGCATCAGGCCCACGGTCCTCAGCGGGCCGGAGTCCTCGGGCTCGGAGCGGTGCGCACCGCGCCGGCCGCCGCCGGACCCGCTTCTGCGCCCCATAACGAACAGCCTTCCGATCCACGCTCCGTCCCCCGCCCCGCACAGGCGGCGCGGGGCGCCAGCTTAGCGTGATTTACCCCCCAAACCCGACTCTCTCACCCCGCCCGCACGACCGCCCCCTTCGCCCCTCCTCCCTCTGTTTCGGCCGCGGACCCCTCTGTCACCGGCCGAAATGGTCCCAACCGCCGCCCGTGGGCGGCCCTCCGTCGACGGTGACACCCGGCCCTTCGGGGGCGGCCTCGCGCACCGCCCCGATGACCGACCAGCCGTCCGGCGGGGCGGCCCCGGGCGGGAAGGCGGCGGCCAGCGCGTGGTCCTCCCCTCCGGACACCATCAGGTCGGCGGCGGCCTCCCGGGGCGGGCGCCCCGCTCCCCCTGCGGGGTGGCCCGATGCGGCCAGCATTTCCACGGCGGAGAGCAGCCCCGGCGCCGGGTCGAGGGCGTCGCGCCGGATGTCGATGCCGACACCTGAGGCGGCGGCGATGTGTCCGAGGTCCTGGGCGAGCCCGTCGCTCACGTCGAGCATGGCCCGCGCCCCCGCCAGGGCGGCGCGGGGCCCCTGCGCATAAGGCGGGGCGGGGCGCCGGTGCTCGGTCACCGCGGCGCGCGCGGCGTCCTCGCCGGCCAGCCCCGCCTGGAACAGCGCCAGGCCCGCGGCCGACAGCCCCAGGGGGCCGGCGACGGCGATGCGGTCGCCCGGCCGTGCTCCGCTCCTGCGCACCGAGCAGGCGCCGTCCAGGGAGCCCAGGGCGGTGACGGAGACGGTGAGCGTGGGGGATCCGACGGTGTCGCCGCCCACGACCGTGCAGCCGACGGTGGCGCACTCCTCGCGCACGCCTTCGGCGAACTCCTCCGCCCACGCGAGGGGGAGGTCCTTGGGCGCGGCCAGGCCGATGAGGAGCGCGGTGGTCCGCGCACCCATTGCCGCGATGTCGGCGGCGTTCTGCGCGACGGCCTTGTGGCCGATGTCGCGCGCGCTGGACCAGTCGAGCCGGAAGTGCCTCCCCTCGACGAGTACGTCGGTGCTGGCCACCACGCGCTGATCTGCGGCGGAGACGATCGCGGCGTCGTCTCCCGGCCCGAGGATTACATCGTCCGTCTCAGGGAATCTGGCCGTCACGCGCGCGATCAGGCCGAATTCGCCCAGGTCCCCAATGGTGCTCGACACAGCCCTCAGGGTACGGTGACCAATCCGGCGCAGTGGTCTAGACCCGCGCGCACCCCATCAACAGCGGCGCGTGGCCGTAATCGGACGCCGCCGCTCCGTCCGCGTGTTCTCTGGGTGATCTGGGAGGGTTCCACCGTGGTGCAGGCCTATGTTCTGGTGCAGACCGAGGTCGGCAGGGCCGGGGATCTGGCGGAGCTCATCCGCGGGATCGACGGAGTCCGCGAGGCCGACGACGTGACGGGCCCCTACGATGTGATCGTGCGCGCACAGGCCGAGGACATCGACGCGCTGGGGCGGCTCGTGGTCGCCCGCATCCAGCGCCTTGAGGGCATCGCGCGCACGCTGACCTGCCCGATCGTGCAGATCTGAGCGAGCGAGGACCCGGGAGGGCCGATGCACAGGCGAGCGGCGGGAGCCGCGGCGGGGACGGTCCTGGTGCTGGCGGCCGGCTGCACCGGGGGCGCCGTCGAGGTCCCCGTCCCCGAGCCGGACGAGGAGACGGCGGCGCTCTGCGAAGCGTTGGCCGAGCGGCTCCCCGAGACCCTGTACGACCAGGAGCGCGTCGCCACGGACCCCGACTCCCCCCTGGTGGCGGCCTGGGGCGACCCGGTGATCGCGATGCGCTGCGGGGTGGAGCGGCCCGAGGCCTACCGCCCCGACGCCGAGCTGACGGTGGTCGACGGGGTGGCGTGGCTGCCCGAGCCGGAGGACGAGCCGACGATGTACACGTCCATGGCGCGCGAGGCCTACGTCGAGGTGTCGGTCCCGGCCTCCTACGGGGCGCCCGCCCAGGGGCTGGTGGCGATCAGCGAGGCGATCGCGGCCGAGATCCCGGAGCTGCCCCCGGGCGAGTACTGACCCGGAGCCGCCCCGCCCGCCCCGGCCATGAGGTCTCGGTCACCCCGCGCGCCCTCCGCGCGGCGCCCCCGGAGCGGGCACGGCCGCTCCCCCGGTGCGCAAGGGCACCGGAAAACTCCGCATCACCCCTGGTAAAGAGCGGCCCGCCGGTACTGCGCCGACGGGCCGCGCCCGTCTAGCGTCGTCCCGGGGCCCGGTGCGCGGGCTCCCCGGCCGCGATACCCCGGTGGAACTACTACATGGCGTAGCACTACGCTGTGTCGTACTACGGCTCGTCGATCCGGTTCCCCCGGACCGCCGGCCGCGTCCATCGGTCCATTGCCGACAGGAGAGGCGCATGGAAGCACTCGACCTGGCACGGTGGCAGTTCGGTATCACCACGATCTACCACTTCCTGTTCGTCCCGCTGACGATCGGCCTGTCGGTCATCGTCGCCTCCCTGCAGACCGCCTGGTACCGGACCGGCAGGCACGAGTACCTGCGGGCCACCAAGTTCTTCGGCAAGCTCTTCCTGATCAACTTCGCCATGGGCGTGGTCACCGGGATCGTGCAGGAGTTCCAGTTCGGCATGAACTGGAGCGAGTACTCCCGGTTCGTCGGCGACGTGTTCGGGGCGCCGCTGGCCATGGAGGCGCTGCTGGCGTTCTTCCTGGAGTCCACCTTCATCGGGCTGTGGATCTTCGGGTGGGACCGGCTCCCCCGCGGCGTGCACCTGGCCTGCATCTGGCTGGCCGCGATCGGCACCAACCTGTCGGCCTACTTCATCCTGGCCGCCAACGCCTGGATGCGGCACCCGGTCGGGTTCACCGTCAACCCCGAGAACGGCCGCACCGAGCTGACCAGCATCTGGGCGGTGCTCTCCAACACCCAGGCCTGGTCCACCTACCTGCACGTGGTCTCGGCCGCCTTCATCACCGCCGGCATGTTCGTCGCCGCCGTCAGCGCCTTCAAGCTCTGGCGCAGCCGCCGCCACGGCGACACCGGGAACAAGGGCGTGGCGCCGCCCAAGGGCGACCACGAGCTGTTCCGCAAGACGCTGCGCGCGGGCATGGTCGTCACGCTGCTGGCCGGGGTCGTGGTCGTCTACTCCGGCGACCACCAGGCCAAGCTCGCCGCCGAGTACGAGCCGATGAAGCTCGCCGCCGCCGAGGCCCACTGGGAGACCGAGGAGGGCGCGCCCTTCTCCACCTTCGCCGTCGGCGACACCGACAGCGGCGTCAACACCATCGACATCACCATCCCCCGCGTGCTGAGCTTCCTGGCCACCGGCACCATCGACGGCACCGTCCAGGGCATGAACGACCTGCAGGAGCAGTACAACGAGGAGTACGCCGAGTACGGGGACGTGAACTACATCCCCAACGTGTTCATCATGTACTGGTCGTTCCGCCTGATGATCGGGTTCGGCCTGTTCGGCGTCGCGGTGTCGGCGCTGGGGCTGTGGCTGACCCGACGGCGGCGGCTGCCCAGGACCCGCTGGTTCTACTACGCCGCCATCGCCGCCCTGCCGGCCGCGCTGGCCGCCAACATCCTCGGCTGGATCCTCACCGAGATGGGCCGCCAGCCCTGGACCGTGCACGGCGAGCTGCTGACCGCGATGAGCGTCTCCCCCGGGGTCAGCCTGGGCCAGGTCGCCTTCTCGCTCGCCGTGTTCACCCTCATCTACGGCGTCCTCGCCGTCGTCGAGGCCGGGCTGCTGTGGCGCTACGTCAAGGCCGGGCCCTCGCACATCGTCCCCGAGCCCGAAGAGGGCGAGGAGACCGGCGACGTCCCCGCGTTCGTGTACTGAGCCCCGCCGACACGGCGCCACGCGCTAGGAGACCTGAGACATGGATCTGGCAACCGTCTGGTTCCTCGCCATCGCGGTCCTGTGGACCGGCTACTTCATCCTGGAGGGGTTCGACTTCGGCGTCGGCATGCTCCTGCCCGTCCTCGGGCGGCGCGATGTCGACCGGCGGGTCATGATCAACGCGATCGGCCCGGTCTGGGACGGCAACGAGGTGTGGGTGATCACCGCAGGCGGCGCCATGTTCGCCGCCTTCCCCGCCTGGTACGCCACCGCCTTCAGCGGGTTCTACCTGCCGCTGCTGCTGATCCTGCTGGCGCTCATCGTGCGCGGGGTCGCCTTCGAGTACCGCGGCAAGGGCGACACCGACCGGTGGCGCGCCTGGTGGGACCGGGCGATCTTCTGGGGCAGCGCCGTTCCCGCCTTCCTGTGGGGGCTGGTCTTCGCCAACATCGTGCGCGGGATGCCCGTCGACGCCGACGAGATCCTCCGCGCCGGGCTGCTCTCCCTGCTCAACCCCTACGCGCTGCTGGGCGGCCTGACCACGCTGTCGCTGTTCGTCCTGCACGGGGCGCTGTTCCTCACCCTCAAGACCGGCCAGCCGGTGCGGGCCCGCGCCCGGACCGCGGCGCTGCGCGCCGCCGTCGTGGCGGTCCCGGCGGGGGCGGTGTTCCTGGTGTGGACGCAGCTGGCCCACGGCAAGGCCTGGACGTGGCCGGTCGTGGCCGCGGCGGCCGCCGCCCTGGTGGCGGGGGTGCTGCTGGCGCTGCGCGGCTCGGAGGGGCGCTCGTTCGCCTGCACCGCGGCGGCCATCGGGCTGGCGTCGGTGACGCTGTTCGGGTCGCTGTTCCCCGCCGTGCTGCCCTCCACCCTGGACCCGGCCTACGACCTGACCGTGGCCAACGCCTCCTCGGCGCCGTACACGCTGACCGTCATGAGCTGGGTGGCGGTGGTCTTCCTCCCGGTGGTGCTCGGCTACCAGGCCTGGAGCTACTGGGTCTTCCGCAAGCGGGTGACCCGGGAGCAGATCGAGCCGGTGCCCGCCTATGGTGGCGGTGGCGGACAGGGCTCCGGCCCCGCGTCCGCCGCCGAGTAGCGCGCCACCGAGCGGCGTCCGCCGCTCCACCGAAGGGATCCGAATGCGCCCCCTCGACCCGCGTCTGGTCCGGACGGCCGACGCCGTCCGCGTGCACCTGGCCGTCGCCGTGGCGAGCGGCCTGCTCACCACGGGCATGGTGCTCGCCCAGGCCTGGCTGCTGGCGTACACGATCGCCGGCGCCGCACGCGGGGCGGGTCTGGAGGCGCTCTCCTGGGCGATCACCGCCGTGGCCGCGGTGGCGATCGCCCGGGCGGCGCTGTCGTACGGCGCCGAGACCGCCGCCCTGCGCTCCGCCGCGCGCGCCAAGTCCCAGCTCCGCCGACGCCTGGTCGCCCACGTGACCGGCACCGGCGCCGGGCCGGGGGACGGCGCCCGCGCGGGGGCGAAGGACGGGCCGGGGGACTCGCCTCCCCCGGACGGCGGGACGGTCCGATCGTCAGGGGGGACCGTCACCGCCGGGACGGGTACGGCCGACGCCGGAGAGGTCGCCACGCTCGCCACGCGGGGCCTCGATGCGTTGGACGACTACTTCGCCCGGTATCTCCCGCAGTTGGTGCTGGCCGTGCTCGTCCCCCTGGCCGTGCTCGTCGTGGTGGCGGGCGCCGACTGGATCTCGGCGGCGGTCATCGCCGTCACCCTGCCCCTGATCCCCGTCTTCATGGCGCTGGTCGGCTGGCACACCCAGGAGCGCACGCAGCGCCGGTGGCGCCGCCTGAACCGGCTGGGCGGCCACTTCCTGGACGTGGTGGAGGGGCTGCCGACGCTGGCGGTCTTCCGCCGCACCAAGGCCCAGGCGCGCATCATCCGGCGGATGACCGACGAGCAGCGCTCCAGCACGATGGCGACGCTGCGCATCGCGTTCCTGTCGGCGTTCGTGCTGGAGCTTCTGAGCACCCTGTCGGTGGCGGTGGTCGCCGTGGAGATCGGCATCCGGCTGATGTACGGGATGCTCGACTACCAGACGGCGCTGCTCGTGCTGATCCTGGCGCCCGAGGCCTACCTGCCGCTGCGCGAGGTCGGCTCCCGGTTCCACGCCAGCATGGAGGGCGTGGCAGCGGCCGAGCAGGTCTTCAAGGAGCTGGACAAGCGCGCGGAGGGCGCCCCGCGCGCGCCCGAGCCGTCCCGGGACCGCACCGCCGACCTGCCCGACAGCGGCGTGGGGCTGCGCCTGGAGGGGGTCGGCCTGACCTACCCGGGCCGGGACGCCCCGGCGCTGGCCGGTGTCGACCTGGAGGTCCCCGCAGGACGGCGGATCCTGCTGGCCGGTCCCAGCGGGTCGGGGAAGAGCTCGCTGCTGTCGCTGCTGCTGCGCTTCATCGAGCCGACCGAGGGGCGGATCCTCGCCGTGCCCGCCGGCGCCGCCGAGGGCGTTCCCCTGGACGAGGCCGACCCCGCCGCGTGGCGGCGCCGACTGGCGTGGGTGCCGCAGCACCCCTACCTCTTCGACGACACCGTGGCCGGGAACATCCGGCTCGGCGCGCCGGACGCGGACGACGGGGCCGTGCGCCGGGCCGCCGAGCTGGCCGAGGCCGACGCCTTCATCCGGGAGCTGCCCGAGGGGTACGCCACCCCGCTGGGCGAGCGCGGCGCCCGCCTGTCGGCCGGACAGCGCCAGCGCGTCGCACTGGCGCGGGCGTTCCTGCGGGACGCGCCGGTGGTGCTGCTGGACGAGCCGACGGCGCACCTGGACCCCGAGAACGCGGCGGCGGTCCGGACGGCGGTCGCACGGCTGCTGGAGGGGCGCACCGGTGTCGTCGTGGCCCACGACACCGGGTGGGCCGAGCACGTTGACGAGACGGTCCCCGTCCGAGCGGGCCGCCTGGAGCGGGAGGCCCTCCGATGAGCACCGCCGACGTCTCCCCCGTGGCCGCCGAGGGCGCCGACGCCCCCGGCCGCGGCCGCGACCCGCTGGTGCGGATGGTCCTGCTGGCCTGGCCCCGGGGCAGCCGGTTCGCGCTCGGGGTCCTGCTCGGCTCGGTGGCCACCGGGTCGGCGGTGGCACTGCTGGGCATCGCCGCCTGGATGCTCGCCAAGGCGGCCGAGCACCCGCCGATCACCGCGCTGAGCGTGGCGATCGTGGCCACCCGCGCCCTGGGCGTCACCCGCGGGGTGGCGCGGTACCTGGAGCGGCTGGTCACCCACGACGCCGCCTTCCGCACCCTGGCCGACGTGCGGGTGAAGGTCTACGAGCGACTGGCCCGCACCGAACCCATCCGCCGCTTCCGCTCCGGCGACCTGGTCTCCCGCCTGGTCAGCGACACCGAGTCCACCCAGGACCTGCTCCTGCGGGGGCTCACGCCGCCGCTGATCGCGGTGGTGGCCGGCGGGGTGACCACGGCCGTGTGCACGGCGCTGCTGGTCCCCGGCGGGCTGGTGCTGGCCGCCGGGCTGCTCCTCACCGGGCTGGCGGTGCCGCTGGTCGCCGCGCGGCTCGGCCGGGCGCCCGGCGAGCGCCAGGCGGAGGCGCGCGGACGCCTGTCCACCTCCCTCGTCGACGCCCTGCACGGCGCCCCCGACCTGGTCGCCTACGGGGCCATGGACCGGGCGGTGCACCGGGTGGAGGAGGCCGACGCCGAGCTGACCCGTCTGGCCCGCCGGGACGCGGGGCTGCTGGGGTTCGGTGCCGGGGCGACCGCGCTGGTCACCGGCCTGACGGTGTGGGCGTCGCTGCTGCTGGGGGTGGCGGCGGTCGACGACGGGTCGCTGCACCCGGTGCCGCTGGCGGTGCTGGTGCTGACCACGCTGGCCGCGTTCGAGATCGTGCAGCCGCTGCCCGCGGTGGCGGCGCGGCTGGGGGCGCTGCGGGCCGGGGGTGCACGCCTGTTCGACGTGCTGGACACCCCGGCCATGGTGGAGCCGCCCGCCGAACCGGCCGCCCTGCCCGAGCCGCCCCCGGCCGACCTGCGGGTGCGGGGGCTGAAGGTGCGGTACGGCCCACAGGAGCCGTGGGCGCTGCGCGGCATCGACCTGGAGGTGCCCGCGGGGGCGAAGGTGGCGGTGCTGGGGCCCAGCGGCGCGGGGAAGAGCACGCTGGCGGAGGTGCTGCTGCGCTTCCGGGACCCCGACGCGGGGGGCGTGGAGCTCGGCGGCGGCGACCTGGTCGGCTACGACCGGGACGACGCACGGCGGGCGATCGGGGGCGTGCCGCAGGACCCGCACGTGTTCGCCTCCACCCTGCGGGAGAACCTACGGCTGGCCCTGCCAGAGACCGGCCCCGCCGGGAACGGGGACGCCGACAGCAGCGGGGACACCGACAACGGCCAACACACCGATGGCGGCGACGAGCGGCTGTGGGAGGCCTTGGAGCGGGCGCGCCTGGCCGACGAGGTCCGGGCGATGCCGCACGGGCTCGACACCGAGGTGGGAGTGCACGGCACCCGGCTGAGCGGCGGCATGCGCAGCCGCCTGGCAATGGCCCGGGCGGTGCTGGCGGCGCCGAGGATCCTGGTCCTGGACGAGCCGACGGCGCACCTGGACCCCGACACCCGGGACGCGGTCATGGCCGACGTCCTGGACGCGGCGGACGCCGAAGGGTTCTCGACCCTGCTGATCACCCACGACCTGGCGGGCCTGGAGCGGATGGACCGCATCTACGTGCTCTCCGAGGGCCGCGTCCTCCAGGAGGGCACCCCCCATGAGCTGGCCGAGCAGGATGGCTGGTACCGCGACGCCCTGCGCCTGGGGAGCTGACCCGGTCTCATCTCAAGGGCCCCGACCAGGCGGCAGGCCGATGGGACGCCAAGGCAGAGGTCGGCAGCCCATGCTGCAGCGCTGCCGACCGCCGGGCGTGTGCGTGGTCACCGTGATGGGCGGCGACGGAGTGAGCGGGGCGGTTCCCCGACCCCACCAGCCGGGCGGCAGACTCCTCGCGGTCCGGGCGACGGCGCGATCAGGTGGGCGTGTGGTCGCCCGCGCTCGTGGCGGCCGTCAGGCCGGTGTGCCCCTGCCCGGCGATGATCTCGACAAGGGTGCTGTCAAAACCGGCGGAATGACAGCACTTCCGCCGAGATCATCGCGGGGGTGGCCGCTCGGCGCCCGCCCTCGTTGATCTCGGGGAAGTCGGGGTTAAACCGGACACGATAAGCCCGACTTCCCCGAGATCAACAACAGCACGCCCCAGCGCCGCCGCTCCCTCGTTGATCTCGGGGAAAACGACGCTACCGGGGCGGTTTTAGCGTCGTTTTTCCCGAGATCAACGAGGAGGGGCACCGGGCAGACGGCCGCCACGGGCGCGGGCGAGCACCCGTCCTCCTCGCCGCGCCGCCTACCCGGACCGCGAGGGGCCGGACGGACGGCAGGACCGGCCGGGGAACCGCCCGCTTCTCGCCGTCGCTGCCATCTACGGTGGCCGTGCACACGCGCCGCGCTCGACAGCGCTGCGGTAAGGGCCGCTGGCCTGTTCTCGTTGGCGCCCTTATCGGTGTGCTCCGTCGGCCTGCCGCTCGACTGGGGCCCGTGAGTGGGGTACCCCCCAGCCGCCTGCCCACCCGCACCGCGAACGGCCGAGGCTCGAGCCGTGCCGGCAGCGTCGTTCATCGCGGGATCAACGACGGCGGCGCTGGAGCCGCTCGTACGCTTCCGGTTCCGGCCACAGTGTGACGCGTCCCTCTCCGCTCGCGTCCTGGCTGGTCGTCGGCGCGCACCGACGCCGCGGCCCCTTTCCGGCGGCCCGGCGGGTCCGGGGGCGCCCGTGCCGTTCCCCCTGTACCGCCGCGGCCGCGGGTACTCTGCCCTTCGGAACCCGGGCGACAGGACGTTCGAGGGGCGGTGGCCGACAGTGCGCAGACTCGGGGACGTCCGCCGCGGTGTCCTCCTCGTCGCGGCCGCCGCGGTGTCCCTCCTCCTCGTCCTCGTGCTCGCGGTGCCCGTCACCCGCGACGGCCTGGCCGGGGCCTGGTGCTCGCTGACCGGGTCGGGGTGCGCGCCCGGCGGGCGCCCGCCGGGCGAGGAGCCCGGCTCCAAGGACGACTGGCGGGTGGCCATGGACCCGGTCGAGGCCGCCACCTGGGGCCACTACCTCGCCCTGGGCGACTCCTATTCCTCCGGCGACGGCGCCGGCTCCTACCTGCCCGGCACCACCGGTGAGGACGGCTGCTTCCGCTCCGCCGACGCCTACCCCTCCCGCGCCTCCGAGGCCTTCGACTTCGCCGGGGGCTTCGCGTTCGTCGCGTGCAGCAAGCACAAGGGGTCCCAGCTCCTGGACGAGGCCGGGGCCGAGGACGCCCAGCTCGACGCGATCGGCGAGTACACCTCCCTGGTGAGCCTGGGCATCGGCGGCAACGACCTGGGCTTCACCCCCGTCCTGCGCACCTGCATGGTGCGGGTGCCGCTGGTCTCCGGCGGGGTCTGCCAAGGGCAGGAGGAGGACATCGACCGCCGGATGCGGACCTTCGACGACACCCTGGAGGAGATCATCGCCGAGGTGCGCGACCGCGCCCCCGACGCCCGCCTGCTGCTGGTCGGCTACCCGCGCCTGTTCCCCAAGGAGCCGTCCGGCATGTACTACACGCTGACGGTCGAGGACCAGACCTGGCTGAACGGGAAGGTGCGCGCCTTCAACGACCGGCTGCGCACCGCCGCCCGCGAGGCGGACGAGAAGATCGCCGAGGAGGGCGACGTCGGCAGCGTCGAGTTCGTCGACGTCTACACCGCGCTCGCGGGCCATGAGGTGAGCGCGGAGGACGCCTGGCTGAACGGGGTCGTGCTGCAGGACCTGACCGACGGCATCCAGGTGCACCGCAGCAGCTTCCACCCGACCGCCGCGGGCCAGCGGGCGTTCGCCGACCGGGTCGGCGAGCGGATCGAGGAGGGACCGGGGCGGGAGCTGTACGTCGCCCGGGACACCGTCGACGCCGCCGGGCCCGAGGTCCTCGCCCGGGACCTCGACTGACCCGGCACCAGGCCTGAGTCGGCACCGGCCCCGATACGGCCGGGGGCGGGCCGCGCGGTGCGGCCCGCCCGGTCAGGCTAGGCCCGCCCCGCCTTCAGGTCGGCCAGGACCGCTCCGAGCTGGTCCAGGCCCCAGTTGAGGTCCTCCTCGGTGATCACCAGCGGCGGAGAGAGCCGGATCGTCGACCCGTGGGTGTCCTTGACCAGCACGCCCCGCTCGGCGAGCAGCTCGCACATGCGGCGGCCGGTGGCCAGCGACGGGTCGATGTCGATGCCCGCCCACAGCCCGATGCTCCGGGCCGCGACCACGCCTCCGCCCACGAACTCCTTCAGGCGGGTGCGCAGCACCTCCCCCAGCGTCCGGGCGTTCTCCAGGTACGGCCCCTCCTTGAGCATCCGCACCACGGTGCGCCCCATCGCCCCGGCCAGCGGGTTGCCGCCGAAGGTGCTGCCGTGCTGGCCGGGCTGGATGACGCCGAGCACCGACTCGTCGGCGACCATCGCCGAGACCGGGAGCACGCCGCCGCCCAGCGCCTTGCCGAACAGGTAGGCGTCGGGCACCACGCCGGTGTGCTCGCAGGCCCGCACGGTGCCGGTGCGGCCGAGCCCGGACTGCACCTCGTCGGCGATGAGCAGCACCCGCTCGGAGTCGCACAGCTCGCGCAGCCGCGGCAGGTAGTCCGGCGGGGGCACCACCACCCCGGCCTCGCCCTGGACCGGCTCCACCAGCACCGCGGCGGTGGTGCCGTCGACCGCCTCGGCCACGGCCTCGGCGTCGCCGTAGGGCACCGCCCGGAACCCGGGCGTGTAGGGCCCGAAGCCGCCGTAGGCGTCGGGGTCGGAGGAGAAGGAGATGATCGTGGTGGTGCGGCCGTGGAAGTTGCCGCCCGCCACCACGATGGTGGCCTCCCCGTCGGGGACCCCCTTGACGTCGTAGGCCCATCTGCGGGCCACCTTGATGGCGGTCTCCACCGCCTCGGCCCCGGTGTTCATGGGCAGCACGCGCTCCTTGCCCACCAGGTCGCCCAGGGCCGCGACGAACGGCGCGAACTGGTCGTTGTAGAAGGCGCGGCTGGTGAGCGTCACCCGGTCCAGCTGGTGGTGGGCGGCGGCGAGCAGGTCGGGGTTGGCGTGCCCGAAGTTCATCGCCGAGTACCCGGCGAGCATGTCGAGGTGGCGCCGGCCCTCGACGTCGGTCGCCCAGGCGCCTTCGCCGGAGGCGATGACCACCGGCAGGGGCGCGTAGTTGTGGGCCGAGCGGGCCTGGGCCAGGGCGATGTGGTCGGCGGTGGAGACGGGAGGTCCGGAGGGGTCGCCCCCGGAGTGCCTGCTTCCCAGAACGCGGGTGTCGCTCATCCAGGTGTCCCTTTCCGATCAGCGCTGATCGTGTCGCTCTTGGGATACCCCGCGGCCCGCGGACGATACGCGTGCCGGTCGGGGGACCCACAGCAGCAGAACAGACGCCCCGGACGAGGCACAAGTGTCCGAACGGAGACGAAGAGGACGAGAGGCCGCACGGGCGCCGACCCTGGACATATGGACCCGCGGGACCCGCGGGCGCGGCCGTTAGCCCAGCGTCGCGGCGAAGATGTTTGCGCCGCGTTCAGGGCCGCGGACGGCGCTTCCGCCCGGGGAGCGATCCGGGACGGACCGGGCCGGGCCGGGCGCACCGCACCCTCCCGGTTCCGGTTATCCGCACGATCGGCCGCGGAGTTCCCGAAAACCCGCTCCCCAGGCCGCTTCCGGCGCCCCGGACCGGGCCGGAGTCCTTACACTAGGGCGTGTTTCCCGCGCTCCGCGCGAACCCGCTGAGCCCGAGCGGCCTCGGAACGGGTGACGGCCGGCCTGAAGCCGGGGCCGTCCGGGAAGACGAGACGTCCGGGGCGCGGCGTCCCGACGCCCGCCTCCCCGCGGCCGGTGCCGCGCGCCCCGCCTCCCCAGACCCATCGACGAAACGCGAGACATGGCCAAACCAATCGGCACCCACGCCCTCAACCTGGTCCGCGGCGCCCTGATCGGCACCGCCGAGGTGGTGCCCGGGATCAGCGGCGGCACGGTCGCCCTGATCACCGGCATCTACGAGACCATCATCACCTCGGCCGGCCACGTGGTCAGCGGCATCCGCCTCACCGTCTCCGACCTGCCCCGCGGGCGCGGCATGGCGCGCGCCGGCGCCGAGTTCCGCCAGGCCGACTGGGCCGCCGTGATCGCGGTGCTGATCGGCATGGCCACCGCCGCGCTCACCGCGGCCAAGCTGCTGGCCCCGCTGGTGGAGTCCGAGCGGCAGTTCGCCTACGCCGTCTTCTTCGGCCTGGTGCTGGCCTCGGTGTACGTCCCCTACTCCAGCACCACGAAGCGCTGGCGGGTGGGCGACTACCTGCTGGCCCTGGGCGTGGCGGCGGTGGCGTTCGTGCTCATCGGGCTGCCGCCCTCCGAGATCGACCCCAACCCGCTGATCATCACCGCCGCGGCGGCGGTGGCCGTGTCCGCCCTGGTGCTGCCCGGCATGTCGGGCTCGCTGATCCTGCTCACCCTGGGCCTGTACACCTCCACCATGAACGCGGTGAACGACCGCGACATGGGCTACCTCGGGTTCTTCTTCCTCGGCGCGCTGCTCGGCGGCGCCCTGTTCGTCAAGCTGCTGCAGTGGGTGCTGGAGCACCACCACCACCTGGCGATGGTGGTCATGACCGGCCTGCTCGCCGGGTCGCTCCGGGCGCTGTGGCCCTGGCAGGAGGAGGACCGCACCTTCACCGCCCCCACCGAGGTGCCGTTCACGGTGCTGCTGATGGCCGTCGGCTTCGTGCTGGTGGTCGCGATCCTGCTGCTGGAGCGCGCGACCCGCTCCCGCCGCGGGGGCGCCGAGGAGGGCCACGGCGGCCGCCACGGCGGTCACGGCGGCCACGGCGGGGGCCACGGCGGCGGCGCGCCGCAGGGCGGGCGCCACGCACGCCCCGCCTCGGGGTCGGCACCGCGCATGTGACACCCTGATCGCACGCCGGGCCGCCCAGTGCGGCCCGGCTCCCGAACACACCCACCGGCGCGGGGTGCCGCGGAGCCTCCTCCCACCGCGGCTGAGAACACACCCGTCGAACCTGCACTAGCTCGCACTAGCGAAGGGACGCCCATGAGCTCCTTCAACATCCTGTCCATCGCCGGGACGGACCCCAGCGGCGGCGCGGGGATCCAGGCCGACCTCAAGGCCTTCTCCGCCCTCGGGGGCTACGGCATGAGCGTAGTGACGGCCCTGGTCGCGCAGACCACCACCGGGGTCGCCGAGGTGCACCGTGTGCCCCCGGAGTTCATCACCCGCCAGCTCGACGTGCTGCTGGACGACGTGCGCACCGACGCGGTCAAGATCGGCATGCTGGCCGACACCGGGGTGATCGACGCGGTGGCGGGGGCGCTCGACGCGCACCGGCCGCCGAACGTGGTGCTCGACCCGGTCATGGTGGCCAAGAGCGGCGACCGGCTGCTGGCCGCCGACGCCATCGGGGCGGTCCGCGCCCGCCTGCTGCCGCGCGCCGACCTGATCACCCCCAACCTGCCCGAGGCCGCCGAGCTGCTCGGGGTGAAGGAGGCGGCCGACACCGCCGAGATGGAGCACCAGGCGCGCGGCCTGCTCGACCTGGGCGCCCGCCGGGTGCTGATCAAGGGCGGGCACCTGGACACCGCCGAGAGCACCGACCTGCTGGTGGAGCCGGGGCGCCCGGCCGTGCCGTTCACCGCGCCCCGGGTGGCCACGAAGAACACCCACGGCACCGGCTGCACCCTGTCGTCGGCCATCGCCGCGCTCCTGCCGCAGCGGGACGGCTGCGCCGCGGCGGTGCGGGAGGCCAAGGAGTACCTGACCGAGGCGCTGCGCCGTGCCGACGACCTGGAGGTCGGCGCGGGCAAGGGGCCGGTGCACCACTTCCACGCCTGGTGGTGACGCGGGGGGCGCGGGGACGCCCCCTGGGGGAACGGCCGGACACCCGGAACGGCCGAAGGGCCTGTCCGTATCGGACAGGCCCTTCTCATGTCGCGCCGCTCGCGCGCTACTGCTTCTCGGGGACCCGGAAGTCCGGGTTCTTCCACTCGGGGTTGGCGAAGTAGCGCCGCGTCTCGGCGACCACCACCGGCGACAGCAGCAGCAGGCCGACCAGGTTGGGCAGCGCCATCAGGCCGTTGGCGATGTCGCTGAACAGCCAGACCACGTCGAGCTGGGCGGTGGCGCCGATGAACACCACGACCACGAACAGCACCCGGTAGAAGACCACCGCGCGGTGCCCGATCAGGTAGTCGATGCAGCGGTCGCCGTAGTAGGACCACCCGAGGATGGTGGTGAAGGCGAACACCACCACCGCGATGGCGAGCATCGGGCCGGCCGCCGCGCCCAGGGCCGGGCTGATGGCGCCCAGGCCCTCCTCCAGCCCGGCGGAGGTCAGCGCGGCGCCGTCGTCGTCGCCGAGCTTCCACACCCCGGTGACGATGATGACCAGGCAGGTCATGGTGACCACGACGATGGTGTCGATGAAGGTCTGGGTCATCGAGACCATGGCCTGGCGCACGGGCTGGTCGGTCTTGGCGGCGGCCGCCGCGATGGCGCCGGTGCCCAGGCCGGACTCGTTGGAGAAGATGCCGCGGGCGACGCCCATCTGCAGGGCGATCAGCACGGTGGAGCCGACGAAGCCGCCGGTGGCCGCGGTGCCGGTGAAGGCGTCGGTGACGATCAGCGCCAGGGCGGCGGGCAGGTCGGCGACGTGGACGATGAGGACCAGCAGCGTGACGACGATGTAGAGCAGGATCATCACCGGCACGACCGCCGAGGCGACGCGGCCGATGCTCTTGATGCCGCCGATCACGACGATACCGATGAGCACCATCATCACCAGGCCGGAGACCCACGGGGCGATCGCGAAGTTCTCGTCGAGCTGCTGGGCGACGGTGTTGGCCTGGGTGCCGTTGCCGATGCCGAAGGCCGCGACCGCGCCGAAGAGCGCGAACAGGAAGCCCAGGGTGGTGCCGAGCCCGCCGGACAGGCCGTTCTTCAGGTAGAACATCGGCCCGCCGCTCTGCTTGCCGACGTCGTCGCGCTGGCGGTACTTCACGCCCAGCAGCGCCTCGCTGTACTTGGTGGCCATGCCGACCAGGCCGGTCATCCACATCCAGAACAGCGCGCCGGGGCCGCCGATGCCGATGGCCAGGCCCGCGCCGGCGATGTTGCCGACGCCGACGGTGGCCGCCAGCGCGGTGCTGAGCGCCTGGTAGTGCGAGATGTCGCCCTCGCCCTCGGTCTCCTTGCGGCGCACGAAGGCCAGCCAGAGGGCGTGGAAGAGCTTGTGGAACTGCAGCAGACCCAGGCGGACCGTGAGGAACAGCCCGGTGATCAGCAGCAAGGGGATGAGGACCCATGGTCCCCAGATGATGGACGATAGGTCTTCCAACAGGCTCACGGTCTGGTCCACGTGAGGGCTCCCAATCGATCTCGGACGGGGGACGGGGGCGCGGCGCGCCCGAGGATCACCGGGCGCTCCGAGGGGGTGCTCCCCTTCCGGACACGGCTTCCGGGGTACGGAACCGCGGTGTTCCGCCAGGTTCACACCGATTCGTCACATTCGCGTCACGGTCCCTCCACACACCGGTTGCGGAGAGGCCCTGACCAGCGGATATCACCCGGTCATCCGCTGTTTCCGCCTTCTGGGCCCCCGCCGTCGGCGCCGTCCGGGCCGTCGGCGCCCCCGGCCCGGCTCAGCGCGAGCCGGGTCAGCACGCGGGCGGCCTCGTCCGGGTCGGCGCCGCGGCCGACCGCGATGCCCAGCAGGAACGTGGTGAGCGGGGCCGCCGGGCGGGCCACCGAGTGCGCCGCGTCGCGGGCGAGGTCGAGGACGCGGTCGACGTCCTCCTTGACGACCTCCTCGGGGAGGTCGAGCTCGGCGCACACCTGGCGCGCCCACTCCACGAGCGTCATCACTGCTCCTCAGAAGGAAAATGCGTTGAAGACTGCTCGCGATCCTAGAGCCATCCGGCGCCCGGCGCGCGGCAGAGGCACGCCGCAGGCGCGTCACGGAGGCGAATACGCCGCGGAGGCGAGGGGCCGGAGGGGTGTTTCGGCGGCGCACGGGTCCCGCCCTCCGCCGTTCCGGGGGCCTACCGCTAGGGTGGCCCGCGCAGAGGAGCGGGACCGGCCCTTCCGCGATGTCCGGCCCCGCTCCTCGCCCCCGTTCTCCGGGTTCGCCTCGGCGTTGGCGTCCGTGTTCGGTTGTCGGTGCCCCTCGCGGGCGGTGCGCGCCTCAGGCGGCCGCCGCCACGGGTTCGACGACCTCGGACAGCACCTCCTCCAGGCGGTCGAGGTGCGCGCGGATCCACGGCAGGGAGGTGGGGTCGTCCACGGCCAGCGCCGCCCAGCGCTCGGCGTCGGTGTCGCCGTAGAGCAGGCTGGTGGCGACGCGCAGGCGCAGGGCCTCGGGGCACTCGCCGAACTCGACCCCGGGCAGCGCGCCCAGGCCGTAGCGCTCGAGCAGCATCCGGCTCAGGCCCGGCCCGTCGTCGACCCCGAAGACGGCGGCCAGGCGCTCGCGGTGCGGCTCGAAGTCGGGGTAGAGGTAGAAGGCGGCGCGCGGCGCGGCCACGGTGGCCCCGGCGTCGGTGAAGCGGTCGGCCACCGCGCGGGCGACCGTGCCGTGCAGGCGGCGGCTGCGCCCGATGTGGTCGGTCAGCTCGGCCGGCTCGCTGAAGGCCAGGGCCCCGGCGCGCTGGACCGGGCCGCTCGGGCTGGACCACAGCTCGCTGGCGATGCCCAGGAGCTCGGCGCGCAGGTGCGCCCCGCGCGGCCCGTCGGGCAGGCGCGCCACGCCCAGGCGCCAGCCGCCCAGGGCCAGGTTCTTGCTCAGGCCGGTGGTGACCACGGTCCGCTCGGGGGCGAACTCGGCGGGGCTGTGCACCGTGGTGGCGGCCGGGTCGTGCACCAGGTCGCGGTAGATCTCGTCGGAGATGACCACCAGGTCCAGGGCGCGGGCGACCTCGGCCAGGCGCCGGACGGTGTCGGCGCCGGCGACGGTGCCGGTCGGGTTGTCGGGGAGGGTGGCGATCACGGCCCGCACGTCGCGGCCCTGGGCGCGCGCGTCCCGGACGGCCTCGGCGAGCAGGTCGGGCTGGGGCACGCCGCCCTGGCCGCGCTCGGTGGGCACGAACAGCGGGCGGTGCCCGGACAGGCGGCTCTGGGCGGCGTAGCTGACCCAGCTCGGGGCGGCGACGGCGACGTCCCCGCCGATGCTCATCAGCAGCGCGTACAGCAGCGGCTTGCTTCCCGGCCCGGCCACGACCATGTTGGGGTCGGTGTCCAGGCCGCGGCGCGACCAGTACCCGGCGGCGGCCTCGCGCAGGCCGCGCTCTCCGGCGACCGGTCCGTAGGAGTTGCACCCGCCCCCGGCCGCGAGGGCGTCCCGCAGCGCGGGGTGGACGGGCAGTCCCGCCTCGCCGAACCCCAGAGGCAGGACGGGGGCGCCGGCGCGGCGCCGGGCCTCCAGGGCCTCGTTCACGGCGAGTGTGGCGGAAACGGCAACAGACATGAAGAGATCGACCCCGCATACGTCCGGCGGCTGGTGGGAGGCCTGGGGCCGCTGGTGCTCCCGGCCTCGCACTTTCACTCTGCCCACTTCCACCCATCAGTACAAGCGACTCTTTTCGATGGTGAGCGTAAGGTGGCCTTATGCTCGATCTCCGCAGGCTCCAACTGCTGAAGGAATTCGCCGATAAGGGGACGATCGCGGCGACCGCCGCCTCGCTGGGGTATACGGCTTCGGCCGTTTCGCAGCAATTGTCCGCCCTGGAGCGCGAGGCGGGGGCCCAGTTACTGGACCGCACCGCGCGCAGTGCCGAACTGACCGAAACCGGCAGGCTGCTGGCCGACCAGGCCGAGCAGATCCTCGCGCTGGTGGAGGCGGCCGAGGCGGTGCTGGACGAGCGGCGGGGGCGGGTGACCGGCCGGGTGACGGTGGCGGCGTTCCCGACGGCGGCGGTGGCGTTCGCGCCCCGCCTGGCGCAGAGCCTGCGCCGCCACACCGGCATGCAGCTGGTGCTGCGCCAGACCACCGAGGGGGCGGGGATCCGCCAGGTGAGCGCCGCCGAAGCCGACATCGCCCTGGTCGACGACTGGACGGGGCGGCGCCCGGACACCGGCGCGGGCAAGCTCCGCCACGAGCACCTGCTGCGCGACCCGATGGTGCTGGCGGTGCCCGAGGGGCACCGGCTGGCGGACCCGGCGGTGCCGGTGGAGCTGGAGCGGCTGCGGGACGAGGCCTGGATCGCCGCACCGCAGGGCGAGCCGTCCCGGTACGGGACCGACACCCTGCTCGCCGACCTGGGCGGCGCCCCGGCGGCGGCGTGGGAGTTCGAGGGCCTGGGGACCATCCTGAGCCTGGTGTCGCGGGGCATCGGCATCGCCGCCGTCCCGGCGCTGTCCCTGAGCGCCGGGACGGCCGGACTGGCATTCCGCAGACTGCCCGAGGACGCGCCGTCGAGGGACGTCTACATGGCCGTCCGGGCGGCGAGCCTGCGCAGGCCGGCGATCGGGGTGACGCTGCGGGCGCTGAAGGAGGCGGCGGTCGACGTCCAGCGCGACCTGGAGGAGGTCCTGGACCGCATCCCGGGCCACCGCCCCGGCCGGGGAAACGGGGGTGACTGATTCTCTGCACGCTCCCTCCGCGTCGTCCTCGGGAGAAGCGCCCTGAAGCCGTGCCGTCGGGTTCGGGTTCTCGGCGTGCGGCCATGCGGCTGCATGGATCAGTTGCATGGATCAGCCGAGCAGACGGCCGGGCTGGTACCCCACTCCAGGACTCCGGCCGGGCGGCGGGCTGGCGGGGTGCGGCGTGATCGGCGGCGACGAGGACAGGTCGGCGGCCCTCGCGGCAGCGCTGTCGGGCGCGGCGCGTGTGCACGGTCACCGTGATGGGCAGCGACGGCCAGAGCCGGGCGGTTCCCGGGCCTTGCTTACCGTCCGGCTGGCCTCTCGTGGTCCGGGTGGGCGGCGCGGCCGAGTGGGTGCGTGGTCGCCCGCGTTCGTGGCGGCCGCCGCCCCGGTGCACCCCCTCCTGGCGATGATCTCGACAAAGGTGCTGTCATTCCGGCGGTTTTGACAGCACTCTTGT
>NZ_JAQFWQ010000081.1 GCF_027706725.1 Nocardiopsis endophytica
CGGGAGAAACGACGCTTCCGGGCCGGTTTTGGGGGCGCTTTTCCCGAGATCAACGGCGCAGGGCCGGCGGGGCGCCTCCCGTGAAGGCACACCCTCGGAAGACGGTGCGCGGACCTCTCTGCGGCGGACGGCCCCGGCCGAGAGGCGGGGCGCCGGGCGGACTCCCGAGGAGCCGGCCAGGTCAGGGGCCGACCGAGCCCCCGACCGCCCGCCGGACGGCTGCGGCCGCGCGGATGTCACCGCTCTGTGCCGCGTGGCCCGGGAGGGTCCCGGAGGGCGGGCAGTGTGCGGCCGAGGGCTCAGTGCCGGTCCGCGCCGGTGATGCGCCGCGCCGTCTCGACGAAGCCCGGCAGCGCCGGGTGGGCCGCGTCGCGGCGCCACACCAGGTGCACCTGGACGGCGGGGGCGTCCTCCAGCGGCACGTACACCACCTCGGCGTGCCGCCGCGTCATCGCCACCGACCCCAGGGTCACCCCGATGCCCGCGCCCGCCGCGATCAGGTCGATCCATTCGTCGACGTTGGCCGTGTCCCCGACCACGCGGGGGCGCGGCCCCTCGCCCCACATCCCGGGGCCGGTGGTGCCGGTGACCGTGTTGACGAGGAGGCCCTCCCCCGCCAGGTCGGCCAGGGCGAGCGCCTCCGCCCCCGCCAGCCTGTGCCCGGCGGGCAGCGCCGCCCACCGCTCCTCGCGGTGCAGCCGCGCCCCGGCGTACCCGCGCTCGGGCGGTGCCCCGCGCACCACGCACGCGTCCACCTCCCCGGCCTCCAGGCGCTCCATCGCGTCGTCGCGGCGGACCAGCTCGAGCGGGTGGTCCGGGTGCCCCTGCCGCCAGGCCCGCAGCAGCGGGCTGGTGAAGGGGCCGAAGGCGCCCCAGGCGTGCCCGACCCGCAGCGGGCGCCCGGCCGGTGCCCGGACCGCCTCCTCGAACGCGTCCAGGGCGCGCTGGGCCCGGTCCCGGAACGCCTCCCCCTCGGCGGTCGCCTCGACGCCCCGGGGTGAGCGGCGCAGCAGGGCGGCGCCCACGTGCTGCTCCAGGTCGGCCAGGGTGCGCGAGAGGGCGGGCTGGGTGATGTGCAGGCGCCGGGCGGCCCGGGTGATGCTGCGCTCCTCCACGGCCGCCAGGAACGCCCGCAGGTGGCGGATCTCGACCCCCATGCCCGCAGAGCATACCCCCATCGGGAAACGGCATTTCCCGGCGCCTCCGATGAATGGCTAGAAAAGGAATCCGGGATGCGTTCCGGAGCGCCCGGGGCCCGGACGCCTCCTTTTCCGTTTCCCCGGCCCCTACCGGATCGGAGTCCCCCATGGCCGCCTCCGCAGTGTCCGTGCGGGCGGCCGCCGCGGCGGCCCCCGCCGTGTTCGTGCTGCTGTGGGCGAGCGGGCCGCTGGCCGTTCAGGCCGGGCTGCCGCACACGACCGTCCCCGCGTTCCTGTTCCTTCGGGCGGCGGGCGCCGCCGCGCTCTCGTGGGGCGTCTGGGCGCTGGTCCGCGACCCCCTGCCCGCAGGGGGTCGCCCCTGGCTGCGGCTGGGGGCGGTCGCCCTGCTCATGCAGGTCGTCTACCAGGGGTTCTTCTTCCTGGCGCTGGCGGCCGACTCGCCCGCGGCCACGGTGATCGTGATCGTCGCCCTGCAGCCGGTGCTGACCGCCGCCGTCGCCGCGTGGACCTCCGGAGGGCGCGGCGCGGCGCTGTGGGCCGGGCTGGCCCTGGGGGTGGCCGGGGCGGCGCTGACGGCCGGGGCGGGGCTGGGCGAGCTGTCCGGCGGCGACGGCGGTGCGCTGGGCCTGGCCTGCGCGTTCGCCGCGCTCTTGGGCATCACCGCCGGGACCCTGGTGCAGGGGCGCGCGTCGGGGACCGGGCTGTGGGCGTCGCTGGCACTGCAGAGCACGCTCAGCGCGGCCGTGTTCGCGGTGGTCGCCCTGGCGGGCGGCCGGATGCGGTTCGACTGGGAGCCGGGCCTGCTGGTCGGCGCCGGGTGGATGGCGGCGGTGGTCTCGGTGGGGGCCACGGCGCTGCTGTACGCGATGGTGGCGCGCGGCGAGGCGACCGGGGTGACCGCGCTCTTCTTCTGCGTGCCGCCGGTGACGGCCCTGCTGGAGTGGGCGGTGCACGGCCGCGTGCCGGGCCCGGTGGAGGCGGCGGGGATGGTGTGCGCGGCCGCGGCGATCGCCGCCGTGCGGCGCGCGCCGGTGGGCCGCCCGGCCGGCGGGGCACGGCCGGGGGCGGACCGGAAGGCCGACGGCGCCGGCGCCCCCGAACGGCGGAATGCGCACCCCGCCCGCCGGTGGTGACGCAATTCTCCATTGTTCTCCGCCGTCCGGCGCCTTTTCCGCTTGCCGCCGCCGCGGCGATGTCGTATATCTCTTGGCAGGGACCCGGCGATCGGGCCCGCGGACGAGGGAGCCGTACCCGCTCGACGACAAGACGGCCATGGAATGAGGTCGGAATTTCATGGCGTGGTTCGTCCTGGTCGCCTCCGGGGTCCTGGAGGCCGTGTGGGCCTCGGCCCTGTCGGCCTCCGAGGGTTTCCGCCGACGGCGCCCCACGGTCCTGTTCTTCATCGCACTCGCCCTGAGCATGGGCGGGCTGGCCTGGGCCATGACGTCCCTGCCGACCGGGACCGCCTACGCGGTGTGGGTGGGCATCGGCGCCACCCTGACGGTGGTGTGGGGCTTCGCCACCCGGCAGGACCGGGCCTCGGCGTCCAAGATCCTGCTGCTGGTGCTGCTGGTCGGCTCCATCATCGGCCTGAAGGCGGTGAGCTGAGCATGCGCATGCCGTGGATGGTCCTTCTGGTCAGCGCGGTGTTCGAGGCCGTGTGGGCCACCGCGATGGGCATGTCGGACGGGTTCAGCGAGCCGGTCCCGACCGCGGTGTTCGCGGTCGCGCTGGCGGTGAGCATGGTGGGCCTGGGCTGGGCGGTCAAGCACATCCCGATCGGGACCGGGTACGCGGTCTGGGTCGGCCTCGGCGCGGCGCTGACGGTGGTGTACGCGATGGCCACCGGGGCCGAGCCGGTGTCGGCGGCCAAGGCCGTTTTCATCGGCGGCATCATCCTGGCCGTGGTGGGCCTGAAACTGGTCCCGGGCGAAAAGGCCCCCGATGAGGGCGCCCGGTGGAGCGTCGACGCCTGACGCCGCGACCGGGAACGCCCTCCGGGGTACCGGCACCCGTTTACCCTGTGGGTCATGCCGGATCAGCATCGCATGCGCGACGGGCGCGTTCCCGAGTGCGGGATCGACCCGTTCTCGCTCTTCCTGTTCCACGCGGACCCCGACCCCCGCTACGTCCTCGAGCTCGGCCAGGACGCGGTGGGGGCGGTGAAGGGAGTTTTCGTCGCGCAGGGGCAGGCGGGAGGGGCGGGTGACTGGAATGTCGTCGCCGCTCTCGCGGCCCAGGCGGAGGCACCGGACATCGCCGACCTGCTGAACTCGGTCCGTCTCGAATTCGAGTCGGGGCAATTCCACCAAGCGGACGGCACGCGGGACGACTATTTCGCCGTGACGGCGGACGAGGCGGATGTGGGCGCACTGCGCAGGCTCGGAATGGTGCTGGCCGGCCTGTACCGCGATTCCGAACGCCTCGGTGGCCTGATCAGGGAGGCCGATCCGGACCTCTTCGAGCTCTCTTGAACGCCGGTGGGTACGACGGAGGGATCCTCGCCGGTGCTGTGACCGCTCGGGTTCACCGCGGCCGTTGAAGAGCCGGTGCAAGAGGCGTCCGCTCCGGCGGACCCCCGGGGATGAGAAAACCCCGGAATTCCGGAAGACTTCCCCTCCGCCGCCCCCGACGTCCGCGGAGGAATTCCATGACGCCCTATCTCGGCTCCGGCCCCTATTGCTATGCCAGCTCGATCGGAATGGTCCTCGGTGAGCGCGCGCCCGCGGGCCACGTCATCGAGACGCTCACCGGCTCCCCTTTCGGAGTGCAGCTCATCGAAGGGCGCCGGCCCTTTTTCGACCCCCTCGGCTGGGACCCGGAGGCCGGTGTGGCGGCGGCGCTCGGCCTGCTCGGCGTCTCCTACGAGCGCACGGGCGGGGGAACACCCGAAGAGGCGTTGGCGCGGCTGCGCGCCGCCTGCGCGCGCGGGCCCGTCATCGCCGGTCCCCTCGACATGGGCCTGCTGACCCACCACCCAGGCGAGCGCGGCCCCGACGGCGGCGACCACTATGTCGTCGTGCTGTCGGCCGACGACGGCACAGTCGTCTTGCACGACCCGCACGGCTTCCCCTATGCCGCGCTGCCCGCCCCCGACTTCGTCCGCGCCTGGCGGGCCGATGCCGTCGAGTACGCCGACACTCCCTTCACCATGCGCTCCGACTTCGCGTCCACCGGCCCCGTCTCGGCCGGGGAGGCGCTCGTGCGCAGCCTGCCCCGAGCCCTGGAATGGCTCGACGCGCGGGGAGAAGGCGCCGCGCCGGTGGGGTCTCTCGGCGGCGCCGGGGCGGTCGAGGCGCTGGCGGCCCTGGTGCGCTCGGGACTCGCCCCGGACACACGGGTGCTGCTGGAGGTGTTCGGTGTGCGCGTCGGCGCGCGCCGCCTGTCCGACGCCGCGCGGTGCCTGGCCGAGGTGGGGCTCGACGCCCCCGCCGCCGTGGCCGCCGAACAGGCGCGGCTGCTCGGCGCCGTCCAGTACCCCCTCTCCCGGGGGGACGACCCCGGCCTGGAGGCCGCGCTGCGCCGCCTCGCCCCGACCTACCCGCGCCTGCGCGACGCCCTCGCCCAGGCCTTGCACGGCCTCCCGGCCCGCCGATAGGTCCGCCCGCCCCCGCGTGCGGGGGCGGGCGCCGTCATCAGCCTCCGGCCAGGTCCCTGCGCCCGTAGCCGTAGGCCGCCAGCCCCGCCAGGGCCGCCGCCGCGGCGACGGTGGCCGCGACCGGCCCCGCTGAGAACGGCTCCACCGGCATCCGCGCGATGTGGTCGAGCGGTGACAGGTCCATCAGCCACTGCGGCCAGCCCAGGCTCGGCGCGAAGAACCGGACCACCCCTCCGTACAGCACCACGGCCCAGACCGCGGGCAGCGCCCGGGGCGCGAAGCCGTGCAGCAGCGCGGCCACCGACAGAACCAGCAGCACCTCCGGGATGCGCACCACCGCGGCGGCGAAGACCGGCCCCAGTGCCGAGGCGTCGCCGGTCGACCACGCCGCACCTGCGGCCATCGCCGCGCCCACCGCCACCGCCATGGCGGTCCCCGCCGCGGCGGTCACCGCCAGCCACGCCCGGAGCCACGCGCTCCGCGCCGTGGGGCCCGCCAGCGGCAGCGCGGTGCGTCCGCGCACCTCGTCGGTGCGCAGCGAGACCACGGCCAGCACCGCGTACACGCACACCAGCAGCCCCATCGCGACCGCCATCAGGCTCAGGTAGCCCGCCTGCACGTTCCCGCCGGTGCCGAAGAACGCGTCCGCGGCATCGGCCCCGGCCAGCGCCCCCGTCAGGGACCCGTAGACGAACGCGGCCACCGTGAGCACGCCGCCCCACCACAGGATCGAGGTGCGCTGCAGCCGGAACGCCAGCGCCAGGGGCGAGCGCAGCCACGGCGCCGCCCCTCCCCGGCCCGAGCGCTCGGCCAGCAGCCCCGACCCCAGGTCGCGCCGCTCGGACAGCGCGTACCCCCCGGCCGCGAGCGCCGCGGCGAGCGCGACCGACAGCCCCAGGGGCCACCACCGCTCGTCAGCCAGCACCCGGGTGTACTGGGCCCAGGCCAGGGGGGAGAGCCAGGTCAGAGCGCTGCCGCCGTCCTGTTGCAGGGCGCCGATCCCGCGCACGGCCCAGGCCGCGAGCAGCGCCGCGCCCGCGATGCCCGCGGCCGCGCGGGACAAGGCGGCCAGTTGCGCGGTCAGCGCGGTCGCCCCCGCGAAGACCAGGCCGGTCGTACCGACCGCCGCCCCGAACAGCAGGGCCGACCCGGCCGGGTACCCGGCGGCGCCCAGGAAGGCGGCCAGGAGCCCGGCGAGAACGGCGTCGGCCGCCGCGGCCAGTAGCAGCGCGGCGCTGAGCGGCGCCTGCCGCCCCACGGGCGCGGCCCGCACGAGCTCCGCGCGGCCCGTCTGCTCCTCGGCGCGGGTGTGCCGCGCGACGGCCAGGATGTTCATCAGCCCGGCCGCGAGCAGGAACTCCAGGAAGTAGGAGGAGACCATGGCCCGCTCGACGGTCGCCTGGCCCAGGCCGAACGCCGGCCCGGTGAACAGCGCGACCATGGGCGTGTCCATCAGTCGCACGTACTCGGCCAGGGCCCGCGGGTCGGGGTTGGCGACCTGCATGACGGTGTGCCCGTAGGGCGCGAAGGCGGAGATGCCCAGCAGCCACAGCGGCAGGCGGATCCGGTCGCGCCGGAGCGCCGCCCGCAGCAGGCTCCCGGTGCCCGCCAGGGTCCGCTCGCGCAGCCGGGCGCCGGTGCCCGGCAGCGGCGGGGCGGCGGCCGGGGCACTCATCGGGCCGCCTCCTGGCCGCCGTAGTGGCGCAGCATGAGCTCCTCCAGCGTCGGCGGGTGGCTGATCAGCGACAGGATCCCGAAGCCGGAGAGGTGGGCGATGGCCGCCCCCAGGTGGTCGCCTTCGGCGCTGAAGCGCGTCCGGCCGCCGTCCGTGCGCACGTCGTGCACCCCCGGCAGGTCCTCCAGGCCGGTGGCGGGCCGCGCGGTGGCGGCCTCCACCGAGGTGCGGGTGAGGTGCCGCAGCTGCTCCAGCGTCCCGGCCTCGACGATCCGGCCCTGCTTGATGATGCTGACCCGGTCGGCGAGCCGCTCGACCTGGGCGAGGATGTGGCTGGACAGCAGCACCGTGCGCCCCTGGGCCTTGAGCTCGCCCACGGCCTGTTGGAACTCGGCCTCCATCAGGGGGTCGAGCCCGCTGGTGGGCTCGTCCAGCACGAGCAGTTCGGCGTCCGAGGCCAGGGCGGCGACCAGGGCGACCTTTTGCCGGTTGCCCTTGGAGTAGGCGCGGCCCCTCTTTCGGGTGTCCAGCTGGAAGCGCTCGACGAGGGACCTGCGGCGGGCCGGGTCCAGGCCGCCGCGCAGCCGGCCGAGGAGGTCGATGGCCTCTCCGCCGGTGAGCGAGGGCCACAGCTCCACGTCGCCGGGCACGTAGGCGAGGCGGCGGTGCAGCTCGACCGCCTGTGTCCAGGGGTCGCCGCCGAGCAGGCGCGCGCTTCCGGCGTCGGCCCGGACGAGTCCGAGGAGGATGCGCACGGTGGTGGACTTCCCCGCGCCGTTCGGGCCCAGGAAGCCGTGCACCTCCCCGGAGCGGATGGTCAGGTCCAGCCCGTCGAGGGCACGGGTGCGCCCGTAGGTCTTGACGAGCCCGGAGGTGGTGATGGCGGCGGTCATGAGCGGCTCCGGTAGCCGGTCTGGCGGAGGACGTCCAGGAGGAGCCGTTCGATCTCCTCGGCGGGCGCCGGTCCGGGGTGGGTGGTGAGGTGGTCGGCCACGGCGCCGGTGAGGATCCGCTGGACGACCTGCAGGTCGGTGCCCTCGGGGAAGGCCCCGCGGGCGTGGTCGCGCTCCAGGGCGGCGCGGACCCAGGCGTCGCGCCGCTCGACGTTGGCGCTCATGTAGGCCCGGCCGAGCTCGGGGTGGTCGTACACCGCGGTCATCAGGCGCAGGGTCAGCAGCCTGAGCCGGGGGTCGGCCAGGGCCTGGGCCCAGTAGGACAGGAGCTGCTCGGCGCCGTCGCACTCGGGCAGGTCGGCGGGGTCGCCCTGGGCGCGGGTGATGGCGGCGACCAGCATGCGCGTCTTGTCGGGGTGGCGCCGGTACACGGTGGCGCGGGTGACCCCGGCCCGCTTGGCCACCTGCTCGACGCTGGTGCCGTCGACGCCGTGTTCGATGAGCAGGTCCAGGGCGGCGTCCAGGATGGCGGCGTCGGCCTCGGAGCTGCGGGGGCGGCCGGGCCGGGGGGCGTCGCTCATCGCGGCGCGCCGGGGGTGCGGAGGGACGGCATGGGGCCTCCTGGGGAGTCGGCATCGTCGGATTTCAATACAGTACAGTACTGTATTGAAATAAGCGTGCGGGTGCGAGCACGGCCGCCTGGCGGGCGGCGACGAGGAGGGGTGGGCGGCCCATACGGCAGCGCTGTCGGGCGAGGCGCGTGTGCGCGGTCGCCGTGTCGGGCGGTGGGCCCCTCGCGGTCCGGGCGGGCGGCTGAGCCGGTACCCCGCCCACGGCCCCCGGCCGAGCGGCGGGCCGACAGAGTACAGCGTTGAGGGCGGCGTCGCGGCGACGACGGGGGTCAGCGGCTTTTCCGGCAGCACCGTCGGCCGCCGGGCGTGTGCGTGGTCCCCCGTCCGGCCCTGCGCACGGCTTCTCCCGGATGGACGGGTCGGCACGAAGGCGGAGGTGGGGTGTGGTGGAAGGAAGGGCGCCCGGAGCGGTGCCCGCACCGGCGGCGGCAGCCGGGGTGCTCCTCTCCGCAGGGCCGGCCCCGGCCCAGGGGGAGCCCGATTTCCAGGCCCCGTTCGCGTGCGGGCAGACGTGGACCTCCTCGCACCACGGCCAGGAGGCCGGGCGCGGGCAGGGGGCGCGGACGGGCCGGGGTCAGGCGTACAGCACCGGGTCCACCCACACCGCATGGCCTTCGAGGCAGTCGTTGTCGGCCATCGACAGCTCGAGCCGCAGCACGTCCTCGACGTCCACGCTCAGCTCCTCCTCCTCGCCGAGGGCCAGCATGGTGTGCGCCAACCGCTCGCCGTCGCCGATGACCTCGAAGGTGACACTCCCGTCGGAGGCGCCGACCCCGTCAGCGAGCCCGACGGTGGTCTCCAGCCGTTTCCAGTCGCGGCCGATGTCGTAGGCGATCACCTCACCTACACCGCAGAGCTCGACCATCATGGATCCGTCGCGGCGCTCGCCGTTCATCATGGGCTTGCCCCACTCAACGGCGGCGTTGCCGTCGACGGGTTCGAGGCCGTTCAGCGGCTCGTCGTCCATGCGCTCGCCGGGCGGACCGCCGGGGCCTTCCTCGGGGTCCTCTCCCTCCGCCGTACCGGAGTGCCCCGGCGCGGTCGGGGTGGCGGTCACGGTGTGCTCGGCGGTCACTGTCACCTCCGGGCGGGGAGCGTCGGCGTTCGGGGGCTTCCAGTCCCGCCACACGAAATAGACCGTCGTCCCGGTGACCAGTGTCCCGATGACGACTCCCGCGAGCGCTGTGAGCAGTGCGGTGGGAACGGTGACGTTCTTGGACAGAGGCACGGCGGGGACCCCTCTGGCGCATGGCTTTCAGGCGGTAGGGGCACAGGCTAGCCCGGCCGTCCCCTCCGTGTTCACCGATCAGTCCGGAATCCCGCGGACGAGGGGAAGAGTCGAAAGGGGCGCGCCGCCTGCTCCCCGCCTGCCCTGGCCGTCAGGCCCGGCCCGCCGCCTCCTCCGACTCCTTCTCGCCGGAGCGTTCGGCGATGGCCGCGTTCACGGCCTCCGGCGCCAGGACGTGGTCCAGCACCATCGCCGCCCCGCCGCGCAGCCCGGCCTCGCCGCCCGAGCGGTTCGGCACGACCCGCAGCTGCCGGCTCGCCAGCGCCGTGGCCCGGCGGAACACCGCCTCGCGCACCCCGGCCGCCAGCGGGTCGAAGGCGGTGCCCAGGTGCCCGCCCAGAACGATGACCTCCGGGTTGAGCAGGTTCACCGCCCCGGCCAGCACCTCGCCGACGCGCCGCCCGGCCTCGCGCACCAGGGCCACCGCGTCGGCGTCGCCGTCGGAGGCGAGCGCCGCCAGCCCCTGCACGCCCGCCGCCTCGCGGCCCCCGGCGGCGAAGCGCGCCAGCAGCGCCGGGCCTCCGGCGACCGCCTCCAGGCAGTCGGTGTTGCCGCAGCGGCAGGCGGTCCCGCCCCCGTCGGGGACGGGGATGTGCCCGATCTCCCCGGCGGCCCCCAGGGTGCCGCGCACCAGCGCGCCGCCGGAGATGATCCCGGCCCCCACCCCGGTGGAGACTTTCACGAAGACCAGGTCGTCGGCGTCGGGGTAGTCGGCGGTGTGCGACCCCAGGGCCATCACGTTCACGTCGTTGTCCAGCAGCACCGGCACCGGGAAGCGCTCGGCGACCAGCGGGGCGATGTCCACGCCGCCCCAGCCGGGCAGCACCGGCGGCTCCTCGGCCCGGCCCAGGGCGAAGCGCACCGTGCCGGGCAGGCCGATGCCGACCCCGCGCGCCTCGTGCGGGTCGCGCCCGCACTCGGCCAGGAGGCGCTCCCAGGTGCCCAGCAGCCACGGCAGGGCGGTGTCGGGCCCCTGGACGACCTCGGGCGCGCCCTCGGTGCGGGCCAGCACCCGCCCGGCCAGGTCGCACACGGCCGCCTGGCTGCGCGAGATGCCCAGGGCGGCGCTGAGCACGACGCCGCCGTCGGCGTCGAAGGCCAGCCGCCCGGGCGGGCGGCCGCCGCTGGAGGGGCCGTGGTCGCCCTCGGTGACCAGCCCCAGGTCCATCAGCTCGGCGACGCGGGAGGCGACCGAGGGCCGGGAGAGCCGGGTGACCCGCGCGATCTCGGCGCGGGTGGCGGCCTCGCCGGTGCGGATCAGCCGCAGCACGTGGCCGGCGGTGGCGGCGGTCGCGGGCGGGCCGTGGCGTCGGGGCATGCCGCAATTCAACCACGCGGTGGCCGCTCGAGCCGCCGAACCGGCGTACTTCTGTCAAAAAATCTTCAGAAGGATGACTTGTGGTGTGACCTAAGTTGCCGCTAGGTTTCAACCCGTCTGTCCGAAGTCCTGCTGAAAGGGACACCATGCCCGCCTCTGCCCCGGCCACCCCGCCCCCGGGGGCGGCGCGCTCCGCCGCGCCCACCGACCTCGTCGTCTTCGGCGGCACCGGCGACCTGGCGATGCGCAAGCTGCTGCCGGCCCTGCTGCTGTGCGAGAAGGACGGGCGCCTGGCGCCCACCACCCGCATCGTCGCCGTCTCCCGCGACGGCATCGGGGACGCCGACTACCGGGGCAAGGCCGAGGCGGCCGTGGCGGACAACCCCTCGGTGCTGCGGGCCGGGGCGGTGCCCGCCCCCGTGCTGCGGCGCTTCCTGGAGCGCCTGCACCACGTGCCGCTCGACCTGGACGAGCCCGGCGACGGGTGGGACCGGCTGCGCGCCCTGCTGGACGCGGCCCCCGGCGGGGACGCCGGGCGCGGCCGCGTCTACTACCTGGCCATGCCCCCCATGCTCTTCGGGCGCATCTGCGCCGACCTGGAGGCCAACGGCCTGGCCGGCGGCGAGTCGCGCGTGGTGCTGGAGAAGCCGCTGGGCCGCGACCTGGAGTCGGCCCGCGAGATCAACGACGCCGTCGGCGCGGTCTTCAGCGAGCGCCGCACCTTCCGCATCGACCACTACCTGGGCAAGGAGACCGTCCAGAACCTGCTGGCGCTGCGCTTCGCCAACATGTTCCTGGAGCCGGTCTGGAACAGCCGGTGGATCGACCACGTGCAGATCACCGCCGCCGAGACCGTGGGCGTGGGCACCCGCCACGGCTACTACGACCGCTCCGGGGCCATGCGCGACATGGTCCAGAACCACCTGCTCCAGCTGCTGTGCCTGATCGCCATGGAGCCGCCCTCCAGCTTCGACCGGGAGGCCGTGCGCGACGAGAAGGTCAAGGTGCTCCAGTCGCTGGCCCCGCTGGCCGGGGAGGAGGCCCTGCGCCACACCGCCCGCGGCCAGTACTCCGCCGGGTCGCAGGGCGGACGCGAGGTGCCCGGATACACCGGCGAGCCCGGGGCCGACGGCGCCAGCTCCACCGAGACGTTCGTGGCGCTGGAGGCCGCCGTGGCCAACTGGCGCTGGGCCGGGGTCCCCTTCTACCTGCGCACCGGCAAGCGCATGGCCCGGCGCTACTCCGAGATCGTGGTGCAGTTCCGCGGCGTTCCGCACCCGATCTTCCCCGGGCAGGGCGCGGCCCCCTCGCCCAACCGGCTGGTCATCCGCCTGCAGCCGGAGGAGACCATCCGCCTGCACATGCTCGCCAAGGAGCCCGGCGCCGGGGAGCTGCGGCTGCGCCCGGCCCCGCTGGAGCTGAGCCTGTCCGACAGCTTCGCGGTGCGCTCCCCCGACGCCTACGAGCGCCTGCTCATGGACGTCATGAACGGCGACCCCACCCTGTTCATGCGCCGCGACGAGGTCGAGGCGGCCTGGCGCTGGGTGGACCCGGTGATCGGCGCCTGGCAGGGCACCGACCCCGAGCCCTACGCCCCCGGGGGCACCGGCCCCCAGGGCGCCCACGACCTCCTCGCCCGCTCCGGCCGGGCCTGGCACGAAGGGGAAATGACCCGATGACCGTCCATCCGCGCATCCACGACGTCACCGAGCGCCTGCGCGAGCGCAGCGCCGAGACCCGCACCGCCTACCTGGAGCGGATCCGCGCCGCCGCCGACGCCGGCCCCGCGCGCGGCGCCCTGGGCTGCACCAACCTGGCGCACGGCTTCGCCGCCTGCCCCGCCGGGGACAAGCTGGAGCTCAGCCGCACCGTCCCCGAGGGCGCCAAGCCCAACATCGCCATCGTCTCCTCCTACAACGACATGCTCTCGGCCCACCAGCCGCTGCGGGACTACCCCGAGCTGCTCAAGGAGGCCGTGCGCGGGGCCGGGGGCGTGGCCCAGTTCGCCGGCGGCGTCCCGGCCATGTGCGACGGCATCACCCAGGGCCGCCCCGGCATGGAGCTGTCGCTGTTCAGCCGCGACGTCATCGCCATGGCCACCGGGGTGGCGCTGTCCCACGAGATGTTCGACGGCGCCCTCATGCTGGGCGTGTGCGACAAGATCGTGCCCGGCCTGCTCATCGGCGCGCTGAGCTTCGGCCACCTGCCGGTGGCGTTCGTGCCCGCCGGGCCGATGGCCTCCGGGGTCGCCAACGCCGAGAAGGCCCGCATCCGCCAGCTGCACGCCGAGGGCAAGGTGGGCCGCGAGGAGCTGCTCAAGGCCGAGTCGCGGGCCTACCACTCCCCCGGCACCTGCACCTTCTACGGCACGGCCAACTCCAACCAGATGCTCATGGAGGTCATGGGCCTGCACCTGCCCGGTGCCAGCTTCGAGCAGCCCGGCACCGACCTGCGCCGCGCCCTGACCGAGGAGGCCGGGCGCCGCGTCGTGGGCCTGACCCGCCTGGCCGGGCACTACACCCCGGTCGGCGAGATGATCGACGAGCGCGCCATCGTCAACGCGGTGGCCGCGCTGCTGGCCACCGGCGGCTCCACCAACCACACGCTGCACCTGGTGGCCGTCGCCGAGGCCGCGGGCATCCACCTGACCTGGGACGACTTCGCCGCCCTGTCGGAGGTCGTGCCGCTGCTGGCGCGCATGTACCCCAACGGGTCGGCCGACGTGAACCGGTTCCACGAGGTTGGCGGCATGCCCTTCCTCATCGGCCAGATGCTCGACGCCGGGCTGCTGCACGCGGATGTGGGCACCGTCGCCGGGCCCGGGCTGGACCGCTACCGCACCCGCCCCGAGCTGGTCGACGGCGCCCTGTCCTGGGAGGGGATCCCCGCCGAGAGCGGCGACACCGACGTGCTGCGCCCGGCCAAGGACCCCTTCGCCGCCGACGGCGGGCTGCGCATGCTCGACGGCAACCTGGGCCGGTCGGTGGTCAAGGTGTCCGCGGTGGCCCCCGAGCGGCGCGTCGTCGAGGCCCCGGCCCGCGTGTTCGACTCCCAGGCCGCCCTGCAGCAGGCCTTCGCCGACGGCGAGCTGGACGGCGACGTCGTCGCGGTCGTGCGCTTCCAGGGGCCGCGCGCCAACGGCATGCCCGAGCTGCACAAGCTCACCCCCGCCCTGGGGGTGCTGCAGGACCGCGGCCACAAGGTCGCCCTGGTCACCGACGGGCGCATGTCCGGGGCCTCGGGCAAGGTGCCCGCGGCCATCCACGTCTCCCCCGAGGCCGCCGCCGGGGGCCCGATCGCGCGTGTCCGCGACGGCGACACCGTCCGCCTCGACGCCGAATCCGGCACACTGGAGGTGCTCGCCGCCGACCTGGAGCAGCGCGCGCCCGCGGCGCCCACGGTGGACTCCTCGGTCGGCACCGGACGCGAGCTGTTCGCGGCCTTCCGCGCGTCGGTCGGCCCGGCCGAGCGCGGCGCAAGCGTCTTTGGAGGAGACCGGTGACACGTGTGCAGTCCGCCCCCACCGCCGAACGGCCCTGGCTGGTCGGCGACATCGGAGGGACCAACGCCCGGTTCGGTCTGGTGCAGGCCCCAGGGGGGCGGCCGGTGCGCGTGGGCAAGGTGCCCAGCGCACTGCACGACGGGCTGGCCTCGGCCGCCCGGGCCTATCTGGACGGGCTCGCCGAGCCGGTGCGCCCCTCGGCGGCGTGCGTGGCGGTGGCCGGGCCCGTGCTGGAGGACCGCATCCGGCTGACCAACGTCGGCTGGGACTTCTCGGTGGAGCAGACCCGCACCGGCATGGGCATGGACCACCTGGAGGTGGTCAACGACTTCGCCGCGCTGGCCCAGTCGCTGCCGGTGCTGGGCGAGGACGACCTGCTGCCGCTGGGCGGCCCGGCCACCGACCCGGCCGAGCCGATGGCGGTGCTCGGCCCGGGCACCGGCCTGGGCGTGGCGGGCCTGGTGCCGCTCCCGGCGGGCGGGTGGCTGCCCCTGCCGGGCGAGGGCGGCCACGTCGACGCCCCGGCGGTGGAGGACATCGAGGCCGAGGTGGTGCGGGTGATCACCGCCGAGCGCGGCAGGGTGAGCGCCGAGGCGCTGCTCAGCGGCCCCGGGCTGCCCCGGCTGTACCGGGCGCTGGCGCAGGTGCGCGGCGAGACGGCGCGGCAGCTGTCCCCGCAGGAGATCACCGCGGCCGGGGTGCACCCCGAGGGGGCCGAGCCGCTGTGCCGGGAGACCCTGGAGGTGTTCGGCGCCCTGCTCGGCGGCTTCGCCGGGAACGTGGCCCTGACCATCGGCGCCACCGGCGGGGTGTTCCTCGGCGGCGGCGTGCTGCCCCGCATCCCCGAGGTCCTGCGCAACGGCCGGTTCCGGCTGCGCTTCGAGGCCAAGGGGCGGATGACCGACTACCTGAAGAACATCGCCACCGTGCTGATCACCGCCGAGAACCCGGCGCTGCTGGGCGCGGCCGCGCGACTGGACCACCGACTGGAGCGCTTGTGAAACCCCAGACCAGCCACGACCTGTTCACCCTCGCCCCGGTCGTTCCGGTGGTGGTGCTCGACGACGCCGACACGGCGGTGCCGCTGGCCCGCGCGCTGGTGCGCGGCGGCCTGCCGGCCATCGAGGTGACGCTGCGCACCGAGGCCGGGCTCGCGGCCATCGAGCGCATCGCCGCCGAGGTGCCCGAGGCCGTGGTGGGCGCGGGCACGGTGACCACGCCCGAGCAGGCGGCCGCGGCGGCCAAGGCGGGCTCGGCCTTCCTGGTCAGCCCGGGCTGCACGGACCGGCTGCGCGCCGCCATGGCCGACACCGGCGTGCCGTTCCTGCCGGGGGTGGCCACCGCCTCGGAGGCGATGGCGCTGCTGGAGCAGGGCGTGGACGCGCTGAAGTTCTTCCCGGCCGAGGCGGCCGGGGGGCGGGCCTACCTGAAGTCGCTGGCGGGGCCGCTGCCGCAGGTGCGGTTCTGCCCGACCGGCGGCGTGACCCCGGCGAGCGCGCCGGAGTACCTGGCCCTGCCGAACGTGGGCTGCGTGGGCGGCACCTGGCTGACCCCGCGCGAGGCGGTGGAGACAGGCGACTGGGACCGCATCGAGACCCTGGCCCGAGAGGCCGCCGCCCTGCGCCCGTAGGGGCGCGCCCCGAGAACGCGTGAGTACGGCCCACCGGGAATCACCGGTGGGCCGTCCCTATGCCCGCGCCCGCACGGCGACGACGCGGATGTGGTCGACGTAGAACGTCACGACTGCTTCGGTGCGCTGAGTGAGCAGAACCCCGTGGTACGGGATCGGGCCGACGCCTCCAGGCATGTACGGGTCGACCTCCAGCGTGGGGTCGAGTGAGTCGGCCAAGCGGAGCAACGCCTCGCGGGCCTCGTCCCGGGGCTTGGCGGGAGGCGTCCGGATCTGACTACGCGCCAGTGGCTCCGGGGGGATCGGGTACACCGCCGGCGTCCTCTCCGCCCCCGTCGCCGAACAGGGTGCGCCACTGGCGGCGGAAGTCGTGCGTATCGGACGCCGTGATGGTCACACTTCCTTCCGGAGGTGGAGCTCCCAGCACCATGCGGCAATAGCTCGCGTGGACGGCCTGAAGGGTCTCGGGGTCCGTGTCGTGGTGCGGCGTGCGCGGGGTGTCCACGGGCGGCCTCCTCGGTGTTCGCATCGGTGACGACGCTGGCCGGTTCGATGCGCCGGGCACGGGGGTTCACGCGCGATGGGCCGGTCCGCCCGGGGTTGCGTCCCGGTCGGCGATGGGCAATGATTTTCATTCTCAATCGGAACGGGGGCGGACATGTCCGGGACGGGAGTCGGCGAGGTCTTCGACGCCGGGGCGCGGGAGTTCGACGCGTGGGGTGCCAGGCTCTGGGATCCGATCGGGGAGGCCACCGTCCTGGCCTCCGAGCCGCGGCCCGGGGAGCGGGTCCTGGACGCCTGCTGCGGGGCCGGGGCCTCCGCCCTGCCCGCGGCCTCCGCGGTGGCCCCCGGCGGGGCGGTCGATGCGGTGGACCTGTCCGAGGCCCTGCTGGAGCAGGGGCATGCGCGTGCCGCGCGCGCCGGTGCGGACAACGTCCGCTTCGTCCGCGCCGATGCCGCCGCCTGGCCCGAACCCGGCACCTACGACCTGGTCCAGGTCGTCCACGGCGTGGCATTCTTCCCCGACATGGACGCCGGCACCTCCGCCCTCGTCCGCGCGCTGCGCCCCGGCGGGCGACTGGCCGTCACCGTCTGGGCCGAAGGCGCCCTCGCCGACTTCATGACCGTCTTCATCGAGGCGATCGGGGACGAGACCGGAACCCGCCCCGAGCTGCCCGGGTTCCGGCAGGCCCGCGACCGGATCGCCGACACCGCACGGCTGACCGCCTGGCTGGAGGGCCTGGGAACGGAGGTAGTCCACGTCGCCCGCCACGACCACCCCGTCCCCCTCGACGGCGACTCGGCCTGGGAGTTCATCCAGGGCAACGCCGCGCGGGGGATGCTCGAAGGCCTCGACGGCGCCGCGCAGGCGCGCGTCCGCGAGCGCCTGGCCGTCCTGATGGCCGAGCGCGGCGTGGACACGCTGGACGCGTCGTTCACCATCGCCGTGGCCCGGCGCCCACGGTAGCGCGCCGCCGGCCTCCACACCCCGCCCCTGGGGCGCCGAACCATCAGGCGCGGGGGCCTGCCGGCGGGCGTTCACGCCACCGCGTCGGCGGCGTGTGCCATGGCGCGCCCCACGCGGGGCCGCCGTATGCCGCCCTCAGGCGGGCGAGGGGAAGCGCCACCGCGTCTGGCTGGCCACCTCTCCGCGGCCGAAGCCGAACGCGGTCACCGGGTCGACCCGGAAGACCAGCGCCGTTCCGTTCTCGTGCGCGAATCCGCCCTCGCGCACCTCGAACCGCCACACCTCGCCGTACTTATCGGCGAAGTCGTCGGCCAGCCGCGCCAGCACCGCCTCGTCGGTGACCGGCTCGGCCCGCCCCTCCACCACCACGTCCAGCCCCTTGTCGAGGTCGTTGCCGCCGGTGGTGAGCGTGCAGTGCGGGTTGTGGGCCAGGTTGCGCGCCTTGCGCTCCTCGGGCCCGGTGCAGAAGTGCAGGGCGCGGTCCCGCCACACCGCGATCAGCGGCGTCACGTGGGGCCGCCCGTCCGGGCGCACCGTGGACAGCCAGTACACCCCGGCCGCCTCCAGGGCGCGCCGGGCCTGCTGCCAGGGGGTCGCCTGGGCGCCCGGCCCGCTGTAGCGCGCGTCGAGTTCGCCCGCGGGGTCCGTCCGGTCCGTCATCGGCCTCTCCTCGCTCCGTCGGCAATGCCCTGATGCGGTAGTGACGGCGCGGGCGCCCCGAACTCATCGCTCCCGGGGCGGATCGCCGAGATTTTTCCGCGGGGGTTGACATGGACGGCCCCGACGAGCATATTCAACGCATAGGTTGAACAACGAGAAGGTTGAATACACATGGCGGAGGACCCGCTCAGCAAGGTGTTCGCGGCCCTGGCCGACCCCACGCGCCGGGCGATCCTGGCCCGGCTGGCCCGGGGCGAGGCCACCGTCAACGAGCTGGCCGAGCCGTTCGAGATGAGCCTGCAGGCGGTCTCCAAGCACCTGAAGGTCCTGGAGCGGGCCGGGCTCGTCTCCCGGGGGCGGGACGCCCAGTGGCGCCCCTGCCGCCTGCGGACCGAACCGCTCGAAGGCGCCTCCGCCTGGATCGAGCGCTACAAGGACGTGCAGACCGACCGGATGGACCGGCTGGCGGCCGAGATCGACCGCATCCGCGCCGGGACCGACCGGGATCAGGCCCCAGGGCCGGAGAGAGGGCATTGACATGGGCAAGACCGAGTTCGTCATCGAGCCGGGCCGCCAGGACGTGGTGATGGAGCGCACCTTCGACGCCCCGCGCGAGGCGGTGTTCCGCGCGATGACCGACCCCGAGCTGATCCCCCGGTGGTGGGGCCCGGCCAAGTACGAGGTCCGCGTCGAGCAGGGCGACATCCGCACCGGCGGCGCCTGGCGCTTCCTCACCTCGGGCGACGACGGCGAGTTCAACTTCCACGGCGTCTTCCACGAGGTCAGCGCGCCCGACCGGATCGTGCAGACCTTCGAGTTCGAAGGCGCCCCCGGGCACGTGTGCCTGGAGACCGTCGTGCTGGAGGACCTGGGCGGCTCCACGCGCTACCGCGCGGTGAGCGTGTTCCAGTCGGTCGAGGACCGTGACGCCATGGTGGCCGACGGCATGGAGGAGGGCTCGGACGAGGGGCTGGAGCGCCTGGAGGAGCTGGCCTCCGAGATCGCGCGCGGCGCGTGAGCGCGTGAGGGGCGGGGCGGCGGACCGGACGGGCCGCCGCCCCGGCTGCTGCCCGTCCCCCGCCCTTCGCCTCGGCTCCGGCCCGACGGCCCCGGGGAGGGCCCACCCCGTCTTCGAGGACGTGACCGGCGAAAGGTCCACCCCCGACGGGACACCGTCCGCGGCCGACGAGGGCGACACCACTCCTACGGCGGGCGTCGGCCTCCCGCGCCCCTCCGCGCACCGCACGACCCCCGGCGCCGACGCGGGGTGGTGCCTGTACCACCCCCGGGAGAGGCATCCGGTGTATGGTCCCCGGCCTGGGGCGATCCGTAGCGTTCGGGGCATGCAGAAACTCATCCGGCGCCTGGGCGCCGACACCGGCTATGTCCTCATCGGCTTCCCCACGGCCGTCATCGCCTTCGCCGTCACCGTGGCGGGGCTGGCGGCCGGCGCCGGGACCGCGGTCATCGTCGCGGGACTGTTCGTCCTCACCGGCGCCCTGCTGGCGGCCCGGATGGCCGCCTCCGTCGAGCGCAACATGCTCGCCCACGTCATCGGCCGCCCCCTGGGCGCCCCGCGCTACTGCCGCGCCCCCGCCGGGTCCTCCTGGTTCCGCACCGCCCTGACCCCGCTCACCTGCGGCCAGAGCTGGATGGACGCGGGGCACGCGCTGATCCGCCTGCCCGTGGCCACCGCGACCTTCGTCGTGGTCGTCGCCTGCTGGGGGGTAGCCCTGGCCGGGGTCGCCTACCCCCTGTACGGGTGGGTGCTGTACAGCACCGTCGGGAGCGACGGCGGCCTGCCCGAGCTGATCGGCCTCGGCGACTCGCTGACCGTCTCGGTCCTGTTCCACACCGCCGTGGGCCTGCTGTTCGCGGTCAACCTGCCGTTCGTGGCGCGGGGCGCCGCCGGGCTCAACGCCGCGCTCGCCCAGGCCTTCCTGTCCCCCTACGCCCCCGCCTACGAGGAGCCCGAGCCCGGGCGGCCCGCCGCCCCGGCCCCCGCCTCGCACACTCCCACCTCGAACACGCCCGCCGAGGCCGTGGCCCACGGCGCCCCGCTGCACGCCGCGCGGTGAGCGGCCCGGCTCACCCCGGGCCGATCCGCCCCGGGACCACCAGCCCGGCCTCGTAAGCAGCGACGACGAGCTGGGCCCGGTCCCGGGCGGCGAGCTTGTGCAGCAGCGCCCCCACGTGGGTCTTGACGGTGGCCCGGCTGCGCTGCAGGCGTGCGGCGATCTCGTCGTTGGACAGACCGCGTGCGATCAGCTCCAGGACCTCCCGCTCGCGCTCGGTCACTCCCTCCAGCGCCGCCCGCGGCGCCTCCGCGGGGCGGGCGCCCCGGGCGAAGCGCTCGACCAGGCGCCGCGTGACCGACGGGGCCAGCAGCGCCTCGCCTTCTGCCACCACCCGGACCGCGCGCAACAGGTCCTCGGGCGGGGAGTTCTTCAGCAGGAACCCCGAGGCCCCGGCCTCCAGCGCGGCGTACACGTACTCGTCGAGGTCGAAGGTGGTGAGGATGAGGACCCGCGCCCCGGGGACCCCGTCGGGGCCGGTGATGGCGCGGGTGGCCTCGATCCCGTCCATGCCGGGCATGCGCACGTCCATCAGGACGATGTCGGGCCGCTCGGCGCGCGCGAGCGCGACCGCCTGCGCACCGTCCAGCGCTCCCCCGACCGCCACCATGTCCGGCGCGCTGTCCACCAGCAGGCGGAAGCTCGCGCACACCAGGTCCTGGTCGTCGGCGACGAGCACACGCAGCGGCTCGGCCGTCTCGGCCATTGAGTGTCCCCTCCCGTCGCACCGGCCCACTGATTCTCGCCCATCGCCGACGCCCTCCGCCGACGGCGCCCCCTCTAGGGTCTCCCTCCGGGGCGGTTCCCTTGGCGGGCCGACCGGACGCGGACGAGGCCCTTCCCCGGGAACACGATCCGGCCGAGGTGTGATGTTCCGGATCGTTGGCGACACGGGGCCCTTGTGCCCCACCGGGACACCCCGCCACCCTCGACCGGACGCCCGCCGCATCGTCGGAGACGGACGGACCTGCCGACGGCGGAGGAAGTCGCCGCCGGAACCGCCCACGAGAGGTCGCGCGGATAAGCGGGCGTGCCGTAGGTGGCCAGGCCTCGCGCTCCCGTCGTCGATCGCTGCCCCCTGCGTCGTTGACCTCGGGTAAGTCGGGGTGAAACGGGCACCATGAGAGTCGGCGCGGATTGGCGGGCGGACCGCAGGGGGCCGACCCCGCCGACTCCGCCGCCGACCGCCGCCCCTGCGCCGTTGATCTCGGGGAATCCGCTCTAAAGCGCGGCCCGGAAGCGTCGTTTCCTCCGAGAGCAGCACAGGGTCCGCCCGCCTCTCCGCGCGGGTCCTCCGTGGACGCACTCGGCCCGCCGCACGGGCGTCGAGCTTCAGGAACCGCGCCCCTACCGCCCCCGCTCAGCGGTCACCGTCCCGCTCCAGGGGCAGGCTCCCCCGCACCTCGTAACCACCCTCCGGGCGCGGCCCCGCCTCCACGAAGCCTCCGTGGGCCTTCGCGCGTTCACGCATCCCGATGATGCCGTGCCCCGGTGCCGCCGGGGCCGGTGCAGATCGCCCGGCCGGTTCGCCGCCTCCCGCGTCGGTCACCGAGAACCGCACCGCGTCCCCCTCGGCGCGCACTCGGACCGTGCACCGGTCGGCGCCCGAGTGGCGCACCGCGTTGGTGACCGCCTCGCCCACGATCCGGTACAGCGAGGCCCCCACGGCCTCCGGCAGCCCCTCCGCGCCGTCGGCGTCCAGGTCGACGCGTATCCCGGCGTCCCCGGCCCGCCGCACCAGCTCCTCCAGGCGCGCCGACCCCGGGGGCGGCGCGCCGTCCTCCCCCGACCTCACCGCGCCCAGCACCACCCGCATCTCGGCCAGCGCCTCCCTGCTGGCCCGCTCGATGACCCCGAGCGCCTCCTGGGCCTCCTGCGGCCGCGCCCCGGCCAGGTGGCGGGCCACCCCGGCCTTCACGCCGATCATGCTGAGCGTGTGCGAGACGATGTCGTGCACGTCCCGGGCCACCCTGAGCCGCTCCTCGGCGGCGACCCGGGCCGCCAGCTCCTCGGCCGCCCGCCGCGCCTGGGCGCGCCGCTCGCGCACCGCGCGCCCCGCCGCCCAGGACGCGGCCAGCACCGCCGCCCCCGCCACCGCCTGCCCGGCCACCGCCATCGCCGCGCCGAGTTGGGGGACCCCGGCGACCACCGCCAGTACCAGCACGCCGCCGGCGACCACGCCGACGGCCGTGAACGGCACCCTCGCCGGCCGCGGCATGTCCAGGGCCAGCGCGTAGACCGTGAAACCGGCGGCCAGGAACGGGTCGGTGATCATCCCGGCCGCCAGCCCGAACACCGTCGCGGCGGCGACCGCGGCCATGGCCGCCCGGGGCGCGGCCCGGCGCAGCGCCATGGGCAGGCCCGTTCCCACGAGCACCACCGCCATGGCCCAGGCGGGAGCCCCGGAGGGCTCCGGCACCCCGGCGGCCGCCAGGTAACCGGCGTAGCCCGCCCCGGCGAGGGCGTCGAGCGCGAAGAGGCCCCCACGGCCCTCGGCCTGCCACGGCCGCACCCGGCTGAACATGCCGGGAACGCTACCCTTCCCCCGCCCGCGCCCGCCTCGTCCCCCGGTCCCTCATCCCCGGGGATGAGGGAGGGCGCCGCCCGCCGCCGCTCCTCCGCCCGCCGGGTGAGCCGGAGATCCGGCCCCTGCTCCGATGCCCCCGGCGTCCCGCCACCGGCACACTCGCCGCCGTGATCGAAGTAGAGGAACTCACCAAGAGATACGGCCGCACCACGGCCGTGGACCGGCTCTCCTTCCGCGCCGAACCCGGGCTCGTCACCGGGTTCCTCGGGCCCAACGGCGCAGGGAAGTCGACCACCATGCGCGCCCTGGTCGGCCTGGACCGCCCGGACGCGGGCCGCGCCCGTGTGCTCGGCGTCCCCTATGCGCGGCTGCGGCACCCGCTGCGCAGGGTCGGGGCGCTGCTGGACGCCGACGCCCTGGACCCGGGCCGCACGCCCCGCGCGCACCTGCACTGGCTGGCGCGCTCGAACCGCATCCCGCGCGCCCGGGTCGACGAGGCCCTGGAGTGGGCCGGGATCGCCGGGGCCGCCTCCCGCAGGGCGGGCGGGCTCTCCCTGGGCATGCGCCAGCGGCTGGGCGTGGCCGCGGCGCTGCTGGGCGACCCGGAGGTGCTCGTGCTGGACGAACCGGTCAACGGCCTGGACCCCGACGGGGTGCGGTGGATGCGCGAGCTGCTGCGCGCCAAGGCCGCCGAAGGCCGCACGGTGCTGCTGTCCAGCCACCTGATGAGCGAGGTCGCCCGGACCGCCGACCGGCTGGTGGTGATCGCCCGGGGCAGGCTCGTCGCCGACACCTCGGTGCGCGAGCTCGTGCAGGACGGCGAGGGGGTCCTCGTGCACTCCCCGCGCCCCGGGGACCTGGCGCGGCTGCTGTCCGAGCGCGGCGCCGGGGTGCAGCCCGGCGACGACGGCGCGCTCACCGTGACGGGGATGGACGTGCGCGAGGTGGGCGAGGCGGCCGCGTCGGCGGGCATCCCGCTGCACGGGTCCGCCCCGGTGCGCACCTCGCTGGAGGAGGCGTACATGCGCCTGACCGCCGACGCCGGGGAGGCCGTCCGATGATCGACGCGGTCGCGACCGAATGGATCAAGCTGCGCACCTCCCGCGCCGCCTGGTACTGCCTGATCGCCGCGGCGGCGATGCTTCCTCTGGCCGCGGCCATCGCCTGGACCGCCTCCCAGGCATGGGACGCGCTCCCGCCCGATGAGCGCACCGGCTCCATCTCCCCGCTGACCCAGCTGGCGGGCTGGGGCATGACCCTGGCCCTGGGGGTGATGGGGGCGCTGGCGGTCTCGCGCGAGTACACCTCGGGGATGGTCCGCACGACCTTCACCGCGCTGCCGTCCCGGGGCCGGGTGCTCGCCGCCAAGGCCCTGGTCTGCGGCGCGGTCGCACCGGCGACGGCCCTGGCGGTGCTGGTGGCGGTGTGGTGGGCCACCCGGGCGGTGCTCGGCGACCGGGGGATGGAGGGCATCCCCGGGCCGCTGACGCAGGAGTGGGAGCCCATCGCCGCGATGGCCGCCGAGGCCGCGGTGTTCACGCTGCTGGGACTGGGGCTGGCGGCGCTGACCCGGTCGGCCGTGGCGTCGATCGCCGCGCTGGGCGCCCTGTGGTACCTGGTCCCGATGACCGTGCAGTTCCTCCCGGAGCCATGGAACGACCGCGTGGGCTCGGTCCTGCCGGGAGGGCTGGCCGCCCAGATCGCCTCCCCCGGCCCGACGGGCGGGTCCGTCTACGGCGACCTGCTGCCCCCATGGGGCGCGGCGCTGACCATGGCCCTGTGGGCGCTGGTCCCGCTCCTGGCCGCCTGGCCCCTGCTGCGGCTCCGCGACGCCTGAGCGGCGGACGGCGCCGACGGAGCGAAGCCCGCCCGCGCATAGCGGGCGGGCGTTGCCGTTGTTCCGCTAAAGGCGGCCGGCCGACGCGGAGGCCACGAAGGCCTCCCACTCTCCACGGGGGAACTCCAGGTGTCCCAAGCCTTGGTGCTGCGTGTCGCGCATCGCCACAACTACGCCCCGTCGGACCTCGACACAGTTCTCTGCACCCGCGCTGTGGCTCGACTTGTGCCAGTCGGCCCGATCATTCGTCATCCTCGTACTCCTCCAGTCTTCACCGCAGGTACCCCACGGTCTCCCTGGGGCTCCACGCGTCGGCCTGCAACGCTCCGAACCGGTGAACTCGACGGGGTCACACTGCGCTCGCTGACGGTGCGCGTCTACCCGGCCGAGATCCAGGGGCGCTCCTGCGCGACAGAGGCGTGGACGCCTGAGCCCTCTTCCGCACCGGAGACCTCCTCACACGGGGATGCGGATGCCGTTCCAGCCCTGTAGGCACCAGCCGGCGGACAGCACCTCCTCCAACGGGTGGAAGTCGCGGTCCGCGGGCATCGCCATCTCCTCGGGCGAGGTCGTCGCCCACACGCACCAGCCCCGGTCGGCCACCTTGAACACCGCGTGGCGCAGCTCCTCGGGGACCTCCTCGGGCGCCTCGGCGTCCCAGTCCACGGCCACGCCCCTGTGCTCGGCCTCGCGCCGCGCGATCTCGCGCGTGAACGTCCGGGGGGTGTGGCGCATGGTTCTCCTCAGAGGTGGTCACGGTCCGCAGGTCATGCTACTCCCTGTGACCGGCGGTAACCCTCCCCGCCCCGGGGTCGGGCCGGAGCGGCCGCCGCGGTCGCTCAGACCAGGTCCCGGGGGATGGAGGTGTTCCACGTCCGCGCCGCCACGCGCTCCCCGTCCTCGTAGGCGTCCAGGGTCGCGTTGAGCCGGAACTCCTCCGGCGTGGCCGACAGCTCGGTGTGCGTCACCGTGCGCACCCGCCAGTCCCCGCGCGCGAACCCCATCTGCCACTCGGTGCGCCCCATCGGCGAGGAGAAGTCGTCGCCCTGCGAGGAGTACTCCTCCCAGGCGCGCCGGGACACCTCCCAGCCGCTGTCGGGGAAGCGCACGGTCCCCAGGTCCTTGAGCACGCACAGCGAGGACCAGTAGTCGACCAGGTCCCGGGACAGCTCCCAGCGCCCGTCCCCCGGGGTCACCTGCTCGGTCTCCAGCGGCGGGGTGCCCTCGGCCTCCTCGAACGGCGCCGGCTCGGCCCCGCGCCCCTGGGGCCGGATCGGCAGCACGAGCGACGTCCCCCCTTCCAGCAGCGCGGTCAGCACGACCGGCTGGGGCGGCGGCCAGGCCAGCGGCCAGTAGGAGGTCGACACCGACACCCGGATGCGGTGGCCGGGCGGGAACGCCTGCGCGACGCCGTTCATCGGGATCGCCACCCGGTAGCGCCGCCCCGGCTCCAGCGCCCGCGGCGCGTCGTGCCCCTCGGCGTGGGTGAGGTTGAGCAGCCCGTAGGTCACCCGGGTGGCGCGCCCGTCCCGGGCCACGTCCGACAGCCGCACCGCCGCCATGGCCACCGGCCGGTCGACGGTGAACTCCAGGTTGAGCACGGGGGCGCCCAGGATCTCCACCCGCTCCTCCAGCGGCGGGGTGTCGAACACCAGCGACCCGCCGTCCTCCTCGCGCTGGTCGTAGGGCAGGTCCGGGGGCGCGTTGTAGGAGCACCACTTCCCGGCGAACTGCCCCACGGTCAGCGGCGAGCGCACCTGCGCGGCCTCGCGGCCCACGCGCGCGCCCGGCTCGCAGATGCGGTACAGCGCCAGCGGGCGCTCCTGGTAGTCGATGTCCGGCGAGGGCCACTCGCTCTCGCCGACCCACCGCCCGGGCCGCTCGGAGTAGGAGGTGGACGGCGGCACGCTCTCCTGCATCCAGCTGCGCAGCACCGGCTCGTCGCCGATGCCGTTGTCCTCGCCCTTGAGCCAGCGGTCCCAGAACCGCACGCAGTGCTGGAGGAAGCCGATGGCCGGGCCGGGCCGCCCCAGGTGGGGGTACTTGTGCGACCAGGGGCCGATCAGCCCCAGGCGCGGCACGGTCAGGCCCTCCATCAGGCGGAACACCGCGTTGGAGTAGCCGTCGGCCCACCCGCTGACCGCCATCACCGGCACCTGGATCGCCGACAGGTCCTCGCACACCGAGCCGTGCCGCCAGAAGTCGTCCCGCCGCTGGTGGCGCAGCCAGGTGTCGAGCCACAGCCCGCTGCCCTCCAGCCGTTCGCGCCACATCGACCGCCAGCCGGCGCCGACCGCCTCGGGGTCGGGCGGGCAGGAGGTGTAGGCGAACATGGTCGAGGCCCACGACAGGTTGTCGCCCAGCAGGCACCCGCCCATGTAGTGCACGTCGTCGGCGTAGCGGTCGTCGGTGGAGCAGATGGTGATGATCGCGCCCAGGCTCTCCGGACGCCGCGCCGCCACCTGCAGCGCGTTGAACCCGCCCCAGGAGATGCCCATCATCCCGGTGGTGCCGTCGCACCAGGGCCGCTCGGCCATCCAGGCGAGCACCTCCTCGGCGTCCTGAAGCTCGCGCTCCAGGTACTCGTCCTGGAGCACCCCCTCGGAGTCGCCGCTGCCGCGCAGGTCGACGCGGACGCAGGCATAGCCGTGCCCGGCCAGGTAGGGGTGCACGGTGGAGTCGCGCTGGGCGGTCAGGTCGCGCTGCCGGTAGGGGATGAACTCCAGGACCGCCGGGACGGGGGCGTTCTCCGACCCGGCCGGGCGCCAGACGCGCCCGGCCAGGCGCACCCCGTCGGAGACGGGGATCGTCACCTCCCCCTCCTCGACGACCTCCTGCGGAAGCTCGGTGACGGTGCGCATGCGGCTCAGTCCCCCTCTCCGTTGCCGGTGCCGGGGCCGACGTCGTCGATCTCGAACGGGAGCCGTGCCAGGCACAGCTCGTAGGTGCGGCGCAGGTTCTCCTCCCCGCGCCCGGCGGTGAACACCTGGGCCAGTTCGTAGCTGTAGCTGTCCTGGCCGTACAGCCGCGACAGGCGGGTGCCGGGGCTCACCGCGATCTTCGCTGTGGTGCCGGGCAGGTCGCGCTCCATGCGCGCCACGTCCTCGGGCCCGGGGGCGGTGCGCACCACCCCGTCGGTGAAGCGGCGCAGGAACCACTTGGCGGCGGTGGCGTACTCGCCCGCCCCCGGCTCCAGCCGCGGCTCCAGGCCCATGGCCAGGCGGACCATGTGGTCGTGGTTGGGCACGCCGTCGACCTGCTCGGTCATCCAGCCGTGCGACTGGGAGTGGCGGGGGTTGACCTCCAGCAGCCGCACGTCGTCGGTGCCGGGGTCGCAGAAGTACTCGATGTTGAAGGTGGTGTTGTCCAGCCCCATCCGGTAGACGACCGCCTCGGAGATCTCGGTCAGCCGGTCCCGCATCGGCCCGGGCAGGCCGGAAGGGGTGGTGTAGCGCAGGAAGCTGGAGGAGTCGGGGTAGAGGGCCGAGTCGATGATGGCGTAGACGACGGGCACGCCGCGGTGGACGTAGCCCTCGACGGTGACCTGCTCGCCGGTGGCCTCCTCCTCGGCCAGGCAGGCCGTCCCCCCGGCGCGGGCGACCTCCTCGGGCAGGTCGAAGCCGCGCAGGACCTCCTCGAAGGGGTCGCCGATCTCGTGGGCGCGCTCGCGGACGCGCCCGAGCGCCTCGCGGAACCCCCGGTCGTCGGTGACCCGGAAGGCCAGCGCGGAGGAGTAGGACTTCACCGGTTTGAGCCACATCGGGTAGCGCAGCCCCGGCGGCGGCTCCTGCGCGTCGAAGGGCACCTCGGCGAACCGCGGCAGCGCGTCGGTCACCTCCCGCTGCTCCAGCCGGCTCCAGTACTTGTGCTCGCACTTGACGACGGCCTCCAGCGGCGCCGACGGCAGGCCCCGCTCGGCGCACAGGATCGGCACGAGCGTGCACACCGGGAAGTCCCAGAAGCCGATGATGGCGTCCGCCTTCCCGGGGAAGGCGTCCAGGTGCGCGCGGGCCTCGTCGAGCAGTTCGTGGAGCCGCCCGTAGGGGTTGCGCAGCCGCTCCATGTCGAGCAGTCCGTGGATGCGGTAGCCGTGTTCGCGGGCCTGCCTCTCCAAGAGCTCGCGGTTGTGGGGGTCCAGCCCCAGGACGAAGACGTCGGCGTCCATGGCCCTCCCTTCGCCGCCTCTGCCCCCCGACTACCCGCAGGTCGGGAGGTTACGTGCGGCGCCGGGACACGGCCGGGGGCCCGGAACATGTCTGGGCCCCCGGTTGTTGTACGGGGTGTCCGGCGGAACCCCACCCGTCCCGTCGGACCGCGCCGGCCCGGCTCCGCGTCTGGGGGGATCGCGTCGAGCCGGACCGGCCCTTTCTTCTGTCCGCGCGGCGGACGGCGCCGGGCTACCGGCCCATCTCCTCCAGCGTCTTGCCCTTGGTCTCCTGGACGTACTTCCACACGAACAGGAACGACAGCACCGCGAAGGCCGTGTAGATCATGTAGGCGCCGCTCAGGTCCCAGTCGCGCAGGGTGGGGAAGGTGACGGTGACCAGCCAGTTGGCGATCCACTGGGTGGCCGTGGCCACCGCCATCGCCGCCGCCCGGATCCGCAGCGGGAACATCTCCCCCAGCAGCACCCAGGTCACCACGCCCCACGACAGGGCGAAGAACAGCACGAACGCGCTCGCCGACACCAGCGCCACCGCGCCCCAGGCGAACGACAGGTGCGCCTGGTCGCCGACCACCGAGGCGTGGCTGAACGCGAACCCGGTCGACGCCAGGGTCACCGCCATGCCCGCCGAGCCGATCAGCAGCAGCGGCTTGCGCCCGATCTTGTCGACCAGGCCGATGGCGATGAAGGTGCCGACGATGTTCACGATCGAGGTGAACAGGCTCAGCAGCAGCGAGTCGCTCTCGTTGACGCCCACCGACTGCCACAGCGACGAGGAGTAGTAGAAGATGACGTTGATGCCGACCAGCTGCTGGAACGCCGAGATCGCCATGCCGATCCACACGATGGGCAGCAGCAGGTAGGGGCCGCGCAGGTCGCTCAGCTTGGGCTTGACCTCCGAGCCCAGGGCCTCGTGGATCTCGGCGATGCGCGCGTCCACGTCGCCGCCCTCGACCTCCTCCAGGATGCGGCGCGCCTTGGCGTCGCGGCCCACGCGCACCAGGTAGCGGGGCGACTCGGGGATGGTCAGCGACAGCAGGATGTACAGCGCCGCCGGGAACACCTCCACGCCCAGCATCCACTGCCAGGCCTGCAGCGGCCCCAGCTGGCCGAGCGAGCTGCCCCCGGCCAGCGACGCCAGCGCGTAGTTCACCAGCTGGGAGACGGCGATGCCGAGCACGATCGCGAGCTGCTGCAGCGATGCCAGCCGTCCCCGGTAGGCCGCCGGGGACACCTCGGCGATGTAGGTGGGCGCGATCACCGAGGCGATGCCGATGGCGCAGCCGCCGACCACGCGCCACAGCGCCAGGTCCCACACGGTGAACGGCAGCGCCGAGCCGATGCCGCTGATCAGGAACAGCAGGCCGGCCAGCTGCATCACGCGGATGCGGCCGAAGCGGTCGGCCAGGGTACCGGCCACCGCCGCGCCCACCGCCGAGCCGAGCAGCGCCGCGGCCACGGTGAACCCGGTGACGCCCGGCCCCACTTCGAAGTGCTTCTGGATGGCGTCGACGGCGCCGTTGATGACCGAGCTGTCGTAGCCGAACAGGAAGCCGCCCATGGCGGCCGCCCCGGCGATCATGACGACATGGGCGAGGTTTCCGGCCTCCGCGTCGGGGGCCGAGGAGTGCGCTCTGGCCACGCTCCCCCTCCTTACCGCGTCAACGGGGGGTGATGGACATGTTGCAGCTCACCATGGTCTCGCCGCCGCGGGTGTGCTCGGACACGAAACGCGGTGAGTTGTCTTTCACAGGCGCGATGATTGCCGTTTCGGGGGGCGGGTAGGGGCGGCATCCTCGGGTGGGGCCCCGCGCGCGGAGGCGGGGCCGCTGCCGATCAGCGGAGGGAAAGAGCCATGTCCGACCTGCTGGACCTGCACGGCCAGGCGATGAAGGAGTTCGACCGCAGGGTGAGGGCGGTGGGCCCGACGCAGTGGGCCGACCCCACGCCCTGTACCGAATGGGACGTGCACGACCTGGTGGAGCACCTGGTGCGCGAGCAGCTCTGGGTGCCCTACCTGCTGGAGGGCGGCACGATCGACGGGGCGGGCGGCCGCTTCGACGGCGACGCCATGGGCGAGGAGCCGGTGGCCACCTGGGAGCTGGCCTCCCGGGAGGCGCGCACGGCCTGGCTGCGCCCCGGCTCCCTGGAGAGCACCGTGCACCTGTCGTTCGGCGACGCCCCCGGGTCGCTGTACCTGTGGCAGATGACGTTCGACCTGGCCGTGCACGCCTGGGACCTGGCCCGCGCGATCGGCGCCGACGAGCGGCTGGACCCCTCGCTGGTGCGGGCCCTGCTGGAGTCCGAGCAGATCTCCGACGACCTGGACGCCGCCCAGGAGCAGGGCGGGACGGGGATGTTCGCCCCGGCGCGGCCGGTCCCCGAGGGGGCCGGCGACCAGGCCGTTCTGCTGGCCCGGACCGGCCGCGCGGCCTGAGCCCTGCCGGGGCCTACGCGGGGCCTGATTCCTGCCGGGGCCTACGCGGGGGGCCTGAACCCCGCCGGGGCCCACGCGGGGGCGGCCGGCCGCCGCCCCGGCCCCGTCGGCGGGCGCCCGGGCTGCGGCGGACCGGGACCGCCCGCTCCGTAAGGGCGGTGGTCCACAAACCCCGCGGGGCCGTTTTTGGCTCCTCCGGCGCCTGTGCCCCGCGCGCCCCTCCACCAGGATCGGCTGCATGGCCCGATTCGACGTGCTCTCGGACAAGGCGCTGCGGCGCGAACCCCCGACCCGCGAGGAGCTGCTCGGTGTGCTGGGCAGCGACGACGACGTGCTGATGGACCTGGTGGCCGCCGCCGCGCGGCCCCGCCTGCGCGCCTTCGGCCGCACCGTCAAGCTCAACTACCTGGTCAACCTCAAGAGCGGGCTGTGCCCGGAGGACTGCACCTACTGCTCCCAGCGCCTGGGCTCCACCGCCGACGTGGTGACCTACACCTGGCTCAGGCCCGAGCAGACCGCCGAGGCGGTGCGCGCCGGCGTCCGGGCGGGGGCGGCGCGCGTGTGCCTGGTGGCCAGCGGGCGCGGCCCCACCGACCGCGACGTGGAGCGGCTCCGCCCGGCCATCGAGGGCATCAAGGCCGACCACCCCGGGGTGGAGGTCTGCGCCTGCCTGGGCCTGCTCTCCGACGGGCAGGCCGAGCGGCTGCGCGCCTCGGGGGTGGACGCCTACAACCACAACCTCAACACCTCCGGCGAGCGCTACTCCGACATCTGCACCACCCACACCTTCGACGACCGGGTGGAGACCGTGGGCAAGGCCAAGGCGGCGGGCCTGTCCCCCTGCTCGGGCCTGATCGCGGGCATGGGCGAGAGCGACGGCGACATCGCCGACGCCCTGCTGGCCCTGCGCGGGCTGGAGCCGGACTCGGTGCCGGTCAACTTCCTCATCCCGTTCGAGGGGACCCCGCTGGCCGGGCAGTGGAACCTGGACGCCCGGCAGTGCCTGCGCATCCTGGCGGCGGCCCGGCTGGTCTTCCCCGACACCGAGGTGCGCCTGGCCGCCGGGCGCGAGGTGCACCTGCGCGGCATGCAGTCCACGGCGCTGTACCTGGCCAACTCGATCTTCCTGGGCGACTACCTGACCAGCGAGGGCCAGCCCGGCCGGGCCGACCTGGAGATGATCCGCGACGCCGGGTTCACCGTCCTGGGCGCCGAGGAGGAGGACGAAGGACGGGACGGGGGCCGGGAGCGCCCCGAACTGGTGCGCCCCCGCCAGCGGGGCGCGGGCACCACCCTCCCGCCCAACGCCTGACGGGCGGGGCGGGGCGCCCGGGCGGGCCGAGCG
>NZ_JAQFWQ010000082.1 GCF_027706725.1 Nocardiopsis endophytica
ACTCAGGCGGCCCGGCGCCCGGCCGGGGTCCTTGAGCGGGGGGCCAGGTCAGCCGCCCGCCCGGACCCCGAGGAACCCGCCGGACGGCAGGCAGCGCCGGGGAACCACCCGGCTGTCGCCGTCGCCGCCATCAACGGTGACCACCCACACGCGCCGCGCCCGACAGCGCTGTTCCGGACTGGCAGAAACGACAGCACTCCAGCGGATGCGCACGAGTACGGAGACAGGAAGTCGGCGGAAGGCTCTCTGGGTAGTACCGGGGGTGCGGGCGCGGGCGGTTCGATGCGCGCGCCGCCGGCCCGTCCCACGTGGGCAGGGCATCGGGGGAGATCACAGGGGAGGGGACCCATGGACGGGGACGCGTTCGAGTACACGGCCTTCATCGGCACCGGTCCGGAACGGCTCTGGCGAGGGCTCACGGATCCGGAGCTCACGCGGCGCTACTGGGGCGCGGAGCTGCGGACGGACTGGCATCCCGGGTCGACCATCACCTGGGTGGAGCACGGGGCCGAGGTCGACCACCCCGAGCAGGTCGTCCTGGCGGCCGAGCCGCACCGACGGCTGTCCTATACCTGGCACACCTTCACGCCGGAATGGGCCGAGGCCGTCGGGGTCTCTGAGGACCTGCGGTCCGTGCTGGCCGCCGAGACCCGGTCGAAGGCGACGTTCACCATCGACGACCTCGGCCCGGTGGTCCGCCTGAAGCTGGTGCACGACGGCTTCGACCCCGGCAGCACGGTCCTGGAGATGCTGAGCGAGGGGTGGCCCGCCGTGCTCTCCAGCCTCAAGACACTCCTGGAGACGGGCGAGCCCCTCCCCGAGCCGGTGGGTGCGGGCCCAGACGAGGAGTGACCCCGGCGGACGCGGGGCGAGGGCCGGGCGGGAGCGGGTCGGGCCGTCCGCACCGGGCGCTCCCGCCCACCCCGCCCCGGCGCCGCCGAGGGCCGCCCCCGGACCGGCCGCCCCCGGACCGGCCGCCCCCCGCGCGTGCTCGGCCGGACGCCGGGGCCGACCATCCGGGGTGCCACGGGTCAGGGCCGGACCGGGCCGGCCCCGACGCCTGCCGCCGCGATGGCGATGGACACCTCGTCCAGGTCGGTCTCGGTCAGCTCCACCGAGCCCGCCCCGATCCAGCCGTCGATCTGCTCAGGGCGCCGCGCGCCGACGATCGCTCCCGTCACCCCGCGCCACGCCAGGGTCCATGCCACCGCCGCCGCCGGGACCGGGACCCCGTGCCGGTCCGCCACGGTACGCAGCGCCCCCGCGACCGCCAGGCTGCCGCGCAGGCGGTCGGTGAACTCCGGCGACGTCTTCCGCCAGTCGTCGTCCGGAAGCGACGCCACCCGGTCCTTGGTGAAAGCGCCCGTGAGCAGCCCGGAGTGCATGGGCTGGTAGACGATCGCACCTGTGCCGTGGTCGGCGGCCCACTCCAGCTCGGGTGCGGTGTGCCGCGCCAGAGCGGAGAACTGCGGCTGGACCGCGTCCACATGGGCCACCGCCTCGGCCCGGTCGAGCAGCGGCACCCCGTGGTTGGACAGGGCGATCGCCCGCACCTTGCCCTCCGCCTTGAGGTCGGCGAGCGTCCGCCAGTAGTCCTCCAGCTCCACGGCGTCGGGGGAGGACTCCCTCTCCGGGTCCGTGGTGAAGTCCAGCGGCAGCCCGTCGCCCGGCCAGTGCACCTGGTACAGGTCGATGCGCTCGACGCCCAGCCGCCGCAGCGAGTCCTCCACCTCCCGGCGGACCGACTCGGGCCGCAGGATCTTGCGGGGCGGCGCCGCCCGGTCGTTCTCGTCCCAGATCAGCCCGCACTTGGTGAACACGTAGGGCCGCTCGGCCTCGGGGATGCCCGCCAGCGCCTTGCCCACCACCTCCTCGGAGTGGCCCAGGCCGTACACCGGTGCGGTGTCGACCCAGTTCACCCCGGCCTCGACGGCGCGGCGGACCGAGGCGACGGAGTCGGCGTCGTCCTGGGCACCCCAGGCGAAGCTCCAGCCCGCGCCCCCGATCGCCCACGCCCCGAAGCCCACCGCCGTGATGTCCATCCCGGTCGTCCCGAGCGGGCGCGTCGGCACTGCCATGGTCGTCCTCCTCGTCCCCGCCGCGGTCCCTCCGCGGCGGTGCCCAGGCTCGCCCGCGCCGCCGCTCCGGGGAAGCGGCCCGCCGTGCCTGGGCACGGCGTGACCAGGATGCGCCGACGCGGCCCGTGGATACTGGCGGGCATGGACCGACGCACCGAGCTCGGGCGCTTCCTCCGCTCCCGCCGCGCCCGCATCGCCCCGGAGGACGCGGGCGTCCCGCACTTCGGCGGGCGCAGGCGCGTCCCGGGGCTGCGCCGGGAGGAGCTGGCGCAGCTCGCCGGGGTGAGCGTGGACCACTACGTGCGGCTGGAGCAGGGGCGCGGCGTGCACTTCTCCGATGAGGTGCTGGACGCGGTGGCGCGGGTGCTGCGGCTCGACGCGAGCGAACGCCGCCACCTGTACGACCTGGCGCGCCCGGACCCGGCGGCGGGCGCGGCGCCGTCGACGGCGGACGGGGCCGCCCCGGAGCAGGCGGGCGCGGTCCGGTCCGGGCTGCGCCTGCTGGTCGCGTCGATGGGGGACGTCCCGGCCTACGTCCTCGACCACCGCCTGAACGTGGTCGCGTGGAACCCGCTGGTCGCGGAGCTGCTGACGGACTTCGGCGCGCTCCCGCCGGAGCGGCGCAACATCGTGCGGCTGATGTTCCTGGACGAGGCGTTCGCGGAGTTGTACCGCGACCGGGCGCGCAAGGCCGAGGACGTGGTGGCCTTCCTGCGGCTGAACGCCGGCCGCGACCAGGGCGACGCCGGACTGGGCGCGCTGGTCGCGGAGATGTCGCGGGAGAGCCCGCACTTCCGCCGCCTGTGGGCCGACCACCCGGTCAAGGAGAAGACCCACGGCCGGTACGGGTTCCGGCACCCGCTGGTCGGCGAGTTCGACCTGAACTATGAGACGCTCCGGCCGCCCGACGCCCCCAACCTGGTGCTGGTGGCGTACACGGCGGAGGAGGGCTCCCCGGGCGCGCAGGCGCTGGGCCTGCTGGCGTCCCTGTCGGCCATCCGGAAGGCCCAGGAGGCGGACCGCTGACCGTCGGCGCCATGAGGCCAGGACGCTGTGGCGCCATGGCGACCTGTCGGCTCGGCGCCGTGCCGCTTTGACGGCAGGACGCCTTGACCCCATGTCCGCATGTCGACTTATCGCACGACCGAAACCGCCGACCGGCGCCGACAGGTGGGGGGCGGGCTATGCCGGTCCCTCGGACGCCGGGGACGGCCTGGTGCGCTTCTCCTCTCCGCCGTCCGTTCCTCCTCCGCTTCCGTCTCCGCTGCCGTCGTCCATGCGCAGGGCGCGGATGCTGGGCAGCAGCGCCGCCGCCGCGCACATCACCGCCACCGCGCCGCCGCTGGCCATCAGCACGGGGAGCGGGCCGAAGGCGTCCACCGCGGGCCCCATCACCAGCGTCCCCAGCGGCATCAGGCCGTTGAACGCCAGGAACACGATGCTGCCCACCCGGCTCATCAGGTGCTCGGGCACCTTCGCCTGGAGCAGGGACGGGAACAGCGAGTTGAAGAAGTGCAGCCCGACGCCGTAGACGACGGCCATCGCGAAGGCCCCGGGATGGTCCCCGAACACCCCCACCATCAGCAGCGCCGCCGCCATCATCGCCAGCATCGCGAACATCCCCGTGCCGACCCGCACCACCGTCAGCCGCACCAGGATCAGCGCGCCCAGCAGCGCCCCCGCCCCCTCCAGCGCGTAGAACCCGCCGAGGTCGGCCGCCTCCTCGACGCCGCCGGGGGAGAGCACGAAGGGCACCGTGACGTCCAGGCTCCCGGTGAACACCGCGTTGGCCAGCATGCCCACCGCGAACGACACCACCAGCCACCGGTGGCCCAGCACGTAGCCGAAACCGCCCGCGATGTCGGAGAGGACCTTGCGCGGGCCGTTTCCGCCGCCGTCGCCACCCGCGTCACCGGAGCCGTCGGCCGCGGACTCGGGGGTGTCCGCAGCGACCGGGTCGGCTTCGGCGGCGGCCGCCTCCGCCTCCTCTGTGCGCCTGCTCCGTGCGTTGCGGATCGCCAGGATGCACACCGCCGACGCCAGGAACGTCAGCGCGTTGAACCCGAACGCCGCCGCCGCGCCCAGCGCCCCGATGAGCACCCCGCCCAGCATCGGCCCGGCGATCAGCGCGATCTGCTGGCCGACCGAGTTCGCCGAGTTCGCCGCGACCAGCCGGTCCTTGCGCACGATCTCGGTGAGCAGGGCGAACGAGGCGGGCATGAAGAAGCCCTCGCCCACCCCCAGCAGCAGGGCCAGCACGACCACCACCGCCGGGTGCGCCGACAGCAGCACGGCGACGGTGATCGCCCCGGCCGCCGCGAACCGGCCCACGTCGGCGGCGACCATGATCCGCCGCCGGGAGTCCGCCGTGTCCCCCACCGCCCCGCCGTACAGGTAGAACACCAGGGACGGCAGGGTCAGCACCGCGCCCGCCACCGCAAGGCTCCACGGGCTGCCGGTCTCGGTGATGAGGTAGGTGATCAGGGCGATCCGGAACGCGTAGTCGCCCAGCAGGGAGAGCACCCGCCCGGTCCACAGCATCCCGAAGTCGCGCTCGCCGATCACGCCCAGGCGCGACCGGAGCGCCGCCACGCCTCCGCCGCTCATCCCGCGGCCTCCTTCCACACGTCGGCGGCCCGGTCCGCGACCCGCGCGGCCGCCGGGACGAGCCCGAGCAGCGACCCGCGCACCGGGACCGCCGAACAGCCGCGCAGCCGCTTGGCCTCGTCCGCGCCGAGGCCGTAGGAGATGCGCCGGACTCCGGCCTCACGGGCGCGCTCGACGGGGGTGTAGTAGGTGCTCTCGAAGTAGGCGCCGACCGCGCGCGGGTCGTCCTCGTCGGCGCCGGTGTACAGCGCGTGCCAGACGTCGCCGTCCCGCACGAACAGGGTGAAGCCGATGGGCGGCCCGCCGTCCTCCGCGTCGAGCACGACCAGGTCGGTCCTGCCCTCCAGTGCGGCGGCCACCGTCTCCAGCCGCTTCAGCTCGGCACGGTGGTCGGCGGGAAGCCCGTATTTGCGCCGGTTGGCGGTCCTCAGCCCGGCCATCCGGTCGAGCAGGGCCGCGTCCGGCCGCTCGGTGACGCGCACCCGAACCCCGTGCCCGCGCAGGGCCCGGCGTTCGGCCCGCACCGCCGTGCGCCGCTTGGACGGCAGCGCGGCGAGGTACCCGTCGAACCCGTCCTCGGGCACGTCCAGGTAGGCGTCGCCGCCCAGGTCGAACTCGCGCGCCCCGAGTGCACGGGCGGCCCGGTCGAGGGGGGAGTCCGCCTCGGTGTAGGGCAGGGCGACCGCCGCGAGGCCGCGTTCCCGCGCCCATTCCACGACGGCGGCCAGGCCCTCGGCCGCGTCGCCGCGGCCGATCGGGAAGGTGGCGTAGCCGGGGTAGGTCAGCAGCAGGTGCGGGTAGAGGGCGTCCTTGTCCAGGCCGGTGAGCCCGTCCCGCGCCGCCTCGGGGGCGAGCGGCGAGTCCGGGTCGGCGAAGAGCGTGCCCGCGTTGCCCAGGGGGTAGGCACCGGGGTCGGAGACGACGAACCCGCCGATGCCGAACTCCGGGCCGCCGCCGGGGGCCTCTCCCCGGCTGAACCACACCTGCTCTCCCTCGATCCGTCCGGCCATGGCCGTGCTCCACACCTCGTCCGCCAGCAGCGGCGGCGCGGCCGCCCGCCAGGAGGCGGGGTAGGCGGTGTCCACGGTGAGCTCACCCATGCCCGCCGCCCTCCAGCGCGGCGCGCAGCCGGCCCAGACCCGTGTCGAGGCGCTCAGCGGGCAGGGCAAAGGAGAGCCGCACGTGGCCGGGGGCGCCGAAGGCGGCCCCGTCGACCACCGCGACCCGGTGCTCCTCGCGCAGCCACCCGACGGGGTCCCGCCGCGCCGCCTCGGGGGCGCGCTCGGCGAGCCAGCCGGACAGGTCGGGGAAGAGGAAGATCCCGCCCCCGGGTTCCGGGCAGGACACCCCGGGCACGGCGTCCAGGGTCTTGGCGGCCCGGTGCATGTTCTCGGTCAGGGGCCCGCCGACCCGCTCGGGCAGGCCCCGGTCGCGGACCGCCTCGGCGGCGGTGGCCTGCACGGCCGCCGACACCCCGCCGACCAGGTGGGAGGCCAGGCCCTGGGCCCGCTTGAGCAGGCCGCCGGAGGCCAGGGCCCACCCGATCCGCAGCCCGGCCAGCGCGTGGCTCTTGCTCAGCCCGTCGAGCACGGCGCAGTGCTCGGGGAGCGTGCCGAACAGGTCCAGGGCCGACGGGGCGTGCCCGCCGCGCAGCGGAACCCCCCGGTAGACCTCGTCGAAGAGGACGGTGATGCCGTGGTGGCCGGCCCATTCGGCGACGGCGGCCAGCTCCTCGGAGGGGGTGACGGCGCCGTCGGGGTTGCGCGGCGAGTTCACGACGACCGCGCGGGTGGCGGGGGTGCGCGCCGCTTCCAGGTCGGCCGCCCGCACCCCGGTGCCGACGGCTCCGGGCACGGGGACGGCCTTCGCACCGGCCGCGCCGATCACGGTGGGGTAGCTCGCCCAGTAGGGCGTGGGCAGCAGCACCTCGCCGCCTTCGGCGGCGGCGCGGAGCACCACCAGGGCGGCGACCCGGGCGCCGGGGGCGATCAGGACCGCGTCGGGGGGCACCTCGGCCGCGCCTGTGGAGGCGTGCTCGGCGACCAGGGAGCGAAGTTCGGCGCCGCCGGCGGGCGGCGGGTAGGGCTGGTCGTCCCGGCGGGGCGCCGCCGCCCCGCGCTCGGGGTGGACGGGAACGCGCACGTCCCCGGTGGTCAGGGCGATGACGCCGTCCCCATGGGAGACGGCCGCCGTCGGAGAGAGGCTCATGCCGCCGTCCTTTCGTGGTCGTTCTCCGGCCCGTGTCCGCGAGCCGGGCGGGTGTACCGGCGGCCACGCCGGGTGGGGGCGATGCCCTGGCCCGCGACCACGTCGCGGGGCTCCGGCGCGAACCGCCCCACGGTCGTCCGGCCGGCCGGAACCGCTTCACAGCGGCCGAGGACACCGCCGTGCCCGTCCGGGCCCTCGCAGGCGGCGGCCCCGCCCCGATGGCGTCCGCGGAGTCCGCCCACGATGCGCCCCGGCGCCACGGGGCGGTCATCGCCTCGGTCCGAAGCCGCCGTGTGCTCGGTGCGGTCCTGTGCCGCCGTGGACCCTATGGACCGCGGCTCGCGCGCCGTCTCACGGCGGGAGTACGGCATCAGGCCGCCCCTTCCGGGTCCGGCAGCACCCGTCCCACGCGGATCGGGCGGGATGCCAAGGCATCGGCCACCGCTTCGGCCACCCGGCGGCGGCTGCTGTCCTCGGCCTCCTCGGACAGGAAGGCGCGGTGGCTCGTCACCACCGTGCGCGGGTGGGCCAGGACCGGCGCCCACCGCGGGTCGTCGTGCGGGTTCTCCGGGGAGAACACGTCCAGCCCGGCCCCGGCGATGCGCCCCTCCTCCAGCGCCTTGCCCAGCCCCTCGGGGTCGACCAGCGCACCGCGCGCCGCGTTCACCAGGTAGGCGTCCGGCCGCATGCGGGACAGCGCCGCGGCATCGAACATCCCCCGCGTCTCGTCGTTCAGCGGGCAGTGCAGGGTCACCATGTGCGCCTGCCCGAGCAGCTCGTCCAGGTCGTCCACGGCCTGCGCCCCGTACCCCTCGGGCAGGTCGCGGCCGATGTAGGGGTCGTACACCAGCACCCGCCCGTAGAACGCGCCCAGCCGCGCGGCCACCGCCCGCCCGATCCTGCCGAACCCGACCACGCCCAGCGTCCGCCGGTTGGTGCGCCTGGGCACCCCGCCCGCATAGATGTCGAAGGTGCCGCCGGTGAGGCCCTGGTGCTGGGGGACCACGGCCCGCTCCAACGACAGCGCGAGCGCGCTGGTGTGCGCGCTGACCTCGTCCACGCAATAGTCGGGCACGTTGTAGCCGGGGAGCCCGCGCTCGGCGAGGAGCGGGGCGTTGAGGTTGTCCACGCCCACGCCCTGGCGCACCACGGCCCGCAGGCTGGGCCCCACCGCGTCCAGCAGCTCCGGCGTCACCGTGCAGCGGTACACCACCAGCACCTGGGCGCCCCGGGCCCGCTCGGCCAGGTCCGGCACGTCCAGCAGGTAGCGGCCGCCTTCGCGGCGGCCGAAGGCCAGCTCGACGCCGGGCCCCAGGACCTCGGTCTCGACCGTGGCCAGGGCCGGGTCGGCGCCGTCGCCGGACGCCAGCCACGGCGGGTCGGTGTACAGAACGCGGGGTCGGCCGTCAGCCATGGGTCAGCATCCTCTCCGTGTCCTCCGTCATCGCTCCGTCATCGCGCGGAGCACGTCGCGCTCGGTCACCGCGCGCGGGTTGTTGCCAGCGCGCCGGGAGGCCAGCGCCTCCGCCCACCCGCCGTGTTCGGGCACCGACCCCGGCATCCCGCCGAAGGCCAGCACCCGGCCCACCAGGTGCTCCACACCGTCGGCACCGGCGTGGCGGCACGCGCTCCGGACCCGCTCCACCAGGCCGCGCAGCGCTCCGGCGCCGTCCGGGTGCCGGTTGTCCTGTTCGGTCACCGCCCCGTTGTGGCCGACCAGCCAGCGCAGGTGCAGGCCGACCGCGTACCCGTGCGGCACCCCGTGCCCGGCGGTGAGCCCGTAGGAAAGGGCGTGCGCCGCCGTGGTGCGGGTGCGGTCGATGGCCGCCCCGGCCATGAGCGCCCCTTGGGCCAGCTCCTCGCGCAGGCCCGGGTCGGCGAACCCGGCGCCGTCCGTGCCCCCCGTGCCGCCTGCACCGCTCATGCCGCCTGCACCGCCTGTGCCGCCCACTGCGCGGAGCAGCGGCGGCACGACCGTCTCGACCGCGCCGAGCGCCAGCTCCCGCGACGCCTCGGTCCCGGCCACCGACCAGTACGACTCCACGCCCTGGCAGAAGGCGTCCAGCGCGCTCGCGGCCGCCGTGTGCGGCGGCACCGACGCCGTCAGGTCGGGGTCGACCAGCGCGGCGTCGGCCGCGCACTCCGGGTGGTCCAGGGAGCGCTTCCGCCCGCCCTCGTACACCGTGGCGAACCGGGTCAGCTCGCTGCCGGACCCCGAGACGGTGGGAACCAGCACCAGCGTCCGCACCCTCGGCCACCGCACCAGCTCGGGGCTGCGCAGGTGGGCGGAGACATCGGCGCCGCCGGCGCCCGGGGCGGCCAGCACGGCGACCGCCTTGGCGGCGTCCATCGCGCTGCCGCCGCCGATGCCCACCACCGCGTCCGGGGCGAAGCGGCGCGCCGCCGACACCGCCTCGGCGACCTGGTCGACCCCTGGGTTAGGGCGGATCCCGCCGAAGAACCGGACGTCGGGCGCCGCCCGGGCCACCCGCTCGGCCTGTGTCCCGGACCGGAACGAGGACCGCCCGTGCACCACCAGCACCCGGCGCGCCCCGCGCTCCTCCAGCACCTCGCCGAGGGCGTCCAGGGCGCCGCGCCCGAAGCGCACCTCGGTGCGCTCGGACAGGCCCTCCAGCGCGCGCCCGGTCACGCGGTCCCCTCCGCCAGGCGGGCGGAGAACCGTGCGCCGATCTCCTCGACCGTGATCGAGCCCGACGCGCGCTCACCGGCCGAACCGCCCTGCACCCCGCGCACCACCAGCGCGACAGGCCCGGGCGTGCGCATCGCCCTGCGGACGGCCGCCGTCAGCGCCTCGGGGCCGACGGCGTCCGCGCCCGGTGCGCCGCCCGCACCGGTGCCGTCGACGGCCAACGCCTCGCGGTACCCGCAGGCGCGTGCCACCGCCGCCAGGTCGGTCCGGGAGGCCGCGGCGGCCTGCCCGCCGGTCGACTCGTATCCGCCGTTGTCGAAGACGACGTGCACCAGGTTCTCCGGCGCGAAGTGGCCCACCGTGGCGAGCGCCCCCATGTGCATGAGCACCGACCCGTCGCCGTCGAGGACGGCGAACCGCTGCTCGGGCCGGGCGAGCGCGGCGCCCAGGGCCAGGCTCGCGATGTGCCCCATCGACCCCTGCATGTAGAAGTCCCCGTCCCGCCCGCCGAGGTTGAACAGGGCGCGGGACAGGTAGCCCGTCGTGGCCATCAGCCGCGCCTCCCCCGCCTCCGCGAGCACGGCGCGCACCACGTCCTCGCGGGTGAGCGCGCCCGCCCCGGGCGCACCGGGGCCCGCGGCGGCCGGCGCCGCCTCGACCGCCCCCTTGGCGACCAGGATGAACGCCGGGTGCCCGGAGTCCAGGACGGGCTGGGCCTCCTTCAGCAGGGCGGGCAGCTCGGGCCCGCCGGGCCGCAGCGTCCAGTGCGGGATCTCCAGGGAGTCCAGCCAGCGCGGCACCACCCGCCCCATCCACCGGTGCTGCGGCTCGCCCGGCCCGGCCTCGGGCCACCCGCGCATGCTCACCATCGCCAGCAGCCCGATGCGGTACGGCAGTACCAGCGACGTCAGCGGGTTGACGAGGTTGCCGAAGCCGGAGTTCTGCGCGATCACCCCGGCGCGCACCCCCGCCAGGGCGGCCCCGGCGGCGGTCGCCAGCGCCGTCCCCTCGTTGGCGGCGGGCACGTAGTCGATGCCCCCGTAGGACTCCAGCTCCCGGATCGGCGCGCCGAAGTAGGAGCAGGGCACTCCGGAGAGCAGCCCCACCCCGCGTTCGGCGAGCGCGTCCAGGAACGCCCGGCCGCCGATCACGGGGCCGCCTTGAAGTCCGCGGGCATGCGCTGCAGCTCGAACAGCTCGGGCATGGTGGCGATGCCGTCCTCGACGTCTCGCGCCCGCCCCGCCGCCGCCAGCGCGTCGAGGGTGGAGGTGACGCCGCTGACCGCCGCGCGCAGCCCGTGGTTGGCGTAGATGACGATGCGGTACCCGGCGTCGAACAGCTCCCGCTCGTGCACCTGCCCGTAGGTGGTGGGCACCGCCACCAGCGGGACGCCGCCGTCCCAGCGCGCGCCGAACTCCAGGATGTCGTCGGGGCGGGTGCTCTTGCTGTGCACCAGCACCGCGTCGGCCCCGGCGGCGGCGTAGGCGCGGGCCCGCTCCAGCGCCTCGGGCACGCCCTGCCCGGCGATCAGCGCCTCGGTGCGGGCGATGAGCAGGAAGTCGGGGTCGGTGCGGGCCTGCAGCCCCGACTTGAGCTTCAGCGCGAACTCCTCGGTGGGGACGAGGTCGTGCGCGGTCCGCGCGAAGCTGTTCATCTTCGGGAAGACCTTGTCCTCGATGCAGATCGCCGCCGCTCCGCGCCGCTCGAAGCGGCGCAGGGCGTGCGCCACGTTGAGTGGGCCGCCGAAGCCGGTGTCGCAGTCGGCGATGACCGGCAGGTCCACCGCGGCGTCCATGGCCTCGGCGGCGTCGACGAACTCGGCCAGCCCGAGCAGGCTGGCGTCGGGCAGGCCCTGGCTGGCGGACAGCTCGAAGCTGGAGGACCACACCGCCTCGAAGCCCGCGCGTTCGGCGAGCCGGGCGGTGAGCCCGTTGTGCGCCCCGACGGCGCGCACGGGGTCCGCGCCTTCCAGGAGCCGTCGGAGCCGTTCCGGTTTGGAGGTGGGTCGTTCAGGCAACGCTCGCTTCCTTTCACGCTCGGCCGCCCGCGGGCGGGCTCAGTACCAGAGCCGGTCCTCGGCGACGTACCGGTCGATGCCGTCGGCCGCCATGGCCCCCAGGGCGAACCGCACGTCGGGGGTGACCGCGCCGCGGATGCGCAGGAGCAGCAGGCGCGGCGCCGGGCCGCCCTCGGGCGCCGCCAGGGACAGCGGGACCCCGGGGACGGCGTAGGCGGAGTCGCCCGGCTCCAGCCGCTCGGTATGACTGCGGCCGTCGCGGGTCCAGGAGGCGGTGACCGGGGCCTCCCCCAGGACGTAGGCGTACTGGTGCTGGTGGGTGGTGAGCGGCGGCCCGCCCTCCTCCCGGGTGAGGACCTCCACCTCCAGGGCGCTGGTGTGGGGGTGCAGGGGGTCGCCCGCGAGTTCGGCGATGCGGTAGGCCGGGCGGCGGGCGTCGGGGTAGGTCCACCGGCGCACGCCGGCGCCCTTGCGCACGCTCACCCCGTCGTGGGCCCGGGTGGCGGGGGCCAGCAGCTCCCGGACCGGGACGCCCAGGGCGGGGGCGAGCGCCGCCAGTTCGGACCACTCGGCCCGCCCGGCGCCCGTGCACAGGGTGTGGACACGGTCGGGCGACAGGCCGCTGCGCCGGGCCAGCTCCTCGGCGGACATGGCGCGCGCCCGCAGGAACGACGCGAGCAGCGCCCCGTCGGCGCCGCTGGGCAGGGCCAGGTCCCGGGCCGCGTCCGTGCCGAGGGCGGCGATCTCCCGCTGGGCGTCGCCGGTGAGGTCCCCGCCGTAGGTCAGGGCGAGGATGTAGGCGGGCTCGGCGTCGCTGCGGGCGGCGAAGGAGTGCGGGCCGAACGGCAGCCCCCACACCGAGTCCCCGGTGGTCATCGGCACGCAGTGCCGGACGCCCTCCCACTCGTGGTAGTAGTTCACCGGCCCGACGAAGTAGGTGAACTGGTAGAGCAGGTGCCCCTTGTTCCACTCGACGGCCGGGTTGTCCGGCGCGTCGTCGTCCACCGTCCGCAGCATGCGGATCCACTCGGGCCGGTAGGAGGACAGCCTGGACATCGCGGTGTCCCGGTACTCGTAGTAGGGGCCGCCGCCGCGTTCGATCACGCGGGAGGTGGCGGCCGACTCCTTGGCGCGGCAGACGCGCACCCCGGTCGGGGCGTCGTCGCGCACCGGGAGCAGGTCGCGCTCGTTGACCGGCCAGACGCGGGCGGCGCGCTCGATCAGCTCCCAGGTGACCGGCCGGCGGCCTGAGGTGTACTCGGCGAACGCGCCCGGGGCCAGGGAGAGGTCGGCCTCGGCGTCGCGGTCGTTGCGCTTCAGGTCGTTGGCGGTCGAGCGCAGCAGGGCGGCGGCCCTGGCCTGCAGGTCGTCGCCGAGGGCGGACCCGGGCACGGTTTCGGACGCCGGGTCGGACGCGGTGTCGGGCATGCGGACCTCCATCTCGGTTCCCGGTGGGGGCGGGCGGCGCGGGGCGCCGGGGCGGGCGGGGGACGGCGCGGTCAGGGCGGGGCCGGGGCCGCCGCGACCGGTTCGGACAGCGCGGCGGCGGCCCGCCGGAGCTCGTCGGCGTGCGCGGGCTCCAGGGCGACGGCGTGGCCGCGCAGCGGAGCCGGGGTGCAGCCGCGCAGCACCTTCCCCCGCGTGTGCCCGATGCCGTAGTCGATCTCGTCCAGGAGCGACCGCCCCGTGTGGTCGACGATCGCGTAGTAGGCGGCCATGAAGTGCGCGAACGGCAGCCGCTCGGCGGCCTCGGAGGCGCCGGTGTAGACGACGTGCATCGTCCGCCCGGTGCGCACGGCGATGCAGCTGGACACCAGCTCCCCGTCGTGGCGGGCGCCGTAGGCGGTCAGGTCGGTGCCGAACTCGGCGAGGAGCCGTTCCAGCCGCCCCCGCTCGGCATCGGCGTCGGCGCGCTGGCCATAGCGCTCCAGTAGGGAGCACCGGCCCTGGAGGATGCGGTCGAAGTCGGATCGCGGGTCGACCCGCACGGCCTCCACCCCCGCCTCCTCGGCGCGGCGCCGCTCCCGCCGCACCTCGCGGCGGCGGCCCGGGGCCAGACCGGCCAGGTAGGACTCCCAGCCGTCCCACCACACCGGCATCGCGCACCGCTCGGTCAGCGGGAAGGACACACCGCCGAGCCCGGCCACCGCCTCCTCGACCGCGGCACCGCGCGTGTACAGCACGTACAGCGCCGCCATCCCGTTGGCGCGCCCCCACTCCGCTGCGCCGCTCAGGCACCGGCCGACCGCATCGGCCCGCTCGGCACGGCGGCCCGCCGGGTCGCCCAGGTACCCGGGGGCCACCAACACCAGCGCGGGCAGCGCGCGGCCGGGCGCCTCCGGCAGCTCCTCAAGCCGCCGCGCCCGCCGCACGGGGTCGGGGACCGGGAACACCGGCGGGTCGCGCCAGAGGACGGCGCGGGGGTTGTACGCCTCGTAGGCGTCCGGGTCGGTGACAACGGCGCCGAAGAACCCCACATCGGCGCCGTCGACGACGGTGTGCGGTGCGCCGGGCAGTCGCCCGCCCATCGCCCGCAGCCAGGCGGGGCTCTGCAGCGGGGAGCCGTGCTCCAGCAGGGACCAGGCCTTCTCGTCGAACCCGGGGACGACGGCGGTCATCCGACCACCCGCCCCAGGCGCACCTGCCGCAGCCCGTACCGGGTCTTGAACTCGTCGTTGCGCCGCCCGAACTCCAGCACGGGCCGTCCCGTGCCCAGTCCCGCCTCCATCTCGGCGGCGAAGAGCACGTACTGCGGGCTCCAGTTCAGCTCGTCCGGGTAGAGGCTCCCGCCCGCCCAGAAGTGCGCCGAGCGCCGGTCCAGCAGGCAGATGGAGGCGGCGAGCAGGGTGCCGTCCAGCTCCAGGCGCAGGATGCGGCAGTCCTCGCCGAGCGCGCGCAGCAGGGCCTCCAGCTCGTCGGGCGGGTAGTAGCCCGGGGCGTGCTTGTCCGCGGTGGCCAGGCACAGGTCGAGCACGTCCCGCCGCAGCGCCCGGTCGGGGGTGTCGAACCGGACCACCGCGCCCGCGTCGGCGGCGCGCCTGCGGTAGAGGCGCATGGTGCGGCGGGAGGAGCGGCCCACCCCGGCCAGGTGGTCGTCCACCGACGCCGGCCCCGGGTCGCGGGGCAGCCGGTAGCGGGGCGTGGTCTCCTGGAGCTCCAGCCCGATCCCCTCCAGCGCCGAGGCCAGCTCCCCGCCGAGCGGGATGTTGACCAGGCCCCAGGTGTCGGCCCCGGTGTCGGCGGCCAGGTCCGCCAGCGCCTCCCACAGCGGCCCGACCAGGCCGGGGCCGACGGGCAGGCGGGAGGGCAGCACCGTGTCGTAGCAGTGCCACATGTGCCCGGCCAGGATCCGGACGGCGGGGGCGTCCGGGTCGGCCGCGAAGGGGTCGGCGGTGTGCGCGAGGTAGAGCGGCAGCACCGCCGCCGGTTCCCCGGCCCCGTCCCGGGCCACCAGGTAGAAAGCCTTGGACCCGGCGGTCAGCGGCCGCTCCTCGATGCTCCGGAGGAAGGCGTGGCCGTAGAAGGCGGGGGCGCCCGCGGCCAGCCGCTCCCAGGCGCCGCGCCCGATGCCCCCGATCGCGTCCTCGACGGTGACGCGCACCCGTGCCGCGGTCCCCATCAGGCCGCCGCCTCCGCCTCGGCGGCCGCGCCGCCGCGCGCGGGCGGGAAGTACAGCGAGGTCTCCAGGACCAGGTGCTCCCAGGCGTCGGGGCGCACCCCGATCCGCTCCAGCTCCTCCAGCACGGTGCGCATCCGCACCCGCTCCTGCCAGTCGGGGGTGAACTCGCAGCGCAGGACCTCGGCCAGCGGTCCGCGCACGTGCCCGGCCACCAGGTCGGCCAAGGCGTCCCCGGCGCCGGGGCGGCCGAGCGCGCCCCTGTCGGGGAAGGCGGCGCCGGCCCGGGTGCGCACCCCGGCGGGCAGGTCCTCCCAGAGCGCCAGCAGCGCCCGGGTGCGCACCCCGGCCAGGACGTCGTCGAAGCCCCGGCGCTCCTCGGCCCCGCCGCCGCCCAGCCCGCACAGGTAGGCGGCGTCCGCCCCGCCCGCGTCGGCGGGGGACAGGCCGAACACCGCGGCCTCGCGCGCCGACTCCTGCGGCCCGTCCGAGGAGTGCATCAGCCCCAGCACGCTGTTGACGGCGCCGAAGTCGGCGCGGATGGTGCCCGGGGCGGCGCGGTGCGGGTGCTGGTGGCCCTTGCGCTCGGCGAGCGCCCGGTGCGGGTCGGCGTGCCGGTCGGCGCCCCGGCACAGCAGCGCCAGCGACGGGCCGGACGAGAACAGGGCGTCCACCAGCCGGTAGCGCCAGGTCTGCCACTGGCCCGCGATCACGTCGGCGTACAGGTCGTCGATCATCTCCGGGTCGGCGCGCACCAGGCGCGCCGCCGCCGGGCGGAAGCCCTCGGCGGCCAGGCGCTCGGCCATCCGCCCCTGCAGCCCCCGGTGCAGCGCGTCCGGGCTGAGCAGCACGAACACGTGCCGCTCCCAGAAGCGCTCATCGGTCTGGCCCATGGTTGCTCCTCTCTGCGCGTGGACGCCCCCGGTCAGGGGGCGGCCCGGCCGGGGCGCCGGGACGCGGGCGGGCGGAAGGGGCACGCCTGCGGGTCGGCGACCGCCGTGTCGTCGGGAAGCGCGTACTGGCGCCACTTGTGGGTGGAGGACCGGCGGGGGTCGCCCATGTGGGGGTGCGGGGCGACGGTGTCGTAGCCGGCCAGCCCGGCGCGGATCCGGCGCTTGGCCGACCGCCCGGCCGGGGTCGACCCGCCGATGCCCTCGAAGACGCGGCGGGTCTGGAAGACGAGGGTCAGGCAGGGGCCCAGATCCCGGCTGCGGCGGGCGCCGTAGGCGGGGCTGCCCATGAAGGTGAACCACGGCTCCCCGGCGAAGCACCACTGCCAGGCGGGGTCGGCCGGGTCCTCCGGGACGTCGGAGGGCCACGGGTCACGGTCCCGTTCACTCAGGCCCTCCAGCAGCGCCCAGAACCGGCCCGTGTCCTCCTCCAGGGACGCCTTCGCGCGCGGTGGGCCCGCGAAGACGATGAGCGACTTGCGGGGCGCCCCGGTCCAGGCCTCGTCGCGGAAGGCGCGCACGGTGCGGGCCAGGGCGTCCAGCCCGAACCCGGGGAGGCGGTCGTCGACGGCGGCGAAGCGGTTGTCGCCCCGGCGCTGACCGCGCACCCCGAAGTAGCAGGGGTGCTCCGGCCCGGTGGCCGTCATCCGGGCGTCGAAGTCCGCGTGCGCGTCCACCAGCCAGTCCCAGGGGGCGGTGGCCCGGTCGGCGGCGGCGACCTCCTCCGACCTCCACGGCGCGCTCATCGCCCGTCCCCCTGCGCCTGGGCCAGCACCACGGCGGTCCGTCCGTCGGCGCGCAGCGGCCCCCGGGAGAAGTCGCCCCACATGTCCAGCAGGCGCCACCCGGTCGCCCGCAGGTCCTCGGGGATGTCCTCGGGCCACAGGAAGCGGAACGGCAGCGGCGGCCCGTGCACGCGGTCGGCCACCGCGCCCGAGGCGTCCAGCCGCTCGAAGCGGATGCCCAGTTCGACGCGGCCGTCGGCCAGGTCCACCACACGGGTGGTGTCCTCCCAGCGCACCGCCGGGTCGGCGAAGCGCTCGACGACCACCGAGTCGCGCGCGGCCAGCTTGGCCGGGTCGGGCAGGGCCGCGTCGAAGGCCAGCAGGCCGCCCGGCTCGGTGTTGGCGCGCACGTTGTCCAGCACCCGGCGCAGGTGGCCGCGGGTGGCGACGTGATTGAACGTGTTGAGCGCGGCGTAGGACAGCGCCGCGGGCGCCGGGAGGGTGTACTCGGCCAGGTCCGCCTCGATGAGGCGGATCCCGTCGCCGACGCGCTCGCGGCACCGTTCCAGGGCCCGGCCGGAGCCGTCGACGCCGGTGCCGGGGCGGACGGTCCGGGCGACGCGGCCGTCGCCGATGCCGAGTTCGGCCACCGGCCCCCGCACACCCTGGGCCAGGCCGCGGTAGAAATCGGCGTCGGGCAGGTCGATCCGGTCATTGACCTCGGCGAAGCGGTCGGCCAGCAGCTCGAAGGCCATGAGTTCCTCGGTGGGCACGGCACCTCCTGCGGGAAGGGACGCCGAACACCCTGCCAATCGGCCCTTGACAGGGCCTTGCATTCCTCATGACAGCCACTTGCACTCGAGGCCGGAAGGCGATTTCCCATTCCGCCCTGGACGGCTCCCCAGCGGTCGGGTAGGAAGGGGTGGACGAACGGGGCGCCCGAATTCCCGACCCCGCCGCAAGGAAAAGGGAAAGGGAACGGATTCCGCCGGAACGCGAAATCGGAAGGGCGCCCCTGAATTCCGGCCCCAGAAATCCGTTGATTGGGTGGTGATCGTGGCGGACTGCATCATGTGCCGCGGCGTGGACGCTGACCCGGACCTGATGCGGGTCCAGGTGTGGGAGGACGAGAACTGGAGGCTGACCACGGCCGTCGTCGGCGAGGCCCCCGGCTTCTCCTTCCTGGAGCCCAAGCGGCACATCCGCTATGTGCACGAGCTCGACGGCGAGGCCGCGGCGACGTTCGGCCCGGTCCTGGCCGAGAGCACCGCCGCCATCAAGGAGGCCACCGGCGCCGAGCTGGTGTACGTCTACATCTTCGGCGGCTCCTTCGACCACCTGCACGTCCACCTGGCGCCGCAGACCGCGGACGGCCCCTTCAACGACTGCATGCTCAAGGGCGCGATCGTGGAGAAGGTGCTGGACAACGGGGCGGTGGTGCAGAGCAGCGAGGACTACCCGCTGCTGCCCGACGCCGACCTGCACGCCGCGGCCGAGGCGATCCGCGCCGCGCGGAGCCGCTGATGGGCGCCCCCGCCGCAGCGACCGCCGCCGAGGCGCTGCGCTCCCTGCCCGGCGGCGTGGTGCAGGCGCTCGCCGCCCGCGGCATCGCCCCGCGCGACCTGGAGGACGCCCGCGTCCTGGACCCGCGGCCCGCGCAGGCGGTGCTGCTCACCGGCTCCTACGCCACCGGGGAGTTCAACCCCACCTCCGACCTGGACCTGCTGGTGCTCACCGACGGGTCCGCCCCCGCCCGGCCGCCGGGCGCCACCAACCACCCCTCCACCTTCGGCGACAGCTTCGACACGGTCGTGGGCGGCCTGGTGGTCAACACCGAGTACGTGGACCGGTCCCGAGCCGACGAGCTCTCCCGGGTGGACGCCGTCGCCGCCGGTGCCGCCGGCCCGACCGACGGCGCGGCCGCGCCCCCGGACCTGCCCAACCTCCAGCCGCTGGAGGTGCGGCTGGTCCAGCGGCTGACCATCGGGGTCCCCCTGTACGGCGGCCGCCTGGTCGACCGGCTCCGCCCGCGCCTGGGCGAGGAGACCGTGCGCGCGTCGGCGGCGGCCCTGAACTTCGTGATGGCGCTGAGCCTGCTGGAGGACACCACGGTGCTGCCGTCCCCGGCGCGGGAGCTGATGTGCCGCACCGCGGGCGAGGCGCTCCTGCTCAGCGCGGTGAACGCCTTCGGGCCGATCACCTACGACGTCAAGCACCTGTGCTCGCGGGCCGCCGCGCTGGCCGCCCGTCCGGGGGCTCCGGCGGTCGCCGCCGACCACGAGCGCGCCCTGTTCGCCGACCGCCTCCCGCACGCCGAGGCGCTCGACCTGCTCCTCGGGCACGCCGAGGACCTGTACGCACTGCTGGCGGGCGGCGGCGCGCCCGACGCCGTCGTGCCGATGCTGCGGCCCTTCCGCGGCCAGTGGGAGTGGGCGGGGCGGACCTTCGCCTGAGGACCCGCCCCGCCCGGGGCGTCACACCCGGCGCCGGATGATGTCCAGGTGCGCCCGGGACAGCTCGGGGGAGACGTCGAGGCCGAGCTCCTCCACCAGCCGTGAGCGCGTCTGGCGGAACACCTCCACCGCCTCGGCCTGCCGCCCGTCGGCGTACAGCGTGTACATCAGGCGGGCGGCCAGGCGCTCGCGCATCGGGTTCTCCTCCCACGCCTGGCGGAGCAGCGGGTCGGCCCCGCCGTCGCGGAGCCGCAGCCGCGCCCCGGCCCGCTCCTCCAGGACGGTGAGCCGCAGCGCGCCCAGCCGGTCCGCCTCGTGCCGGGCGAACGCGTACTCGTGCAGGTCGGCGAAGGGGGAGCCGGCCCACATGTCCAGTGCGCGGTCGAAGTGGCCCACGGCGTCGCCGGGCCGGCCCCGCCGCAGATCAGCGAAGCCCTCGTCGGCGGCCCGCTCGAAGCGGGCCGCGTCCACTGCGGAGCGCGGAAGGCACAGGCGGTAGGCCGAGCCCCGGCGCCGCAGCGCCTCCTTGCCCCCGAGCTGGGCGCGCAGCCGCGACACGTAGCTGTGCAGGGAGACCTTCACCGAGGGGGGCGGGGCGTCCCGCCAGACCTCGTCGACGATCTCGTCCGCGGAGACGTGCCGTCCCAGGTTCGCCAAGAGGATCCCCAGGATCGCGCGCTGTTTCTGCCCTCCCAGGGCCAGGGGGACCCCGTCGCGCGCGGCCTCCACGGCCCCGAGGACCCGGACGTCGATGTGGAGGCCGTTTCGCTCGCCCTCGTTCCGAGGAGCGGGATGCGTCACGTACATGGCGTCCATCGCGCCTTTCGTTCAATGTCCGTGCTGCGGTACCGCACGGGATCGCCGTGCGGGATCGTCGCCCCCGTCCGGAGCAGGTACCGCTCCGGTCGGGCACCTGAAAAGCGTCGGGCACCGCGGCGCGGACGCATTGGCGGCGACCGGGGCGCCCCCTGGCGCCCCACCCCCGTTGCCCCGCCCGCTCGGCCGCACGATTTCTTACCGGATAATCAATTCATGAACTGTGCATTAATTCGCGGTTATTGAGCATTATGTCAGGGTTGCGTAGGGCCTCGACGGGAACAAGGGCCGAGGCCGATGACGGTCATCGGCTTTAATCGCACCGGATCCAGGGAATGACGGTGCTTCCATGCCCGTGCCGGGGGACGGGCCGCCGTCCGCGCGCCCCCCGTCCGGCGGCGGCGGGGTGCGCCCCCGGCCACCGGCGCGCACCCGGCCCTGCGGCCGTGCGCCGCGATCACTCATGGGGACGCCGAACCCGCAGAGCGCCATAACGGCATGACCACATGTCGACATGCCTCTCCTCCGAAACCCGGGCCACCCTGTCGCGGGTCCCGCGTGGCACCGGCCGGTTCCGGCCCGGTTCGGCCGGCTGTACATGGCCGCCATCGCGCCCTTCCGGTACGCCGTCGTCCACCCGGCGCTGATCTCCCGGTGGGAACGGTCCTGGCGGGCGCGGCAGAAGGCATGGCCGCCCGGCGCCGCGCTGAGGGGGTCGCTTAAGGACGGCGCATGCGGTAGACAGGGCTGTCCCCACCGGCGCCCCCTTCCCGGCACGGCAGGGGTCCCCCATGATCGAGGCCGCGGCGGCCTCGCCCGGAACCGGCAGCCCCTCCGCACTCACCGCTCTCGGGAGCCCGTTTGTCCATCATCGCGCCGAACCTGGACCAGTACTTCGAACACGGCCGCACCCACCGGAACACGGGGACCACCATCATCGGTGACCCGTTCGACGAGATGCTGACCGTCTCGGTGGAGACCTTCGGCGAACTGTGGCTGCCCAGCGGCGAAGTGCTCGTGAACGATCCGGTCTTCGTCGGCGACCGGGAACTGGTTCCCTACACCGAGCGTGTCCGGCCCGGACGCTATCCCGTGTCGGTCTCGCGCATCACCGTGCAGGATCTCAAGTACCCCGACACGTCCCCCTACGAGGACGGGATCGCCGCCGCCCGCCTGCTCATCCGCGACACCCCCTCGGTGGCTTGGGAGCCCGCGCTGCTGCGCGGCCGTGAAGAGTTCTACGGCTATGGCGTCGACTCTGGCCGCAGCTGCTTCCTGGACGCCGGGACCAACGGGGCTCTGGCCGCCGATGACGCGGCGCTGGAGGAGATGGACGACGCGATCTCGGGGTGTGACGCCATCCCGGCGGTCGTCACCGCCCCGTCCGGCGAACACCAGGTCGCCGTCTTCCCCTCGGGCGCAGGCGACGGCGTCTACCCGACCTGGCTCGGCCGCGACACCGACGGCTGGGTCACCTGCTTTGTCACGACCTTCCGCCACGACCTGGAGTAGCAGCTCTTCCTGAGGGCTGTCCCGTACATGGCCCATGGGCCGCCTCAGTCGTACTCGGCCGCCGTGTGGCCGCTCGTCTTCCGCGTTGGTGACAAGGGGCCCGGCGCCTCGATGGCCGCCATCGCTCCCCGAAACGGCACCGCACCGCCCCGACGGTGTCGGGGCGGTGCGAGCGGTGTGGGCGCGGTGGCCGTCAGGCGTCGGCCGGGTCCTGGCGCTTCTGCTCCGCGCGCCGGGTCGCGTCGGCGTCGCGCACGGCCCGTGCGATCGCCGCGGCGTCCTTCTTCAGGATCGCGCCGTGGTTGCTGGCGACCTTCGCGCTGACCTTGATGCGGGGGTTGCGGGCGGTGACCTCGTCAAGGCTCGTGCGGATCCGCTCCTGCTCGTCGCCGCGGCTCCCGAAGGAGGTGCCCGAGGCGACGACGTACCGGGTGGGAACAGTGATGGCGTCCAGCACCGGCCCCAGCTCGCTCTCCAGGGAGAGACGGCCGAGCTCGATGTTGCTGACCGCCATCTCCTCGGCGTTCATCCTCGGGAGCAGTCCGGTCGGACGGAGCAGCGGCGCCATCAGGGCGACCCGGCGGAACAGCGTCCGGATGCGCGCCTCCATGGCCTCGTCCATCCAGTCGTAGGGGAAGGCCCCGTCGACCAGGACCGCGCCCAGGGCCCGGTCGGGGTTGCGCTTCGCCCAGTGCGCGGCCACGACCGCCCCGTAGGACCAGCCCACCACCAGGGCCTTGTCCACGCCCCGGGCCTCCAGGACGGCGTCGACGTCGCGCACGGCGGCCTCGAAGGAGTAGTCGGCCGAGAGCCCGGACTTCTTTCCTCTCGCGCGCTCGTCGAAGGTGATGTGGCGCCACCCGGTTCCCAGCTCGGCGATGGTGCGCCGCCAGTAGCCCTGGGTGGCGAACTGGCCGTTGAGGTAGAGCACGGGGATTCCCGCGCCGCCGGTGTCGGTGACAGCCAGGGCGGTGTCGTCGACCGGCACCATGCCGGACCACTGGCCGCCGTCGTTCGCGTTGTGCTTCGTCATCGGGTCCTCCTGGTGGTCGTTCCGGTGGTCGTGCCGGTCGTCGTCCGTGCTCGTGGCCGCCACTACAGGGCGCGGGCGGTGATGTCGCCCTGGCCGGTCGTCGCGCGGATGGCCAGGCCGGGGGTGCCGTCGGTGTTCTTGAGGGAGTTGTCGACGCGGCCGTGGCCGGTCCCGGCGTCCAGCGAGGCGGAGACCCCGGGGGCGGCGGCGACCCTCACGTCGCCCATCTGCGTGGCCAGGACGACCGCGCCGGACACCGCCTCGTCGACGGTGACGTCGCCCTTCTGGGTGCTGATCTCCGCGGGGCCGCCCAGGCGGCCGACCGAGACGTCCTCGAAGGCGGTGAGGTGCGCGCCCGCCGCCTCGTCGATCCGGACGGCGCCGCCCAGGCCCTGCCCGGCGACGTGGCCGAGCCGGCCGACGCCGCGGAACCCGGCGCAGGAGGAGGTCGCGTCGATGTCGGAGTCCGCGGGCACCTGGACCGTGACCTCGACGGCTCCCGAGGGGCCGAAGTACTGGTTCTTGGCCGCGGGCGCCGTGACCCGCAGGACGCCGTCGCCGAACTCGACCGCGACCTGCTCGGCCGCCTTCACGTCGCGGCTCTTCGCGGCGTTCGCGGGCCGGACCTCGACGGTGGTGTCGGCCCGGTCGGCGGCGACGACCTGGATGCGGCCGGCGGGGATGTCGAGGACGGCGGTGATCGGGGCGGGGGTGGTGAAGGTCTGCATCGCTGTCTCCTGCGTTCGCTCGTCGTTTCCGATGAACGAAACGCTACGTTGCCTTCACGATCCACGCAATGTCATCGTTGCGATCGAATCACATATTTGCAGTTAAGAGCCATAAAATCATTGCGTCGAGCGACGATCTAACGCAATGAGCAACGGCCGTCTCGTTGCGTTGGGCGTGGAGGTAACGCTACGCTGGCGGCATCGGGCCCATACGACGGGGGGAGACAGGGTGTCGGGAAGCAGGCTCACGCAGCAGGAGCGGCAGCAGATCGCGCTGGGACTGGCCGACGGGCTGGCCTTCGCGGAGATCGCCAGGCGCCTGGAGCGGCCCACGTCGACGGTCACGCGCGAGGTCATGCGCAACGGCGGGCCGAACGGCTACCGCTCGGACCTGGCCCAGCGCGCGAGCGAGCGCCGCGCCCGGCGCAGCAGGCCCACCCGCCCCCAGGGGGCTCAGGCGCGGACGCGGGAGAACGGAATCGACGACGAGGCGGTACGCGAGTACGAGGAGGAGTTCACCACGCTCCTCATGCAGCAGGGCCTGCCCAAGATGGCGGCCGGGGTGCTGGCCGCGCTGTTCATCTCCCCGTCCGGCAGTCTCACCGCCTCCGAACTCGTCCAGCACCTGGGGACCAGCCCGGCGTCGGTCTCCAAGGCCGTCGCGAGCCTGGACGAGCTCGGGCTGATCTCCCGGGAGAGGGACACGGGGCGGCGCGAGCGCTACATCGTCAACGACGACGTCTGGTACCGGTCGACGGTCGCCGGCGCCCACGGCCTGGCGCAGATCTCGGAGACCGCGCGGCGGGGCGTCGGGGTCCTGGGCCGCGACACCCCGGCCGCCGCCCGCCTGGAGAACATCGCGCGATTCAGCGATTTCGTCAGCGAGAGCATCCTCCGCGCTGCCGAACAGGCCCGCGAGGTATTGCACACCAGACCCGGCAACTCCTCCTCCACCACCGGGACCGAATAGTTTCCCCCAGGGCGTTCGAGACATAACAGGAAAAACACCGGTGACCCGATCCGGCCATTTCGGCGTGTGCACAGGTGACACCGGAGTCCGCCCGTCACCCACCGTTGCCGGACCATTTCTCCAGGGGTAGTGTCGGCGTGTCGAATCCGGCCGAGCGCGAACAAGATCCATTTTCGACCGCCCGGTGAACGGGCGCGGATCCGATGAACGCCCGGCCTCCAATCGCGAATGCGATCCCCCACTGAATTCCGCAGAGGAATACACGCGATGAGGACATCCCCCACCCCCGGGCGCCGCCGCACCGTGGCGGCCGCCGCACTGATCGGCCTCACCCTCGGGCTGGCCACGCCGCCCGCGCTGGCCGCGACGGCCAGCAGCCCGCTGGGCTACATCGGCCCGATCGCCGGAAAGAACTACACCAACCAGGCCGTGGTGAGCGACCAGAGCGCGAACTACAACCTCTACGCCGCCACGCGGAACAATTCCCGCAGCGGGAACCTGCCGACGGGATACATGGGCGCGCGCCCGCGCCTGTTCAAGGGAAGCTCCCTGTGCTCGCAGGGGCCCTGGTACTACAATTCGGGAACCGCGAGCGGGATCTCGACCTCACGGCACTCCAACGGCTGCGGGCGCGGCTCGTACAATAGCTACGGAGTGACCCGCCACTACAACGGAAACGGGTACGACAACTACTACACGTTCCGCAGCCCCAACATCAGCTTCTAGGGATCCGGTGGAATCATGAGGACCAAGCGCAGCAGGCTGCTCACCGCGTTCCTCGGAACGGCCGCGTTCATCGCCGCCGGTGCGGTCGGGGCCCAGGCATCGTCGCTGATGCTCCCCGAGGGCGGCCCCGCCCGGACCGCACCGTCGTACGCGACCAACGCCCAGGGCGAGACCTACGGTTCGGCCCTGGACGCCCGGACCCCCCAGGAGGAGCCGGACCTCATCGAGGCCTACGGCGACGACGGAACGCTCGGCTACGTCAAGGCCGACGACCTCAACGGCCCCGACCAGACGCGGGAAGAGGTCCTGGAGCACATCGAGGCCCAGGAGGAGGGCGCGATCCCGGACGTCCGGATCCCGCTCTACGAGCGCGACGGCGAGACCGTGATCGGCACCTTCACGATCGAGGGATCGGACGCCTCCCGGTCGCAGGAGAGCGTCTCGGGAGACTGAGGACCTCCGGCGCTCGAACATTTCGAACATGTCGTGGAGCCCGCGGCCGCCCCGGCCCGGGCTCCCTTCCTGTCGGCGGCCCCTTCCCATTGGTGTACATGTGGTGGACCGGACCCTCCGCCACACACCCCCGGAGACCTTCATGCGACGTGTCGCCATCTTTCTCGGCTCGGCCGACGGCCACGACCCCGCCCACGCCGAACTCGCGGCCGGCGTGGGCAAGGAGCTGGCGCGGCGCGGAATCGGCATCGTCTACGGCGGTGGCCGCAGAGGGCTGATGGGCACCATCGCGGACAGCGCGCTGGAGGCGGGCGGCGAGGTCGTCGGCGTCATGCCGACGAGCATGGTCGAGCGGGAGTGGGCGCACGAGGACGTGACCGAGTTGGTCACGTGCGATTCGATGCACGAGCGCAAGGCCCTGATGGCCGACCGCGCCGACGCCTTCGTCGCCCTGCCCGGAGGGCTCGGCACGCTGGAGGAGATCTTCGAGGTGTGGTCATGGCGCCAGCTGGGCTTCCACGCCAAGCCGGTCGGGTTCCTCGACGCGGGGGGCTTCTGGACACCGATGCTCGACGCGCTGCAGGGCCTCGTCGACTCCGGCTTCCTCAACGCCTCCACGCTGCGGGACGCCGCCGTCGCCCCCGACCTGCCGGGCCTCCTGGACGCACTGGAGGAACGGCTGCGCAGCGCCCCGGACCCCGCCCACGGAGCCTAGGGACCCGGCGGGCCCTCGGGCGAAGCGGCGCTCACGGGGCCTTCCACAGGCGGACCTGGCCGTTATCGAGCGCCGCGGCGAGCATCTCGCCGTCGGAGGAGAACTCCAGGTCCGTCACCACGGCCCGGTGGCCCTCGAGGACGGCGACCTCCTCAAGGGTGTCCGGGTCCCACAGCCGCACGGTCAGCCCGCCGCTCCCGGCGGCGAGCACCTCGCCGTCAGGACTGAACGCGACCCCCTCGTACCCGCCTTCGCCGTCCTCGACGACGGCGATCTCCTCACCGGTCTCCGGGTCCCACAGCCGGATGCCCGGGCCCGCGCTGGCCACGGTGCCGCCGTCCGGGCTGAACGCCACACCGGAGACCCAGTTGTCCAGGTCGCTGGAGGGCGCGCCCTGCTCGCCGGATTCCACGTCCCAGAACTGCAGGAATCCGTGGTTGGTGCCGACGGCGAGGGTGGTGCCGTCGGGGCTGAACGCCAGCGACAGGGGATCGCCGTCCTCCATATCGAAGTCGGTGGTCTCCTCACCGGTGTCCGCGTCCGCCAGATTCACCGAGTCGGAGCTGCCGGCGGTGGCGATGAGGGCTCCGTCAGGGCTGAACTCCACGTCCTTGACCCCCCAGGGGTGCTCGGAGAGGGAGAGGGCCTCCTCCCCGGTCTCCGGATCCCACACCTTCGGGTACTCGAGGCTGCCGCCGGTGGCGAGGGCGGAACCGTCCGGGGCGAACGCCACCGACCAGAGAATGCCGTCGGGCGGGTCGATGGTGGCGGACTCCGCGTCCGTCTCGAGGTCCCACAGCCGTACGATGCCGTCCCTGCCCACGCTGGCCAGGGTCCGGCCGTCGGGGCTGAAGTCGACCGACGTGGCGAACCCGCTGTGCCCGTTCAGGTCGGTATAGGTCCACTCGGCCTCCGAGTCGGAGCCGCGCTCGGCCCCCTCGTCCGAGTCTCCTCGGCCCACCTGCCCCCAGAGAAGCGCCCCCGCCGCGACGAGGACGACCGCGGTGCCCCCGGCCAGCAGGGCGAAGAGGCGGCGCCGGGTGGGCCTGGGGCCGGGGACGGCCCAGGTGTCGTCTCCGGCGGCGCGCTCGGTCAGCGCCTCATCCGCGGGGGAGGCGTCCCCCGCCGGTGGGCCCCCGGTGCCGTCGTCTGCGCCGTCGCCTCGTGTCCGGGGCGAGGGCGCCGTCACCGCGGCCGCACCGGACCCCGGTGCGGAGCCGGTGAGCAGCATGTCCAGGACCTGACGGGAGGTGGGTCGCCGCTCCGGCGCCTTCTCCAGGCAGGCGAGCACGATACCGAGCAGCGGATCGGCCAGGTCGCCGGTCTCCGGGGGCCGGGTCAGCACCCGGTTCATGCGCGCGGCCGACGTCGGGCCCGGGAAGGCGTCCCGGCCGGTGGCGGCGTGGACGATGACGGCGCCCCAGGCGAACAGGTCCGCCGACGTCCCCAGCGAGGTCCCCTCGAACTGCTCGGGCGCCATGTAGCCGACGGTGCCGATCTGGGTGGCGGAACGCGTATCGGCGTCCAGGGCACGGGCGATCCCGAAGTCGATCACGCGGGCCCCGTCCGCCCCGAGCAGGATGTTGGCCGGCTTCAGGTCCCGGTGCACCAGCCCCGCCGCGTGGATCGCCACCAGCGCGGTGGCCGTCTGCACCGCCAGCCGGTGCAGGTCGGCGCCGGTGCGGGGCCCGTTCCGCCGCACCTCCGCGGCGAGGGTGGGGCCGTCGATGTACTCGGCGGCCAGCCACGGCCGCTCCCCTTCGGCGTCGGCGTCCAGGATCCGGGCGACGCAGAAGCCGTTCACCTTGCGGGCGCTGACGAGCTCCCGGGCGAAGTAGTGGCGCGCCTGGGGGTCCTTGGCCAAGTGGGGGTGGAGGACCTTGACCGCCGCCCGGCGCCCTGAGGGGTCCTCGCCCAGGTACACCGAGCCGAAGCCGCCCGACCCCAGCTCGCGTACCAGCCGGAACCCGCCCACCCACTGCCCGACGCCCGGCATCGCCCCTCCCGCCCCTCCCTCGGACCGGCGCGGCGTCTGCGGCTGCGTCTACGGCTGCGGCTGCGGAACCGGCGCGACTCGAAATCGGGACCAAGGTACTGGAACGCCCACGAGGCGGCCATGGCCCCGGTCGACCCGATACCCGACCGGAACCGCCCTGCGGGCCGGGGTTCAGGGGCCGGGCGGGCCGGCACGACCCGGGTCGACATGCGGGGAGGGCGATGTGCCTGCGAACCCGCATGTCGACTCCCCGGAGAACACGGTGGGCGCGGAGGGCGGGACGCACGCGAGCCCGCTCGTCGGCACCGCACGCGCCGACGAGCGGACCCTCATGCGGGCATCCCCATCCCCCAGGGATGCCGGTCCAGGGGCCGAGGGCTCAGGCGGCGGCCTCGTCCGTCACGCGCCGGACGGCCTCCAGGGCGACGTCGGGCTGGTCGACGTGGATGTAGTGGCCGCTCTCCTCGGCGGTGCTCAGCTCGCTGTTCTCGGAGACCTCCAGCCACTTCTCCTGGCCCTCGGTCCACACCCGCTCCAGGTCATCGCCGTACTCGGGGATCTCGCCCAGGTACTGGACCCCGTGCTGGATCACCTCGGTCGGGATGTCGCCCGCCGAGCGCACCTCCGGGTCGCTGTCGATGGTGATCATCTCCGGGTTCTCGCCTCCGAAGAGGGCGAGGTTCTGCGTGCGCACCTCGGCGCCCTCGCCCTCGGCCGACTCCGGGATGACCCCGGTGATGTCGTCGATCATCGTCGGGGACGTGGCGTCCAACAGCACCAGCCCCGCCACCCTGTCCTGGTGGTCGGGGGCGTACCGGGCGGCGATCAGCCCGCCCAGCGAATGGCCGACCAGGACGACCGGGCCGTCCGGGGCGACGTCGTCGAGCACCGCGGTGAGGGTCTCCCCGGCGTCGGCGATGCTCTGCTCCCCCTCCGGCGCGTCGCTCTCGCCCTCGCCGAACCGGTCGTAGGAGCAGACCCGGTCCTTCTCGCTCACGGCCTCCTGGAGGTCGGCCATCGTGTCCAAGCCGTCCCCCATCCCGGGCAGCAGGACGACGACCGGCCGCTCGTCCACCGGCCCGCCGGAGCAGGAGACGTTCACCTCCCCGCGGTCGGTGGCCAGCATCTTGGTCCCGGTGAACAGCTCCCCGTTCTTCGCCACGTCGTCCGCGGCGGACTCCAGGTCGCTCTTCACCTCGTCCATCCCCGCGCCGACCTCCTCCGAGACCGTCCCGCACCCGGCGGCGAGGACGGTGCAGCACAGTGCGGTCAGGGTGGTCACCCGGACGGTGCGGGACATGGGGGCCTCCAGAAGGCGAAGCGGGGCGGGAGAAGGCGCGGCGCGCGGAGCGCCGGGTTCGGGGGATGACGCTACGGATCCGGCCGCCTCCGGGTCGTCCCCGCGGAGTGGACACCTTCCTGTCGCTCGCGCGGGGGACACGCCGCCCGGAGCCCCGCCACTACACTTCCCCGGTGACCACGCTCCGGCGGCTCCCCCTCCTGTGGCAGCGACTCGACGTCACGCTCCGGGACCTCCCCCTCGCCCTCCTGCTCCTGACCGCTTCGCTCATCCCCGACCTGCACAACCACGGAACGCAGCTCGGCGGCGTCCCCGACCGCCCGATGGACTCCCTCGGGCTGCTCGCGGCGGCCCTGCAATGCCTGCCCCTGGCCGCGCGCCGGCGCCTGCCCGCCCTCTCCCTGGCCCTGGTGGCGGTCGGCTTCTCGCTCGACCAGCTGAACGGCTACCACCTGTACGCGGGCACCGCGATGCCCATCGCCCTGATGAGCGCGGGGGCCCACCTCGCCCGGTACCGGCGCACCGCGATGGCCGCGGGCTCGGTGGCGTACGTGGCGCTGGCCCTCGCGCTGTCCCGGATCGGGTCGGGCGAGTCCCTGCCCGAGTGGGTGATGTACTACGCGGCGCTCGCCCTCGCCTGGGGGATCGGCGCGTGGCTGCGCTCCTTCCGCGCCGCCGAGGCCGACCGCCGCCGCCTGGTCGCCGAGGCCACCCGCACCGCCGAGCGCACCCGCATCGCCCGCGAGCTGCACGACGTCGTCACCCACCACGTGACCGCGATGGTGGTGCAGGCCGAGGCGGCGCGCTACCTGACCGCCGCGCCCGACCGCCTCGACCAGGCGCTCACGTCGGTCACCGACACCGGCCGCCAGGCCATCACCGACCTGCGGCACCTGCTCGACGTGCTCAATCCGGACCACGACTCCGACCCCTCCTCCGACGAGGGCCTGGCCTCCGTGGTCGAGCGGACCCGCCGGGCCGGGCAGCCGGTCGAGTTCAGCGAGGAGGGCGAGCCGTCGGCCTCCCCCGGCAGCGCGGGGCTCGTCGCGCACCGCGTCGTGCAGGAGGCCCTGACCAACGCCATCAAGCACGCGCACGGCAGCCCCACCTCCGTCCATGTGCGCCACCGCCCCGAGGAGATCACCGTGACCGTCAGCACCGAACGCGGCGGCCCCGCGGACCGCACCGGGCCCGTGGACGGGGCCTCCCCCGGCGGCGGACGGGGCCTGGTGGGCCTGCGCGAACGCGTCGAGGTCCTGGGCGGCGACTTCACCGCCCGGCCGGAGGAGGGCGGGGGCTTCACCGTGCACGCCCGCATCCCCGCCCGCGCCCCGGCGGGCGGTCGGGCATGAGCGCGCCGATCCGGGTCCTGATCTGCGACGACCAGGCGATGATCCGCACCGGCCTGGTCACCATCGTCGACGCCCAGCCCGACCTGGAGGTCGCGGGGGAGTGCGGCGACGGCGGGGCCGCGGTCGACCTGGCCGGGAGGCTGCGGCCCGATGTGGTGGTGATGGACGTGCGCATGCCCGTGCTCGACGGCATCGAGGCCACCCGCCGCCTGGCCGGGGCCGGGGTGGAGCGCCCCGTCAAGGTCCTCGTGGTCACCACGTTCAACCTGGACGAGTACGTCTACGAGGCGCTGCGCGCGGGCGCCAGCGGCTTCCTGCTCAAGGACGCGCCCCCGTCGCAGCTCCTGCACGGCATCCGGACCGTGGCCACCGGCGCGGCGCTGCTGGACCCCGAGGTCACGCGTCGGCTGGTGGGCCGGTTCGCCACCCGCATCCGCCCGTCGTCCACCGAACCGGGGGACGTCCCGCTCACCCCGCGCGAGCTGGAGGTGCTGCGGCTGATCGCGAACGGGCTGTCCAACGGGGAGATCGCCGCGACGCTGGTCATCAGCCAGGAGACGGTGAAGACGTTCGTGTCGCGCATCCTGACCAAGCTCGACCTGCGCGACCGCGTCCAGGCCGTGGTCTACGCCTACCGGAACGGGCTGGTGGACTGAGCGCGGGCGGTTCCCATTCCTGCAAGACGCCGCCGATGCCCCCAGGGGACGATGACGGGGTCCGAGACCGTACCGATCCGTGTGAGGAGCCGTCGATGGCCGTCCGCCGCGTCGTGCCCAATGTCCGTTCGCAGAGGCCGCAGGAGGGCCGGAGGTTCTATGGGCTGCTGGGCTTCGAGGAGGCCATGAACCTGGGGTGGATCGTGACGCTCGCGTCCACGGCCGTCCCGACGGCGCAGGTCAGCCTCATGACCGGCGACGCGACCGCGCCGGTGGTCCCCGACATGAGCGTGGAGGTGGACGACGTCGACGAGGTGTACGAGGCGGTCCGCGCGAGCGGCGCGGAGATCGTGCACCCGCTCCAGGACGAGGAGTGGGGCGTGCGGCGGTTCTTCGCCCGCGACCCCGACGGCCGCGTGGTCAACGTCCTGAGCCACCGCTGAGCCACGTTTCCCGTGAAACCGGGGAGGCGCGAGTCCCCTCGCGGTCCGGGCGGGCGGCTGAGCAGGTACCCCGCTCAAGGGCCCCGGCCGGGTGCCGTGCCGCCTGAGTGTGAGCGGGATGGCGGCGACGAGGAAAGGTCGGCGGCCCGCGGTGCAGCGTCGTCGGCTGCCAGGCGTGCGGGTGGTCTCCGTTGATGGCGGCGA
>NZ_JAQFWQ010000083.1 GCF_027706725.1 Nocardiopsis endophytica
CGCTCCACCCGGGACCGGGCCCGGCGCGGGGATCGGGCGCAGGCGGCCCTGTCGGAGCGGATGGAGGTGGCCTCCATGGCGGCGCGCAGACCGGCGGCGAGAGGGCGGGGCCACCGCGGCGCGCCCCTGGGGCGGTGGCCCGGCCCCTGGGGCGTGGGCCCGCCTCCGGCGCCCCGGGGTGCCGCCGCCAGCGCCCGGCCGCCGGACCGGGTGGCGCCCGCACCTCGTCCCGGCGGGCGCCCGCCGCGCAGGCTGTGGGGGACCCGCACCGCCGGGCCGGACCCGGCCGAGCAGAGCGAGGAGTGCCCCGTGAGCGTCCCGACCGCGATCCTGAGCGCGCCCCCGACCGATGTCCCCGAGCCGGTGCTCGCCGAGGCGGCCGCGGCGCTGTTCGCGTCGCTGCCGCGCGTCGACCAGCGCCGCACCGCCCTGGCCTACCTGCGCGGCCTGCTCTCGGTGGACGGCCGCAAGTCGATCACCAACCTGGCGGCCGGCCTGGGGCCCGGCGCGGACCAGAGCCTGCAGCACTTCGTGTCCAACTCGCCCTGGCAGTGGAGCCCGGCGCGCCGGGCGCTCACCCGCCTGCTCGCCGAGCGGCTGCCGCCCCGCGCCTGGGTGCTGCGCCCGCTGGTCATCCCCCGGTCCGGCAGCAGCTTCGCGGGCGTGGAGCGGTACGTGATGCCGGAGACCGGCGCGGTGGTCAACGCCCAGTGCGCGGTGGGGGTGTGGAGCGCCGACGAGGGCGCGGCGGTCCCGGTGCACTTCCGCATGCGGCTGTCGGCCGCGTGGCTGGGCGACAGGGACCGGCGGCTCCGGGCGCAGGTGCCCGACGGCCTGGCGGCGGAGTCCTCCGGCGCGTGCGCGGTCGCCGCCGCGCGGACGGTGGTCGGCCGCCGAGGGCCCACACGCCCGGTGGTCGCCGACGGGCGCGGCGGCGACGGGGCGGTCCTGGCGGGCCGCCTGCAGGCGGCCGGGATCCCGTCGGTCGTGCGCATCGACCCGCTCACCCCGCTGGAGCCGTCGGCCGCGGGCCCCGCCCGCGCGCAGCCCGCGCACCGGCTCGTGCGCGGCCGGGGGGAGGGCGGGATCGCGGCGGCGCGGGTGCGCCTGCCGCCGTCCCACGGCGCGCAGGCGGGCCGGGGCGCGCGCAGCGTCCTGCTGGTGGGGGTCGGCGGGGCCCGCGGCGGGCGGCCCGATGAGCTGTGGACGGCCGACCTGCCGGGAGGCGCACCGGCCGCGCGGGTGCGCGAGGCGGTGCGGCTGCGCCTGCTGGCGTCCGTCGTGGACGGTGAGGAGGACAGGGCCGAGCGGTTGGGTCTGCGGGACTTCTCCGGCCGGTCGTTCACCGGGTGGCACCGCCACGCCACCCTGGTCTGCGCCGCGCACGCGGTGCAGGCGCTCGCCGGGGCCGACGCTACCCCGGGGCGCCGGCGCCGACCAGGTCGCGCAGCCGGGTGAGGCGCAGCGCCAGGTGCAGTTCCATCGCCCGCTCCGGGGCATGCCAGTCGGGGCCGAGCAGGTCGCCGATGCGCTCCAGGCGGCGCGAGACGGTGTTGGGGTGGACGTGCAGGCGGCGGGCGGCGTGCGTGGGGCTGCCCCCGGTCGCCAGGTAGGCCTCGAGGGTCGCGGCCAGCTCGGTGCAGTGCTGGCGGTCGTAGTCCAGCAGCGGACCCAGCTCCGCGTCGACGAACTCGCCCACGCCCGGCCGGTCGGACAGCAGGGCGCCGAAGAACCCGAGGTCGCGAGCGCAGGCCGCGGCGCCCTCCCGGCCCAGCGCCCGGAGCGCCTCCAGAGTGCGCAGTGCCTCCTCGTAGGCGCGGCGCACCTGTTCGATCCCGGAGGCGGGGCCCGCGCCGCCCACGCCGACGGGGCGGTCGCACACCCTGCGCAGCTCGGCGGCGACCTCGTCGGCGGCGGCACCCGGATCGCTCCCGGGCAGCAGCAGCACCAGCCGCTCCCCCTGCACGGTGCGCAGCCCGCCGCAGCGCCGCGTGTGGGCGTCGGCCCAGGACAGCACGGCCGCCGACGGCTCGCCCGGCCCGCACTCGGCGGCGGTGACCACGTGCGGCTCGGCCAGGTCGATCCCCAGGTGGCGGGCGCGCCGCTCGCGCCGCCGCGCGGCCTGCGGGTCGGTGGCCGTGGACTCGGTCAGGAGCTGGCTGAGCAGCTCGTCGCGGATCTGGGCCTCGGAGATCGGCCCGTGCACCCGGAGCAGGGCGGTGACCGACAGCGCCTTGGCGGCGGCGCGCACGGACTCGCCCGCCTCCGCGCCGCCCGGTGCGTCGAAGACGGCCAGGAGCAGGCCGAAGTCGTCGTCCCTGGCGCGGATCGGGGCCGCCCAGGTGCGCCCGTCCACGGCGACCGGGACGCCGGTGGGGCGGGTCCAGGGGGCGGCGCGGCGCACGTCCTCGGGGGCGGGCCAGCCGCCGTCGGGGGTTCCGGCCCGCGCCAGCTCCCGGCCGTCGGGGGAGCGCACGCACACCGCGGCCCCCAGCCGCTCGGCGGTCTCGGCGGCGAGCGCGGACAGCTCGGCTCCGCCGAGCACGGCCGACAGCAGCGCGTCGAGCAGCGGGGGCCTGCGGTCGCGGGCCCGCTCCTCGGTGAGCTCCAGGCGGCGCCGCAGGTCGCGGCGGTCGGCCTCGGCCTCCTCCGCGGCGGTGTGGCGGCGCAGCAGCGCCCCGGCGACCTGGCCGAGGGTGCTGACCAGGGACACCTCCTCGGGGGTGAAGGAGCGGACGCTGCGCGCCCCGGCGTACAGCGAGGTCGAGGAGGTGGCGTCGCGGGCCAGGGGGACCGCGATCAGGCCGCGCAGCCCTTCGGAGAGCATGACGTCGTCGACGACCTCGTCGTGGTCGAAGCGGTCGTCGGTGAGGTAGTCGGAGGTCCAGGCGGGCGCGTTCGCCTGCTGCGCCCAGCTGCCCAGGCCCACCCCGTCGGGGGTGGCCATGCCCATGTTGAGCATGGTGGACACGTGGCCGTCGGGCGCGTGCACCACCCGGGCCCCGTCGGTCGTCTGGACCCCGACGAAGGCCGCGTCCAGCCCGAGTAACAGGCGGATGCGCCGGGTGAGCGTCCGCTCGAGGTCGGCCCGGGTCTGCTGCTCGGCCAGCTCGCGCACCGTGTCGATCAGGGCGTTGAGCGCGCCCTCCCGTTCCCTGCGCTCCTCCAGCTCCTGGTGGACGCGGGCCACGTTCTCCATGACCTCGTCCAGTTCCGACCGCCCCGGCTGCTGTTCTCTCCCCGTCGCCACGCCCCTCGCCTTCCCGAATCCCCTCGCGGCGCTTCCCAATTCCGTCGTTTAGTGACGAACGTACTGATTCGGTTGAAGCGAGGTGATGGTAACCGATTGTGCCGCTATGGTGCATGCCGGTTATCGCGCTTCATATATCCGCTGGTCGGGCCATGATCATAAATGGCGGGGCGGTGGATTTCCTGGTCACGGCGGCCGGGAGGGGCGGGCCGGGCGGCGGCCGCTGCGACCGCGGGCGCGGCGGTATATCGAATCCCGTCGATTCGCGTGTCCGCGGCGCGCGGGAAACGGGAGGTCTGCGGGGGTGGGCGGGGGCGCGGCGGCAGGAAATCCCAGCAGGGAAGATTTTTTCGGCGGACGGGCGGGTGCACGGCGCGGGGGCGGGAAAAACCGGTCGGCCCAGCCGGGGAGGTTTGGGTAGCCTTACCGCGTTCATCGATCGGGGAGGGACATGTCCGAATCGCCGCTGAGACGTGCCGTGCGGCGGAACCGGCGCGCCGTGGCGGTGGCGGCGCTGGGGCACACGCTGTACCAGGTGTGCGAGACGCTGGTGCCGGTCGCCATCGGGGTGGTCGTCGACCGGGCGGTCGCCACCGGCGACCCCGCCGCGCTCGCCGCCTCGGTGGCGGGGCTGGCCGTGCTGTTCGCGGCGCTCACCCTGTCGTGGCGGTTCGGCGCGCGCACCGTCGTGCGCGCCTCGGAGCACGAGGCGCACCTGCTCCGCGTGGAGGCCGCCGACCGCGCCCTGGACCCCCGCGCCCCCGCCACCGGGCTCGGCGCGGGCGAGCTGCTCACCGTCGCCACCACCGACGCCGACCGCACGGCCCAGGCCCTGCACCCGCTCACCGGCGTGGTCGGCTCGGTGGTCGGGCTGGCCGTGGCGGCGGTCGTGCTGCTGCGCATCGACCCGGTGCTGGGCGGCGGGGTCCTGGTGGGCGTGCCCGTGCTGGTGGCCATCGTGCAGGTGATCGGCCCGGTGCTGACCCGGCGCACCGCCGCCCAGCAGGAGGCGCTGGCCCGCGCTTCCGGGCTCGCCGCCGACCTGGTGCGCGGACTGCCCGCGCTGCGCGGCGCCGGGGCCGAGGAGCAGGCCGCGCGGCGCTACGCCGAGGCCAGCGCCGGCGCGCTGCGCGGCGCCCTGCGGGCCGCCGTGCCCCGGGGGCTCTACCAGGGGGCCACCGGGCTGGCCGGGGGCCTGCTGCTGGCCGCGGTGGCCGCGGGCGCGGGCCTCTTCGCGCTGCAGGGCCGGATCAGCGTCGGCGAGCTGATCACCGTGGTGGGGCTGGCCCAGTTCCTCACCGAGCCGGTGCGCGAGGTGGGGTACGCCGCCATGGAGCTGGCCTCCTGCCGGGCCTCCGCGCGGCGGCTGGAGAAGGTGCTGCACGCCCCCTTCCGGCTGGACGCCGGCGACCCCGGTGCGGCCGAGCGGTGCGGGGGGCGGGGCACCGCCCCGGTCGAGCTGAAGGGGGTGGGCGGCCCGCTGGGCGGCCTGGACCTGCGGGTGGGGCCGGGGGAGTTCGTCGGGGTGGTCTGCTACGACCCGGCCGACGCCCGCGCCCTGGCCGACGTGCTGGCCGCCCGGGTGCCCGCCGCCGACCACGGCGGCTCCTACCTGGTCGGCGGGGTCCCCGCGGAGGCGCTGGGACCTGAGGAGGTGCGCGCCCGGGTACTGGTCGAACCGCACGAGGCGGACCTGTTCGAGGGGAGCCTGGCGTCCAACGTGCTGACCGGAGCCGGGGACGGCGCCGACCCGTGGCCCGCGCTGCGCGCGGCCGCCGCCGACGAGGTGGTCGGTGCCGTGCCCGGCGGCCTGGAGGCCGTGGTGGCGGACCGGGGCACCACCCTGTCCGGCGGGCAGCGCCAGCGGGTGGCCCTGGCCCGGGCGCTGGCCGCCGACCCGCCGGTGCTCGTGCTCAACGACCCCACCACCGCGGTGGACGCGGTGACCGAGGAGGCGGTCGCCGCCGGGCTGCGGGCGCTGCGCCACGGCGGCGCCCCCCGCTCCACGGTGGCGGTCTGCTCCAGCCCTGCGCTGCTGGCCCGCGCCGACCGCGTCGTCGCGGTGGCGGAGGGCCGGGTGGCCGCGGAGGGGACCCACGCGGGGCTCGCGGTGAGCGACCCCCGGTACGCGGAGGCGGTGCTGCGGTGACGCATATGACGCTCCCGGTGGCCTCGGGCCGCCGGACCCTGGCAGTGGTGGCGCGGCAGGTGCGCGCGGCGGGACCGGTCGGCCCGGCCGCCGTCGCCGCCAGCGTCGCGGCCAACGCCTGCGTGCTCGCCGGCCCGTGGGCGCTGGGCCTGCTCGTCGACGCGGTCGCCGAGGGGGCCGGTCCGCGCGGAGTGCTGGTCCCGGCCGTGGCCATCGCGGCCGCGGCGCTGGCCGGCGGCGTGCTGTCGGCGCTGGAGTCGGTGCTGCTCGCGCGGACCGGGGAGACCGTCCTGGCCCGGCTGCGCGAGGCCGTGATGCGCAGGGCGATGCGGCTGCCCGAGGAGGAGCTGTTCCGGCTGGCCCCCGGCGACCTGCTCTCCCGCGTCGGCGACGACGTGGCCGAGACCTCCAGAGTGGTGCGCGAGCGCGCCCCGCTGGTGCTCACCTCGCTGGTGCTGGTGGTGATGGCGCTGGGCGGGATGGCGGCCCTGGACTGGCGGCTGGGACTGGCCGGGGCGTGCGCCCTGCCGGTGCACGCGCTCGCCCTGCGCTGGTATCTGCCGAAGTCCGCGCCGATGTACGCGCGCCAGCGCGCGCAGCTCGGCGACCGGGCCCAGGCGCTGGTCGGCACCCTGCAGGGGGCGGCCACCGTGGACGCCTACCGGCTGCGCGGGCGGCGCACCGCGCTGATCTCCGAGCGCTCCGCCGCCGCCCGGGACACCCAGGTCGGCGTGTTCCGGCTGTTCACCCGGTTCATCGGGGGGATGAACGCGGCCGAGTTCGTCGGACTGGCGATGGTGCTGGCGGTCGGCTTCTGGCTGGTGGCCGACGACGCGGCCACGGTCGGCGCGGCCACCGCGGCGGCGCTGCTGTTCCATCGGCTGTTCGACCCGTTCGGGGCGCTGATGATCACATTCGACGACGTGCAGTCGGCGGGGGCCTCGCTGGCCCGCATCGCCGGGGTGCTCGACCTTCCCGAGCCGACCGAGCCCGACGCGCCCGCCCGGCCCGCGCACGCCGGGGTGGAGGTGCGCGGCGCGGTGCACCGGTACGAGGGCGGGCCCGCCGTGCTCGACGAGGTGGACCTGGAGGTCGCCCCGGGCGAGCGGGTGGCGGTGGTCGGTGCGAGCGGCGCGGGCAAGACCACCCTGGCCCGTGCGGTGGCCGGCGGGCTCACCCTGTCGGGAGGGCGGGTGCTGGTCGGCGGCGCACCGGTGGACCGGGTGCCCCGCGCCGAGCTGCGCCGCCACGTGGTGCTGGTCAGCCAGGAGGCGCACGTGTTCGCCGGGACGCTCGCCGACAACGTGCGCCTCGCCGACCCGGAGGCGGGGGACGACCGGGTGCTGGAGGCGCTGGAGGCGGTCGGCGCACGGGAGTGGGCGCTCGGGCTCCCGGACGGGATCACCACCGCCGTGGGGGAGAACGGGCTGCGGCTCACCGCCGACCGGGCGCAGCTGCTGGCGCTGGCCCGGCTGGTGCTGGCCGACCCGCCGGTGGCCGTGCTGGACGAGGCGAGCGCCGAGGCGGGCAGCGCGGGCGCCCGGGGCCTGGAGCGCGCGGCCCTGGCGGCCACCGAGGGCCGGACCGCCCTGGTGGTGGCCCACCGCCTGCCCCAGGCGGTGGAGGCCGACCGGGTGGTGGTGATGGAGGCGGGCCGCATCGTGGAGTCGGGGCCCCACACGGAGCTGGTAGCCCGGGGCGGCCGCTACGCCGCCCTGTGGAGCGCCTGGAGCGACGGCCGCACGTGAGTGCGGGCCGGGGGAGAGGGCCGGGGGGAGAGGGCCGGGGGGAGAGGGCCGGGCGTGAGAGAGGGGACGGGCGGCGACGGACCAGCAGGTACCCCGCTTCCGCCCCCGGCCGGGCGGCAGGTTAGCAGGGTATGGCGTGGTCAGCGGCGACGACGGAGGTGGGTGGCCCCGACCGCAGCGTTGTCGGCCGCGGCGCGTGTGCGTGGTCGGCGTTGATGGCGGCGACGGAGAGAGGAGGGCGGTTCCCCGGCCCTGTCAGCCGTCCGGCGGGCCCCTCGCGGTCCAGGTAGGCGGCTAAGCAGGTACCCCGCTCAAGGGCTCTAGCCGGGCGGCAGGTCGGCGGAGTGCCAGGTCGGGGCGGCGACGACGAAGGTCGGCGGCCCTCGCCGCAGCGCCGTCGGCCGCGGCGCGTGTGCGTGGTCGCCGTGATGGGCGGCGACGGAGTGAGCTCGGCGGTTCCCGGGCCTGCCTGCCGTCCGGCGGGCCGCTCGCGGTCTGGGTGGGCGGGCGGCTGGGCTGGTACCCCGCTCCGGGCCTCGGCCGGGCGGCAGGTCGGCGGAGTGCCAGGTAGGGGCGGCGACGAAGAAGGTCGGCGGCCCTCGCCGCAGCGCTGTCGGCCGCGGCGCGTGTGCGTGGTTACCGGTGTTGGCGGCGACGGCGGAAGCGGGGTGGTTCCCGGGCGCTGCCTGCCGTCCGCCGGGCCGCTCGCGGTCCAGGCGGCGGCGCGGCCGGATGGGTGCGTGGCCGCCCGCGCTCGTGGCGCCCGCACCCCCGGTGCGCCTCCTCGTTGATCTCGGGGAAAGCGCCCCTACCGGGCCGGTTTTAGCGTCGTTTCTCCCGAGATCATCGCGGGGGCAGCGGTGCGGGGCGCGCTGGTGTTGATCTCGGGGAAGTCGGGCTTATCGTGTCCGGTTTAACCCCGAGTTCCCCGAGATCATCGCGGGGAGGGTCGCCCGGGCGGCGCATACCGGGCATACCGGGCGGCCGGAGAGGGGGGCGGGCAGGCCCTGGACCACGTGCTCGCGCAGTTCGGGGCAGCGGTCGAGTTTGCGGGCGCGGCGGCGGGCGGCCGGGTGGGTGCGTGGCCGCCGCGCGTCCGTGGCGGGCCGCCCCTGCGGTGCGCCCCTGCCTGGCGATGATCTCGACGAGGGTGCTGTCATTCCGGCGGTTTTGGCAGCACTTCCGTCGAGATCATCGCGGGGAGGGCCGTCCGGGCGGCGCATACCGGGCATAACGGTCGGCGGGAGAGGGGTGCGGGCATCCTGTGTCGTGAGATCGACGCTTTTGGGCTGATCAGGCGTCGGTTTTACGACCCAGGATGGCCTCGGGGTGCCCGAGGCGCCCGGAAGGCGGGTTCCGGGCGAGCCCATACCGACCCGGCACCCGGTTTGTCCGATTCGGAGGGCGCCGGACCCCCTCCTGCGCCCCGTTTGACGCCCGGACCGGCCTCGCGGGCGGCACGGGTGCACGGTCATCGCGACACCAGAACGGGATTCGGTTCCAGGGGGCACCTAAACGGCGCACTGGGGCCGTTTGCCGGGACCGGTGTCACCGGGTGTAGTCGATATCGGCTCATGATGGCCCGTGGGTGCGCGGCCGCAGCGCGCGGACGGTCGTGCCGACGCCCCGGGCGGCGACCCGGGCCACCCAAACAGGGACGAAGCGGGCATCCTGTTCCCGAATCCCGTTCTGGTATCGCCGTGTTCGTCGCCCCGGGGCCTTGGCGGGTGTCGCCAAGCGCGCATCCCGCCCCTCCTCACCCTTAACGCGGAGTGTTTGCCCAGGTCATAGTCGTGCCGGGGTTCGCGGTGCGCGCCCGGAAGGTGCCCCGGACGACGAAGAGCGCGAACCCCACCCACCACCCCGCCCATCCGGACCATCCGGGGCCTGCCGGACGGCAGGCGGGGCCGGGGAACGCCCGGCTCAGGCCGTCGCTGCCGAGCCCGGTGACCACGCACACGCGCCGCACCCGACAGCGCTGCGGCGAGGGCCGCTGCCCTTCGTCGTTGCCGCCAGCTCCCTCACGCTCCGATGGTCTGCCGCCCGGCTGGTGTCCGTGAGTGGGGTACCAGCTCAGCCGCCCGACCTCCCGGACCGGGAGAGGCCCGCCGGACGGCAGGCGGGGCCCGGGAACCGCCCCGCTTGCTCCGTCGCTGCCGAACCCGGTAACCACGCACACGCGCCGCGGCCGACGGTGCTGCGGTACGGGCCGCTGCCCTTTGTCGTTGCTGCTCTTGCGACCTTGCACTCCGGTTGCCCGCCGCTCGGGTGGGGCCGTGAGTGGGGTACCTGTTCTGCCGCCTGCATGAACCGCGAGCGACCCGGCGGACGGCAGGCAGGGCCCGGGAACCGCCTGCTTCTGCCGTCGCCGCCCATCACGGTGACCATGCACACGCGCCGCGCTCGACAGTGCTGCGGTGAGGGCCGCCCGCCCTCGTCGTCGCCGCCCCTACCTGGCACTCCGTCGACGTGACGGACGGCCGAGGCCCGGAGCGGGGGACCTGCTGTTCCGCCCTTCCTCCCGGACTGGGAGGGGCCTGGCGCCCGGCAGGCAAGGCCGGGGAACCGCCCCGCTTGCTCCGTCGCTGCCATTCACGGTGACCATGCCCACGCCCGCCGTCCGACGGTGCTGCCGCACGGACCGCCCCGGCGCTACCCGGATTCGGGGTTTTGGCCCCCGGGGGTCCGCTGTCTCGGAGAATTCGTTGTCGATGGACCCCCTCCGCTGCGGGAACGGGCTTTCCGGGCGGACCCGGGCTGACCCGATACGCCTCGAACGCGCATACTGTCCCTTCGTACCGGAACCGACGACGGAGGCGGGTGTGGTGACGACGCTGACCACCGGCGGTGAGACGTTCGCCGAGGAGCCCCCGCCGCCGGACGGGGCCGCGACCGCGGCGGCGGTGCTGGGGCTGCTCGCCCGCTCGCCGCTCGACGCCGGGGCCCGCGGGTGGGTGCTGGCCGCCTTCGGCGGCGACGAGGCCCTCGACGCCCTCGCCCGGGGCGGCCCCGCCCCCGAGCCCTCCGACATCCTGCACGGCGCCCCCGAGCCGCGCCGGGGCGCGGCGGACACCCCGCGCCCCGTCTTCCTCTCCCGCATCGAGGTGCAGGGCTTCCGGGGCATCGGCAGCCCCGCCGCCCTGGACCTGGCCCCCGGCCCCGGGCTCACCGTCGTCGTCGGCCGCAACGGCTCGGGCAAGTCCAGCATCGCCGAGGCCGTCGAGGCCGCCCTCACCGGCCGCAACCTGCGCTGGGACGCCATGCCCACCGCATGGCGGGACGGGTGGCGCAACCTCCACCACCCCGAGCGCACCGAGGTCGCCGTCGAGCTCTCCGCCCCCGGCACCGACGGCCCCCTGCGCGCCACCCGGATGTGGGACGGCGACAGCGTCCGCTCGGCCCGCGGCCGGGTCGAGTTCCCCGACGGCTCCACCGGCCCCCTGCGCTCCCTGGGCTGGGGCCCCGACCTTGACCGCTACCGCCCCTTCCTGTCCTACGACGAGCTGGGCCGGGCCGTGAACGGCCGCGCCGCCGAGCTCTACGACACCCTCACCGCCGTGCTCGGCCTGACCGGCCTGGCCGACGCCGAGCGCGCGCTCGCCAAGGCCTGCTCCAAGCTGACGCGGATGCGCGACCGCCCCCGCCGCGACCTCGACCACCTGCTCGCGCGGCTGCGCGAGTCCACCGACCCGCGCGCCGCCCGGGCCGTCGAGCTCCTGTCCGAACAGGGCCCCGGCGCCCCCGACCTGGACCGGCTCGCCGCCCTCGCCGCCGACGACGGCCCCGCCGACCCCGAGGCCGAGCGGGTGCTGCGCCGCCTGCGCCGCCTGTCGGTCCCCGAGCGCTCCCTCATCGCCGACGTCGTCAACGAGCTGCGCGGCGCCGCCATGGAGCTGGCCATGGCCGCCGGGACCAAGGGGGACCGCGCCCGCGGCGTCGCCGAGCTGCTCACCCGCGCCCTGGAGTACCACGAGCGCCACCCCGCCGATTCCGCCTGCCCCACCTGCGGCGCCGACGGCGCCCTCGGCGACGACTGGGCGCGCCGCGCCCGCGCCGAGATCGACCGGCTGCGCCCCGCGGCCGAGAGCGCCTCGGCCGCCTACGGGCGCGCCGAGGACGCCAGGGACCAGGCCCGCTTCCTGATGGCCCCCAAGCCGTCCTGGCTGCCCGCCGACAGCGATCTGGGGCGCGTGTGGACCGAGTGGGAGGAGGGCGCCGGGATCACCGACCTGGTGGAGCTGGCCGAGCACATCGAGACCACCGGGCGCCGCCTGCGCTCGGCCGCCCTGGCCGCCCGCAAGGACGCCGGCCGCCGCCTGGACGACCCCGCGGGCGACTGGGGCGAGTACGCCGAGATGCTGTCGGCGTGGGTGGAGGACGCCCGCGCCGCGGTGAAGGCGGACGGCCTGCTGGTCTCGGCCCGCGAGGCCCTCGACTGGTTCTCCGCCGCCGCCAAGGAGATCCGCGACGAGCGGCTGCGCCCCCTGGCCGCGCAGACCGAGCACGTGTGGCAGCGGCTGCGCCAGGAGCGCCACATCGACCTGGAGTCGCTGCGCCTGGTCGGGAGGGGCGCCCGCAGGCGCGTGGCCGTGGACGTGGCGGTCGACGGCGCCGAGGGGGAGGGCAACGCCCCCGGGCTGCTCAGCCAGGGCGAGTTCCAGGCGCTGGCCCTGTCCATCTGCCTGCCGCGCACCCTGGCCGCCGGGAACCCGTTCGGGTTCCTGCTGCTGGACGACCCCGTGCAGGCCATGGACACCGAGACGGTGGAGGGCCTGGCCGGCGTCCTGGCCGAGGTCGGGGCGCACCGGCAGATCGTGGTCTTCACGCACGACACCCGCCTGCCCGACGCGCTCCGCAGGCTCGGGCTCCCCGCCGACCTGCGGGCCATCGAGCGCGACGCCATGTCCAACGTCAGGGTCGCGCCTCCCGATTTGGCAGAGCACCCCCGGAGGCCTGTATAGTCATGACCAACGCAAGGGCGGAACCCCGGAAGGGGGGAAGCCGCAGGAGCGTGCCCCTTTAGCTCAGTCGGCAGAGCGTCTCCATGGTAAGGAGAAGGTCTACGGTTCGATTCCGTAAAGGGGCTCTACCACCTCGATGAGGTTCCTAGCCCACTCGGGTGGACGACCGGCCGGGATCAGCGATCCCTCCCGGTCGGGTCGAGAGACGGGTATCCTCACCTTGTGGGGTCCGTTTCCCGGGCCGTCGCGGCGGAGTAGCTCAGTCGGTAGAGCAAGCGGCTCATAATCGCTGTGTCGTCGGTTCAAGTCCGGCCTCCGCTACTACCCGCACGACCCCTGCACATGGCCAGGGGTCAGCGCGGGTCTTTTTCAGTGTTCACCGTCACCAGCAGAAAGGCACTCCGACGTGGCTGCCACTGACGTGAGGCCGAAGATCACCCTGGCCTGCCAGGAGTGCAAGCACCGCAACTACATCACGCGGAAGAACCGTCGGAACAACCCCGACCGTCTCTCGCTGAAGAAGTTCTGCCCCAACTGCCGGCGGCACAACGAGCACCGCGAGACCCGTTAACCGCGGAAGAGCAGCGCACATGGCCCAGTGAGCCCCGGCTCACTGGGCTATTGTCGTGAGAGAAGGAGCCAAGGAGTCCATGGCGATCAACCGCGACCTGCTCGGCCGCGCCTACCCCGCGCCCGAGCCCTACGAGGTCACCCGCGGGAAGATCCGCGAGTTCGCCGAGGCCGTCGGCGACGCCAACCCGCTCTACAGCGACCCGGCCACCGCGCGGGACGAGGGCCACCCCGACGTGGTGGCGCCGCCCACGTTCCCCATCGTGCTCGGCATGGCCGGCGCCGGGCGCGCCGTGACCGACCCCGAGCTGGGGCTGGACTTCTCCATGGTGGTCCACGGCGAGCAGCGCTTCCGCTACAGCCGCCCGGTGCGCGCCGGCGACCTCCTCGACTCGGTGACCCGCATCACCGACATCCGCAGCCTCGCCGGGAACGAGCTGGTCACCCTGGAGAGCGAGATCACCGACACCGACGGCGCCCACGTGGTGACCGCCGTCAACATGCTGGTGGTGCGCGGGGCCGCGGAGGACGGCTCCGGCTCCGACGGCGCAGCGAAGGCGAAGGAGGGGGCCGCGTGACCGCCGCGATCCGCTACGACGAGGTCGAGACCGGCACCGAGCTCGGCGAGCGCACCTTCCCCGTGCGCCGCGTCGACCTGGTGCGCTACGCCGGGGCCTCCGGCGACTTCAACCCCATCCACTGGAACGACCGCACCGCCAAGGCGGTCGGCCTGCCCGGCGTCATCGCCCACGGCATGTTCACCATGGCCGAGGCCGCCCGCCTGGTCACCGACTGGGTCGGCGACCCCGGCGCGATCGTCGAGTACGGCACCCGCTTCTCCAACCCCGTGGTCGTCCCCGACGACGACGAGGGCGCCGAGATCACCGTCTCGGGCACCGTGAAGGAGAAGCGCGGCGACAACCAGGTCGTCGTCGCCCTCACCGTCCGCTCCGGCGGCACCCGGGTGCTGGCCCGCCCCACCGTCGTCGTCCGACTCGCCTGACGCCCCGCGCCCCCGCCCGGCGCCCCTGAGAGAGGTTCCCGTGTCCGCTGCGCCCGCCGCCGGTGTCCCGCTGGCCGACCACACCACCCTGCGCCTGGGCGGGCCCGCCGCCCGGTTCGTCCCCGCCGCCACCACCGACGAGCTCATCGCCGCCGTCGCCGGGGCCGACGCCGCCGGGGAGCGCCTCCTCGTGCTCGGCGGGGGCAGCAACCTCGTCGTCTCCGACGACGGCTTCGACGGCACCGTGGTGCGGGTCGACACCGGCGCGGTGCGGACCGGGGCCGGCGCCGCCGAGGGCACGGTGCGGCTGCGGGCCGACGCGGGCCTGGAGTGGGACCGCTTCGTCGAGCGGTGCGTCGCCGAGGGCTACAGCGGGGTGGAGTGCCTGTCCGGCATCCCCGGGCGGGTCGGCGCCACCCCCATCCAGAACGTCGGCGCCTACGGGCAGTCCGTCTCCGAGACCATCGCCGAGGTCGTCGTCTTCGACCGCGAGCGCGGCGAGCGGCGCGCCATGGCCCCGGCCGAGTGCGGGTTCGCCTACCGGGACAGCGTGTTCAAGGGCTCCGACCGGTACGTGGTGTGCGAGGTCGTCTTCGAGCTGGAGGAGTCGGGCCTGAGCGCCCCGGTCGCCTACGCCGAGCTGGCCCGCCGCCTCGGCGTCGGCCAGGGCGAGCGCGTCCCCGCCGCCGATGCCCGCGCCACCGTGCTGGAGCTGCGCCGGGGCAAGGGCATGGTCCTCGACCCCGACGACCCCGACACCCGCAGCGCCGGATCCTTCTTCACCAACCCGATCCTCACCGAGGCCGAGTTCGAGGAGCTGCGCAAGCGCGCGGCGGACCACCTCGGCCCGGACGCCGAGCCCCCGGCGTTCCCCGAGAGCGGCGGGCGGGTGAAGACCTCCGCCGCCTGGCTCATCGACAAGGCGGGCTTCACCAAGGGGTACGGCACGGGGCCGGCGCGCATCTCCGGCAAGCACACCCTGGCCCTGACCAACCCGGGCGGCGCCACCACCCGGGACCTGCTCGCGCTGGCCCGCGAGGTCCGCGCCGGCGTCGCCGACCGCTTCGGGGTGACGCTCGTCAACGAGCCGGTGATGGTCGGCGTGGAGCTCTAGGGCCGGCCGCGCTCCGCGGCCCTCTACGGACCGCCCCGCCCGCTCCTCCTCCGGGGGGAACGGGCGGGGCGGTTTTCCGTATAAAGGAGTTGGGGCAGCCCAACTTCCTACTTCGGAGAAATTCCCTTTTCCCTTCAGGCCGCTCCATGAATTGTGTTAGGAATTTTGCCCGTCCTAGGCTCGGAGCAGCCGAAGGGGAGTAGTCCCCGATTCCGCGGTCGACATACTGGCCGGGCTCCCGCGCCCGGCCCGGCCGCGGGAGCCCGCCCCTCCCGGGACGGGCGGACGAGACCTTCGGCCCGGTATCAGCGATGTCACCGGGCCGGAAGGGGCGTCCCCCCGCCGCCGGCCCGCCGGGTTGAAAGGCGGACCGCATGGAATTCCTCCCCGCGCTCGCGGCGGGCACCCTCGTCGTCTTCCTCGCCGAGATGGGCGACAAGACCCAGCTGGTGGCCCTCTCCCTGGCCACCCGCTACCGCTGGTGGACCGTGCTGGCCGGGATCACCGCCGCCACCGTCGCCGTCCACGGCCTCAGCGTGCTGCTCGCCGAGATCCTGGGCCTGGCCATCCCCACCGACTGGGTCACCCTCGTCGCCGGGATCGCCTTCCTCGGCTTCGGCCTGTGGACCCTGCGCGGCGACGAGATGACCGAGGCCGATGAGCGGCGCGCCGCCTCCCGGCGCGTCCGGTCGGCCTTCCTCACCGTGGCCGCCGTCTTCTTCGTCGCCGAGCTCGGCGACAAGACCATGCTGGCCACCATCACCGTCGGGACCCAGTACCACTGGCTGCCGGTGTGGATCGGCTCCACCGTGGGCATGGTCGCCGCCGACGCCGTCGCCATCGCCCTCGGCGCGGTCCTGGGCAAGAAGCTCCCCGAGCGGGCGGTGCAGATCGCCGCCGCGGTCCTCTTCTTCGCCGCCGGGGCGGTGATGACCCTTCAGGGCGCGCTGATGGTGTCCGGGGCCTGAGCCGGGCCCCCGCCCGGGGCGCCGCCGGACCCCCCGAACTCCTCGGGGGAGCGGGCCAGCCACTCGTCGACCCCCGACAGCATCTCCTTCTTCAGCCACTCCGGAGCCCCCGACCCCCGGACCGACATCCGCGCCAGCTCGGCCAGCTCCTCGTCGCCGAACCCGAACACCGACCGCGCGATCTCGTACTGCTCCGCCAGCCGGGGGCCGAACAGCAGCGGGTCGTCGGCGCCGAGCGCGATCGGGGCGCCCCCGTCGAACAGCCGCCGCAGCGGCACGTGCCCCACCTCGGAGACCACGCCCAGGCTCGCGTTGGAGGACGGGCACACCTCCAGCGTCACCCCCTGCGTGGCGATGCGCTCCACCAGGTACGGGTCGTCCACCGCGCGCACCCCGTGCCCCACCCGGTCGGCCCCGAGCTCGTCCAGGCACTCGCGCACGCTCCTGGGGCCCTGCAGCTCGCCGCCGTGCGGCGCGGACAGCAGCCCCGCGCGCTTGGCGATCCGGAACGCGCCCTCGAATTCGAGCGCGCGCCCCCGGCGCTCGTCGTTGTTGAGCCCGAACGACACCACGCCCCTGTCCGCGTACTGCTTGGCCAGGCGTGCCAGCGCCTTGGCGTCCATGGGGTGCCTGGTGCGGTTGGCCGCCACCATCAGCCCGATGTGCACGCCGGTCGCGCGCTCAGCGGTGCGGGCCGCGTCCAGGACGAGCTCCAGGGTGGCGGTGAGCCCGTCGAACCGGGCGGCGTACCCGCTCGGGTCGACCTGGATCTCCAGCCACCGCGACCCGGCGGCCGCCTCGTCCTCGGCGGCCTCCCGCAGCAGCCGGTACATGTCCTCGGGCTCGCGCAGCACCGAGCGGGCGATGTCGTACAGCCTCTGGAACCGGAACCAGCCGCGCTCGTCGGCGGCGCTCAGCTCCGGCGGCCACTCCTCGGCCAGGGCGTGGGGCAGGTGCACCCCGCGTCTCTCGGCGAGCTCCACCAGCGTGGTGTGCCGCATCGAACCGGTGAAGTGGAGGTGCAGGTGGGCCTTGGGCAGCAGCGCGATGGGGCGTTCCATGAACCAATGGTGCCGTATGGGCGCCCGCCGCGCCGGGCGACGTGTGCGAAATGAGACGCGCCGCACGCCCCGGGCGGGGCGTGCGGCGCGCGGTCGCTCGGACGGGGCGGCCCCGGCTCAGGAGGCCTCGCCCAGCAGCTTCTGGATCCGGCCGACGCCCTCGGCCAGGTCGGCGTCGCCCAGCGCGTAGGACAGCCGCAGGTACCCGGGGGTCCCGAAGGCCTCGCCGGGGACGACCGCGACCTCGGCCTGCTCCAGGACGAGCTGCGCCAGCTCGGAGGAGTCCTGCGGCCGCTTGCCGCGGATCTCCTTGCCCAGCAGGCCCTTCACCGAGGGGTAGGCGTAGAAGGCGCCCTGCGGCTCGGGGCAGACGACGCCGGGGATGTCGTTGAGCATCCGCACGATGGTGCGCCGCCGCCGGTCGAAGGCCTCGCGCATCTCGGCCACCGCGGAAAGGTCGCCGGAGACCGCCGCGAGCGCCGCCGCCTGGGAGACGTTGGCCACGTTGGAGGTCGCGTGCGACTGCAGGTTGGAGGCGGCCTTCACGACGTCCTTGGGGCCGATCACCCAGCCCACGCGCCAGCCGGTCATCGCGTAGGTCTTGGCGACGCCGTTGACGACCACCGTGCGGTCGGCCAGCTCGGGCACCTCCACCGGGATGGAGGAGAACCGCGCGTCGCCGTACACCAGGTGCTCGTAGATCTCGTCGGTGAGCACCCACAGGCCCTTGTCGGCCGCCCAGCGGCCGATCTCGCGCACCTGCCCGGGGGTGTACACCGCCCCGGTCGGGTTGGAGGGCGACACGAACAGCAGCACCTTGGTGCGCTCGGTCCGGGCCTGCTCCAGCTGCTCCACGGTGGCCAGGTAGCCGGTGGACTCGTCGGTCACCACGTAGCGCGGCACGCCGCCCGCGAGCTTGATCGACTCGGGGTAGGTCGTCCAGTACGGCGCGATGACGATGACCTCGTCGCCCGGGTCGAGCAGGGTGGCGAACGCCTCGTAGATGGCCTGCTTGCCGCCGTTGGTGACGAGCACCTGGGACGGCTCCACCTCATAGCCGGAGTCGCGCAGCGTCTTGGCGGCCAGCGCCTCCTTCAGCTCGGGCAGCCCGCCGGCGGGGGTGTAGCGGTGGAAGCGCGGGTTCCTGGCGGCCTCGACCGCCGCCTCCACGATGTAGTCGGGGGTCGGGAAGTCCGGCTCCCCGGCGCCGAAGCCGATCACCGGGCGCCCCTCGGCCTTCATGGCCTTGGCCTTGGCGTCCACGGCGAGCGTCGCCGACTCGGAGATGCCGCCGATGCGTTGCGAGATGCGGGGTCGGTCACTCATGGGCCCCATGTTTTCACGCGGTGACCGGCGGTGGGCCCCGCGGGTTGGCCCGCCGGGCCGTTAGGCAATAGACTCAGGCGACCCGGCGGTCCCGGGGGCGCCTTCGGGGCAGCGGATACCGAGTGCGCATCCGGGCGAGGAACCGGCTATGGTGGGTACCGCGCGTTCGCCGCGAAGGGCAGTGGCTCAATTGGTAGAGCACCGGTCTCCAAAACCGGCGGTTGGGGGTTCGAGTCCCTCCTGCCCTGCAAGGAAAGATGTGGATGAGGTGCGCATCGGCCCCGACCCTAAGGACCTCAGGTGACTCAGACCAACGCCGACGCGAAGCCCGGCAAGGAGCCCCAGCGTCGTAAGGGTCCGGTGACCTTCACCAAGGAGGTCGTCGGTGAGCTGCGCAAGGTCCGCTGGCCCACGCGCCGCGAACTCATCACCTATACGATCGTCGTGATCGTCTTCGTGGTCATCATGGTCGGCTACGTCTCGCTCCTCGACTTCGGTTTCGGTGAGGCCGTCACCTGGCTCTACGGCACCTTCGGGGGCGACGGCGGCGGACAGGCCCCGTTCTAGGCCCCCTTACCGGCCCGGGCCGCGCCTGGTCACGGTGCGCCCGTCGACGCCGTAAGCTGGCAGGACCGGCACCGGCGCGGCGCGCGCGCGGTGCTCGGCGGGCGTAACCGACGAGAGAAAGAGCAGCCGTGTCCGAGTCCCCACTGACCTCTGGCGACCTCCCGGAAGAGGATCTGGATCAGGCGTCAGAGGAAGAGGCCGGCCAGCGCGCCGAGGAGGAGCAGCAGGAGCGGGAGGCGGCCGTCGAGGACGGCGCCGAGGGCTCCGGCGGCCCCGAGGCCGAGTCCGGGAGCGAGGAGGCCGCGGCCGACGAGGCGCCCCGGCTCGACCCGGTCGAGGAGTTCAAGATCGAGCTCCGGCTGCTTCCCGGCGACTGGTACGTCGTGCACACCTACGCGGGCTACGAGAACCGCGTGAAGGCCAACATCGAGAGCCGCACCCAGTCGCTCAACATGGAGGAGTACATCTTCCAGGTCGAGGTGCCCACCCAGGAGGTCACCGAGGTCAAGGGCGGCAAGCGGCAGCAGGTCACCGAGAAGGTGCTGCCCAGCTACGTGCTGGTGCGCATGGAGCTGACCGACGAGTCGTGGTCGGCCATCCGCAACACCCCGGGCGTCACCGGCTTCGTGGGCCTGTCCAACCGGCCCGCCCCGCTGAGCGTCCAGGAGGTCGCCGACCTGCTGGCGCCCGAGGCCGAGGAGGAGCCGGAGCAGGCCAAGCCCGGCGAGCGCCCCGAGCCGCGCGGCGACGTCGCCTACGAGGTGGGCGAGTCGGTCACCGTCATGGAGGGGCCCTTCGCCACGCTCCCGGCGACCGTCAGCGAGATCAACCCCGACACCCAGAAGCTCAAGGTGCTGGTCTCCATCTTCGGCCGCGAGACCCCGGTGGAGCTGGGCTTCAACCAGGTCTCCAAGATCTAGGGCCCCGCCGTGGGCCCGCGGGCGGCCGGACGCGCCGCCCGCATGAGCACGTAGACTCGGTGGGGCCGCCTTCCGGGCGGCCCCACCGCGCCCTGCCCAGCGCAGGGCCCCGGCCGGCCCCGCTCCGCGCGACGCGCGTGCCGCGTGCACGCCGCTCCGGCGCGCCCGAGGGGCCGCGAAGCAACGCAGATCAGGCAAAGGACCCGATATGCCTCCGAAGAAGAAGATCGCGGCGCTCGTCAAGGTTCAGCTCCCCGCGGGCCAGGCCACCCCGGCCCCGCCCGTCGGTACCGCGCTGGGCCCACACGGCGTCAACATCATGGACTTCTGCAAGCAGTACAACGCTGCGACGGAAGCCCAGCGCGGGAACGTCATCCCCGTAGAGATCACCATCTACGAGGACCGCTCCTTCACGTTCGTCACCAAGACGCCGCCGGCGCCGAAGCTGATCCTCAAGGCGGCCGGGGTGGACAAGGGCTCGGCGGACCCGGGCCGCGGCTCGGCCGGCACCATCACCGCCGACCAGGTCCGGGAGATCGCCCAGACCAAGCTGCCGGACCTGAACACCGACGACGTCGAGGCCGCGAGCAAGATCGTCGCCGGTACCGCCCGCTCCATGGGCTTCACCGTCAAGTAGTCCCGGCCCCCGCCCGTGGCAGGGCCCTGCGCGGCCCGCACACCACACCTCTCGTCAGGAGAACCGCATGAAGCGCAGCAAGAACCACCGCAAGGCCAGCTCCCTGGTGGACCGCGACCGGCTCTACACGCCGGCCGACGCCGTGAAGCTCGCCAAGCAGACCGTCTCCGTCAAGTTCGACCCCACCGTCGAGGTGGCCCTGCGCCTGGGCGTCGACCCGCGCAAGGCCGACCAGATGGTCCGCGGCACCGTCAACCTTCCGCACGGCACCGGCAAGACCGCTCGGGTCCTGGTCTTCGCCACCGGCGACAAGGCCGAGGCCGCGCGTGCCGCGGGCGCCGACATCGTCGGCGACGACGACCTGGTGGAGGAGGTCCAGAAGGGCTTCCTGGACTTCGACGCGGTGGTCGCCACCCCCGACCTGATGGGCAAGGTCGGCCGCCTGGGCCGGGTTCTGGGCCCCCGCGGCCTGATGCCCAACCCCAAGACCGGCACGGTCACCCCGGACGTGGCCAAGGCCGTGTCCGACATCAAGGGCGGCAAGATCGAGTTCCGCGTCGACCGCCACGGCAACCTCCACTTCATCATCGGCAAGGCGTCGTTCGACGACCAGCAGCTGCTGGAGAACTACGCCGCCGCGCTGGACGAGGTGCTGCGCCTGAAGCCGTCCGCCGCCAAGGGCCGCTACATCAAGAAGGCCAACCTCACCACCACGATGGGCCCCGGCATCCCGGTCGACCCGTCGGTGACCAAGGTCGGCGCCCCCGCCTGACCGGCTCGGCCTTGAGCGCCTGAGAGCCCCGGCCCCGGACCGCGTGCGGTCCGGGGCCGTTTCGTGTCCGGGTGTGCCTCCGCGCACACCGGGCCGCTCACGTGCCGCACCGCTTCCGCGATGCCCTAAGATGGTGATTGCCGAAGACCGCCGGTCGCCGCCCTGAGGGCGGCCCAAGGTCCCGACGAGGTCGGGCGGCCTGCGCAGGTGTGATGTGAGCTCTTCCGAGACGTGTGCGCGATCGTGCTTTCCCGTTCGCCCGTCGTCGGTCGTGCCCCGTGCCCTGCGCCGGGGCTTTTTTCATGCCGCGCCCGCCCGCCTCGCCCAGGTCCCTGGAATCCCCGGCGTTCACTGTTGGAAGGAGTCCCATGGCGAGGCCGGATAAGGCAGCCGCGGTCGCCGAGCTCAGCGAGGAGTTCAAGAGCTCGCAGGGCGCCGTGCTTGCCGAATACCGGGGGCTCAGCGTCGCCCAGATGCAGGATCTGCGGCGCAGCCTCGGCCAGAACGCGCGGTTCCGCGTCGTGAAGAACACCCTCGGCAAGATCGCGGCCAAGGAGGCCGAGCTTGACGAGGAGGCCCTCGAGCTCTTCGAGGGGCCGTCGGCCATCGCCTTCGTCCGCGGTGACGTGGTCGAGGCGGCCAAGGGCCTGCGTGACTTCGCGAAGGACAACCCGCCTCTGGTGATCAAGGGCGGCTACATCGACGGCAAGACGATGGGCCCCGAAGACATCACCAAGCTGGCCGACCTTGAGTCCCGCGAGGTTCTCCTCGCGAAGCTGGCCGGCGTCCTCAAGTCCAAGCAGGGCCAGGCCGCCGCCACGTTCCAGGCTCTTCCGACCAAGCTCGCCCGCCTGGCACAGGCGCTGCACGAGAAGAAGTCGGACGAGGCCTAAGAAGACCATGGCACGGCGCCGAGGGGCGCCCGTGTTCGGGAAGAAAGAGAGATCGCAGTCATGGCGAAGCTCAGCAACGAAGAGCTCCTCAGCGCCTTCGAGGAGATGACCCTCCTCGAGCTCTCCGAGTTCGTGAAGCTGTTCGAGGAGAAGTTCGACGTCGAGGCCGCCGCTCCGGCCGCCGTCGTGGCCGCCGCCCCCGCCGACGGCGGCGGTGCCGCCCAGGAGGAGGAGAAGAGCGAGTTCGACGTCGTCCTCGAGTCGGCCGGCGACAAGAAGATCCAGGTCATCAAGGAGGTCCGCGGCCTCACCAGCCTGGGCCTGAAGGAGGCCAAGGACCTGGTCGACAACGCCCCCAAGCCGCTGCTGGAGGGCGTCAACAAGGAGACCGCGGACAAGGCCAAGGAGGCCCTCGAGGGCGCCGGCGCCACCGTCACCCTCAAGTAGGGCCGAGCGGCCGGTCCCGCGTGCGGGACCGCCGCGCCGCCCGCGAGGCCGCCCCGGAATTCCGGGGCGGCCTTCCTCGTTGGACCGGGGCGCCGCCGCGCGCCCCGCCGTTTGACCCGCGTTCGACCGACCCTTGGAAAAGAGTCTCCTTCCCCGTTGTCTCCTCGCTCACACCCGCCCTGCCCTGTGGGACCTCTCACGGGCGTCGGGCGAGGCCGGGAAGGCCCCCCGGGCTTGACGGATCCGCCTGAGGGAGCGATGCTGCGTGGTGTCGTGACTGACTCCGGGGGATGCGGTTGGACAGCGGTGTAGTATTCGGCTACACTGCCCTTTTGCGCTGCCCTTTGACGACCCCTGTGCCGGTGTCCGTGCGTTCCGCGCCCTGATCACCCGTGGTCTCGGCCCACCGACCGCACGTGCCACCTCGACGGCGGAGGCCACCGGGAGCCCCGGAGGCTTCCCCCATCGAACAACGACCCGGGTCGTCCGGCGTGCGCGCGCATCAACCGCCACAAGCCTTCGGAAGGACCCCTGTTGGCAGCCTCGCGCAACGCCTCCGCTAACGCCCTTGGTCCGAACCGCGTTTCGTTCGCCCGCATCAACGAACCGCTCGAGGTCCCCGACCTTCTCGCGCTGCAGACCGAGTCCTTCGACTGGCTGCTCGGAAACGAGAAGTGGCGCGCCCGAGTCGAGGCCGCCCTCGAGGCGGGTCGCAAGGACGTTCCGGAGCAGTCCGGTCTCGAAGAGATCTTCGAGGAGATCAGTCCGATCGAGGACTTCTCGGGCACGATGTCGCTGTCGTTCCGCGACCATCGGTTCGAGCCGCCCAAGTACTCCGAAGAGGAGTGCAAGGACAAGGACATGACGTACTCCGCGCCGATGTTCGTCACCGCGGAGTTCATCAACAACGACACCGGCGAGATCAAGAGCCAGACGGTCTTCATGGGCGACTTCCCGCTCATGACCGTCAAGGGCACCTTCATCATCAACGGCACCGAGCGGGTCGTCGTCTCGCAGCTGGTCCGGTCCCCGGGCGTGTACTTCGACCGCCAGGTCGACAAGACCTCCGACAAGGACCTGTTCGGCTGCAAGGTCATCCCGTCCCGCGGCGCGTGGCTGGAGTTCGAGGTCGACAAGCGCGACTTCGTCGGCGTCCGCATCGACCGCAAGCGCAAGCAGGCCGTCACCGTGCTGCTCAAGGCGCTGGGCTGGACCACCGACCAGATCCTCGAGCGCTTCGGCCACTACGAGTCCATCCGCAACACGCTGGAGAAGGACCCCACGGCCGGCACCGACGACGCGCTGCTGGACATCTACCGCAAGCTCCGTCCGGGCGAGCCCCCGACGAAGGAGTCGGCCCAGGCGCTGCTGGAGAACCTGTACTTCAACCCCAAGCGCTACGACCTGGCCAAGGTCGGCCGGTACAAGATCAACAAGAAGCTCGGGCTGGAGGCGGACTTCACCCAGGGCACCCTGACCGAGGACGACATCGTCGCCACCGTCGACTACCTGGTCCGGCTGCACGCCGGGGAGGAGTCGATGGACACCGCGATCGGCGAGCGCCCGATCGAGACCGACGACATCGACCACTTCGGCAACCGGCGCCTGCGCACGGTCGGCGAGCTCATCCAGAACCAGGTCCGCCTGGGCCTGGCCCGCATGGAGCGCGTCGTCCGCGAGCGGATGACCACCCAGGACGTCGAGGCCATCACGCCCCAGACGCTGATCAACATCCGGCCGGTCGTCGCCTCCATCAAGGAGTTCTTCGGCACCAGCCAGCTGTCGCAGTTCATGGACCAGACCAACCCGCTGGCCGGGCTGACCCACAAGCGCCGCCTGTCGGCGCTGGGCCCGGGCGGCCTGTCGCGTGAGCGCGCCGGGTTCGAGGTCCGCGACGTCCACCCCTCGCACTACGGCCGCATGTGCCCCATCGAGACCCCGGAAGGCCCCAACATCGGCCTGATCGGCTCGCTGGCCGGGTACGGGCGGGTCAACTCCTTCGGGTTCGTCGAGACGCCCTACCGCAGGGTCGAGGACGGGCGCGTCACCGACGAGGTGGTCTACCTGACCGCCGACGAGGAGGACCGCTACGTCATCGCCCAGGCCAACACCCCGGTCGAGGCCGACGGCACGTTCACCGACGAGCGGGTGCTCGCGCGCACCAAGGGCGGCGAGTTCGAGGCCGTCGTGCCGGGCGAGGTGTCCTACATGGACGTCTCCCCGCGCCAGATGGTCTCCGTGGCCACCGCGATGATCCCGTTCCTGGAGCACGACGACGCCAACCGCGCGCTCATGGGGTCCAACATGCAGCGCCAGGCGGTGCCGCTGCTGCGCGCCGAGGCGCCCATGGTCGGCACCGGGATGGAGTACCGGGCCGCCACCGACGCCGGCGACGTGGTGCTGGCCGAGAAGGCCGGCGTGGTCGAGGACGTCACCGCCGACTACATCACCGTGATGGCCGACGACGGCGGCCGCAAGACCTACCGGCTGGGCAAGTTCCGCCGCTCCAACCAGGGCACCTGCTTCAACCAGCGCCCGGTGGTCGACGAGGGCGCCCGGGTCGAGGAGGGCCAGGTCCTGGCGGACGGCCCCTCCACCGACCAGGGCGAGATGTCGCTGGGCAAGAACCTGCTCGTGGCGTACATGTCCTGGGAGGGCCACAACTACGAGGACGCCATCGTGCTGTCCCAGCGGCTGGTCCAGGACGACGTCATGTCCTCGATCCACATCGAGGAGCACGAGGTCGACGCCCGCGACACCAAGCTGGGCCCGGAGGAGATCACCCGCGAGATCCCCAACGTCAGCGAGGAGGTCCTCGCCGACCTGGACGACCGCGGCATCATCCGGATCGGCGCCGAGGTCGTCGACGGCGACATCCTGGTCGGCAAGGTCACGCCCAAGGGCGAGACCGAGCTGACCCCGGAGGAGCGCCTGCTGCGCGCCATCTTCGGCGAGAAGGCCCGCGAGGTCCGCGACACCTCCCTGAAGGTGCCGCACGGCGAGTCCGGCAAGGTCATCGGCGTGCGCGTGTTCAGCCGCGAGGAGGGCGACGAGCTGCCGCCCGGCGTCAACGAGCTGGTCCGCGTCTACGTGGCGCAGAAGCGCAAGATCACCGACGGCGACAAGCTGGCCGGCCGCCACGGCAACAAGGGCGTCATCGCCAAGATCCTGCCGCAGGAGGACATGCCGTTCATGGAGGACGGCACCCCGGTCGACATCGTGCTCAACCCGCTGGGCGTGCCCGGCCGGATGAACGTCGGCCAGATCATGGAGATCCACCTGGGCTGGCTTGCGGCCAACGGCTGGCAGATCGACGACGGGCCCGAGGAGTGGAAGCAGCGGCTGCGCGCCATCGGCACCGGCGAGGTGCCGCCCGGCAGCACCGTGGCCACCCCGGTCTTCGACGGCCTGCGCGAGGACGAGATCACCGGCCTGCTGCAGTCGGTGCTGCCCAACCCCGACGGGGACCGGCTGATCAACGCCGACGGCAAGGCGCGGCTGTTCGACGGCCGCACCGGCGAGCCGTTCGACGAGCCGATCGCGGTGGGCTACACCTACTTCCTGAAGCTGCACCACCTGGTGGACGACAAGATCCACGCCCGCTCCACGGGTCCGTACTCGATGATCACCCAGCAGCCGCTGGGCGGGAAGGCGCAGTTCGGCGGCCAGCGCTTCGGCGAGATGGAGGTCTGGGCGCTGGAGGCCTACGGCGCGGCCTACGCGCTGCAGGAGCTGCTCACCATCAAGTCCGACGACGTCCTGGGCCGCGTGAAGGTGTACGAGGCCATCGTCAAGGGCGAGAACATCCCGGAGCCCGGCATCCCCGAGTCCTTCAAGGTCCTCATCAAGGAGATGCAGTCGCTCTGCCTGAACGTGGAGGTGCTGTCCAGTGACGGTATGTCCATCGAGATGCGAGACACCGACGAGGACGTCTTCCGTGCTGCGGAAGAACTGGGAATCGACCTGGGTCGGCGCGAGCCGAGCAGCGTCGAAGAGGTCTGACTTCCGCAAGCTTCGAGAGCAGGGGACGAATTAAGTGCTCGACGTCAATTTCTTCGACGAGCTGCGCATCGGCCTGGCCACGGCCGACGACATCCGCCAGTGGTCGCACGGCGAGGTCAAGAAGCCGGAGACGATCAACTACCGCACCCTGAAGCCGGAGAAGGACGGGCTCTTCTGCGAGAAGATCTTCGGCCCGACCCGGGACTGGGAGTGCTACTGCGGCAAGTACAAGCGCGTCCGGTTCAAGGGCATCATCTGCGAGCGCTGCGGCGTCGAGGTCACCCGGGCCAAGGTGCGCCGTGAGCGCATGGGCCACATCGAGCTGGCCGCTCCGGTCACCCACATCTGGTACTTCAAGGGCGTTCCCAGCCGCCTGGGCTACCTGCTGGACCTGGCCCCCAAGGACCTCGAGAAGATCATCTACTTCGCCGCCTACATGGTGACGTGGGTGGACACCGAGGCCCGCGAGCGCGACCTGCCCTCGCTGGAGGCGCAGGTCTCGGTCGAGCGCCGGCACATGGAGCAGCGGCGCGACTCCCAGGTCGAGGAGCGCCACAAGAAGCTCGAGGCCGACCTGGCGGAGCTGGAGGAGCAGGGCGCCAAGGGCGACGCGCGGCGCAAGGTCCGCGAGTCGGCCGAGCGCGAGATGCGCCAGATCCGCGACCGGGTGCAGCGCGAGATCGACCGCCTCGACGAGGTCTGGAACCGCTTCAAGGGTCTGAAGGTCCAGGACCTCGAGGGCGACGAGATGCTCTACCGCGAGATGCGGGACCGCTTCGGCAAGTACTTCCGCGGCGGCATGGGCGCCCAGGCCATCCAGGAGCGGCTGGCCAACTTCGACCTCGACGCCGAGGCCGAGAGGCTGCGCGAGACCATCCGCAGCGGCAAGGGCCAGAAGAAGGCCCGCGCCCTGAAGCGGCTCAAGGTCGTCTCGGCGTTCCTCAACACCCGCAACAGCCCCATGGGCATGGTGCTCGACTGCGTCCCGGTGATCCCGCCGGACCTGCGCCCCATGGTCCAGCTGGACGGCGGCCGGTTCGCCACCTCCGACCTGAACGACCTGTACCGCCGGGTCATCAACCGGAACAACCGGCTCAAGCGCCTGCTCGACCTGGGCGCGCCCGAGATCATCGTCAACAACGAGAAGCGGATGCTGCAGGAGGCCGTCGACGCGCTGTTCGACAACGGCCGCCGCGGCCGCCCGGTCACCGGGCCGGGCAACCGCCCGCTGAAGTCGCTGTCCGACATGCTCAAGGGCAAGCAGGGCCGGTTCCGCCAGAACCTGCTGGGCAAGCGCGTCGACTACTCCGGCCGCTCGGTCATCGTCGTCGGCCCCACGCTCAAGCTGCACCAGTGCGGCCTGCCCAAGCAGATGGCGCTGGAGCTGTTCAAGCCGTTCGTGATGAAGCGCCTGGTCGACCTGAACCACGCGCAGAACATCAAGAGCGCCAAGCGCATGGTGGAGCGGTCCCGCCCGGTCGTGTGGGACGTGCTGGAAGAGGTCATCACCGAGCACCCGGTGCTGCTCAACCGCGCGCCCACGCTGCACCGCCTGGGCATCCAGGCCTTCGAGCCGCAGCTGGTCGAGGGCAAGGCCATCCAGATCCACCCGCTGGTGTGCACCGCCTTCAACGCCGACTTCGACGGCGACCAGATGGCGGTCCACCTGCCGCTGTCCGCCGAGGCCCAGGCCGTGGCGCGGCTGCTGATGCTGGCCACCAACAACATCCTCAAGCCCTCCGACGGCAAGCCCGTGACCATGCCCACCCAGGACATGATCATCGGCCTGTACTACCTGACCACCCTCAAGGAGGGCGGCCGGGGCGAGGGCCAGGCCTACAGCGGGCCGGCCGAGGCGATCATGGCCTACGACGGCGGCGAGCTGGACATCCAGTCCAAGATCAGGCTGCGGGTGCCCGGCGACGTGGTGCCGCCGGCCGACTGGGAGGCCCCCGAGGGCCACGTCTCCGGCGAGCCCTACATGCTCGAGACGACCCTGGGCCGGTACCTGTTCAACGAGACCACCCCGACGGACTACCCGTTCGTCAACTACCAGGTGGGCAAGAAGCAGGTCTCGGCGCTGGTCAACGAGCTGGCCGAGAACTACCCCAAGGTCCAGGTGGCCACCACGCTGGACGCGTTCAAGGACGCCGGGTACAAGTGGGCGACCCGCTCGGGCCTGACCATCGGCATCGGGGACGTGCTCACGCCGCCGCGCAAGAACGAGATCATGGAGTCCTACGAGCGCTACGCGGACAAGATCCAGCGCGAGTACGACCGCGGTCTGATCACCGACGACGAGCGGCGCCAGGAGCTCACCGAGAACTGGACCAAGGCGACCAACGACGTCGCCAAGGAGATGGAGGACAACTTCCCCATCGACAACCCGGTCTGGATGATGGTGCAGTCGGGGGCCCGGGGCAACCCGATGCAGGTCCGCCAGATCGCCGGTATCCGCGGCCTGGTCTCCAACACCAAGGGCGAGACCATCCCGCGGCCGATCAAGGCCTCCTACCGCGAGGGCCTGTCGGTGCTGGAGTACTTCATCTCCACCCACGGCCAGCGCAAGGGCCTGGCGGACACGGCGCTGCGCACCGCCGACTCCGGGTACCTCACCCGGCGCCTGGTGGACGTGGCCCAGGACGTCATCGTCCGCGAGGTGGACTGCGGCACCGACCGCTCGCTCTGGCACGAGATCGGCGAGAAGAACGCCGCCGGCACCGTGGTGCGCAAGCACAACGTGGAGAACACCGGCTTCGGCCGCACCCTGGCCGAGGACGTCGTGGTCGACGGCGAGGTGCTGCTGCCCGCGGGCACCGACACCTCCGAGGGCGTCATCGACAAGCTGGTCGAGGCCGGGGTGGAGCGGGTGCGCGTGCGCTCCTCGCTCACCTGCGAGGCCAAGATCGGCGTGTGCAGCTCCTGCTACGGCCGCTCCATGGCCACCGGCAAGCCGGTGGACGTCGGTGAGGCCATCGGCATCATCGCCGCCCAGTCGATCGGTGAGCCCGGCACCCAGCTGACCATGCGGACCTTCCACATGGGCGGTTCGGCCGGCCAGGACATCACCCACGGTCTGCCGCGTGTGACCGAGCTCTTCGAGGCCCGCATCCCCAAGGGTGTGGCGCCCATCGCCGAGCTCGACGGGCGGATCCGGATCGAGGAGACCGAGAAGAGCCGCAAGATCGTCCTGATCCCCAACGACGGCTCGGACGAGATCTCCTACCCGGTGCCGATGCGCGCCCAGCTCCTGGTGGAGGAGGGCTCGCAGGTCAAGGTGGGCCAGCAGCTCATCCAGGGTGCGATCAACCCGCACGAGGTGCTCCGCATCCAGGGGCCGCGCGCGGTGCAGCAGCACCTGGTCAACGAGGTGCAGGAGGTCTACAAGTCGCAGGGTGTCTCGATCCACGACAAGCACATCGAGATCATCGTGCGGCAGATGCTCAAGCGGGTGAACATCCTGGAGTCGGGCGACACCGAGCTGCTGCCCGGCGAGATGGTGGACCGGCCCAAGTTCGAGTCGGTGAACCGCCAGGTCGTGGCCGAAGGCGGCCAGCCGGCCGCCGGGCGCCCGGTGCTGCTGGGCATCACCAAGGCCTCGCTGGCCACCGAGTCGTGGCTGTCGGCGGCCTCCTTCCAGGAGACCACCCGGGTGCTCACCGAGAACGCCATCCACGGCAAGAGCGACCCGCTGGTCGGCCTCAAGGAGAACGTCATCATCGGTAAGCTCATCCCGGCCGGTACCGGAATGCCGCAGTACCGCAACGTCCGGGTCGAGCCGACCGAGGAGGCCAAGGCCTCCATGTACTCGGTCTCGGGCTACGAGGAGCCCAGCGAGTACACGTTCGGCCAGGGCTCCGGTGAGGCGGTGCCGCTGGAGGAGTACGACTTCGGGCCCTACAACCGGTAGGGACCTCTCCCGCCCAGGCGGGACGGAGTTCGGAGAGATCGGTTGACCGATCCGGTGACGGCGGTGGCCCATCCCGTGCGGGGTGGGCTGCCGCCGTTCGCTGTGTCCGGTGGGCCCACGGGGTCCGCGCGGATCTGTCAGGGGAGTCGAGCGCTCATGCGCGGTCGGGAGAACGAGGACCAGTGACGGACAACGGGGGAGCGCGGCACCGGCCGCCCGACGAGGATCCTCGGCCCGCGGACGACGCGGGTTCGTGGTTCCAGCCCAGCGGCGACCGGTACCGCACCCAGTCCCATTACCAGGACCCCTACGAGGACGAGGGCGGTGAGGGCGCGGCCCCGCCGCCGGGGGCACAGGGCGCTCCGGGGGCGCCGGGAGCACCGGGGGCTCCGGGCGGCCCCGCCGGGCCGGCCGGGGGCTACCCGGGCACCGGCGGGCAGCGCCCGCCGATGGCCGAGCCGTACCCGGCCGCGCTCGGCGGCCCGCCGCCGAGCGGCCCGCCCGCCGGTGGGCCCCCGCCTTCGGGGCCGCCCGTCGGCGGCCCCCCGCCCGCAGGGCCGCCCCCGGGCGCGCCCATGCCGCCGCCCTCGGGGCCGCCGGTCGGCCGCTCCTTCGAGCCCGGCCCGCCCCCGCCCGGACCGTCGGGGCCCGAGCGCCCCGACGCGGTCGAGCTGGGGTCGGGCGCCTGGCCGTCGTCCTCCCTGTCGCCCGGCGGCCCGGCCGGCGCGCCCGAGCCCCCGCGGGCCGAGCCGCCGCGTCCGGAGCCCGCCCCGGAGCCGGAGGCGCCGGTCTGGAAGGTCGAGTCCGGTGCGTGGCCGTCGGCCTCCGTCGGCGGCGGGTCCTCCGACCCGGCGGCCCCTGCGGAGCCGGACCACTCCGCGGGCACGGGCGAGGCGCCCATGCCCGCGGCCTTCACCAGCGGCGGGTGGCCGAGCGCCGCCGCCCCCGGTTCGGACGGTGATGGGGAAGGGCCGTCCGGTGCTTTCGGGGGCGATTCGTCGTGGTCTCCGTCGCGGACGGGGCCGCAGCCGCAGGTTCCCGGGGGGTCTGGGCCGTCTGCTTTCGGTGGGGACGCCGGTGGTGTGGGCGGTGGTTCGTGGGGTCCTGGTTCGGACGGTGATGGGGAAGGGCCGTCCGGTGCCTTTGGGGGTGACTCGTCGTGGTCTCCGTCACGGACCGGCCCGCAGCCGCAGGTCTCTGGGCCCCTGGGCTCCGGTGCGTCCGGAGCGCCGACCTCCTTCGGCGGTGACACGGACTCCGCCGGTGGGACCGGCTGGGGGAGCGGTGCCTCCGATCCGCTGTCGCCCGGCGATCCCGCCACGGGCGGCACCCCGTGGGGGGCGCCCGCTCCCGAGTCCGGCGCCTCCGACCTCGGCGGCGGCCTGGGCACCGGCAGCGGCAACACCTGGGCGTTCAGCCGCGACGACTACAACCTCCCCTCGGAGGTGCGCGACGCGGCGATCCGCGACGAGGAGCGCCGCCGGGCCGAGCGCGAGTCCGCCCAGGAGCCGTACATCCCGCAGGACCCCTACGCGCAGGACCCGTTCGGTGCGCGCCCGCAGGCGCCGGGGGCGGCGGAGGCCTCCCCGTCCGGCGGGTACGACGACTACGACCCGCTCGGCCCCGGCGGCCCCTGGGGCGACCGGGGCGGGCCTGAGGCGCAGGCGTCGCAGGGGGTGCCGCCCGGCCTGCCGTCGGACCTCCGCGGCGGGGCGGACCCGCTGGCCCCCGGAGGCTCCTGGAGCGACCGGGGCGCACCCGACCCCTCGGACCCGCTCGGCTCGATCGCGGCGCAGCAGCGCTCGGCCCGGGACGGGGGTGCGGCGCCCGCCGACCCCGAGGCGTTCGGCGAGGCCCCCGCGCAGCAGC
>NZ_JAQFWQ010000084.1 GCF_027706725.1 Nocardiopsis endophytica
GGGAAGTCGGGCTTATCGTGTCCGGTTCAACCCCGAGTTCCCCGAGATCATCGCGGGGAGGGCCGCCCGGGCGGGACAAACCAGGCATAGCGGGCAGCAGGAGAGGGGGCCGGGCATCCTGCGTCGTGGAATCGACGCTTTCGGGCTGATCAGGTGTCGGTTTCACCACCCGATATGACCCCGGGGCGCCCGCCGCCCGCTCTGCGCTCTCAGGCCGCGTGGCCGGCGGGCTCGCGGGAGGACGTGGCGGCCGGGGCCGGCGCCGCGGGGTTCGCCGCGGGGGCCGTCGCACCGGGGCGGGGGACGCCCGCCCTGTCGTCGAGGCGGTTCTGCAGCGCCGCGTTGGCGATATAGGCGATCGCGCCGAGCGCGACCACTGCGATCCCGCCCAGGGAGATGGCGAGGACGGTGGTGATGAGGGCGGTGTCGACCATGTGCGGCCTCCTGTCGGTGGCACGGTCGGGGCGGAGAGCCCCGCGCCTCCGAGAGTAATCACCGTTCACTGAAGTACGCACCGTTCCTGTAAGTGAACTCCGTCATATCTTCGCGCCGGACCGGCGGGGCGGCGTAGGTTCGGGGCATGGCCGAACTGAGCGGGGTCCAGTCCGTGATCGACCGGGGCGGCCACCGCGCCGTCGTCTCCGCCGTCCGCGCCGACGGGTCGGTCCAGTCCAGCCTCGTCGCCGCAGGGCTGACGGAGCACCCGGTCACCGGGGAGCCCGCCGCCGCCTTCACCACCGTCACCGGTGCGGTCAAGCTGCGGCTGCTCAGGGCGCGCCCGCAGGCCTCCCTGGTCTTCCAGGCCGGATACCACTGGGCGAGCGTCGCCGGACACACCGACCTGATCGGCTACGACGACCCCTGCGACGGTGTCGACGCCGCCCGCCTGCGCGCGCTCCTGCGCGAGGTCTTCACCGCCGCGGGCGGGACCCACGACGACTGGGCCGAGTACGACAGGGCCATGGAGGAGCAGCGGCGCACCGCCGTCCTCATCCGGCCGGACCGCGTCTTCGCCATGTGAGGGACGGGGCGCCGGGAGGGCGCTCCGCGGCGCCGGCTCATGCCCGGCTGAGGCGGAACCCCTCGTAGCCCGACGCCTCCACCTGCTCCAGCACGTCCCGGTACACGTCGACCCCGCCCGGATACGGCATGAACACGCGGGGCTTCCCCGGCACGTTGGCCCCCATGTACCAGGAGGCGGCGCGCGGGAACAGCGTGGCCCCGGCGACCTCCTGCACGTGGGCGACCCACCGCCGCTGCGCCTCGGGGTCGGCCTCGACGACCTCCGCGCCCCGCTCGCGCGCCGACGCGATCAGGCCGGTGATCCACTCCACGTGCTGCTCGATCGAGACCACCATGTTGCTGAGCACCGACGGGCTCCCCGGCCCCGTGACCGTGAACATGTTCGGGAACCCGGCCACCGCCAGCCCCAGGTGGGCGGCGGGGCCCTCGGCCCAGGCCTCGCGCAGCCGCAGTCCGCCGCGCCCGCACGGGTCGACGGCGGTCAGGGCGCCGGTCATCGCGTCGTAGCCGGTGGCCAGCACCAGGTCGTCGGCCGGGTACTCGCGGCGGGCGGTGGCCACCCCGCCGGGCGCCGCCCCGGCGAGCGGCTCGGCGCGCAGGTCCACCAGGCGCACGCCGTCGCGGTTGAAGGTGCCGAAGTACCCCGAGTCGATGCACGGCCGCTTGGTGCCGAAGGGGTGGCTGCGCGGGGCCAGCGCCTCGGCCGTGGCGGGGTCGTCGACGGCCTCGGCGATGCGCGCACGGATGAAGTCCGCGGCCGTCGCGTTGGCGTCGGCGTCGGTGGTCAGGTCGTTGTAGGAGCGCAGCATCCCGAAGAGCCCGCCGTGCTCCCAGGCCTCCCGGTAGGTGGCGGTGCGCTCCTCCTCGGACACGTCGAGGGCCGACCGGTCGGCCTTGCGGCCGGGGATGCCCGTGGGCGACCTCCGCGCCTGCGCGCGGCGCTCGCGGTAGCGGCGCTTGACGGCGTCCTGCTCGCCCGGGGCGAGCGGGCGGTCGTTGGCCGGCAGGCTGAAGTTGGCGGTGCGCTGGAAGACGGTGACCTCGGCCGCCGCCTCCGCGATGACCGGGACGGCCTGGATGCCCGAGGATCCGGTGCCGATGACCGCCACCCTGCGCCCGGTGAAGTCCACCTCCTCGTGGGGCCAGCGCCCGGTGTGGAACACCCGCCCCTGGAACCGCTCCAGGCCGTCGATCCCCGGGGCCTTGGGGACCGACAGGCACCCGGTGGCCATGACCAGGTACCGGGCGGCGAAGGCGTCCCCGCCGCCGGTGCACACGCGCCAGACCCGGTCGGCGCCGTCCCAGGCCGCCGCGGTCGCGCGTGTGTCGGTGCGCACGTCCCGGCGCAGGTCGAACCGGTCGGCCACGTGCTCGATGTAGTCCAGGATCTCGGCCTGGCCGGGGTAGCGCCGGGTCCACGACCACTCCTGCTCCAGGGCGGGGTCGAACGAGTAGGAGTAGTCCATGCTCTCCACGTCGCAGCGTGCGCCCGGGTAGCGGTTCCAGTACCAGGTGCCGCCGATGCCCGACCCGGCCTCCAGGGCAAGCGCGCGCAGGCCCAGCCCGCGCAGCCGGTGGAGCAGGTAGAGCCCCGCGAAGCCGGCGCCGACGACCAGGACGTCGAGGCCGTCGGGCGAGGCGGGGGAGGTCGCGGGGTGCGGAGAGGACGGCATGCGGCGCCTCCGGGGGCAACGGCGTCGGGCGCGCCCGAGGGGCGGCGCGCGTGGCCTGAACGTAGGTCGGGCCGGTGCGGCGGTCAACGGCCCCCGGGGGTGCACCGCGCCGCGCCCCGGTATGTACGATGGGGAAAGATTTTTGCACTAGTTGGTTATGGAGGGCCTGCCGTGTACGTGCCCGCGCACTTCTCCGCCCCTGAAGGGGCCGTCGAGCGCCTGCTCGGCGCGCCCACTGCGGCCGACCTCGTCACCGCCGCCGGCGACGGGTTCGACGCCACCCCCGTCCCCTTCGTCCACGTCCCGGACGGGGAGGGCGGTGACGGCGGGTCCGGGCCCGGCAGGCTCGTGGGGCACCTCGCGCGCAACAACGACCAGTGGCGCGCCGGTGCCGGGGACGGCGCCCCGGCCATGGTCATCGTGCGCGGCCCCGACGCCTACGTCTCGCCCTCCTGGTACCCCTCGAAGCGGGAGCACGGGCGCACGGTCCCCACGTGGAACTACGTCACCGCCCACGTGCACGGCCGGCTCGTCGCCCACGACGACCCCGGATGGACCGAGTGGGCCGTGCGCTTGCTCACCGAGCGGCACGAGGGCGGCCGCCCCGACCCCTGGTCGGTCGACGACGCCCCGCGCGCGTTCACCGAGGGCATGCTCCGCGCCATCGTCGGGATCGAGGTGCGCATCCACCGCATCGAGGGCAAGTGGAAGCTCGGGCAGAACCGCTCCGAGGCCGACCGCGCCGGGACGGCCGCCGGACTGCGGGGCGAGGGCGGCGCCCCGGGGGCGGCCGTCGCCGAGGAGATGGAGCGTGTGGAGCGCCTGGAGCGCTTGGGGCGGTGACCGGGTCCCCGGGGCCCGCACACTGCGGAACTGTGATGTGATCGGGGCCACTTCGAGACCGCGGCTGCCCAGAGTGGGAGGCCGGTATAGACCGGTCGAGGGCGCGCGGGCGGGGCCCGCCGCCCGGCTGCGGAGGCGCCCATGGAGACCGTGCGAGCCGTCCTGATCTGGATCGCCGACAACGTGTTCGGCCAGGTGGCCATCCTCATCGGCCTGATCACCCTGCTCGGGCTGCTCCTGCAGCGCAAGCCGGTCGAGGAGGTGGTCGGCGGCGCCCTGAGGGCGGTGCTGGGGATCGTCATCCTGTTCGTCGGCATCGAACTGTTCACCGGCGGCCTGGGCGACTTCCAGACCATCGTCTCCAGCGCGGTGGGGGCCGACCCGCCCGCCTCGGAGAACACCCTGGACGGGTTCCTGGGCGAGCACGGCGGGACCGTCGCCCTGGTCATCACGCTGGGCTTCGCCCTGCACCTGCTGCTCGTGCGCGTCTTCCCCGCCGCCCGCAACGTCTACCTCACCGGCCACCTGATGTTCTGGGTGAGCGTGGTCATCACCGCCTCCCTGGTCGAGGCGTTCGGCGACCTGCCCCAGGCCGTCCTGGTGGGCAGCGGGTCGGTGCTCATCGCCTGCTACTGGACCCTGCAGCCCATGTGGATCGCCCCGTTCATGCGCAGGGTGACCGGCCGCGACGACTTCGGGCTGGGCCACACCACCTCCACCCTGGCGCTGCTCACGGCGGTGGTCGCCAAGCCCCTCGGCGACCCCGAACGGCACGGCACCGAGAAGCTGAGCCTGCCCCGCCGCCTGTCCTTCTTCAAGGACGTCAACGTCAGCACCGCCCTGGTGATCGGCGCCATCCTGCTGGTCGCCATGGCCTTCGCCGACCCGGCCACCGTCGCCGAGGCCGCTGCCGCCTACGACGAGAACATCGACCCCTGGGCCTGGGGCGTCATCGCCGCCTTCCGGTTCGCCGCGGGCATCGCCATCCTCCTCTACGGCGTGCGCATGTTCCTCGCCGAGATCGTCCCCGCCTTCAAGGGGGTGGGCGAGAAGGTCGTCCCCGGCTCCAAGCCCGCCCTGGACATCCCCACCGTCTTCCCCGCCGCCCCGACCGCCGTGATGATCGGGTTCGTCGTCAGCACCGGCGTGTTCCTCGCCTTCCTGGGCGTCTTCGCCGCCACCGGGTGGTTCACCCTCGTCCCGCCGATGATCATGCTGTTCTTCGGCGGAGGGGCGGCCGGGGTCTTCGGCAACGCGGTCGCCGGGTGGCGCGGCGCCGTGGCCGGCGGCGTGCTCAACGGCGTCATCCTCGCCGTCGGACAGGCCGTGGCGTGGGGCATGCTGTCCGGGACCGCCCCGGAGCTGGCCACCCTCGCCGACGCCGACTGGTACGCGATCACCGCCCTCCTGCTCGGCCTGGGAGCCGTCCTCCCCGGGGTGTGGCCGGTGACGGCGCTCGTCGGCGCGGTGACGGTGGGGCTGCTCACCTGGCTGTCGCTGCGGGCCCGGAGGAGGGAGCGCGCCCGGCCGAAGGAGCGCGCGCGGGACGATGAGCAGGAGCCGGAAACCCCGGGAACATAGGGAAACCACTAGGCTCGACCGGAGAAGAGGCGACGATGGCGCGTTCGAACCCCCTGACGGTGCTCACCGTGTGCGGCGTGGGGATGGGGAGCAGCCTCATCCTGAAGATGACCGCCGAGGGAGCGCTCAGCGACCTGGGGGTCCAGGCCCGTGTGGAGAACGCCGACCTGACCACCGCCCGGGGCATGGCGGCCGACGTCGTCATCGGCCAGGGCATGCACATGGGCGAGATGGAGGGGACCGCTCCGGTCGTGGTCGCGGTCGACGACTTCCTCGACCGCGACGGGCTCGCCCGCGAGCTCCGCGGGCCGCTGGAAGAGCAGGGCTGGCTGTGACGCACACCGAGGAGGAGCCGATGGACGCCTACCACGGCGGCGGGGACTTCGGGGCCCGCATGCGCGACCGGCTGGAGGAGGTCCAGCGGGCCAACGCCGGCGTGCTGGAGGAGGTCGCCGCCCTCCTGGTCGAGCGGGCCGTCCGCGGCGACGGCATGGTCCTGGTGGCGGGCTCGGGCCACTCGATGATCGCGGTGGCCGAGGCCTTCTTCCGCGCCGGGGGGCTGGCCCCGGTCAAACCGCTCTACGACCCCGAGCTGCTGCCGCTGCACGGCGCCGCCGCGGCCACCGCCGCCGAGCGCCGGAGCGGCCTGGCCGACCGGGTCCTGGAGGGCGCCGGCGCCGACGCCCGGGACCTGCTGTTCGTGTTCTCCACCTCGGGGGTCAACCCCTACCCGGTGGAGCTGGCGCGCGAGGCGCGCGGCCGGGGGCTGCCGGTGGTGGCCTTCACCTCCCGGGCCTGCGCGGCCGCCGCGCCGCGCCGGGCGGGCGGGACCCTGGCCGAGGAGGCGGGCCTGGTGGTGGACACCCTGGTCGACCCCGGGGACGCCGCCTACCCCCAGGCCGACCCGGTGACCGCGCCGCTTTCCAGCCTGGTCAACTCCTACCTGTGGAACCTGCTGCTGGCCTCGGTGCACGACCGGGTGAGCAAGGAGGGGCTGGAGCCGCCGCTGTGGCGGTCGGCCAACATGCCCGGCGGAGACGAGGCGAACAAGCGGTTCTTCTCCCGGTACGGGCCGCGCGTGCCCGAGCTGGGCTGAGGCGGCGGTAGCGGCGGTCCGCGGCCGGAGCCTCAGCGCAGGGCCGACACGAACAGGTGGGCGGCCAGCGCGAACCCGGCCAGGGAGACGGCCCACCGCAGGGGGCGCTCGGGCAGGCGGCGCACCAGCGCCGGGCCCATCGCGCTGCCCAGCAGGCACCCGCACGCCAGGGCGGCCGCCGCCCACCAGTTCACGGGCGCCAGGAACGCGTAGGAGACGGCGGCGACGAGGTTGGCGGCGCCGGTGGTGAGGTTCTTCAGGGCATTGGACACCGCGAGCGACTCGTCCAGGGCGACGCTCAGCAGTGCCAGCATGAGCACGCCCGCCGCGGCCCCGAAGTAGCCGCCGTAGACGCCCACCAGCGCCACGGCCACCCCCAGGGCCACGGGCCCCGAGCGCCCGCCTCGCCCCGTGCCCCGCCGCCCGCCGCGGGCGGCCGCGCGCGCTGCGAGGCGGCGCACCGTGTCGCGCCCGATCAGCAGGAGCGACCCCAGGGCGATGAGCCAGGGCACGATCAGCTCGAACACCCCTTCGTCGGTGTTGAGCAGCAGCCAGGCGCCCATGGCCCCGCCCGCGGCGGCGAGCGCGCCGAAGCGGACGATGCGCCCGCGCTGTCCGCGCAGCTCGGAGCGGGAGGCGGCGGCCGAGCCGACGGTGGTGGAGAACAGCCCGACGGTGTTGGTGACGTTGGCGGCGATGGGCGGCAGCCCGACGGCCAGCAGTGCGGGGTAGCTGAACAGCGACGCCAGCCCGGCGACCGAGCCGACCAGCCCCGCCGCGAACCCGGCGGCGACGAGGAGGGCGGCGGCTGCGGGGTCCATGCGCTCCTCCTGGTCCGGCCCGGCCGACCGGCGGGGCGGGCGCCCGGCCGGATCATCATCCGATTATGGGACATCTCCCGGGCGCGCGGACGGGCGGGGCCCCGGCGGGCCCGGGCCCCGCCCCTGGGGAAAGGGGGCGGGACGCCGGGTGGCCGCAGGGTCACACCATGGAATTGAGGGTAGCCTCAATCTTTCTCGATGGCGAGAGAAACCGGCAGGGAATCCCGGGCCGACCCCGTTGCGCGCATCGGTGCCGGGTGTGGCAGTCTGCTGGCGCAACCGGTGGAGGAGGTCGTCCGAACGTGGGCCAGGACGCAGCGCAGACCGTGGTGACCAGTACGCTCACGGCCCCCGGGGCGGTCCCCGTGGTGGGCGCCCCCATGGCGGGCGGGGCCAGCACGCCCGAACTCGTGGCCGCCGTCAACGCGGCGGGCGGCCTCGGCTTCCTCGCGGGCGGCTACAAGAGCGCCGACGCCCTGGCGTCCCAGATCGCGCGTACGCGCGATCTGACCGGCCGCCCCTTCGGGGTCAACCTGTTCGTCCCCGGCGAGGACACGGGCGACGGAGAGCAGGTCCGGGGCTACGCGCGCGGGATCGCCAACGACATCGAGGCCCTGGGCGCCGAGCCCGGAGAGCCCCGGTGGAGCGACGACGACTACCCGGCCAAGGTCGCCCTGCTGATCGAGGACCCCGTCCCGGTGGTGAGCTTCACCTTCGGCGCCCCCGACCCCTCCGACGCCGCGGCCCTGCACGCGGCGGGGAGCGCCGTCATGGTGACCGTCACCACCCCGGCCGAAGCGCGCGCGGCGGCCGAGGCCGGCGCCGACGCCCTGAGCGTCCAGGGGGCCGAGGCCGGAGGGCACCAGGGCTCCTTCGACGACGCCGAGGAGCGCACCACGCCCCTGCTCGACCTGCTGTCGCAGGTGCGCGAGGAGGTGGACCTCCCCCTGGTCGCGGCCGGGGGCATCGGCGACGCCGCGGCGGTGCGCAAGGTCCTGTCCCACGGCGCCGTCGCCGCCCAGGTCGGCACGGTCCTGCTGCGGACACCGGAGAGCGGGGCCTCCGAGACCCACAAGCGGGCGCTGGCCGACGAGGTGTTCCCTGGCACCGCGGTGACCCGGGCCTTCAGCGGCCGCAGAGCGCGCGGCCTGGTCAACCGGTTCCTGTCCGCCCACACGGCCGAGGCCCCGGCGGCCTACCCGCAGGTGCACCACCTGACCGGCCCGATGCGCAAGGCCGCGGCGCAGGCGGGCGACACCGAACGCCTCCACCTGTGGGCGGGCACGTCCTACCGCGCGGCCGAGGACCGCCCGGCCGCCGAGGTCGTACGCGCACTGGCCGAGGGGGCGGACGTCACCGGGCCCGGCCGCTCCTGAGGGGTGCGGCCGGGCGGGCCCGGACGGCCCCGCCCCTACTTCGGCACGTACATGCGGATGTCGTCCACGCGGGCGTCGCCCTCGTAGAAGTTCATGTGCGGCTGGCCGATCAGGAAGTGGTCGGGGTAGGCCGACCCCTCGGGCCAGACGTTCTCGTCGGTGTAGGTGCCGTTGTCGGAGGGGTAGGTCCACGTCCGGTCGTAGCGGCCGTCGTACTCCTCCGGCGTCCTGTTGTAGTGCCAGACCGGGTGCTCGCCGTCGTCGAACGGCTGCTCGTAGCGCAGCGTCCTCTCGCCCACGTGCCGGAACTCGCCCGACACCTCCAGGACGTAGCGCCCGTCGCGCCGTTCCACGGCGAACCGGTAGTCCTGGCGCGGCATCGCCTCAGGGACCAGGTCGGCCTGGCTGACGATCCCGCCCCCGTACTCCGTCCCGCACTCACTGTGCATCAGGTACTCGGTGCCGGGCTGGTTGCCGTAGCGCCGGTCCGGGGTCATGAACAGCATGTTGACCCCGTTCCCGCTGCCCCACTCGTACGGCTGCAGTTCGCCGGTGGAGGCGTCACAGTAGCGGAGGCCGCTCCCCGTGTACCGGTACCGGTTGTACCCGTCCATCACCACCTTGCGGTGCGTATGGACGAAGACGTTGTTGTGCGGCGCCGGGCGCTCGTAGTCCATCACCGACAGGAAGTAGAAGCCGTTGGAGTCGCGGGTGACGTCGTACCACTCGCATTCGGGAGGGGAGAAGTCCCCCGAACCCGCCCACGGGAAGTTGGTCTTGCAGTCCGAGGGCGCGTACCCGTTCACCTTCCCGTCGTAGTCCCACTCGCCGTCGCGCTGGCCGCCGAAGTCCACCGTCTTCAGCGTCACCTCGATCCGGTACTCCTCGGGCAGCGCGTCGGTCGAGCGCACGATGACCGCGCCGTGGTGGTCGGGGTTGTCGAACAGGCCGGTCGCCCCCGCGCCGGGGAGGACGTCCCTGCCGAACGACGGCGCGCCCTCCTCCACGCCGCCGCCCGTGTCGCGCGTGGCGAGCTCGGCGGTGAGCCACCCGCCCTTACCGAAGGAGAAGGAGCGCCGGTACAGGTCCACGCCCTCAAGGTGGCGGTCGAAGTCCTCGCCGCCGATGGTGCGGAAGTAGTCGCCGTCGTTGTCGTAGCCCCCGGTGTCGTAGGGGCTCCCGGGCCCGTCCCCGTCGGCGAACCACCCGGTGTCGCCCTCAGGGGCGAACCGGGAGAAGTCCTCGGCGTGCACCAGCCGCCACCCGCCGGGGCCGCCCTCTCCGCCGCCCGGCTCCTGCGCGCCCGCGCGCTGGGCGTCCGCCGCAGCCGCGCACGGCAGAAGCGCGACGGCGGCGAGCGCCCCGGCGGTCCAACGTCGTCCGCCCGTACCCATAACGGCCTCCCGTCTCTCCGCCCCCGGAGCCCCAGGGTGACCGAGAGCCGCCCGCCCGGCCAGGGCCTCACCCGCGCTTGAAGTGCTCCAGGATCGCCGGGATGATCCGCTCGGGGTCCTCCTCGGGCAGCCAGTGCGTGGCGTTGTCCAGACGCACGTACTCGTACGGCCCTTCCACCCAGGCCCCCGTGCCCTCGGCGGCCTCAGCGCCGAAGGCCAGGTCGCCCTCGCCCCACATGTACAGCGTGGGCGCCTGCACCGCGCCCGCGTCCGCGGCGTCGCCCTGCAGCGCGCGGTACCAGCTCAGCGCGGCCGTCAGCGCCCCGGGCTCGGACAGCCGGCGCACGTTGTCCTCGACCAGCGCCTCGGGAACGCGTCCCTCGTAGACGTCCCGGAGCCTGGCCGCGCCGTCCTCCAGGAGCACCTCCTCGGCCTTGCCCACCATGCGGAACAGCCCGATGTAGGACAGCTTCTCCTGCTGTTCCTTGGAGGTGCGCACGACCTCCGTCAGAGCGCGCGGGTGCGGGGTGGAGAGCACGGTCAGCGTGCGGATGCGCTCGGGGCGGCGGTACGCCGCGGGCCAGGCCAGCACCCCGCCCCAGTCGTGCGCGACGAGGTGGAAGCGTTCGTACTCCAGCGCGTCGGCGAAGCCGAACAGGTCCTCGACGAGTTCATCGACGGTGTAGGCGGAGGTGTCCTCGGGCCTGGCGCCGGGGGAGTAGCCGCGCTGGTCGACGGCGACGGCCCGGAACCCGGCCCGCGCGGCGGCGGCGAGCTGCTCGCGCCAGCAGGTCGAGAACTCGGGGAAGCCGTGCAGGAACAGGGCCAGAGGGCCGTCGAGGGGTCCGGCCGCCAGCGCGTCGAAGGACAGACCGCGGACGCTGAGGGTGGTCTGCTCGGCGCCGCCGGAGAGGTGGGGGTCCATGGCGCTCCTCGGTCGAAAGGGTCGAATGGTTCCGGTTGAGCTCGACAACGGTTCCCAACTTAGTGGGCTCCGCTGTCGGACCGGTCGCCCCACCGCCGATCGGACCGGAATACCCGGTGTGCCTAGAATCCGGTTCAGGTGGGCCGCGCACCCCGTGCCGCGGACGCACCGAGCCGCGCAGCGAGAGGAAGTGCCCGCATGGAGCAGCCGACCGCCGTCCCGCCCGAGTCCGTCTCCTGGCGCCTGCACATCGACCGGTCCATGTGGGTGGCCGGGGTCCGCGGACTGATGCTCCAGGCGCTGCACCCGGTGGCGATGCAGGGCGTCTGGCAGCGCTCGGACTTCATGGACGACCCGACGGGGCGGCTGCTGCGCACCGCCGACTTCGTCGCCACCACCACCTACGGCAGCCCCCGGGAGGCCGACGAACTGGGCGCCCGGGTGCGTGCGGTGCACCGGCGGCTGCGCTTCACCGACCCCGAGACCGGCGCACGGTGCCGTGTCGACGACCCCGAACTGCTGCTGTGGGTGCACTGCGCCGAGGTGGTCTCCTACCTGGAGGTGGTCGTCCGCGCCGGGGTCCGCCTGGGGCCGGGGGACGCCGACCGCTACTTCGCCGAGCAGGCGCGCACCGCCGCGCACGTGGGGCTGGACCCCGCGGACGTGCCGGCGTCGGCCGAACGGATGCGCGCCTACCTCGCCTCGGTGCGGCCGGGGCTCCGGGCCGGGGACGAGGCGCGGGCGGCCGTGCGGTTCCTGCTGTGGCCCAAGGTCCCGGCGCACATGCGCGCGCTGGCGCCGTTCAAGCCGCTGTGGCTGCCCGTCGGGGCGCTGGCCTACTACACGCTTCCGCGGTGGGCGCGGAGGGAGTACGGCGTGCTCCCCGAACCGCCGGGGACGCAGGCGGCGGCGACCGCCTCGCTGCGCGCACTGCGCAGGGGACTGCACGCGCTGCCGGACGACATCTACAACCGCGTCTTCGACGAGGCCACCATCGCACGGGCGCGCACCGCCCGGCGGCGCCTCGAGGCCGCGGGCTACGACGTCTCCAAGGGGTTCGCCGGGCTGCGCGACCCCGCCAGGTGGCCCGACCGCCGGCCGGTGGCCGCGCGGTAGCCTGGAGTGATGAAGCGGCGTGCGCGTCGGTATGCCTGGCTGATGGGCGCCTGCCTGGTGCTCTTCGGCGGCTCCCTGCCCGTCTACTACCTTTTCGGCGTGGGGTGGGCGGTGGCCATGTGCGCCGTCGCGATGGTCCTGCCGCCGATCGCGGCCATCATCGGCAACACCCAGGACCCCACCGACCCGCAGGACCACGACGCCTACTACGGGCCCAACGCAGACTGAGGCGCCCCGCGCGCGGCGGGGGCGCCCCAGTGCGGGAGCCGGGCTCCTGTCAGTCCCGCAGGACGGCGCGCAGCGCAGCCAGAACCAGCTCGGCGCGGTCCAGGCGCGCGTTGTGGCCCATCAGGCCGATCCGCCACACCGATGCGGCGTACTCGCCCACACCGGCGCCGATCTCGATGCCGTACTCGGTGAGCAGGCGCTCGCGGACCTTGCCCGAGTCCACCCCTTCGGGCACCTTCACCGAGGTGAGCTGGGGCAGGCGGTGGCCCTCGGCGGCGAACAGCTCCAGGCCCATGTCCTGCAGGCCGTTCTGCAGCCGCTCGCCCGCCGCGCGGTGGCGGGCCGCGACGTCCGGCATGCCCTCGTGCTGGATCCGCTCCAGGGTCCGGTCGAGGGCGGCGACCATGCCCACCGGCGCGGTGTGGTGGTAGGCCCGGCCCCCGCCCGAGCCGCCGCGCACGTAGGCGCCCAGCAGGCCCAGGTCGATGTACCAGACGGGGGGATCCTCCACCCGGCGCTCCCACGCGCGCTCGGAGAAGGTGAACGGCGCCAGCCCCGGGGGAACGCCCAGGCACTTCTGCGTCCCGGAGTAGGCGGCGTCCACCTTCCACTCGTCGACCGCGACCTCGGTCCCGCCGAGGGAGGTGACGCAGTCGGCGATCAGCAGCGTGTCGTCGGAGCGCGCGCGGAGCGCGGCGCCCAGTGCCCCGATGTCGCTCACCACGCCGGTGGAGGTCTCGGCGTGCACGGCGGCGACGACGGCCGGGGAGGGGTGGGCGTCGAGGACGCGCTGTACGTCCACCGGCTCGCCCCAGGCGTGGTCGACGCGCACCACCGTGGCGCCGTAACGGCGCGCGACCTCGCACATCCGCTGGCCGAACAGGCCGTTGACGGCGACGACCGCGGTATCGCCGGGGCGCACGGTGTTGGCGAAGGCGGCCTCCATCCCCAGCGACCCGGTGCCGGACAGCGGCAGGGTCAGCGGGTTGGAGGTGCCCCACAGCGCGCGCAGGCGGTCGCCGGTGCGGTCGAGGACCTTGATGAACTCCGGGTCGAGGTGGCCCAGGATCGGGGCCGAGAGCCCCTGCACGGCCTCGGGGTAGGGGTTGCTCGGTCCGGGTCCCAGGAGGGTGCGCTCGATCAAAGGCATATCCCTCACTCTACGGTGCGCATGGGGAACGCGGGGGAGCCGGGGTGTGGGAGGTCCGCCGCTGTGCGCCGTTCCTCGTCCACAGAAGGGATGATCCGACAGGAAGCACGTGTTCTGCCCCTGGAGGCGGAGGAACCGGGCCCGGCCGCGCCGCGGAGCGCGGCACCGGACGGTTCCGGGGAGACCAGGGGAGAGGAGCGCCGATGAGCGCGCCGGCAGGGCGGATCGAGCGGATCGGGCGGATCGAGGGGCTCACGGTCCGGGTGGCCGACATGGCCGACCCCGGTACGGCCCCCCTGCTGGAGGGCCTGGCCGGGGAGTACACCGCCCGCTACGGGAGGCGCGCCGCCGAGCGCGAGCTCACCGGCACCCCCGACGCCGCCTTCTCCGCGCCCGCCGGCGGCGTGGTGCTCGTCGAGGACGGCGGCCGCGCGGTCGCCGGAGGCGCCTTCCTGCGCAAGGACGCCCGCACCGCCGAGTTCAAGCGCATCTGGACCGATTCCGCGCGCCGCCGCCAGGGCCTCGGCCGCCGCGCGATGGCGGCGCTGGAGGAGGCCGCCGCGGGCCGCGGGTACCGGCGCGCCTACCTGACCACCGGCCCCGAGCAGCCCGAGGCCGTGGCGATGTACGCGCGCCTGGGGTACACGCTCTCCTCCGACGAGGGGACCGACCCCGAGGGGCGCCGCATCTACTACGCCTTCGCCAAGGACCTCGCCGCCCCGGCGGAGCGCGGCGGCCGTCCCGGGGCCGCAGGGCAGGCGGGGGTGCGCGCCGGTGAGGCGTCCTACGATTGACCCAGCGCCGCCACAAGCGGCCGGTACCAGCAGCGAGCGAGCGATGGAGGCCACAGCCGTGACCGAGCAGCAGCACCCCCAGGGGAAGGCGCACAACCCCGGCGGCACCGAGGCGCCCGTGTTCCGGCCCCGCAAGAACGGTCAGGAGCAGAAGGTCTCCGCTGAGCTCTCCGACTGGATGCGCACCGGCTGGGCCGACACCGAGCTGCGCGATGTGGAGCCCGTCGAGCAGGCCGAGCACACGGCCCGGCGCCGCGCCGCGCTGAGCGCGCGCTTCCCCGGCGAGCGCCTGGTGATCCCGGCCGGCGGCCTCAAGACCCGCTCCAACGACACCGAGTACCCCTTCCGCGCGGCCTGCGACTACGTCTACCTGTCGGGCGACCAGTCCGACGACGGCTGCCTGGTGTTCGAGCCGCGCCCCGGCGGGCACGACGTCACCGCCTACCTGCGCCCCCGCTCCAACCGCGAGAACGGCGAGTTCTGGCTGGACGGCCACGGCGAGCTGTGGAGCGGCCGCCGGGACAGCCTCGCCGAGGGCGCCGCCCGCCTGGGGATCGCCACCCACGACGTGCGCGAGCTCCCGGCCGTTCTGGAGAAGGCCGCCGACGGCGCCGCCACCCGCATCGTGCGCGGCCACGACGCCGCGCTGGAGAAGGTCGTCGACGGCCTGCGCGGGGACGCCGGGAAGGCCGCCGAGCGCGACGAGGAGCTGGCCGTCGCCCTGCACGACCTGCGCCTGGTCAAGGACGAGTGGGAGATCGAGCAGCTCCAGAAGGCCGTCGACTCCACCGTGCGCGGCTTCGAGGACGTCGTCGCGGCGCTGCCCGAGGCCAAGGCGACCTCGGAGCGCTACATCGAGGGCACGTTCTTCCTGCGCGCGCGGGTGGAGGGCAACGACGTCGGCTACGGCACCATCGCCGCGTCCGGCCCCAACGCGACCACGCTGCACTGGGTGCGCAACGACGGGCCGGTGCGCGACGGCGAGCTGCTGCTGCTCGACGCCGGTGTGGAGACGGACGAGCTGTACACCGCCGACGTCACGCGCACCCTGCCGATCTCGGGCACCTTCACCGACGTGCAGCGGCGCGTCTACGACCTGGTGTACAAGGCGCAGGAGGCGTCGATCGCGGCGGTCGCCCCGGGGCGCCCCTTCCGCGACTACCACGTCGCGGCGCAGCGCGCGCTCGCCGAGGGCCTGGTCGAGATGGGCCTCCTGGAGGGGCCGGTCGACCGCGTGGTGGAGCTGGGGCTGCAGCGCCGGTACACGCTGCACGGAACCGGGCACATGCTGGGCCTGGACGTGCACGACTGCGCCCGCTCGCGCACCGAGGAGCACGTCTACGGCGAGCTGAAGCCGGGCATGGTGCTCACGGTGGAGCCGGGCCTGTACTTCCAGCCCGACGACCTGACGGTGCCCGAGGAGCTGCGCGGCATCGGCGTCCGGATCGAGGACGACGTGGTCGTGACCGAGGACGGCAACCGCGTGATGTCCGCCGGGCTGCCGCGCCGGTCCGACGAGGTGGAGGCCTGGCTGGCCGCGCGCCTGCCGAAGGCCTAGCCGCGGCGCGGGCGGGCCGACCCTGACCGTCCATTGTGGACGGTCAGGGGCAGGATTCCCCCTGCCACTTTCAAGCTATAGCAGCCCCCGGGGCTTGCCGCAAGACCCTGGTCATGGCGCACAATCGGTCGTCCGAACCGGAGACCGAGGGGACGGCATGAACGATGTGATCGTGGTCGGGGGCGGCCCCACCGGCATGATGCTCGCCGCCGAACTGCGGCTGTGGGGCGTGCGGGTGGCCGTGGTGGAGAAGGACGCGGAGCCGACGCCCGTCGTCCGCTCGCTGGGACTGCACGTGCGCAGCATCGAGGTGATGGACCAGCGCGGGCTGCTCGGCCGGTTCCTGGAGGAGGGCAAGACCTACCCGCTCGGCGGGTTCGCCGGGATCTCCAAGCCGGCGCCGGAGGGGCTCGACACCGCGCACGGCTACATCCTCGGCATCCCGCAGACCATCACCGACCGGCTGCTGGCCGAGCGCGCCGCCGAGCTCGGCGCCGACATCCGGCGCGGCAGCGCGCTGACCGGGTTGTCGCAGGACGAGGAAGGCGTGACCGCCGAACTGGACGACGGGCGGACGCTGCGCGCGCGTTACCTCGTCGGCTGCGACGGCGGCCGCAGCACCGTGCGCCGCCTGCTCGGCATCGGCTTCCCCGGCGAGCCCAGCACCAACGACACGCTGCTGGGCGAGATGGAGGCCACCGCCCCCATCGACGAGATCATCGCGGTGATGACCGAGGTCCGCAAGACCAACCTGCGCTTCGCGGCGGGCCCCGTCCCGGACGGGAGCGGCAGGATCCGCGTCGTCGTCCCCTCCGAGACGGTGGCCGAGGACCGCACCGAACCGCCGGCGTTCGAGGAGTTCCAGCGGCAGTTGCGCGTGTACGCCGGGACCGACTTCGGGGTGCACTCGCCGAGCTGGCTCTCCCGCTTCGGCGACGCCACCCGGCTGGCCGAGCGCTACCGGGAGGGGCGCGTGCTGCTGGCCGGCGACGCGGCGCACATCCACCCGCCGCTGGGCGGGCAGGGCCTCAACCTCGGCGTCCAGGACGCCGTCAACCTCGGCTGGAAGCTGGCCGCCGAGGTCCGCGGCCACGCGCCCGACGGGCTGCTCGACACCTACGGCGCCGAGCGGCACCCGGTGGCGGCGGGCGTCCTGGACAACACCCGCGCCCAGTCCGTGCTGATCTCGACCGACCCCGGCGCACAGGCGGTGCGGCGGCTGCTGTCGGAGCTGATGGACTTTCCGGAGGTGAACCGGTACCTGGTCGAGAAGGTCACGGCGATCGGGGTGCGCTACGACCTGGGCGGCGGGCACCCGCTGGTCGGCGGCCACCTGCGGGACGTCCCGCTGAAGGAGGGGCGCCTCTACGCGCGGATGCACGGCGGGCGCGGCCTGCTGCTGGACCGCACCGGCGGGCTGTCCGTGGCGGGCTGGGAGGACCGGGTCGACCGCATCGCCGACGAGAGCGACGAGCTGGACGTCCCTGGAGTGCTGATCCGCCCGGACGGGCACGTGGTGTGGGCCGGGGAGGAGCAAGGGGAGATGGCGGCGCGCCTGGAGGAGTGGTTCGGTCCGCCGGCCTGACGGGCCGGAGTGCGACCCCCGTGCGCCCCCGGTACAGTCGCGGGGCACGGCCCCTGACGAGGGGCCGTGCCCTGGCGCGGCGCCTTTCCCCCATCACCTGCACGACGACCGGAGCGAACGGGCATGCCCGACACCTACGTCAAAGAGAACAAGCTGGAGACATGGAGGCGGCGCACCTTCGTCCCGCTCCTGGCGGCCTCTCTCGTCTTCTTCGCCGCATACGCGTGGCCGATCATCGACCCCGGGCTGTCCGACACGTGGCGGGTGGTGTGCGAGGCCGCCATCTGGTCGGTGTGGGCGGTCTTCGCCGTCGACTACGCCGCCCGCCTGGCCCTGGCGCCGCGCAAGGGCTTCTTCATCCGCCGCAACTGGTTCGACCTGCTGGTCATCGTCCTGCCGGTCCTGCGCCCCCTGCGGCTGGTGCAGGTGATCCTCGTACTCGGGTTCATCAACAAGCGGGCCCGGATGGTGACCCTGCGCCGGAGCGTGGCCTGGTACGCGGGGGCCGGCGCGGTGCTGCTGGTCGTGTGCGCCGCCCTGGCGGTCCTCGACGCCGAGCGGGCGTCGCCCGACGCCGTGATCACGGACTTCCCCGAGGCCCTGTGGTGGGCCGCCACCACGGTCACCACGGTGGGCTACGGCGACTTCTACCCGGTGACCCTGTGGGGGCGCGTCGTGGCGATCGTGCTGTTCACCGCCGGGATCGCCCTGCTGGGCGTGGTCACCGGGACCCTGGCCTCCTGGTTCGTGGAGAAGCTCGACACCGCCCAGGAGACCGCCTCGGCGACACAGGGGCAGGTCGAGGACCTGATGGAGGAGGTCCGCGCCCTGCGTGCCGAACTCGCCGCGCGCACGGCCCCCCGCCCGCAGGCGGAGGGGCCGGGCGCCGGCCCGGCGGACTGACCGGTCACCGCGCCAGCAGGTCGACCACGCCGGTCAGGTCCTCCTTTCCGTCGCCTTCGGCCAGGCGGCGGCGCATCAGCGCGAAGTAGGGCGTGAGCAGTTCCGGGCTGACGCCCTGCTGCTCGGCGGTGTCCAGGAAGGTGGGCGTCCCGGCGACCTGCATGGCGAGGGTGGAGACGACGCCCTTGGTGTAGTCGCCGCTGCGCAGCTGCTCGGCGGTCTGGTGGACCGACGGCGCCAGGGCGGTGAGCCAGCCGGCGAGCAGCGGGGCGAGGGACGCGGGGTCGATGTCCTCCTTGCGGATCAGGGCGAAGGCGTGCGCGGCCCCGGCGAACATCCCGTACATGGCGCTGAGCAGGGCCACGTCGTGCAGGGCCGCGAAGCCCGCGTCCTCGCCGACGTACTCGGTGCCCAGGGGCGCGCCCAGGACCTCCCTGTGCCGTTCGAACAGGTCCCGCGGGCCGCTGTAGAACACGTAGCCGCCGGCCTCGGGGACGCCGACCATCGGGGGCACGGCCATGATCCCGCCGTCCAGGTAGCGGGCGCCGCGCCCGTGGGCCCAGGCGGCGCGTCCCCGGGCCTGGCCGGGGGTGCCCGTGGTCAGGTTGACCAGGTCCTTGCCGTCCAGGTCGGCGCCGGCCAGCGCCTCCTCGACCGAGGCGTCGTCCAGCAGGCAGGTGACGACCAGGGTGTTCGCCTCCACCGCCGCGGCGGCGCTCTCCGCGGCCCGCGCGCCCTCGGCGGCGAGCGCGGCGGCGCGGGACGGGGTGCGGTTCCAGACGGTGACGGGGTGGCCCGCGGCGAGCCAGGCGCGGGCCAGGGCGGTCCCCATGGCGCCCAAGCCAAGCAGGGCGAGCGGGGTCTTCTCATCGGTGTTCGCTGTCATGCCGACGATCGTGGCCAACGCCCGAAAAGTCCTCAAGTACGCACTTCGGAGTGGGTGGTTACCCTGTGGTGAGCGAACAGGTCGGGGAGAGGTGGGGCATGGCCACGCTGAACCGCCCGGGGGCACCGGACGGGCACATCTGCGGGATCGACACCGCGATGGAGGTGATCGGCGGCAAGTGGAAGGTCCTCATCCTCTGGGCGCTGCACGAGCACCCCTACCGCCGCTTCGGCGAGCTGCGGCGGCTCCTGCCGGGGATCACCGAGAAGGTCCTGGCCTCCCACCTGCGCGAGATGGAGGCCGACGGCATCGTGGGGCGCGTGTCCTACGACGAGGTACCGCCCCGCGTCGAGTACTCCCTCACCGAGGACGGCGCCCGGCTCAACGCGTCGCTGGAGCCGCTCGCGGCCTGGGGCCGCGAGCGGGCGGACCGGCAGGGCTAGTCCGCCGGGCGCCAGTCGGCGTTGGCGCCGCACACCACCAGGCACGGGTGCTCGGCGGGCACACGCCCGGCCAGCCAGGCGGCGAAGGGCACGGCCGCCGCGGGCTCGGCGGCGATCCGGAACTCCTCCCACAGCCGGTCCCGCGCCGCGATGATCTCCCCGTCGTCGACCAGGGCCGTCTCCACCGGGTTCGACCGCAGCACCTCGAAGGGCACATCGCCCAGCCGGGCCGCGCCCAGCGCCGAGGAGGCCACCGAGTCCACCGGCGTGTCGACCGGCTCCCCGGCGCGCACGGCCGCGTGCATGCTCTGGCACCCCTCCGGCTCCACCGCCACGACGGTGCGGGCTCCCGCCCCCAGCCGCACGCCGGCGACCAGCCCGCCGCCGCCGACGGCCACCGCCACCGCGTCGCACCAGGGGGCGTCCTGGGCGATCTCCCGACCGATGGTGCCCTGCCCGGCCACCACGTTCGGGTCGTCGTAGGCGTGCAGGTAGCGCAGGCCCTCGCGCTCGGCGTGGCGCACGGCCTCCTGCGCCGCCACCGCGTAGTGCTCGCCGGCGCGCACGAGCCGGGCGCCGGAGGCCTCCAGCCGACGGGCCTTGGCCTCGGGGACCGTCTCGGGCACGTACACCACCGCCTCGATGCCCAGCAGCCGGGCGGCGGTGGCCACCCCCAGACCGTGGTTGCCGCCCGAGGCGGTCACCACCCGGGCGGTCCTCCCGCCCGACAGCAGGGCGTTGAGCGCGCCGCGCAGCTTGAACGCCCCGGTCAGCTGCAGGTGCTCCAGCTTCAGCGTCAGCGGGCGCCCGTCCACCCGCGCGGTCAGCAGCGGCGTGCGGCGGGCGTAGGGCGCGATGCGCTCGGCCGCCGCGCGGACGTCGGCCGACGTGGGCAGATGGGCCGGAAGGGCGGTGCTCGGTGTCATGCACCCCACTCTGCCCCCGCGCCCCCTTAAGTTAAAGTTGTGTCTGCTTACATTGATTAAGCAGAGCTTTAAGAAGAGCGGGGCCTCGGACACGCGGCGGGCGGACGCGGCCCGTGCCGGTCGACCACCGGAAGAAGCGGGCTCGACCTGGGGATTCTCCGACCCGCGGAGTGCGCCGTGAGGACCGGCCCGCCGAAGGGAGGGCGCGGGTGCTCGACGCCAACCGGGTGCGCGTGCTGGTCGAGGTGGCCCACGCCGGCTCCATCAGCGCCGCCGCCGAGCGCATGTCCTTCACCGCCCCGGCCGTCTCCCAGCAGCTCACCAAGCTCGAACGGGAACTGGGCTGCGCCCTGCTGGAGCGCGGGCGCGGCGGTGTGCGCCTGACCGCGGCCGGCCGGGAGCTGCTGGCCTACGGCGAGCGCGTGATGGGCGACCTGCGCGACGCCGAGGCCGCGGTCCGGTCGGCGGCCGGGGAGGCGCCGCGGCGGCTCGCGCTCGGCGCGTTCGCCAGTGCGGGCAAGACGCTGGTGCCCAGCGCGCTGGCGGCGTTCCGGCGCGCCCACCCCGACGTGCGGCTGGCGCTGTCGGACGTCGAACCCCCCGACGGGTACGGCCTGGTCACCTCCGGGGACCTGGACCTGCTCATCACCCACCGCTACCCGGGCGTGCCGCTCCCGGCCGCCGCCGGGCTGCACCGCGAGCGCATCCTCGTCGACCCGCTGCTGCTGGTGCTGCCCGAGGGCCACCCGGCCGGGGAGCGCGGCGCCCCGCGCCTGGAGGACCTGGAGGGGGAGGAGTGGATCTGCGGCGCCCCGGGCATATCCAACCGCGTCGCGCTGGAGTCGGCCGCCCAGGAGGCGGGCGTGCGGCTCACCGTGGCGCACGAGACCCGCGACTACGAGGTGATGCTGGCGCTGATCCGGGCGGGTGTCGGCGTCGGACTCATCCCCAGGACCATCCTCGGCGCCGCCCCCAAGGAGGGATGGGCCGCGCTGCCGCTGTCGGGCGGCTCGGGCGCGGCCCGCAGGCGGGCCCTGGCGCGCGAGATCTACGTCGTCCACCGCAGGCGCCCATGGCGGCCGGTACCCGAGATGGTGGAGATGCTGAAGGGGTCGGCGCGCCGCGCGCGCGAGCGCGGCGCGGAGCGCTTCGGTTGAGGGGTGGCGGCCCACGGCGGGAGGGGGAGCGGGCGGCATGGACCTGACCGACGCCCAGCGCTTCGCGTTCGACGCGCTGGACCTGATCGGCGCGTTCGCCTTCGCGGTGTCGGGGGCGCTGGCCGCGGTGCGGCGCGGGTTCGACATCGTCGGCATCGCGATGCTGGCGTGCTGCACCGCCTTCGGCGGAGGGATCGTGCGGGACGTGCTCATCGGCGCGGTGCCCCCGGCGGCCTTCGAGGACCTGCGCTACCTGGCCACCGCGCTGGTGGCGGCCGCGCTGATCACCCTGTGGCACCCGCCGCCGCGGCTGGCGGGCGCCCCGCTGGACACCGCCGACGCCATCGGGCTGGGCCTGTACTGCGTCACCGGGACGGCCAAGGCGCTGGAGTACGGGCTGGGGCCGGTCCCGGCGGCGCTGATGGGGGTGGCCACGGCCGTCGGCGGCGGCATGCTGCGCGACCTGCTCGCCGCCCGCACGCCCTCGGTGCTGCGCCGCGACTCCGAGATCTACCTCGTCCCGGCCCTGGTGGGGGCGTCGGCCACGGCCCTGCTGGCGGCCGTGGGCGCCTACTCCCTGTGGACCGCGTCCCTGGCCGGGCTGGGGGCGATCGCGCTGCGGCTGCTGGCGCTCCGCTTCCACCTGCGCGCCCCGCTCGCCCGGGGCGGCCACGGCCGCCGGGAAGAGTGAGCCGCGACCCGCGCGTTCTCACGGATCCGGCGCGTTCCGGGGCCGAAGCCGGACGAATCAGTGCCGAAGCGGGAAAACCACTGGCGCGGGTGATCGCGGGGCCGCTAGGTTCTCCGGCGTGAACATGACCCTCGGCGACGCCTTCAACCGGCGCAAGAAGCTCGCATCGGACCTGCAGTCCTGGCTCAACCGCCTCGGCCTGGCAGGGGCGGAGCGCCGTTCCTACCGGACGACCAGTCTGGAGGGCGACGGCGCCTACCGCCCGGAGCCGGGGACCGAGAAGTCCACCTCGCGCGCCTACACCGTGCCCGAGTGTCGGGAGCGGATCGCCGCGATCCTCGCCGAGGACGAGGAGCTCGCGCTGCGCATCTCCCGCACCAACCAGCGGGCGCGCGCGGAGATCGAGGACCTCGACGGGCGCGTGCGGACCCTGTCCGTCCCCGAGCTGCTGGTGCTCAAGGACGACGTCATCCCCAAGCTCGAGCAGGCCGCGCGGGCGGTGCCGGTGCGGGCCGACGGCGTCGGCGTGTACGACAGCGGGGACGACTGGATCCGCTACCGCACGGTCAAGCGGGTCGAGCGCAAGCGCGAGTCTTTCAGCGACAAGGGCCTCAAGATCGAAGAGGTCGAGCTGCAGGGCTACGACGTCACCGAGGTCACCGACTACGGGCTGCCGCAGCGCGGCCAGTGGGACGAGATCGACCGCATCGCCGAGTTCTCCCAGCGCGTCAAGCAGGCCATCAACCGGGCCAACAAGACCGAACTGGTCGAGCTGGACTGACCCGGCGGCCCCAGAACGGCGGGGCCGGGGCACCGAAGTGTCGGTCGTAAAAAGGTATCCGGGTAGCAGGTCTCTTCGCCTATCCGCCTACCACACATTGAGCAGGTGTGTTCGTTGTACGCCTTGTAGAACGCGGCATGGAGCGCCGCGGGTAGACGGGCATATGCGCAACAGGTCACCGGTCACCGGTACCACCACCTCTGAAGGGTTCCGCACACCCTGGCCAGCCCCGGTCACCGCTCTTGGGGCCCGGAAGCTGCCCCAGCTCCGGGCCCCAAGGCCTTCGATGAGGAGACACCCCCTATGGCGTCCGGTGCGTTCCTGTACCCGACCGATCCGCTGAGGCCGCGCGCCGTCGACGAGGCCTTCCGGGGCGAGGCGCAGCGGATGCGCGCCGAGGGCGCGGCGATCGGACGCCTCGACCACGACGCGCTGCTCGCGGGCGACGCGGACGGCTCCCTGTCGTCCGTGCCGGGTGACGGCGTCACCCTGTGGTATCGGGGCTGGATGGTGCCGGTGCCGCGCTACAGGGAGCTGGAGGCCGCCCTGGACGCGCGCGGCGCCCGGCTCGCCGTCGGTGCGGACGCCTACGCGCGCGCACACGAGCTGCCGGGCTGGTACTCCGGGTTCGAGGGACTCACCCCCGCCAGCGTGTGGTGCCCTGCCGAACCCGGGCGCGCACCGGAGGCGAGCGCGCTGGCGCGCGCCGTGGCGCCTCTGGGCGGCGGCCCGGGGATCGTCAAGGACTTCGTGAAGTCGCGCAAGCACGAGTGGCACGAGGCCTGCTTCGTCCCCGACCTGGCGGACACCGGCGCGCTGCACGCCGTGGCCGCGCGCATGGTCGAACTCCAGGGCGACTTCCTGGCGGGCGGCGTGGTGGTGCGGGCCTTCGAGGACTTCCAGGGGCCCGAGGCGCGTGCGTGGTGGGTGCACGGCCGACCGGTGGCGGTCGGGGCGCACCCGGACACGCCGGGCGGGGCGCCGCATCCGCCGCAGGCCTTCCTGGAGGAGGTGGCGCGCCGCGTACAGGCGCTCGGGCACCCCTTCGCCGTCACCGACCTGGCGTGCACGGCCGATGGCCGGTGGCGCGTGGTGGAGGTCGGCGACGGCCAGGTGACGGGCATGCCGGAGGGCATGGAACCCGAAGAGGTCCTGGGGCGGCTCGCCTGACGGGCCGCGCGGACAGGCCGTCCCGGTGCTCCGGGATCCGGTTCGCGGCCGCCATCCGTGGTTAGCGCCCCGGGAGAGGAGGCGATGACCAATGACCTCGTGGATGGTGATCCTCGCACTTCTGCTCCTGCTCAGCGCCGTCTTCGGGATCTGGTGGCTGGTGCAGTGGACCGCCGGTCCCCGGAGGTACTTCGAGGCGGGTCATGCCGACCCCCGGCGCGACCGCTTCCCCGTGCGCGAGCGGGACGCGCTCGCTCCCCGGACGGTGGAGGAGGCGCCCGGGGCGGGCGACCGCTTCGACCCTCCCATCGGCGAGCGCGCCGCCGCCGTCATCGAAGGGGAGCGGCACGGCCGCTCCACCATGAGCACCAGCATCGACGCCGCCGCGCGCGGGCTCATCGACGACATGGCGGACGAGCCCGGGCACGGCCCGGAACCCCCGCCGTGGTCCGTTGGCCGGCGCCGCCGTCGGCGCCCCCGCCGAGCCGGGCGAGCGGACCGGAGTCGCTCAGGAGTGGCCCCCGCCGACGAACCGGGCTGGGGGACGGTCCGCCCCTACGCCCGCCGCCCCGGCGACCCGCGCGGCTACTAGGGGCCCGTCCGAGGGGCCGTCCGTGACACCCGCAGTTCCGTCAGGTACCGCGGCCCAGCGGTGCGGACTGCGCCGCCATGTGCAGCCGGTGGCTCCGCAGGTGGTCCATGACCGCCTTGGTCGCCTCCTCGGCGCGCTCCTCGAAGTAGGCGTGGCGCGCGCCCTCAAGGAGGTGGAGGCGCGCGTCCGGGATGCGGTCGGCGATCAGGTGGGCGTTGGCCGCAGGGGCGAACGCGTCGTCGGTGCCGTGCAGGACCAGGGTGGGCGCGGTGATCGACGGGAGGGCGTCCCAGGCGTCGTGCGCCCTGCTGGCGGCCAGGTGGGCCCTGCGCGCGTGCGGCTCCATCGACGCGTCGCCCAGCACGCGGTAGGGGCCGGGGTCGTGCCGGGTCCACTCGGGCGTGAACATCAGCCCGATCAGCGTGCGCCGCGCCGCCTCGCGGTCGGGGGAGCCCAGTGCGCGCGCGATGGCCGAGGAGGCGTTCACCGCGTTCGGACCGCCGGGCGATGTGCAGCCCAGCACCAGTGCGCCGACCCGTTCGGGGTGGTCGGCCGCGATCCACTGGGCGATCTTGCCGCCCATGGACGTGCCGTACACATGGGCGCGTTCCACGCCCAGGTCGTCCAGGACCGCCACCGCGTCGGCGGCGAACCGCCGGGTGGAGTACTCGGCCGCGTGCGGGGCGTCGGAGGCGCCGGTGCCCAGGTGGTCGGCGGCGATGGTGCGAAACTCGGCGTCGAGCGCCGGGCGGACCCCGTCCCACCAGTTATGGGCGTTGGCCTGCCCGGCGAGCAGCAGCAGCGGCTCGCCCGAGCCGCGCACGTCGTAGTGGATCCGGGCCTGGTCGGGAGCGGTGGCGTACGGCACCCGCGCATTCTAGTGCGCACCGGGACGGAAGGGGCCGCCCGGGCGGGGAAGCGCCGGGGCCTCACACCTTCGCCAGGAAGGTGCCGATGCGCGCGCGGATCCGGGGGTGGTCGTCGGAGTACCAGATGAGGTGGCCATCGGCGGCGCTCTCCACCAGTTCGGCCCCCAGCGCCTCGGACAGCGCCTCGGCGTGGGCGAAGGGGACCGCGCCGTCCCTGCGGGAGGCCACCACGAGGGCGGGCTGGGCCACCAGGGCGGTCGGCGGGCGCGGGTCGGCCGTGGCGCGCAGGTCCAGGGTGAACCCGGCGCCCGAGCGCATCCGGGAGAACAGCCCGGCGAGCTCCCGGCGCCGCTCGACGGGGAGCCGGGCGACCACCTCGCGGGGCGGTTCGGTGGACAGGCCGCCCATCATCGCGCGCAGCCCGGCCAGGGGGTTGGCGCGCATCATGCCCCGCACGCCCGCCCATGTGGCGGCCTCGGCCCCCGAGGCGAACACGATGCGGCCCACCCGCCGGACGGCGGGCTCGGGCCAGGGGAGGGGGCCCACCGAGCTCTCCAGGACCAGGGAGCGCACCAGGCGCGGGTGGCGGGCCGCCATCGCGATCGCGGTCGGGCCGCCGGCCGAGATGCCCACCACGGCGTCGACCCGCTGCAGGCCGAGGCGGCGGCAGAGTTCGGCGGCGGCGTCGGCGAACCTCTCGGGCGTGGTGCCGGTGGATGCGGGCGTGCGGCCGTAGCCGGGGCGGGAGACCGCGAGGACACTGCGCCCGCCGTCGACGAAGGCGTCCTCGCCCTGCGGGAGGGAGGCGCGCATGTGGCCGCCGTGGAACACCACCACGGCGTTGGGGCCCGCGCGGTGGAGCCGGTACTCGACGCGCCCGGCAGTCAGGTCGGTGACGGAGGTGGGGTGCTCGGGGAAGTCGGCTCGGGGATCAGCGCGCACGGGACCTCCGGGGCGGGGCCGTTGTTACAGGGGGCGTCGCAGGGACGGGGCCGGACCCTTCATCCTAGGGGCGCCGTGCGGTCGCCCCTAGGAGTCGGGTGCCGCCGTCGCCCAAGGGGCGGGAGGGACGCGTGGGCCCGCGCGCTCTGGGGGGAGGGGCGGGCGGACGTTCCCAGCGCTTTGGAGTGGCGATGCCGTAATCTACGGAGTAAAGGCGGGAGTGGTGACACGACCCCCTCCCGTCGGTGGAGCGTCGTCTGGACCCCCGGCCGTCCACACGGGCCGCGCTCCCTCGGCGCCGGGACTCGCCGGATCACTCCGGTGTTCGGACCGCCGCGATCTGGGAGGCCTGGGCGACCAGGCGGTCCTTGGCGTCCCACGCGCGCGCCGTCACGTCCATCCGGTCCCCGGAGACCTCCTCGGCCTGCATCGCGACGCGCACCGGGCCGGGAGCGGGGACGGCGCGGATGTAGGCGCTCATCTGCACGGTCGGCGCCCACCCGGGCAGGCCCAGGTCGTAGGAGACCGGCGGCACCATGTCGAGGGCCACCAGCAGCGACAGCGGGTCCCACGCGGCGCCGTCCGCCAGGCGCTGCCACCCGGCGACGCGTCCGCGCATCGACGGCCTGCCGGCCATGGCGTCCAGGATTCCGGGGTCGATCCGCTGGTCGACGGCCTCCATCAGGGGGACGCGGAACGCCGAACCGGGCACGTCCGCGGGGGAGGGCACGCAGTCGTGCTCGGGAGGCAGGTCGGCCGGTTCCGCGCGGCTCCAGTGCGGCTCGCCGCCGTTGAGGGCCCCGTTGGTGGCGATCGCCTCGACGCAGGGCTCCCCGTCCTGGGCGAGGCGGACCCGCAGCCGCGACGACCCCCTGCCCGCGCGCAGGGTCTCGACCTCCACCCGGGCGGGGCCGGGCAGCGGGGGGCGGATGAAGGATGCGGCGATGGCCGTCAGGTCGGGATGGGCGCCGCCGGTGGCCCGGGCGGCGGCGCGGCCCATGACCGCCATGAGGTAGCCCCCGTGGAGCTTGTCGCCGACCGCCCACTGCGGGTCGAGTTCGGCGCCGTAGGCGTGGTGGGCGCCGCCGGGGTGCGGGGCGGACGGCTCGGTGAGGGCGGTGGCGGCCGCGAAGTCGGCCATGAGGGGATCTCCTCCGTTAGCGGCGGGCAGGCGGATCCCCGAGTCTATTGGTCAACTAGTTGAGTACTTCATCGGGGAGGGCGAAGGAGAACGGCGGCCCCGCCCGGCCGGGGCGCCACCCGGCCGCCAGGGCGGCGCGCACAGTGCCCGCCACCATCCCCGGCGTCACCGGGACCGGCGCCTCGCCGCGCAGGACCCCGCTCGGGTGCGGGTACGGCGTGCGCACCACCAGGACCGACCCGCGCGCCTCGGCGGACTCCACAGCGACGATGAGGCGGCCTCCCAGGCAGGCCTGGTCATAGGTGGGGCGGCGCCGGACCCGCCAGCGGTAGGCGCGGCCGTCGACGGTGATCGTGCGCGACCCCTTGCGTACCAGTGCCAATCCGTCCTCCTCCTCGCGTGGGTGCTACCGGTCCCGCCCTGCGCCGGCCTCCGGCAGCGGCACCACCCGCCCCTCCAGGCGGGCGCGCTCGGCGGCGAAGACCAGCAGGTGGGAGCGGAGCGCGTCCTCGCCGCTCGTCTCCACCAGGTCCGGGTCGTCCGCGGCGATCCCCGCGAAGAACGCCGACAGCAGGCCTCCGTCGCCGCCGCCGTGGCCGGCGCCCGCGCCCTCCGCGGACTCGGGCTTCAGGGTCTCGGTGGTGCGGGTCAGGAAGTCGTACACGGTCACGGTGTCGCCGTCGCAGTACAGTTCGCCGTCGGTGCCGAAGAGGGTCGTGCGGCGGTGCCCGGCCTGGGCGAAGGCGGTCATCGTAAAGGTCCCCGTCGCCCCGCCCTCGAACTCCAGGGCCACCACCTGCCGGTCCACCACGTCGTTGTCGCAGTGGTAGACGCAGCGGCCGTAGGGGCCGGTGCGCAGGGCCTCGGCCACCGACTCGGCGGTCGGCTCCGGTGTGAGCACGTCCAGGGGCCACCCGGTGACCCCCTGCTCCAGGAAGCGGCCGTAGATCCGCGGGGCCGAGTAGGCGCACTCGGGCTCGACCGGGCACTCGGTGCAGCGCGCGGCGGCGCCCTCCGGGGCCTGCTCGGGGCGGAAGTGGCGCAAGGACCCGAACGACGACACCGCCGTGGGCTCGCGCCCCACCACGTAGCGGATCCAGTCCAGGTCGTGGCAGGACTTGGCGAGCAGCATGGGGGCGGCGTCGGCGGTGCGCCGCCAGTTGCCGCGCACGTAGGAGTGGGCATGGTGCCAGAAGCCGACCGGCTCGATGTGGTCGATGCCGGTGATCCGGCCGATCCGCCCGGACTCCACCAGGGAGGTGACCAGGCGGGTGTAGGGGGCGTGGCGGAGCACGTGGCCGACGCTGAGCAGCACCCCGGCGCGGTGGGCGGCCTCCACGATCGCCGTGCAGTCGGCCGGGGTCTGGGCCAGCGGCTTCTCCACCATCAGGTGGTGGCCGGAGGCGGCGAAGGCCAGGGCGGGCTCCAGGTGGGCGTCGTCCAGGGTGCACACCAGCGCGGCGTCGGCCATGCGGGGGAGCGCGGCGGCCTCGCGCCAGTCGGCGAACCGGGCCTCCGGCGGCACCCCGCACGCGTCGGCCAGGCGGTCGCGGTAGGCGGGGCGGGGCTCGGCCACCGCGACCACCCGCGCGACGTCGGGGTGCTCCCGGATCCACGCGGCGTAGGCGCTGCCGCGCGACCCTGCTCCCACGACCAGTACCCGTATCGGCGCCATGCGGAGGTTCCTCCTCACCTGTGGGCCCGCGGGGGCGGGCGATCACGTCTCGCACGGGGTCCTTCCCGCCGCGGGCGCCGGAGACCCGGGCGGGAGGGACCCAGACGGGGACCGGCCGGGGCTCAGCAGAAGATCCAACAGCCGTCGTCCGGGGGGTCCTGGGTGGGGTCGTCGTCGACGGGCGGGCTCTGGTCCCCGCCGCCTCCACCACCGACGCCGTCTCCGACGCCGCCGTCGTCGTCCCCGCCGCCTCCACCGCCACCGCCACCACCGCCGCCGCCGGGCGGTTCGGCCGGAGAGGTGCTCCCCCCGCCGCCGGGGGGCCGACCGGTCTGCGGCGGGGCCTGCGAGGTGTCGTCCCCGGTGGAGGGGGCCGAGTCGGCCTGCTCGCTGTCGCCGTCCTGCGCGTCGTCGGGGGAGGAGCCGGGGGCGGAGGAAGGGGCCGAGGCGGTGGGTGCGGGCTCGGCCGGGGCCGGGCTGCTGGGCGCGGCGGAGGACGCGGAGGGGCCGGTCTCCGGGGTCGGGGAGGAGCTTCCGCCTTCACCGCCCGCGGAGGAGCGCGGCTCGTCGGACGACGCTGAGAGGGACGCGGCGACGAGGGCGCCGGTGAGCGCCGTTCCCACGCCGATGACGGTGACCACGGTCAGCCGTCGGCGGCGGCGCTCGACCTTCTTCTGGCGACGCGTCGGACGCGGCGCGTCCTCGTCCGGGGAGGGCCCGTCGTCGACCATGTGGGATCGTGCCTTTCCGGTTCGGGGGTACTGCCGAGAAAAGGGGGCGCCTGGCGCGTGCGAGGGGGTCCGGACACTCCACAGCGCGACATCCCGGGATGTCGAACCGGGGCGGAACGCCGGAGGTGTGCGGGCGGCGCTGACGTGACAGACGCACGCGATCGCCGTGGGGATCCCGTTTCGGATGAATCGGTTTCCCGGGGCGAGCGCGAGAGGGGGTGTCGGGTGGAAGCGAAGGGCGTCCCGCTCCGACGCGTGGCCGGGGAGGGGCGCCGTTCGTCGCCGAGAAGCGCATCATAGGGGCGACGGGTGACTCCGGAAACCCGGAATGGGGGCGTCACGGCGTTTTGGGAGGCGAAAGCACGGTCGCCCGGCTTTGCCCGCCACGTCATCGACCCGTTGCGGTTCAGGACGCAGCGGAGTGACCGGGTACCCCGCTCGCGGGCCCCGGCCGGGTGGTGGGCCGGTGGGGTGTCGGGTAGGGGGCGGCGACGACGGAGGTCGGCGGCCCGTGCGGTAGCGCTGTCGGGCGTGGCGCGTGTGCGTGGTCGCCGCAAAGGGCAGCGACGGCACAAGCGGGGCGGTTCCCGGGCCCTGCCTGCCGTCCGTCTGGTCGCTCATGGTCCGGGCAGGCGGCTGAGCAGGTACCCCGCTCGCGGGCTCCGGCCGGGTGGTGGGCCGGTGGGGTGTCAGGTAGGGGGCGGCGACGACGGAGGTCGGCGGTCCTCGCGGTGGCGCTGTCGGGTGCGGCGCGTGTGCGTGGTCGCCGTAAAGGGCGGCGACGGCACAAGCCGGGCGGTTCCCGGGCCTTGCCTGCCGTTCGGCGGGCCCCTCGCGGTCCGGGCGGGTGGTGCGGTGGGCGGGGTTCGTGGTCTTCGTCGCCCCGGGGCGGGTGCCGGTCCCTCGCGGCGAACCCCTCAGGTCCGTGACCTCGATGAACACTCCCCGTTACGCGCGGGCGGGGCGGGATGCGCGCTCCGCGACGCCCTGGAGGCCTCCGAGACGACTAACACGGTGAAACCAGAACACGTTCTGCAATCGACATGCCCGATTCGTGTCCAACCGGGGTGTTCTTGCGGCATGCGGTCAAAGGGGCTCGGAGGTCCGGGTACCCCTGTCGCCGGGGCGCACGCGGGGCCGATATCGGCTACGCACGGTGATGCCGGGTCCGGTAAACGGGCTCGGCGTGCCGTTTGAACCCCTGCCGGCACCGAATCCCGTTCTGGTGTCGCGATGAACGCACGCTCGCGCTGTCCGCTGGTCCGCTCCAGGCGTCGAACAGGGCGTAGAAGGGGCCTTGGCGTCCCGGAAACCGGGCAAAGCGGGCGCCGTTGCGGTACGGGCTCGACCGGAACCCGCCTTCCGGGCGCCTTGGTGGTGATCGCCCCCTACCGGGCTGGGCTTGGCGTCGCTTTCCTCGTGAACGTCGCGGAGGGGGCCGCCCGTGCGACGCATACCGGGCATAACGGACAGCGGGAGAGGGGGTCGGGCATCCTGTGTCGTGGAATCGACGCTTTTTGGCTGATCAGGCGTCGGTTTCA
>NZ_JAQFWQ010000085.1 GCF_027706725.1 Nocardiopsis endophytica
GGGCGTTTTCCCCGAGATCAACGAGGAGGCGGCACCAGGGGTGCGGGCGCCACGAGCGCGGACGGCCACGCACCCACCCGGCCGCGCCGCCACCCGGACCACGAGTGACCCGCCGGACGGCAGGCATGGCCGGGGAACCGCCCGGCTCCTTCCGTCGCCGCCCATCACGGCGACCACGCACACGCGCTGCGGCCGACGGCGCTGCCGCACGGGCCGCCCACCTCTCCTCGTCGCCGCCCCTACCTGGCACTCCGCCGATCTGCCGCCCGGCCGGGGCCCGTGAGCGGGGTACCTGCCCGCCCGCCTTCCTCTCCGGGGTGGGTCCGGCATGCGTGAGGGCCCCGCGGGGTGGCGGGGCCCTCGGCTCGGGGTTCTCCTACGGCTCGCTCGTCAGTCCTTGTCGCCCGGGCGGTTGCGCAGGCGGATGATCACGATCACCACCAGCGCCAGCAGGGCGATGCCGATGATCGCCCCGCCCACCGGGCCGAACAGGGAAACCGGGTCCGTGGACGGCGGGGCCTCCTCGGCCGGGGACGCGTCCCCGGCCTCCGTCTCCCCGCCCGAGCCGTCGGCGCCGGCGGCATCTCCCTCCGCGTCGTCGGCAGACGCGTCCTCCTCCTGGGCGGCCACGGCCTCCTCGGAGAGGGAGAACTCGATGGTGTCCTCGATGACGTGCCCGTCCGAGGAGACCATCCGGTAGGCGACCGTGTAGTCGCCCGCCTCGGTCAGCGGCTCCACGCCGACCTCGGCGTCGGGCCCGTCGATGGTGATGTCGCCCGACGCATGGTCGGACCCGTCCGGCCCGTTGACGGCGATCGCGTTGCCGCCGTCGCCGATGTCGGCGCTGAACGTCAGCTCGACCGTCTCCGGGGCGGTGTCGAGCTCGTCCCCGTTCTCCGGGGTGGAGGAGAGGAGGACGTCGTGCGCGCTCGCCGCCGGGGCGGTCGCCAGCCCCAGAGCGGTGGCGGCGGCCAGCGCTCCGGTGAGGGCGATGGCGCGGCGCTTCCGGACGCCGCCGGAAGCGCTGGTCCTGCTGCACAGTGTGGTCATGGTCGTCGGCCCTTTCGGCCCGTTCGCGGTCTGGGACTCCTCGATCACGGTCCCAGGCGGCGGCCCGCGCGGGCGGGCACCGGTCAGCGGGGCGCGGCGGGCCGCCGGGCCGGGCCACCGGGGCACTCCGACGGCGACGGCCGCCGCCGCGGGGACGGCGGCCGGGCCGACGAGCCGGGGCAGCGCCTCCGACAGCACCCCCAGCAGCGCCGACAGCGCGTCCTCGCCCCACGCGAGCAGGGCGGCGCCGGCGAGGGCCGCGAGCAGGTGCCCGGCCAGCATGTCCGGGGAGTACCCGAGAAGGCGGGGGCCGGTGAGCCAATGGGCGTCGGCGAGCGGCGTATGGGCGTGCGCGGTGGAATGGGCGGCGGCGTGCACAGCGTGCGCGCTGTGCGGAGCTCCTCCCACGGCCTCCGCGGCCAGGAAGACCAGGTGCAGAGGGGCCTGCGCTCCGACCGTGACGGTGAGGATGGCCCCGAACCCCCGCCGCGCGCGGGTGAAGCGCGCCAACGGCCCCCACAGCAGGGCAGCCGCGGCGGCGACGGCCCAGGCGGGAGCGGGCGCCCCGCCCCAAATGGCGTGGCCGAACCATGCCACGGCGGTGCATCCGGCCGCGAGCAGGCAGGTGCGCAGGGTGTGCAGCGGGCCGTGGCCGGTGGCCCACGCTCCTTCGCTGACGGTCCGTACGCCGCCGCCGACACTCTGCACGGTCACCGAACCTAACCGAGGCCTTCCACGCACGAAAGCGGCGGGCGCCCGGCCTCCACACCGGGCACCCGCCGCCGCGCGTCCCCTAACTCGCGACCGGCAGGAGGTCGCGGCGCATGTAGCGGCGCTCCTCAGGAGTGGTGCCGCCCCACACGCCGTCGGCCTCCCCGGCCCTCAGCGCCCACCGCAGGCATTCTTGGCGAACAGGGCAGCTGCGGCAGACGGCCTTGGCCAGGCTCGTGGTCTGGCTCCCGGGGCCGGCGGTGCTGACCGGGAAGAAGAGCTCAGGGTCGTACTGCCGGCAGGCGCCCTGCCGGACCCAGTCTTCGCTCTCGTGGTACAGGCGATTCACCGGGTGCCTCCGTTCCCGTTCTCGTTCCGCGACGCCGGTCGGCGACGGAGCTGGGGTGCGCGGGGCGGATGTCGCCACCGCACGTAGTACTACGTTGAGTCGTACTACGCGCAGTCTGCTAAATATCGGCGCCGGGTTCAAGCCCCGGAACCGGGGTGCCCTTCCGGGGGTGTGCGCCGGGGCCGACCTGGGGGCCGTCTCGCCGCCACCGCTCTGACCTGCGCGAATGAAGATCCGTGCCCGATCTTTGCCGTGCCGGGGAACAGGCCGCCGGGTCTGTCGCGGGCTTTCACCCGGATTCGTGTGACTTAGCCCACCCTTAAGATTCGCTGCGGGTGGCGTATGTTTACCCGGTGAGAGCGGGGCGCGGTCGCCGCGCGGGACCGCTCGGACGACACGCGCTCCTCGCCGCGGACGGGCCGAAACCCCAGGTGAGTCCGGAGCGTTCGGCCCCTGAGGGGCCCAGATGCCTCCCCCGGACGATGTCGACGCATCGTGACAGCGGGTGCTAAATAGACAAGCCCTACCCGCTGAAACCTGGCCGAAACATTTCCGGCGAATCACCGGAAATCGCTGCTCAGGAACGTTCGCTAAGTTTCTTCGACGTGCCACATCAACGCAGCGACGACGCAGAGACCGCCCGGACCGGTGCGGGGGATCACCCCTCCGTGACCGACACGGCCGCCCCCGTCCGCCCGGACGGCGAGGGCGGACCGGTCGGCGGCTCGGACGACGGCCTGCGCCTGTCCGCACCCGCGCCCGGGGACGGTCCGCGGCTGTGGCGCCTGGCCCGCGACTGCGGACTCGACCTCAACTCGCCCTACGCCTACACCCTCTGGTGCCGCGACTTCGCACGCACCTCGGTGATCGCCCGTGAGGCCGACGGAACGCCCGTGGGGTTCGTCACCGGATTCATGCGACCCGAAGAGCCGGGTACGTACTTCCTGTGGCAGGTGGGCGTGGACCCGCGGATGCGGGGTCGCCGCCTCGCCCGCCGGATGCTCGACCACCTTGCGGAGCGCTTCGGCTCCCTGGGGGCGAGCCACCTGGAGGCGACGGTGACCCCGGACAACGCGGCCTCCCGCGCCCTGTTCGGCTCGTTCGCCCGCGCGAACGGCGCCGAGGCCGTGTGGAGCCCGCTGTTCACCGCGGAGCACTTCCCGGAGGACGGCGAGCCGGGCGCCGGGGACGGGCACGAGCCCGAGGACCTGGTCCGGATCGGCCCGCTGGGCCGCCCGCCCGCCGCACGCTGAACGGCGGACCGCCCGCCGTCCGGCGCCGCACTGGAGGCGCAACCGAACGATGCGAACCCGATGACGTCCTGACGAACCCCGATCAGTCGAGCCGAGAGCCCACGAACCTGGGGAAAGGAACCAAGGAACTCACGATGGAGATCTTCGACCGCCTCGAGTCCGAAGTCCGCAGCTACTGCCGTGGCTGGCCGGTCGTCTTCAACGAGGCGCGGGGCAGCCACGTGTACGACGAATCGGGGCGCCCCTACCTCGACTTCTTCGCCGGGGCGGGTTCCCTGAACTACGGGCACAACCACCCGGAACTCAAATCCGTCCTCCTCGACTACCTGATCGGCGACTCGATCGTCCACAGCCTCGACGCCTACAGCGCGGCCAAACGCGACTTCCTGCAGGCCGTCGGGGACGTGCTGCTGGAGCCGCGCGGCCTGGACTACAAGGTCCAGTTCCCCGGCCCGGCAGGCAACAACGCCGTCGAGGCGGCCCTCAAACTCGCCCGCAAGTACACCGGCCGCGAAACGGTCGTCAGCTTCACCAACGGCTTCCACGGGATGACGCTGGGCGCGCTCGCGGTCACCGGCAACTCGATGAAGCGCGGCGGCGCCGGCGTCCCGCTGGGGCACGCCGCCACCATGCCGTTCGACAACTACATGGACGGCCAGACCCCGGACTTCCTGTGGCTGCGCAGCCTGCTGGAGGACAGCGGCAGCGGCCTGGACAAGCCGGCGGCCGTCATCGTGGAGACCGTGCAGGGCGAGGGCGGCATCAACGCCGCCAGCGCCGGGTGGCTGCGCGGCCTGGAGGAGGTCTGCCGCGAGTACGGCATGCTCCTCATCGTGGACGACATCCAGATGGGATGCGGCCGCACCGGCCCCTTCTTCAGCTTCGAGGAGGCCGGGATCACCCCGGACATCGTCACCCTGTCCAAGTCGATCAGCGGCTACGGCCTGCCGCTGGCCCTCACCCTGTTCAAGCGCGAGCTGGACGTGTGGGAGCCGGGCGAGCACAACGGCACCTTCCGCGGCCCGAACCCGGCCTTCGCCACCGGCGCCGCGGCGCTGCGCACCTTCTGGGCCGACAAGGACCTGGAGCGCTCGACGCTGGACAAGGGCGCGCTGATCGAGCGCCGCCTGACCGAGATCGCCGGGGAGTTCGCCGAGGCCGGCGCGCACGTGCGCGGCCGCGGCATGGCCCGCGGGCTGGCCTTCGAGCAGGAGGGGGCGGCCAAGGCGGTCGCCGCCGAGGCCTTCAAGCGCGGCCTGCTGCTGGAGACCTCCGGCCCCGAGGACGAGGTCGCCAAGCTGCTGCCGCCGCTGACCACCACCGTGGAGGACCTGGAGCGCGGGCTGGACATCATCGAAGAATCCGCACATTCCGCGGTGAAGATCGCCCAGCCGGCCTAGTCCGACTGATAGACCGGGTTGCATCATCCGGAACGGTCCGCGGGGCCCGCAACCGGGTCCCGCGGACCGATGCAGCGTCAAGAGTAGTGAGGGAGCAGCCACTGTGAAGGTGCGCAGCCTGAAGGACGTCGACGGCACCGACGCGGACGTCCAGACCGAGACGTGGCGGAGCCGCCGGATCGTCCTGGCCAAGGACGGCGTGGGCTTCTCGTTCCACGAGACCGTGCTGTACGCGGGCACGGAGACCAGCATGTGGTACGCCAACCACATCGAGCTCGTGCACTGCATCGAGGGCGAGGCCGAGGTCACCAACGACGAGACCGGCGAGACCCACCTCATCACCCCGGGCACGCTCTACCTCCTGGACGGCCACGAGAAGCACACGGTGCGCCCGAAGACCGACTTCCGCGTGCTGTGCGTCTTCAACCCCCCGGTGACCGGCCGTGAGGTGCACGACGAGAACGGCGTGTACCCGCTCATCACCGAGGAGCCGGCCGAGGCCTGAGCCGCGCGGCTGCCCCCCGCGGGCGGGGCCGCCCCGCGCGGCCCCGCCCCACCGAGACCCCCGTCCCGGCCCCCCGGGGCAGGGACGGGGAGCACATCAGAAGAGAACGACAGGCAAGAGAGCGACACCGATAGAGGAAGAGGGAGAACACCCCACGGGGTAACGCCATGACTGCTTTGATGGACATCCAGCAGAAGACCATGGACGAGTACCCGACCCGCAAGGACAGCACTCCCGCACTGCTGTACCGCCGGCACCCCGTCGTCTGGGGCTCCGGCGAAGGCGGCCCCTACACGGCCGAAGAGATCGCCTCCTACGAGTCCAAGGGCTACGTCCAGACCGAGGCGCTGCTGAGCGCCGAGGAGGTCGAGGCCTATAGCGCCGAGCTCCGCAGGCTCAGCGAGGACCCGGAACTGAGGCGGGACGAGCGCGTCGTCGTGGAGCGCTCCTCCGACGAGGTCCGCTCCGTGTTCGAGGTCCACAAGGTCAGCGAGGTCTTCGCCGACCTGGTGCGCGACCCGCGCGTGGTGGAGCGCGCCCGCCAGATCCTCGGCGGCGACGTGTACGTGCACCAGAGCCGCGTCAACTACAAGCCGGGCTTCGGCGGCGGCGACTTCTGGTGGCACTCGGACTTCGAGACCTGGCACGCCGAGGACGGCATGGCCGTCCCGCGCGCGGCGAGCATCTCCATCGCGCTGACCGACAACGACGCCTCCAACGGCGCGCTGATGGTCATGCCGGGCTCGCACAAGACGTTCGTGTCCTGCGTCGGCGAGACGCCCGAGGACCACCACCGCTCCTCGCTGAAGAGCCAGGAGATCGGTGTCCCGGACAAGCACAGCCTGGCCGTACTGGCCGACATGTACGGCATCGACGTGCTCACCGGGCCCGCCGGCGGCGCCACGTTCTTCGACTCCAACTGCATGCACGGCTCGGGCGGCAACATCACGCCGTTCCCGCGGTCGAACATCTTCATCGTGTTCTGCAGCGTGGAGAACGCCTGCGCCGAGCCGTTCGCCGCGCCGAAGCCGCGGCCGGAATTCCTCGGTGCCCGGGACTTCACTCCGGTGAAATAAAGGCACCCCCCTGTGAACGGCGTGTTTCACAGGGTCACCGAATTGCGCTACCCGATCGTTACGGGGCCGGATTCGGCCATGCCCGGCGATAACCAGTGCATAACGCCGCATTCCCGACCCGTTAGGGCGCGCTCAACACTGGGGACGTGAGTCCGCAGCGCACGGCATGGGCCCCCCGGGGCCCGGCCGCGTCGTGCGACGGCGGGCCCAAGTGCTCCATGTGCACGATTCCCCCAGTCATCGCACGGCGCCCCGACCCGCGCCTCCCCGGCGCGGGGCGGGGCGCCGTTCGCGTTCCCCCGACCCCCAAACAAGGAGATGGCAATGTTCGACCACGAACCCCGCAGAGGTGCCGCCCGCGGCGCGAACGGGCGTCGCAACCGGCTCCGCACGGGCGCGATCGGGGCGGCGGCCGTCGTCGCGGCGACGTCGCTGACCGCGTGCGCCCGCGCCGACGACGGCCCGGCGACGCTGGAGGAGATGCAGGAGCGCGGGTACATCACCGCCGCCATCAACAACGAGCCGCCCTTCGGCTACATCGACGACGACGGCAACGTCACCGGCGCCGCCCCCGAGCTGCTCGAGGCGATGGCCAAGGAGCTGGGCGTGGACGAGGTGCGCGCCGAGTCGGTCGACTGGGACGCGCTCATCCCCGGCCTGAAGTCGGGCCGCTTCGACGTGGTCGCCGCCGGGATGTACATCACCCCTGAGCGCTGCAACGAGGTCGCCTTCATGGAGCCGGACTACAGGGTCCAGGAGGCCTTCATGGTGCCCAAGGGCAACCCGGAGGAGCTGGAGACCTACGAGAGCGTCGCCGAGAACGAGGACGCCACCATCGCGGTGCTCAACGCCTCGGTCGAGCAGGGCTACGCCGAGGCGGCCGGTGTGCCCGAGGGGCAGATGGAGACGGGCGGCGGCGCCGCCGACGCCATCGAGCTGCTGCAGAACGACCGCGTGGACGCGGTCGCGCTGAGCACCTTCTCGCTCAACTACCAGCTCGAGGAGCGCGGCCTGGGCGAGGACTTCGAGGTCACCGAGGGCTTCATCCCGGTCGACGAGAACGGCGAGGAGGTCAGCCCGGCCGGCGGCTTCGCGTTCGCCAAGGACAACACCGAGGTGCGCGACGAGTTCAACGGCGTCCTTTCCCAGTTCAAGGAGGACGGAACGCTCCGGGAGACCGTCGAGCCGTTCGGCTTCGACGAGACCTCGGACCCGGGCGACCTGACCACCGAGCAGCTCTGCGCGGAATAGCGTCGAGGTGACACCACCACAGTGGATTTCCTAATCAATTCGCTCCCCCTGTACTGGGAGGGAGCGGTCCTCACCATTCGCCTGACCGTCTTCGGTGCGGCGCTGGCGTTCGTCCTGGCGGTCGTCGTCGGCACGCTCGGCACCACGCGGAGCAGGGCCGCGCGGGCCGTGGCCATGGTCTACACCGAGGTCTTCCGCGGGGTCGCCGCGCTGGTGCTGCTGTTCTGGTTCGGCAACTCCTTCCAGCAGATCACCGGATACCAACTGGAGACCGAGTTCGCCGCGATCCTGGCACTCGGGCTGAACGTCGGCGCCTACGGCGCCGAAGTGGTCCGTTCCTCGATCAACGCGGTGCCCCGGGCACAGACCGAGGCGGCCGTCGCGCTGAACATGACCTGGTGGCGCAGGACCCGGCTGGTCATCTTCCCGCAGGCGTGGGCGCAGATGCTGCCGACCTTCGGCAACCTGGTCATCGAGCTGATGAAGGCCAGTGCGATCGTCTCCCTCATCGGCCTGACCGACCTGACGAAGGTCGCCGACGACTTCCGTGCCTCCGCGGTCGCGGACACGTTCACCGTCTACTCCGTGGCGCTGGTCGGCTACTTCCTCTTCGCGCAGGTGCTCATCGTGCTCGTGCGGCTGCTGGAGCGGCGCGCCAACCGGAAGCTGGGGCGGCCCACCGACGACAGCCTGCTGGGCCTGCTGCGGCCGCCGTCCATCGGAACGACGACGGGGGGTGCCCGCTGATGGTGTGGGACATGGAGTTCACACGCCTGCTGCTCCCGGCCCTGCTGACGGGGCTGTGGGTCACCGTGCAGGCCACTGTTCTGGGCTATGCCTTGGCGCTGAGTCTGGGACTGGTCATCGCGATCGTGCGCCGGATCAAGGTGGTCGGCGCGATCGTCTTCGTGGTCACCGAGTTCATCCGCACCACACCGGTGCTGGTGCAGCTCGTGTTCATCTTCTCGCTCAGCGCGCTGTCCAACGTGTCGCCGTTGACCATCGGGATCGTCGTGCTGGGCGTGCACTATTCGACCTACACGGCCGAGGTGTACCGCTCCGGCATCGAGGGGGTCGCCAAGGGGCAGTGGGAAGCCAGTCGGGCATTGAGCCTGCCTCCGCACCGAGTGTGGGGCGCGGTGGTCCTGCCGCAGGCGATCCGCAAGGTGATCCCCGCCCTGGGGAACTACCTGATCGCCCTGTTCAAGGACACGCCCCTACTGTTCGCCATCAGCGTCCCCGAGATGCTCTCTGTGGCCAAGGGGATGGGTGGTGACCACTTCCGTTACTTCGAGGCCTTCACCTTGGTCGGTGCCGCATTCCTACTGGTGGCCGTGCCGTCCGCGGTGGTGATCCGCCGCTTGGAGCGCCGATATGCAGCAGTCTGACCAGAGGGGAGAGGCCCCTGCCATGGAGCCTGGGAACGAGCCGCTGATCAAGTTCGAGGGCGTCGTCAAGAGGTTCGGCGACAACGTCGTGCTGGACGGGCTGGACCTGGACGTCAACGCCGGTGAGCGCGTGACGCTGATCGGGCCGAGCGGTTCGGGCAAGACGACCATCCTGCGGCTGCTGATGACGCTCGAACACGTCAACGGCGGCACGATCTGGGTGGGCGGCAAGCCGTTCAGCCACATGTACCGGGGTGACAAGCTCGTCCCGGCGAACGAGAAGTACCTGCGGGAGCACCGGAAGACCATCGGGATGGTCTTCCAGCAGTTCAACCTGTTCCCGAACATGACCGTGCGCAAGAACGTCACCGAGGGGCCGGTGCACAGCCTGGGGGTGCCCAAGGAGGAGGCCTCCGAGCGCGCGGTCGAGCTGCTGGAGATGGTGGGCCTCGCCGACAAGATCGACGCGCACCCCACCCAGCTCTCCGGCGGGCAGCAGCAGCGTGTGGCGATCGCCCGCGCGCTGGCCATGCGCCCGGAGATCCTGCTGCTGGACGAGGTCACCTCGGCCCTGGACCCCGAGCTGGTTGCGGGTGTGCTTGACGTGCTGCGCGAGATCGCCCGGGAGACCGACATCACGATGCTGTGCGTGACCCACGAGATGGGCTTCGCGCGCGACGTATCGGACCGGGTGTTCATGTTCGACGCCGGCCGCATCGCGGAGTCGGGCCCGCCGGAGCAGATCTTCGGCGACCCCCGCGAGGACCGCACGAAGAGCTTCCTGAAGGCGGTCCTGGAGCACGACTGAATAGAAAGGATCCGGTGGGGCGGGCGGAGATTTCAGTTCGCCCCACCGGAAGCCTATTAAGAAGTTTAGGAGCTTGCCCGGAAAGGGAGATGGCGTCGGTCTCTCTGTGGGGTGCTTGGCAAGGTTCGTAACAGGGCGGTGGGGTGATCGCGATCTGTCCTGCATGAACTGCTGGGTCGCTGCACACTGGGCCGGAGGCTCCTTCGGCCCGCCCTCCTGCACCGAGCCCGCTTTCTAGTGGCGAAGAAGTGCCTTTTGGTATATGTGCTTAAGTCGCCATGGTGTCGAGAGATGGCTGTTCCGTACTCGTCCTTGATGAGAGCAGTGATGTGTAGAACGACCATCGCGCCAATCATCGGACTGTTGGCCATGCGGCTATAGTGGTGGTCAGAGTTGTGGTGACTTATAGCAGTTGTCAACGGTCCTGTCGGATAGCGGCCGGAACCGGCCACTGTAAGTTGGGTTGAGCTGGAAGGGCATCCTGGTCGCTAAGGGGAGTGACAGCAAAGTTTGCCTGTGAGGGTTTTCTGGGTCCCCCGGTAGACGGCCGTAGTCGTGTACAGTCCAAGTGCAATTTGCCTAGAAGTATGCACTGAACTCAGTTCGGGTCTCACTATCCTTGCTGTGTGTGGAGGATGGTGTCCCGATTATGGTTCTCGTGTTGAACTTTTTAAGGACTGCATCAATGAAGATTTTGAAGATGGTCGGGACTGTGGCTGCTTCGGCTATTTTGGTGGTGGGGCTTGCGCCGAGTGCGTCGGCTGGACCTCGATACACTGATTATGCGGACAAGACGAATGTGTCACCGAAAGTCAATGCGTGGTGTGCCACCATCTACGATGGTAGGGATCTTGCCGGCGTTGGATGCTTCCGGGATCATGGCGACCGAGTTTATGTGAAGGACATGCGCGCTGACGGGGCTCGCGTCGAAGTTCGAGGTACAGTGAATATCAAGGGGCGCCCTGAATTTCGTTGTATTGGAACTGGGAAGGCGGGGGGTGGGTGGCGTGTGTGTGACGAATGGTCTAAAAAGATGCCGGAGGATCGAAATTTCACTTTCCATGCACAGCTTTATGATGGCAACAAGCTGGTGGCGACCAGTGGAATCAAAATATTGCCGATCGGTGGGCGTTAAGATCTAGAAGTCGGTCGGGCCCGCCGGGGCAGATCTTCGGCGACCCGCGTGAGGACCGCACGAAGAGCTTCCTGAAGGCGGTCCTGGAGCACGAGTGAAGTGAGGCTTCCGAACGAGAGCGGCGCGGCCCGCATGGGCCGCGCCGCTCTCGGCGTTCTTCGGGGGTCCTTCGGTGTTCAGTCCTCGTCGCCGCCGGGGGGCTCCGGCGGCTCTTCCGGGGGCCGGTCCGTGTCGGCGGAGGCGGACCGCTTCTTCGGCGGGCGGCCCCTCCGGGGGAGGGAGCCCGCGCCTTTGGGCATGCGGCCGCTGTCGGCCAGGGCCTTCCGGAGGACGAACTCGATCTGGGCGTTGGTGCTGCGGAGCTCGTCGCCCGCCCACCGCGCCAGCGCATCGTGCACGGCGGGGTCCAGGCGCAGGAGGATCTTCTTGCGCTCGGCCAAGGTGATCGTGCCGTCCCCTAACGTCCCTACAGGTCGTGGGCCCTAACGGGCTGTGACCCTACTGGTAGAGCGAGCCCGTGTTGACGACCGGGCTGGTCGGGCGGTCGGCGCACAGCACCACGAGCAGGTTGCTCACCATGGCCGCCTTGCGCTCCTCGTCCAGCTCGACCACGTCCTCCTCGGCGAGCCGCTGCAGGGCCATGTCCACCATGCCCACCGCGTTCTCGACGATCAGCCGCCGTGCGGCCACGATCGCCCCGGCCTGCTGGCGCTGGAGCATCGCCTGGGCGATCTCCTGGGCGTAGGCCAGGTGGGTGAAGCGCGACTCCACGATGCGCACCCCGGCGGCGCTCACCCGGTCCGCCAGCTCCTTGGAGAGCTGCTCGGTGATCACCTCGGCGTTGTCCCGCAGAGACAGCGTCTCCGCCTGGTGGGAGTCGTAGGGGTAGCGGTTGGCGATGTGCCGCACCCCCGCCTCGGTCTGCGTCGAGACGAACTCGGTGAAGTCGTCGACCTCGAACACGGCGCGCGCGGTGTCCTCCACCTGCCAGACCACCACGGCGGCGATGTCGATCGGGTTGCCCTCGGCGTCGTTCACCTTCATCACCGAGGTCTCGTGGTTGCGGATGCGCGTGGACACCGCCTGGCGGGTGGTCAGCGGGTTCACCCAGCGCAGCCCGTCCCGGCGCACCGTCCCGGTGTAGCGGCCGAGGAACAGCAGCACCCGCGCCTCGTTCGGAGCGACGACGGTCAGGCCGAATCCGGCCACGACCCCGGCCGCCGCCAGGACCGCGCCGGCGGCGATGGCGCCCGCGGACGCGCCGCCGATCCCGACCAGGGCCAGCAGCACGCCGACGACGACCGCGGCCAGCGCCGCGAGGGCGGCGGGGATGCCGGGCAGCGTGAACGCCGCCCGTTCGCGGAAGACGGGTTCGGGCAGGTCGACCCCTGGTGTGGGGGTGGCGGTACCGGTCATCGGCGCTCCTTCCGGCTCCAGATTACGTGATTGCCATAGTCTAGCATTGTGATATCACTTTATTGAGGGCTCCGGACGCGGCCGCCGCACCGGAGCCGAGTGAGGACGGGGCGGCCAGGTCGGGAGGTCGGCATGAGCACGCAAGGGATCACGCACAGCGGGAGCGCCCGCACGGCCGTGCGGCTGCGCCCGCCCCGCCACCGGGTCGCGGGACGCGCCGTCGCGCTGTGGACGCTGCGCGCCCTCCTCCTCTGGGCGCCGCCGACCGCGGTCGCCGCGGGCCTGGCGACGGCCTCCGGCATCACCGGCCTCGTCCCGCAGGCGACCGGGCCGCTCTGGGTGCTCACCGCGGCCCTCGGCGCGCTCGGCCTCCTGGTGGCGCTGGTCATGCCCCAGTGGCGGTACCGCGTGCACCGCTGGGAGGTCACCGGGGAGGCCGTCTACACCTCGTTCGGATGGCTCTGGCAGGAGTGGCGCGTCGCGCCGATGGCGCGCATCCAGACCGTGGACACCGAGCGCGGACCGCTCCAGCGCGCGCTGGGTCTGGCCACGCTGACCGTGACCACGGCCTCGGCGGCGGGCCCACTGCGCATCGACGGTCTGGACGCGGCATTGGCCGCCGACGTGGCGCAGCAGCTCACCGAGGTCACCCAGGCGATCCCCGGGGACGGGACGTGAGCGGCGGGGCGGCCGCAGGCCGCGAAGGGCACGGAGGGCGCGGAGGCCTCGAAGGCACGACCGGCGCGAGGAGGGACGGGGGAGCGATGGACGGGAACGCGAACACCGGTGCGCCCCAGGGGCTCGCCGCCCCCGGAGCGCCGGTGCAGGGCTGGACCCTGCTGAGCCCGCTGACGGTGTGGGCGGACGCGGTCATAGTCGGGCTGGTGGTCCCGGTGCCCGCCCTGGTCGCCGCCGTCGTCATGGCGGTGGCCGGCGCCCCGGCGGTGTGGCCGATGCTCACCCTTCTCGGCGCGGCGGTGCTGGTCGTCACCATCATCGGCGCGGACGTTATGCGCTACCGCCGCACCCGCTACCGCCTGACCGCAACGCGGTTCGAGGCCGTGTCCGGGGTGATCGCCCGCAGCCACAAGTCCCTGCCGCGGGAGCGGATCCGCAGCGTCGACGTGGCGGTCCCGCTGTGGGCGCGGGCCTTCGGGCTGTGCCGCGTGGAGGTCGGCACGGGCGAGAGCACCGGGGCGGGCGGGACGCTGGCCCTGGCGCTGGTCCCGGTGGCCGAGGGGGAGCGGCTGCGCCGCCTGCTCCTGGCGCACGGTGCGGCGGCCGGGGCGGGCGCCGACGGGTCGGCCGAACTGGCCCGCATGGCACCGCGCTGGTTCGGCTACGGGGCGCTCGCCTGGACCTCGGCGGGCATCGGCTACGGCGGGCTGGCGGCCGTGCTCGGCTCGCTCACCGAGCTGATCCTCCGGCTGGTGCTGCCGTGGGTCCTCGGGTACGCCGAGTCGGCGCCGGTCTCGGCGATCGTGCTGTGGGCGGCCGGGGTGGTCGCCGCCTTCGTCGCGGTGGCCACGGCCGTGGCGCTCGCCGTGCAGGTGGAGTCGTGGTGGGGGTTCCGGCTCACCCGCGAGCCCGACAGCACCCTTCGGGTGCAGCGCGGCCTGCTCACCCGGACCTCGGTCTCCATCGAGGAGCGCCGCATGCGCGGCGTGGAGCTGCTGGAGCGGCTCCCGCTGCGGTGGCTGGGCGCCGCATCGGTCGCCGCCGTCGCCTCCGGCCTCGACCAGGCCCAGGACGGCCAGGGAGGCAACAAGGGGGGCATCGTGCCCAAGCGCGCGCTGACCCCGGAGATGCCGCGTGCCCAGGCGCGGCGGGCCGCGGAGGAGGCCGTCCGGGCCCAGGGCGGGATCGCCTTCGAAGCCCTGAGGCGCCACCCGCTGTCGGCCCTGAGGCGCCGGATCATGCGCGCGCTGGCCGCCGCGGTCGTGCTCGCGGCCGTGGTCGGGGCGGCCTCATGGGCGCTCGGCGCGTTCACGTCGCTGGAGGTACCCGCGGAGGTCGCGGCCCTGGACGCAGCCGGGACCGGGGGCGCGGTGCTGCTCCTCGGGGTCCCCTACGCGGTCGGCTGCTACCGGGGGCTGGGGCACGGGATCGACGGGCGGTTCCTGCTCCTGCGCAAGGGGATGGCGGCGCGCTCCACGGTGGCCCTCAAGCGCGACTCGGTCATCGGGTGGACGGTCCGGCGGTCGCCCTTCCAGCGCTGGTCGGGGCTGGCGACCCTGGGCGCGACGGTCGCGGCCGGAAGCGGGATCCACCGCGCCCCGGACGTGGACCTGGGCGAGGGGCTGGCCTTCGCAGACGAGGCGGTGCCGGGGCTGCTGGCCCCGTTCCTCGAGAAGGGGTGAGCACCTGAGCGAGGCGGCCCGGAGGGCCGCCCGGCGGGGCCGGGTCCCTGCCGCGGGGACGGCGCGGCGGGCCCGGCCCCCATGGCGGTCTCACCGCAGGAAGCGCAGCATCCTGTCGGTGACGAACTCCGGCTGCTCCTCGGGGAGGTAGTGGCCGCTGTCCGGGACCTCGACCACGGTGAGGTCCGCCGCCCGGCCGGCCAGGCCGCCGCGGATCAGCGGCATGTTGCCCGCACAGGCCAGGCCGAGGACGGGCAAGGAGAGCGGCGGGTACTCCGCGAGGTCGGCGATGTCCTGGACGAACGCCTGGTACCAGGCGTTCCCGGCGCGGACGGCGCCGGGGGCGGCGAGGGCACGGGCGTAGACCTCGCGGGCGTCGTCGTCGATCGAGTCCTGGTCGCGCAGGATGTACCCGCACAGCCAGTCGACGAGCACCCGCTCCCGCCCTTCGAGCAGGGCCTCGGGGAGTCCGCGCACCTGGTTGAAGGCGAACCACCACAGGTACGCGGTGCCGGGCCCCTGCTCGGCCCCGGTGATGTTGGCGTCCTGGGCGCCCTGGGGGAGCATCGGCAGGGACAGCAGGCCCTCGTCGGGGTGCGGCACATCCAGGATCACGAGCCGCCGGACCGTGTCGGGGTACAGCGCGGCCACGGCCTCGGCCACCATCCCGCCGATGTCGTGCCCGGCGACGTCGGCCTGCTCGTACCCGAGGTGCCGGATCAGGGCGTGCACGTCGGCGGCCATGGTCCGCTTGTCGTAGCCGTCCGCGGGCTTGGCGGAGCCGCCCTGGCCGCGGATGTCGACCGCGACCACGCGGTGCTCGGCGGCCAGGGCGGGCATGACCTTGCGGAACTGCCACCAGGTCTGCGGCCAGCCGCCGAGGAGGACCAGGGGGGTGCCCCGGTCCCCGCCGGTCACGTAGTGCAGCCGGACGCCGTTCACGTCGGCGTGGGCGCTGGTGAACCCGCCGTCGAGCGAGGCGGCGAGGTCGGCGTCGGTGAGGGGTGGGGTCATGATCGGTACTCCTGTTCTGAAATGATCGTTTCAGAATTCGGGCGCACGGGTGGTTCCGGCCGTTCGGGCCGCTTCGGCGGGACCGCGGCCGGGCCGCGTCCGGCCCCCCGTCGTCAGGCGGTGGCGCCGCCGTCGACGACCAGGTCGTGGCCGACGACGAAGGACGCGCGGTCCGACGCCAGCCAGACCGCCGCCTCGGCGATCTCGTCCGTGGCCGCCACCCGCCCGATCGGCACGCTCCCGGCGACGCGGGCGGCGCGGTCGGCGACGGTCTCGCCCGGCCGGAAGGACATCTCGGTGTCGGAGGCCCCCGGGCTGAGGGCGTTGATCCGCACCCCGTCGCCGATGTACTCGCGCGCCGCCGTGCGGGTCAGGGTGCTCACGGCGGCCTTCGACGCGCCGTAGGCCCCCATCCCGGCCAGGCGCTGGTGCGCGCCGATCCGGGAGCCGACATTGATGATCGCGCCGCCTCCGTCGGCGCGCATCCGCGCGATCTCGTGCTTCATCGACAGCCAGACGCCGGTGGTGTTGACCGCCAGGACATCGGCCCACACCTCGTCGTCCAGGTCGCCCAGCGGGACCCCCGGTGTGCCGACCACCCCGGCGTTGTTGACGGCGATGTGCAGGCCCCCGTGCCGCTCCGCCGCCTCGGCGACCATGCGCCGCGCGTCCTCGGGCCGGGTGACGTCGGCGGTCACCGCGCTCGCCGTCCCGCCCCCGGCCTCGATCAGCCGGACGGTCTCCTTGAGCGGCCCCTCGCTGCGCCCGGCCACGACGACGGAGGCGCCGCGGCGGGCGAACGCCAGCGCGATCGCGCGGCCGATGTTCCTGCCTCCGCCGGTGACCAGGGCGGTCCTGCCGGTGAACTCCTCGGTGGACTCCTCGGCGTCTGCCGGTGCTGCGGACATGGCGGCGCACTTCCCTTCGCTTTAAGGAACGTACGTTTCAGAATTGATCCGGTGCGGTGCGCCGCGCACGGAAGGCCCGGTGTGGGCCCACCGCCCTACAGTGCGCCGACCGCCACCTCGACCACGTGCTCCATGGTCGCGCGCTCGGCCTGCGACCGGCCCAGCAGCCGGATCGCGCCGATCTGGGCGTGGACGAAGTCGGCGAGCACCTCCGGGTCCTTGTCGGCGGCGATCTCGCCGTCGGCCTGCGCCGCGCGCAGTGTGCGGACGAGGGCGTCCACCACCTCCGCGCGGCCGCGCCGCACCACGGACGCCACCTCCGGGTCCGTCGGCGCCCGTTCGATCTGGGCGTTGACCACGAAGCACCCCAGTCCGGGCTGGGAGGCCTCCTCGTCGACGATGCTGTCGAGCATCCGCCGGACGCGCTCGCGGACCGGCCCATCGGTCTCGACGAGCTCGCGGAGCCCGGCCGTGCCCGACTCGGCGTAGCGCTGCAGGGAGCGCATGTAGAGGCCGTGCTTGCTCTCGAACGTGCCGTACAGGCTGCTGCGGCCGATGCCCGTGGCCTCGCACAGGTCCTGTGCCGACGTGGCCGCGTACCCCTGCTTCCAGAAGGTGTGCATGGCCGAGTCCAGGACCCGGTCCGGGTCGAACCCCTTGCTCCGTGCCATGTACGGCACGCTAGCACATTCGGGAATGGTCGTTCCAGAATCGGTGCGGTGGACCCGCGCGGCCCGCGCGACCGGTATGGCCCGCATGGCCCGCATGGTCCATGTGCCACGCTGAGGGCATGGCACGCCTGTTGATCGTCCACCACACACCGTCGCCCGGGATGCAGGAGCTCTTCGAGGCCGCGAGCGCGGGGGCCGGAAACGACGAGATCGAGGGCGTGGAGGTCGCCGCGCGCGCGGCGCTGGCGGCCACCGCCCCGGACGTGCTCGCCGCCGACGCCGTGCTGTTGGGCACCCCGGCGAACATCGGCTACATGAGCGGCGCCCTCAAGCACTTCTTCGACAGCGTGTACTACCCGTGCCTGAACGACACCGGCGGGCTGCCGTACGGGCTGTACGTCCACGGCAACAACGACACGGCCGGGGCCGTCCGCGCGGTGGAGCAGATCGCCAAGGGCATGGGCTGGGAACGCGTCCGCCCGCCGGCCGAGATCATCGGCGGGATCGGCCGCGAGGCCCGCGAAGAGGTGTGGGAGCTCGCGGCGGTGACGGCCCTGGCGGCGCTGGGCGAGGTGTGACGCCTCCCGCGGGCCGGGCGCACGCCCCCCGTCAACGCATCGCCAACACCCGGTAACACGGCACTCCCGGTCGCGAAAGCCGCACACGGGCACGCGCAAGGCCATTTCCTGCGATCATCCGCACTCCCCGAGTCCGCGACATTCCGCGCACGATCCGTCACATTGCGTCATTCTCCGGTCAGACTGAAGTCTCCGACATGGGGGAGTGGCACGTGGAGGCAGGTCAAGGGCGCGCCGCCCGTGCGGTCGTCACCGCGGTGGCGGTGGCCGCCGGGGTGGGACTGGCCGCCGCGGGGTTCGCCGGGCGGCCCGCGGCCCTGGCCGACGTGACCTGGTACGGCATCGGCGCGCTGTGGGCGGTCTGGCTCCCGGTCGCGGTGGGCGTGCTGCTGACCTGGCTGCTGGGCAGCCGCACCGGCCAGATCGACCTGGACCTGCGCGTGCGCGACGCGATGGAGGGCCACCCGGTCCGGCTGGAGCTGGGACTGCTGCTGGCGATGCTGCTCGGCTACGCCGTGGGCACCGCCGGGCTCTACACCCTCATCCGCCAGGTGAGCGAGGAGCTGCCGTCCGCCGTCGCGCTGCCGGTCACGCGCCTGGTGTTCTTCTTCGTGCTGCCGGTGCTCTTCGTCGACCAGGGCGGGTTCAGCACCAGCGGCCACGGCACCCGCATGCCCGCGCTGTCCCTGGCGGTGCGCGAGCCGTGGCGCTGGCTCGGGCTGATCACCGTCGCCGCGGTCGGCGCCCCGCTCCTGCTGGATCTGGAGACGGCGGACGTACCGACGCCCACGGGGGCCGTCCTCGTGGTCCTGGCGGTCCTGGTCGGCGTCAGCGCGATCGAGGAGATCTTCTTCCGCGGCATGGTGCAGACCCGCCTGGAGCTGCTGGCCGGCCGAACCGCGGCGGTGGTCGTGACCGCACTGCTGTACGCGCTGGCGCAGGCGGTGAGCGGCCACTTCAACACCTTCGCGACCATCAGCGCCTACGGCGCGGTGGAGCAGGTCGCCGTGGCGGTGGTCACCTACGGGGTGCAGGGGCTTCTGCTGGGCTACGTCTGGATCCGCTACCGCAACATGTGGATCAACACCCTCGTCCACGGCGTCCCCCTCATCCTGGCGACCCTGCCGACCGTCGCCGGACAGAGCGGCCTGAGCTGACCGCGACGCCTCCGACCTGCGGGGAAACCGCCTCCATCCGGCGCCCCGTAAGTCACGTAACAGTGTCGAACCGGTAAAATGTCCGTCGGCGCGCGAGCGTGCGCCCCGGGGCCGGACGGGCGCCCGGTCGGCTCTGCGAAGGCGGCGGTCCCCATCGACGGCACGGTCCACGGCACCACGGCGCCCGCGGCGGCGCCGCTCGGGCCGTCCGCCGGCCGCGCCGCCCGGACCGCGCGTGCGGGCCGGGTGCTGGGGTGGTCGGCCGTCCTGGTGTTCACCGCCTGCGCCGCCGCCTACACGGCCGGGTCGGTCGCCGCCGGGGGCTTCGACCCCCGGGTGGCCCTGCTCTGGCCCTCGATCGCCGCCGCCCTCGCCCTGATCCGGCTGCTGCCTCCGCGCGTGCCCGAGGCCGGGATGGCCGACCGGATCCGCGCGCGGATGGCCGACCGCTCCCCGGGGACCGAGGCCGCACTCCTCGTCGGCTGCCTGGTCGCGTTCGCCGTCGCCGACGCCGTGCTCTCCCCGGTCTTCGCGCTGATCGGCCCCGGCGCGCCGCCGTTGTCCTACTACGCCGCCAAGGCCATCTTCCTGCTGCTCATCCCGCCGCTGTTCGCCGGCGGCACCGGGATCACGCGCCGCTCCAGCGGCCCCGACCTGCTCCCGCTGGCCGCCCGGGTGCGCGAGCCGTGGCGCTGGGCGGCCCCGGCCCCCGCCGCGGTCTTCCTGGCCCTGCTCGCCCTGCCGTGGATCGCCGCCCCCCGGCCCCCGGGGACGCTGCCCGCCGACTACGCCCTGGGGGCGGTGGTCGCCCTCACCTTCGCCGGGGTGGCCGCCGCCGACGTGCTGTTCTTCTCCGTGCTCCTGCAGACCCGCCTGGAGCTATTGTTCGGGCGGTGGCCCGGCATCGCGGCCACGGCGGTGCTGTACGGCCTGTCCTCCCTGGTGGGCGAGCCGCTCACCGGCGGCGCCCACGACCTGGCCTCCGCGGTCGCCGTGCAGGGCGCGTCGGGCCTGGTCGCCGGGTACCTCTGGGCGCGGTACCGGAACCTGTGGGCGAACCTGCTGCTGGCCGGCGGCGTCACCGCGCTTGCGATGGTCCCGCCCACGGCGGCGTTCCTGTAGCCGACGGGCGGGCGTGGGCCCCACCTCGCGCGGCCGAGGCGGGTGATACGTCACAATCGATCGTGCGGGTAGGGTTCGCCGTCCGTTCACCGAAATGCGGCAGCGTGCGAACCATGGCGACGGAAGCGGTGTTCATGGGCGAAATGGTGGAGGACCTCCCCGAGGGGAGGTTCATGGACCGGGAGGTGGACTGGCTCCGGTTCAACCAGCGGGTGCTGGAGCTGGCCGAGGACGTCGGCATGCCCCTGCTGGAGCGGGTCCGCTTCCTGGCGATATTCGCGAGCAACCTCGACGAGTTCTTCATGGTGCGCGTGGCCGGGCTCAAGCGGCGCCTGGCCACCGGCGTCGCCGTGGCCGGGCCCAGCGGGCACCACCCCCGCGAGCTGCTCACCCGGGTCGCCGAGGTCAGCCACGACCTGATGCGGCGGCACGCCCGCTGCTACCACGACTCGGTGGCCCCCGCCCTGGCCGAGGCGGGCATCCGCATCCTGCGCTGGGACGACCTGGACGAGGACGACCGGCGCCGGATGCACCGCTTCTTCCGCGGCTCGGTCTACCCGGTGCTCACCCCCTTCGCGGTGGACCCGGCCCACCCCTTCCCCTACATCTCCGGGCGCTCGCTCAACCTCGCGGTGACCGTGCGCGACCCGCGCACCGGCCGCACCGCCTTCGCCCGGATCAAGGTGCCCTCGGCGCTGCCCCGGTTCATCCGGCTGGAGGGCGAGGCCTTCGTCCCGGTCGAGGACGTCATCGCCGGGCACCTGCCGCAGCTGTTCGCCGGGATGGAGGTGCTGGAGCACCACGCCTTCCGGGTGACCCGCAACGCCGACCTGGAGGTCGACGAGGACGAGACCGACGACCTGGTGCAGTCCCTGGAGAAGGAGCTGCTGCGGCGCCGGTTCGGCCCGATGGTCCGGCTGGAGGTCGAGGAGGACATCTCCCCGGAGGTGCTGCGCATCCTCGAACGCGAGCTGGGCGCCGACGACGAGGAGGTCATCGCCGTCCCCGGGCCGCTCAACCTGGCGGGGCTGCACCAGATCGCCGACCTGGACCGCCCCGAGCTGAGCTTCTCCCCGATGGTCCCGGCCGAGCCGCCGGGCCTGGAGGCCGAGGACCTGTTCGCCGCGGTCCGCGGCCGCGAGCTGCTGGTGCACCACCCCTACGAGTCGTTCACGACCACCACCGAGCGGTTCGTGGCCCTGGCCGCCAGCGACCCCAGCGTGGTCGCGATCAAGCAGACCCTCTACCGCACCAGCGGCGACTCGCCCATCGTGGAGTCGCTGATCGAGGCGGCCCGCGCGGGCAAGGAGGTCGTGGTCCTCGTCGAGATCAAGGCGCGGTTCGACGAGCAGAACAACATCGCCTGGGCGCGCAAGCTGGAGGAGGCCGGCTGCCACGTCGTCTACGGCGTCGTCGGCCTCAAGACGCACTGCAAGCTGTCCCTGGTGGTGCGCAGGGAGGACGACGGGTCGCTGCGCCGCTACTGCCACGTGGGCACCGGCAACTACAACCCGAGCACCGCCCGCGTCTACGAGGACTTCGGGCTGTTCAGCGCCGAGCCGGAGGTCGGTGAGGACCTGAGCGACCTGTTCAACCGGCTCACCGGGTTCTCCCGCACCACCAGCTACCGGCGGCTGATGGCCGCGCCCGACGGGCTGCGGTCGGGGCTGACCGAGCGGATCGCCGCCGAGGTGCGCGCGCACTCCGAGGGCCGCCCGGCCCGCATCCGGATGAAGGTCAACTCCCTGGTCGACGAGGAGATCATCGACGCGCTGTACCGCGCCTCGGCGGCCGGGGTCCCCGTCGACCTGTGGGTGCGCGGGAGCTGCGTGCTGCGCCCGGGCCTGCCGGGGGTCTCCGAGACGGTCCGGGTGCGCAGCGTCCTGGGCCGCTTCCTGGAGCACTCCCGGGTGTTCGCCTTCGAGAACGGCGGCGACCCCGAGGTGTGGCTGGGCAGCGCCGACCTGATGCCGCGCAACCTGGACCGCCGGGTCGAGGCGCTGATCCGGGTGGCCGACCCCGAGCACCGGGCGCGGCTGGTGGAGCTGATGGACACCGCGATGGACGAGGGGACCTCCTCCTGGCACCTGGGGCCGGACGGGGAGTGGACCCGGCACACCCGCGACGCCGAGGGGGCGCCCCTGCGCGACCTGCAGGCCTCCTTGCGCCGCGACAGGCATGTGAGGGCGACGGATGGTTGACGACTACCCCTTCGACGAGGCCGAGATCACCAGCGCGTGGCCGCCCCGGGACACCGCTCCCGGCGGCTACATGGAGCCCATCCGGGCGGCCGGCGCGGTGCTGTGGCGGCACGGGGAGGGCGGGCACGAGGCGGTGCTGGTGCACCGCCCCGACCGCGACGACTGGACGCTGCCCAAGGGCAAGGTGAAGAACGGCGAGCACCTGCTCACCGCCGCCGCGCGGGAGGTGCTGGAGGAGACCGGGCTCAACCCGGTGTTCGGCCGGCGCCTGCCGCCGCAGCGCTACCTGCGGGAGGGCTGGCCCAAGCTGGTCGACTGGTGGGCGGCCGAGCCGGGGCCGGGCGCGTCGGTGTTCACCCCCAACGAGGAGATCGACCGGGTGGAGTGGGTGCCGCTGGCCGAGGCGCGCGACCGGCTCACCTACGACCACGACGTCTCGGTGCTGGACAACTTCGTGTCGGGGCCGCTGGAGACGTTCCCGCTGGTGCTGCTGCGGCACGCGCCGGCGGGGGAGAAGCGCGCCTGGGACGGGGAGGACCTGCTGCGCCCGCTGGACGACGCCGGGCGCGAGGGCGCCCGGGAGCTGGTGCGGGTGCTGGAGCCCTATGGGCCCATGCGGGTGGTCTCCTCGGCGGCGGCGCGCTGCACCGAGACCGTGCTGCCGTACTCGGTGGACGCGGGCATGGAGGTGCGCACCCTTCCGGCCCTGACCGCGGGCGTGCACGGCGACTCCGGTGTGGACCCGGTGGCGGCGCGCGCGGCGTTCGGAACGCTCCTGGAGGAGGGGCGCCCGACGCTGGTGTGCACGCACGGGGAGCTGGTGGGCGAGCTGATGAAGGAGGCGCTGGGGCGGCTCGGCTCGCCGGTGACCCAGCAGATCTCCCTGCGCAAGGGCACGTTCTGGGTGCTGCACGTGACGAAGGGCGAGAAGCGCTCCCTGGCGGCGGTCGAGCGCCACGAGGTGGTGCGCTGAGCCCCCTTACCTCGTTGATCTCGGGAGAATCGACGCTACCGGCGCGGTTTTAGGGGCGCTTTTCCCGAGATCAACGAGGAGAGACCCCGGGGCGGTGCGCGGCCGGGGCGCTGAGATGATTCGGGTATGGCCCAGCACAAGGTGGCGCGGAGCGTCGTGGTCGACGCGCCCGCGGAGAAGGTGTTCGACATTCTGGCCTCGCCCGGCCGGCACGCCGAGTTCGACGGTTCGGGCACGGTGCGCGAGGCGGTGCGGGGGCCGGATCGCCTCGGCCCCGGCGACGAGTTCGGCATGGACATGCGGATGGGCGTGCCCTACCGGATGGCGAACCGGGTGGTGGAGTTCGAGGAGGGGCGGCTGATCGCCTGGCGCCACCTGGGCGTGCACCGGTGGCGGTGGGAGACCGAGCCGCTGCCGGACGGGGCCTGCCGGGTGACCGAGACCTTCGACTACTCGTTCGCCGGCCCCGCCATGCGGTTCGCGTACATGCTGGCCGGGTGGCCCGCGCGCAACGGCCGGTCCATCGAGCAGACCCTGGTCCGGCTGAAGGCCCTGGTGGAGGGGGACGGCTGAGGCGGCTGGGACGACCGAGGCGGTCCGCAACCTGACGCGGGCCCGTGCCCGGGGCCGGAGCGGCGGCCGCGGGCACGGGTCGTGCCGGGCGGGACGGGGCGCTCAGTACCCGTAGCCGCCGCCCATGTGGCGGTCGCCGTCGTAGTAGTACCCGCCGTCGTCCCCGTTGTCGTCGTAGTACCCGTCGTAGCCGCCGTGCCCCAGCAGCAGCGTCTCCGCGGCTCCGGCGCGGTCGCCGTAGTAGCCGTCGTACCCGTTCCCGTCCCCGTCGCCGTAGTAGCCGTGGGCGGAGGCGGTGCCGGCCGACATCGCGAGGGCGGCCCCGGTGGCGGCGGTGACGGCGGCCGCGGCGAGCGTGCGCGTGAGTGACATGAACATGCCTTCCTGTGTGTAGTCAAAGCACTACCGACAGTGAAGAGCGTAAGGGAGTCGTCCGCCGATCACCAGCACGTCAGGCCGGATAGCAGTGCACCTCGGACGCCTTGACCGCGGCCCACACCCGGGAGCCCGGCGCCAGGTCCAGCTCGGCCAGGGCCGCCGGGGTCACGTCCGCCCCCAGGGACAGGGGGCCGCCGAGCCGCACCCGCACCTGGTCGCCGAAGCGTTCGACCCCTTCCACCACCAGCGGCCACACGTTGCGCGGCGTGCCCGAGGGCGGGTCGGGGTAGAGCGCGACCGCGCGCGGCGGGAACGCGGCGAACACCGGCCCGTGCCCCGGAGCGGGGGCCTCGATGTGTGCGCCCCCGGCGACCTCCACCGTCGTGCCCTCCTGGCGGCCCCGGTACAGGTTGAGCCCCACCAGGCGGGCCACGTACTCGGTGCGCGGGCGCAGGGCCACCTCCGCAGGGGGGCCGTCCTGCACCACCGACCCCTCCTCCAGCACGGTGATGCGGTCGGCCAGCACCATCGCCTCCAGGGGATCGTGCGTCACCAGCACGGTGGCGCCGTCGAAGGCGTGAAGCCGGGCCCGCAGGCCCGCGCGGACCTCCTCCCGGGTGTGCGCGTCGAGCGCCGACAGCGGCTCGTCCAGCAGGAGCAGTCGCGGGTGCGCCGCCAGCGCGCGGGCCAGCGCGACCCGCTGCGCCTGGCCCCCCGACAGCGCGCCGGGCCGTGCACGGGCCCGGTCGGCCAGCCCCATCTCCTCAAGGAGCGCGGCGGCGCGGGCATGGGCGGCGGCCTTGGACTCGCCCCGGCAGCGCGGCCCGAAAGCGACGTTGTCCAGCGCGGACATGTGCCGGAAGAGCAGGTAGTCCTGGAAGACCACGCCGATGGGGCGCCGCTCGGGCGGCAGCGCGGTGATGTCGTTCCCTTCGACGACCACCGAGCCGCCGGTCAGCGGCTCCAGCCCGGCCAGCGCCCGCAGCGCCGTCGACTTCCCGGCGCCGTTGGGGCCGAGCAGCGCCACCACCTCGCCGCGGTCGGCGGTGAGCGCGGCGTCGAGCCGGAAGGAGCCGCGCTCGGTCCGCAGACGGGCCTCCAGCGCGCTCACGCCGTCGTCCAGCGGTCGCGCAGGGCCGCCAGCACGGCGACCGAGACCAGGAGCAGGATCAGGCTGAGCACCACGGCGGCCTCCGGGCTCTGCTGCATCGCCAGGTAGACGGCGAGCGGCATGGTCTGCGTGCGGCCGGGGAGGTTCCCGGCGAAGGTGATGGTGGCGCCGAACTCGCCCAGCGCCCGGGCCCAGGCCAGCACCGCCCCGGCCAGCACCCCGGGGGCGGCCATGGGCAGGGTGACCCGGCGGAAGGCGGTCCAGCGGGTGGCGCCGAGGGTGGCGGCGGCCTCCTCGTAGCGCCGGTCGGCCCCGCGCAGCGCGCCCTCGACACTGATCACCAGGAACGGCATGGCGACGAAGACCTGGGCGACGACCACCGCGGCCGGGGTGAAGGGGAGGGACAGGCCGAACCACTCGTACAGGTGGCGGCCGAGCAGCCCGTTGCGGCCCAGCACGAGCAGCAGCGCCACGCCGCCGACCACCGGGGGGATGACCAGCGGGACGGCGACCAGGGCGCGCACGGCCCGGCGCCCGGGGAAGTCGGTGCGGGCGAGCAGCCAGGCGAGCGGGACCCCGAGCAGGAGGGCGACGCCGGTGGCGGCGGTCGCGGTGGACAGGGACAGCCACAGGGCGCCGCGCACCTCGGGCGAGGCGGCGAGGGGGAGGAGGTCCCGCCACGGGGCGCCGATGAGCAGCCCGGCGAAGGGCAGCACGAGGAAGGCGAGCCCGAGGAGCGCGGGCACGACGAGGAGCCAGGGCACCCGCCCCCGGGGAGCTCTCGTTGATCTCGGGGAAAACGCCCCTACGATCGCGGTTTTAGCGTCGTTTCTCCCGAGATCAACGCGGGGCTCGGGCATCAGGCGTCCCCGCCCGGGCTGAAGCCCGCGTCGGCCAAGGCCCCCTGCCCCTCGTCGGACAGCACGAAGTCGACCCACTCCTGTGCCGCCTGCGGGGCGGCCGCGTCCTTGACCACTGCGATCGGGTAGTCGTTGGCCGCCTCGTCCGCGCCCTCGACGGGCACGCCCTCCACCTCGCCTCCGGCCGAGCGCACGTCGGTGGTGTACACCAGCGCCGCGTCGACCTCCCCGAGTCGGGCCCTGGTCAGCGCCGCCTTCACGTCCTCCTCCTGGGACGCCCCGGAGACCTCCACCCCTTGGGCGTCCAGCAGCTTCCGGGCCGCCGCGCCGCAGGGGACCTCCTCGGCGCACAGCGCCACCCGGGTGCCGGGGTCGGCCAGGTCCTCCAGCCCCTCGATGCCCGCCGGGTTGCCCTCGGGCACCGCGATCCGGAGCTCGTTGCGGGCGAAGACCCGCGGCTCGCCCCGGACCAATCCATCACCGGCGACGTCGTCCATGGTGCGGGTGTCGGCGGAGGCGAACACGTCGGCGGGCGCGCCGTCGGCGATCTGCAGTGCCAGGTCGGAGCTTCCTGCGAAGTTGAAGTCGACCCGCGTGCCCGTCTCCTCCTCGAACCGTTCGCCCAGGTCGGTGAAGACCTCGGTGAGGGAGGCGGCCGCGAACACCGTCAGGGGGCCGCCGCTGCCCGAATCCCCGCCGGCGCCGCACCCGGCGGCGGCACCGCCGAGCAGTAGCGCGGCGGCGGCGGCCGACACGGCGCGGCGGTTCGGTCCGGGGCGGCGGCGCCCACGGGCGGCCGGCTCAGTCATGGCGCGCACTCCGGTCCGTCCCGCTCTCCACGATCACGTTGGTCGACTTCACCACCGCGGTGGCCGCGGCCCCGGGCTCCAGGCCCAGTTCGTCGGCGGCCTCCCGGCTCATCAGGGACACCAGCCGGTGCGGCCCGGCCTGGATCTCCACCTGCGCCATCACGTCCCCGCGCACCACGCCCGTCACCAGGCCGCGCAGCCGGTTGCGGGCCGAGGAGCGGCCCAGGTCGGGGTCGGACTCGGGGGAGCGGAGGAACGCGGCCAGGGCGGCGCCGTCCACGATGCGGCGGCCCGCCGCGTCGCGCTCGGCGGGCAGGCGGCCCGCGTCGATCCAGCGGCGGGCGGTGTCGGGGCTGACCCCGGCGAGCTCGGCGACCTCGCTGATCCGGAACGTCGGCATGATCGGCACTCTACCCCTCGCATATGCCAGGCGGAACAGGTGATCCTCTGGCATCTGCGAGGTCGGGCGCCGTCCGGTTCGGAGGAACCTCCGAAGGAAGGGGTGTGCTGGCACTACCCCCCTTCACGTGGCAGCGCCATGGCGTGGGCCGGGCGCGCGACCATAGGTTCCATGGTGAGCGGTGGAGACGGTGGACACGACGGCGGGAGGCCGGAGGAGATGGTGAGCGGGGAAGCGGCGGCGGCCGCCGGCGCCTCCCGGCGGGGGTGGGGCGAGCGGCTCCTGGCCGTCCTGCACCTGCTCACATCGCTCGTCCTGTCGGCGCTGTACCTGGTCCCGGCGACCCTGGTGCTGCTCGCCGCCACCGTCGCCGGGTTCGAGATCTACTACAACCTGATCGGCGCCCCCTTCGCGGCCGAGGGCACGGAGATCCTGGTCCAGGCGGGCGCGGTCCTGGTCTTCGCCGTGCTCGGCATGCTCGGCGCCCGCCTGGCCTGCACCCTGCAGCGGGGCTGGCTCGGGGACGCCTTCGGCGTCGTCGAGACCCGCCCGCCCGACCCCGACGCCCCCTCCTCCCTCCCCGGGCGCGCCCTGCACTACGTGTTCGGCGCCGAGGCGTGGGGCAGCCTGCTCTACTGCACCGTCGCCGGGCTGCAGGGGGTGTTCATCGGCGGGCTGGTGCTGGGCCTGGTCGCCTTCGGCGTCGGCGGGGCGGCGGCCGCGGGCATCGTCGCCGGGTACATCGCCCTCGGCGGCGCGGCCGACCTGGGGGAGCTCTCGATCAACCTGGCCATCGGCCTGGTCGGGGTGCCGGTCGCGCTGTGGCTGGCGCCGTTCGCGGTGCGCCTGGAGTACGCGGTCGCCCGCACGATGCTCTTCGACGCCCCCGAGGTCCGGGTGCGCCGCCGCCTCATGCACGTCCAGGACAGCAGGTCGCGCATGGTGGACGCGGCCGAGGCCGAGCGCCGCCGGATCGAGCGCGACCTGCACGACGGCGCCCAGCAGCGGCTGCTCGCGGTCACCCTCACCCTGAGCCGCGCCCGCTCCCGCTTCGACCGCGACCCCCAGGGCGCCCGCGAGCTGCTGGACGAGGCCCAGGCCGAGGCCAAGGAGGTGATGGAGGAGCTGCGCGAGGTCGCCCGCGGCCTGCACCCCCGGGTGCTCACCGACCACGGGCTGGAGGCGGCGCTGCCGGTGGCCGCCGGGCGGGCGCCGGTGCCGGTCAAGGTCGAGGTGGACCTGGACGGGCGCCCCTCCCCTCGGGCCGAGGGGGTGGCCTACTACATGGTGAGCGAGGCCCTGACCAACGTCGCCAAGCACGCCCGCGCCTCATCGGCGCGGATCACCGTGCGCCGGGTCGCCGCACGCCGCGGCGCCCTGCTGGAGGTGAGGGTGGCCGACGACGGCGCCGGGGGCGCCGACCCCGAGCGCGGCACCGGGCTGTACGGGCTGTGGGACCGGCTGGACGCCGTGGACGGGCGCCTGGAGGTCCGCAGCCCCGAGGGCGGCGGGACGGTCCTGACCGCGGAGATCCCATGGGAGGCATAGCGATGCGGGTGATCATCGCCGAGGACTCGGTGCTGCTGCGCAGCGGCATGGCCCGGCTGCTGGAGGACGAGGGGGTGGAGGTCCTCGCGCAGGCGGGGGACGCCGAGGCGCTGATGGCGGCCGTCGCCGAGCACCCGGACGCCGACCTGTGCCTGGTGGACATCCGCATGCCCCCGGGCTACTCGGAGGAGGGCATGGACGCGGCCATCCGCATCCGCCGCGCCCACCCCGGGGTGGCGGTGCTGCTGCTGTCCCAGCACGTGGTGAGCCGGTACGCCGGAGAACTCCTCGGCGGAGGCGCCTCCAAGGTCGGCTACCTGCTCAAGGACCGGGTCGCCGACATCGAGGAGTTCATGGGGGCGCTGCGCCGGGTCGCCGACGGGGGCGCCGCGATCGACCCCGAGGTGGTCTCCCAGCTCCTCAGCAGGCGCAGCGACACCGCCCTCGACCGGCTCAGCCCGCGGGAGAACGAGGTGCTGGCGGCGATGGCCGAAGGGCTCAACAACGCGGGGATCGCCGCGCGCCTGGTGATCAGCGAGCGCGCGGTGGAGAAGCACATCCGGTCCATCTTCACCAAACTCGACCTCGGCCAGGACGACCACGACCACCGGCGCGTCCGCGCCGTGCTGGAGTACCTCCGCGGCGTGGAGACCGCGGCCCCTGAAGGGAGGAAGCCATGACGTTCAACGCGCGGGGGCTGTACGCCTCTTCGAGCAAGGTGCCGCGGCAGCGGCGGTTCCGGTGGATGTGGCTCGGGATCGTGGCGGCGGTGGCCGCCCTGGTCACCGGGGTGGCGGCCGCGCTCGGCGCGGTCCCCGTCGGCGGGGAGGAACGCCCCCCGCAGCGGTTCGACGGCGCCGAGCGGGTCGTGATCGAGAACCGCACACCGGGCGAGGTGACGGTGACCGGCGCCGACACCGACGCCGTCGAGGTGCGCGCGGAGCTGAAGCGCTCCCTGCTGTTCGAGCCGGACGTGCGCCTGGACGAGCGGGGCGGCGAGGTCCGCGCCGAGGCCTCCTGCCAGGCGACCCTGATGTCGGCCTGCTCGGTGGACTACGACGTGACGGTGCCCGAGGGCGCCGATGTCGAGGTGGTCACGGTCGGCGGGGAGGTCGAGCTCGTCGGCGTGCAGGGCACGGTGCGCGCCGAGTCGGTGTCGGGGCCGATCGAGGCGGAGGACCTGGGCGGCGACGCGCGCCTGGAGACCACCTCGGCGCCGATCGACGTGAAGGGGGCGACCGGGACGGTGGAGGCGCGCTCGGTCTCCGGGCCGATCGAGATGGAGGGCGTCGACTCCGACCGGGTGATCGCGGAGTCCACGTCGGGCCCGATCGAGATCGAGGGCGCGTTCACCACGGCCGAACTGGAGACGACGTCCGGCCCGGTCGAGGTCGAGACGCGGGAGCGCTTCGAGTCGCTGCGCGCCGAGAGCACGTCGGGCAACGTCGAACTCCGCGTCCCCGACGGCGCCTACGACGTGCGGACCGAGACCTCCAGCGGCAACGCCGACGTGGACGTCCGCGACGACAGCGGAGCCGACAGCAGCATCCGAGCCTCCACGACCAGCGGAAACGTAGAGGTCCGCACCGGCGGCGACGAGGACGGCGACGGGGGCGACTGAGCCCACAGGACCGAGCGAACGCCGGCGGACGAACCGAAACGGTCCGTCCGCCGGCTGCTTCGGGGGTGGTGTGGTCGGGCTGGTGTGGCGAGGTCTTTGGGTGTGGTTGCGGTGGCATCCCCACCGCACGCCGCACGGGTCGTCGCAGCCGGGCGGGCCCACCCCACCCTGCCGTCCGTCAGGTTTGTCTCGGTCCAGGTAGGCGGCGGCTCGGCTGGTACCCCGCTTCGGGGCCCCGGCCGGGCGGCGGGCCGTCGGGGTGTCGGGTGGGAGGCGGCGACGAGGAAGGTCGGCGGCCCTACCTGCAGCGTCGTCGGGTGCGGGGCGTGTGCGTGGTCACCGGCGAGGGCGGCGACGGCACAAGCGGGGCGGTTCCCCGGCCCTGTCTGCCGTCCGCCAGGTTCCTCGCGGTCCGGGTAGGCAGGCGGCTGGGCAGGGACCCCACTCACGGCCCCGGCCGGGCGGGGGGGCGTGGACTCCGTCGCCCCGGGGTGGCCGCCGGTCCCGCGCGGTGAACCCCTCGGCCTCGTGACCTGGGCGAACACTCCCCGTTATGTGCGGGAGGAGGCGGGATGCGCGCTCCGCGACACTCCTGGGCGCCCCCGGGCGACGAACACGGCGAGACCAGAACACGTTCTACAAACGGAATGCCCGATTCATGCCCCATCGGGATGTTCTTGAGGTGCGTGGCCATGGGGTCGCGGCCGTCCGGGCGCCCGCGCCGGGCCACCGGGGAGCCCACGGGCCCGATATCGACTACACGCAGTGACACCGGGCGCGGCAAACGGCCCCAGCGTGCCGTTTGGGCCCCTCTCGGCACCGAATCCCGTTCTGGTATCGCGATGAACGC
>NZ_JAQFWQ010000086.1 GCF_027706725.1 Nocardiopsis endophytica
CGGGAGAACGGACGCTAAAACCGGCCCGGTAGGGGCGTTTTTCCCGAGATCAACGGCGTAGGGGCGGCGGTCGGCGGCGGAGTCGGCGGGGCCGGGCCCCTGCGGCGCGCCTGCCTATCCGCGCCGGCTCTCACACCGCTGATCGCGGCGAAACGGAAGCGCGCCACACGCCTTTGTCGAGATCATCGCCGGGCCGGGGCGCCCACGGGTCACAGCTCCGGGCCCACCCCACCGCGTTCACGCCGCCCAGCTGCACCCGCCCGGTCCGAGCCCGCACGGACCCGGGGACCGGGCGGGCACACGAAGGAGCCGGGGTCGGCACCACCCTGCCGACCCCGGCCGCTCTCGGTTCCTGCCGGATCCGCCGCTCAGCCGAGCGGGACCGCCGCCAGGATGTAGAGGAGGAACCCGGCCGTGATCACCACGGTGCGCCAGGCGTGCCCGTGGATCCACCGCTCGCGGACCGCGCTCAGCCGCTCCTCGTCCAGCGGGGTGTCGGGGCCGGGGGCGCCCCCGGTCGCGGGCATGTCCGCCGCGACCGTCTTCAGGCTCTTGTTGATCCGGACGTTGACCAGCTCCGACATCAGGGCCAGAGCGCTGTTGCAGCAGAGGGCGGCCACCCGGACCCAGCGGGCGGGGCCGTCCTGGGGCAGGAACACCAGCACCAGCGTGGCCAGGCTGGTGGCGACGTTCAGCGCCGGCATGTAGCGCTCGATGCTGCGGTCCAGCGCCACGTGGAGCCGGATCCAGTCCGGCACCGGCAGCGCCCGCAGCGTGGGGCAGACGCCCAGCAGCACCATGAGCAGGGCGCCTGCCTGGATGCCGCTGCCCGCCAGGCTCACCGACGTGAGCAGATCGTTCCAGAACACGGGGGTCTCCTCGGGGACGGAGGGGTCAGGGCCGCCGGGGGCGCAGGGTGCGGGCGGCCGCGGCGCCCGCCAGGACCAGGGCGCCCGCCGCCGCCCCGGCGGCGGGTCCCGCGACCCGGCCCGCGGCGGCGGCCCCCACGGCCGCGGCGCCCAGCGCGGCCGCGGCGGGCAGGGCCAGGCGGCGGCGCACCTGGCCGATCTGGGTGCGGCCGAAGTCGTCGGAGGCGTTGGCCGAGGGGAAGGGGGCGTCGGGCACCTCGGTCCCCAGGAAGTCGCAGAGCGGCTCCCAGCCGTCGGCGACGTCGTAGACCAGCAGCCGGTCCTCGGGAACGGCGTCGCGGACCTCGTCGATGTGGGCGCGGAACCGCTCCACGGCCTCCCGGCGCTGCGGGTAGCGGCCGCCGAAGACCCGGTCGCGGATGGCCCGGTCGTTCATGTCGAGGAAGGCGCCCAGCCCCGGGCTGAGCAGGGGGACGAGGCGGCGCAGCGGACGGCCCCACGGCCGCTGGACGATGTACTGCAGCCGGAAGACCGTGGAGGCGGCGCTGTCGAACCAGCGGTCGGGATCGCGGACCGTCAGCACCACCTTGGCCTTCGGGTAGTGCTCGCTCAGCTCGCGCCAATAGGAGGCGCCGGGCCAGTCGACCGTCGACCGGTAGCCGGTGAACACCTCGTCCCAGTCGACGGGCAGGCCGTCCCCGGCCCGGATCCAGTCCTCGGCCCGGCGGGGTTCGCCCAGGACCTCGAACATGTGGTAGCAGGGGCCGTACCCCAGCTCCTCCAGCGCCGCCTTGAGGGAGGCCGTTCCGGTCCGGCCGAAGCCGGCGCCGATCACCTCGATCATCGTGCTCTCCTGCCGGTCCTGGTGCACGGTCGCGCGCCGCGGCGCCGCGGGTGCGGCGCGAGCGCACCGCAACCCTGCCGGAGCGCGGTCCAGGATCACTGGTGGTCCCGTGGAGGCGCCCGCCCCGCCGGGGCCGCGCCCGTGGCGGCGGACCGAACGAGGGGTGGTCCGGCTGCGCGAGGAGCACCGCCTGGGCCTACAGAGCCGGGCCTCCCGCACCCGGGCGGCCGCCTCCACCGCCCACCGCATCCTGGTGCGCCGCCATGAGCGCGACCGCCCCGGCTCGCTGGTCCGCATGGATGTCGAGAGACTCGGCCGCCCCCCGACGGCGGTGGGTGGCGCGCCCTGAGCGAACTCGGCGGGGAGGACGCGGTCCCATGGCGGAGCCCATCGTCGACCATCCGGGGGGCGAGGTCGCCCGGCCGGTACCGGGCCGCCCCGGCTCGCTGGTCCGCATGGATGTCGAGAGACTCGGCCGCCCCCCGACGGCGGTGGACGGCGCGCCCTGAGCGAACTCGGCGGGCAGGACGCGGTCCCATGGTGGAGCCGCTGGAGGGGCCCACCGTCGACCACCCGGGAGGCGAGGTCGCCCGGCCGGTACCAGGCCGTCCCGGGGGCGGCACGGCCCGTGCGTGTCAGCCCGGCAGGTCCCCCGGGCGGACCAGGCCCGACTCGTAGGCGGCGACGACGAGCTGGGCCCGGTCGCGGGCGCCCATCCGGGTCATCACGTGGTTCACGTGCGTCTTGGCGGTCGCCGGGGAGATGTCCAGCGCCTCGGCGATCCCGGCGTTGTCCAGGCCCCGCCCGACCAGGCGCAGCACCTCGCGCTGGCGCCCGGTCAGCGACGCGGCCGGGCCCACACCGTCCGGGGGCGGATCCGGCACGAACCGCTCCAGCACCCGCCGGGTGACGCCCGGGGACAGGAGCGCGCCGCCGCGGGCGGCGGCCCGGACCGCGTGCACCAGGTCCTCGGTCTCGGTGTCCTTGGTGAGGAACCCGCTCACCCCCGTCCGCAGGGCGGCGAAGAGGTGCTCGTCCTCGTCGTAGGTGGTCAGCACGATGATCCGGGTGTGCTCCAGCCCGGGCGCCGCGGCGATCCTGCGGGAGGCCTCCAGCCCGTCCATCCGCGGCATCCGGATGTCCATCAGCACCACGTCGGGGCGGAGCCGTTCGGCGGCCCGCACCGCCTCCGCGCCGTCCTCGGCCTCGCCGAGCACGGTGATGCCCTCCTCGGCGTCCAGGATCGCGGCGAAGCCGGCGCGGACCAGGGACTGGTCGTCCACGAGCAGGACTCCGATCACCGGTCCGCCTCCACCCGCTCGCCCGCCGGGGGCTCCGGCGGCGGCTCCGGCGGCGCCGCGGGCAGGCGGGCGGTGACCCGGAACCCGCCGTCCGGCGACCGGCCCACGTCGACGGTGCCGCCCACCGTGTGGGCCCGCTCGCGCATGCCCTTCAGGCCGTTCCCGCCGGGCGGGCCGCCCGCGGGGCCCACACCGTCGTCCTCCACGTCCAGGGCGATTCCCCCGTCCCCGCAGCGCAGCCGGATGCGCACGGTGCTCCCCCCGGAGTGGCGCAGCGCGTTGGTCAGGGCCTCCTGCAGGATGCGGAAGGCGGCGTGCGCGGTGTCCGGCGGGGCCTGGGCGAGGTCGCCCTCGGACGACAGGCCGACCTCCAGCCCCGACCGGCGGACGTCGTCCACCAGGGCGGCGACCCGGTCCGCGGTCGGCGGCTCCTCCTCCTGTCCCGCCGCTCCCCGGCGCATCTCCCCCACGGTCCGGCGCACCTCCCCGATCGCCTCCCGGCTCGCGTCCTTGATGTGGGTGAGGGCGGTGACCGCCCCCTCGTGCGTCCCCTGGTGCAGTCCCCCCTTGGCCTGCACGTTGATCAGGGACAGGCTGTGCGCCAGCGTGTCGTGCAGCTCCCGGGCGATCCGCAGCCGCTCCTCGGCGACCAGGTTGCGGGCGACCAGGTCGCGGGTGCGCTCGGCCTCCCGGGCGCGGTGCTCGGCCTCGTCGACATAGGCGCGGCGGGCCCGGGACGCCTCCCCCGCGGCGACGGCGAGCAGCAGGCTGACCAGCTTGCCGAAGAGCGGCACCGGGTCCGGCCAGAAGCCGTCCCGGAGCAGGTACTCGGTCAGCTCCATGGCGCCCAGCGTCGTCGCGCCCAGGGCCAGCGCGGCCGTGCGGTGCCCGAAGGCGACGGCGGTGGAGAGCGCGGCGAGGAAGGCGATCAGCATCGGCCCGTCGGGGAACAGCAGTGCGTAGTAGGCGATGCTGATGGCGCCGGTCAGCGCCGTGCACAGGACGGGGGAGACGCGGCGCAGGGCCAGCGACAGGCACGCGGCGGCGATGAGCGCGATACCGCCCGGGGGCAGCCCGCCGGACGGTCCGCCGTGGGCGACGAGCACGGTGACGGTGACGAGCGGTGCGCCGAGGAGCGCGCCGAGGATGAGGTCGGCGGCCCAGTCGGGTGGTCGGATCCGGCCGTTCGCGCCGAGCATGGCCGAAAGCCTAGCCCGGGTCCGTCCGACTCGGAAGGCCGTGCGCCGCCGGAATTCCCGCGCGCAGGCCACCGCCGTGCGGACGGACCGCCCCGCCGGATGCGGACGGGCGCATCCGGCGGCCCGTACCCCGTGCGCTCGCCGGTTCACGCTCCGCACCGCAGTGGGGGCGGGTGCCGGAGGGGTCAGCGGGCGGGCGCGTGCGCCTGGGCGTGGACGTGGGCGTGGTCCGTGTGGTCCCCGTGGACGTGCATGTCCCATTCGGGGAACGGGTCCTCGAACCCTCCTACGGAAAGCGCGCTCTCCTCGGACGTGAGGAGGCATTCCTCCAGCGCCGCCTGGAGTGCGTCGCCCTTGAGTGCCTGCCCGATGAAGACCAGTTCCTGGGCGGAGCCCGGGGACGCGCCCTCCCGGCCGCCTTCCCATCCGACTCCGACTCCGACTCCGCCTCCGTGGCCGTCGGCCGTCGCGGGGTCGGCGCCGAGGGGCTCGGTGTGGAGGACCGGCCCGGCCTGCGACCACAGCCCTCCCACCCCCGGCCGGGAGGCGAGCGTGAAGAAGCCCTTGGAGCGCAGCACGGTGCCGAACTCCCCGGCGTCGAGGCGCTCGGCGGCAAGCGCCCAGAGTCGGCCCGGGTGGAACGGGCGGTCGGCCCGGAAGACGATGCTGGAGATGCCGTACTCCTCGGTCTCGGGGACATGGTCGCCGTTCAGCTCGGCGACCCACCCCGGGGCCTGCGAGGCCCGTTCCAGGTCGAACAGCCCGGTGCCGAGGACCTGTGCGGGGTCGACCCGGCCCCGCTCGGCGCGCACCAGGCGGGCGAGCGGGTTGAGGCGGCGCACCGCGGCCTCCACGCCCTCCGCCTGCTCGGCCGTGACCAGGTCGAGCTTGTTGAGCACCAGCACGTCGGCGAACTCCACCTGGTCGACGAGCAGGTCGCTGACGGTGCGCTCGTCGCCCTCGTAGGCGTCCAGGCCGCGTTCGGCGAGGTCGTCGCCGCCCTGCAGCTCGCGCAGGAAGGCCGCCGCGTCGACGAGCGAGACCATGGTGTCCAGCCGGGCGATGTCCTGCAGCACCGAGCCGTCCTCGGCGGGGAAGGCGAAGGTGGCGGCGACGGGCATCGGCTCGGAGATGCCGCTGGACTCGATGAGCAGGTAGTCGAAGCGCCCCTCGCGGGCCAGGCGGGCGACCTCGACCAGCAGGTCGTCGCGGAGCGTGCAGCAGATGCAGCCGTTGCTCATCTCCACCAGGCGCTCCTCGGTGCGGGACAGCGCCCCGCCCTCGCGCACCAGGGCGCCGTCGATGGCGATCTCGCTCATGTCGTTGACGATGACGGCGACCCGCATGCCGGAGCGGTTCGCCAGCACGTGGTTGAGCAGGGTGGTCTTGCCGGCGCCGAGGAAGCCGGAGAGCACGGTCACCGGGAGCGGGGCGCGCGCCGGGGGCGGGTTGGACGGGGTGTCCATACGGGGAGTCCTTCCGCACGGGAATGAAAATGATGATCATATTCAATCGTGCGGCCCGGCCTCCGCCCCGGCCGGGGGCGGTCGGGGCGGAGGCCCGCGGTCGGCCCGTGGTCGGTCCTCGGTCGGCCCGCGGTCAGTCCGCGGGCTTGAGCGTCGTCGCGTCCTCGAAGCACCACGCCCAGGCCTCGCCGGGTTCGGCGGAGGCGGCGATGGGGTGGTCGTGGGAGGCGGCGTGGGCGGAGGCGTGGCGGGCGGGGGAGGAGTCGCAGCAGCCCACGTTCCCGCAGGACAGGCAGGTGCGCAGGTGCACCCAGTCGTTCCGGCCCTCGCGCAGGCAGTCGGTGCACCCCGGGGAGCGGGGCAGCACCGGCCGCACCCCTTCGGCGTGCGGGCAGGCGCCCGCCGGGTCGGGGCGGAAGTCCACCGGGGTGTCGGTGCGCGGGTAGGCCCCCGGGGCGGCCGACGGCAGGCCGAGGCGCTCCACCACCGCCGCGCACACCCGGTCGGCCACCGCCCCGGGGCCGTCCAGCACCCGGTCCACCCCGGCCCGGACCAGCTCGCGCGGGACCGGGCCGTCGACCGGGCAGACCGCGATCGGCACGTCCGGGGCGGCGCGGGCGATCACCGAGGCGATGGCGGCCGTCTCCTCACCGGTGTTCTCGCAGATCAGCACCAGCCGTGCCGAGCGCAGCCCGGCCTGCTCCAGCACGTTGCGCTTGACCGGGTCGCCGCGCACCACCCGGTACCCGGCCGCCTCGGCGTCGGCCGCCAGGTCGGGCCCCAGCGTGGTCACCGACACCGGCACGCCGCGGGCCCGCAGCGTCGCGGCGACCTCCCGGGAGACCGGCCCCCATCCGGAGATCAGCACCGGGTCCCGGTGAGAGCAGGCCGCGGGGTCCTTCTTCGCGGCGGAGGCGGAGGCGGGTGCCGCGGGGCGGCGTGGGCCCAGCACCCGGCCCAGCCGGTCGCCGAGCGAGGCCAGCGCCGGGGTCACCACCATCAGCAGCACGGTCACCGAGATCAGCACCTGCTCGCCCCGCTCCCCCAGGGCGCCGAAGTCGAGCCCGCCGTCGTGCCCGGCGCGCTGCAGCACGAAGGAGAACTCGCCGATCTGGGCGAGCATCAGCCCGCCCGCCACCGCGGTGGGCGCCCCCAGGCGCAGCGCCGCCAGCGCGGCGGCGCCGGTGACCGCCTTGACCACGACCACGCCTAGGGCGATCAGGCCGATCAGCCACCACAGCTCCGCCAGAGCGCCCAGGTCCAGCAGCATCCCGATGGAGACGAAGAACAGCGCGCTGAAGACGATCTGCAGCGGCAGCACCTCGCCCAGGGCGTGCTGGCCGTGCCGGGACTCGCTGACCACCAGGCCGGCCAGGAACGCCCCCAGCGCCACGCTCACCCCGGCGAGCGAGGTGACGAAGGCGGTGCCGATCCCCAGCGCCACCACGGTGAGCAGGAAGACCTCGGGCGAGCAGGCGCGGGCGACCGCCTCCAGCAGCGGAGGCATCACCTTGCGGGCGACCACCAGCACCACCGCCAGCACGGCGGCCGCGGTGCCCAGCGCCCGAGCGATCTCCCCCGGGCCGCCGCCCTCGCCGGTCAGCAGCGGCAGGAACAGCACCATCAGCACCACGGCCAGGTCCTGGAAGATCAGCACCGCCACCCCGGCCTGGCCGACCGGGCGGGTGGTGTCGCCGCGCGAGGCCAGCACCTTCAGCACGATCGCGGTGGAGGAGAGCGAGACGAGCAGCCCGGTGAACAGGGCGACCCGCCAGTCGGCGCCGAAGAGCGCGGTGACCCCGGCGGTGACCGCGACCGCGAGGACGACCTGCAGGCCGCCGCCGACGAGCACGTGGCGCTTGATGGCCGCCAGCCGTTCCAGGGAGAACTCGATGCCGATCGTGAAGAGCAGGAGGATGACCCCGATGTCGGCGGCGTCCTCGACGACCTGCGTGCTCTGCACGAGGCCGAGCTGGTGCGGGCCGATCACCACCCCGGCCAGCAGGAACCCGACGATGGGCACCACGCGCAGCCGGGTGGAGGCGTAGCCGATGACCGCCGCCGCGCACAGCAGCACGGCCAGCGGCATCAGGTAGTCGGGCACGCTCTCGCCCGCGGCCAGGTGCATGGTGGATCCCCCCTGTTCGCGTCCCGGGCCGGTGCCGCCCGGGCCGCACCGGCATCAGGCACCGACGTGCGGCACCGACATTATGGGGGCCGTATGCAGGGGCGGAGGGAAGGAGGGGGCGGGGCGCGGCGGAAAAGGGGGGTCGGGGGCTGGCCCGGGGCCATTACCGACGAGTAACATTTGGTCCCATGACAGCGTTCGACGCCGAGACGGCGGAGCAGATCAAGGCCGGCTTCCTGGCCACCGTCCCCTTCGTGCGCACCCTGGGGCTGCGCTTCGAGGAGCTGGAGCCCGGCCGCTCCGTGATGCGGCTGGCCGACCGCCCCGAGCACCACAACCACATCGGCGGCCCCCACGCCGGCGTGATGTTCACCCTGGCCGAGTCGGCCTCCGGGTCCATCATCATCAGCACCTTCGGCGACCAGCTCGACCGGGTCGTGCCGCTGCCCACCACCGTCACCCAGACCTTCGAGAAGGTCGCGATGGGCGACATGGTGGCCGAGGCGAGGCTCGGGCGCCCCCGCGAGGAGGTCATCGCCGAGCTGGACGACGGGAAGCGCCCGGAGTTCCCGGTGGAGGTGGAGCTGCGCACCGAGGACGGCACGGTGACCGGGCACGTGACCGTCATCTGGACCCTGAAGCCCAAGCGCAGGGACTGAGCCCCGCCGGAGGTAGCGGCGGCGCTCGCGCGGTGCCGGTTCCGGTGCGGTGCTCGCGCGGCGCGAAGGCGCAGGGGCAGGGCTGCGGGACCGAGGCCGGTCCGCAAAGCGCGCTCCGGCCTCGGGACGCCCCGATCGAAGTTCGTCTGTCGGTCGGCGCCCGTCCGTCGGTAGCGGTCCGTCGGCGTCGGGGGAGGGCGCCGCCTCGGCCTCCTGGGAACTGTCGCCGCCGAGTCGGCCACTGCCGTCGACCGGCGCCCGTCCGTCGGTTGCGGTCACCGGTGTCGGGGGAGGGCGCCGCCTCGGCCTCCTGGGAAGCGTCGCCGTCGAGTCGGCCACTGCCGTCGTCGGTGTCCGTCCGTCGGTCGGTGCTCGTCCGTCGGTTGCGGTCACCGGCGTCGGGGGAGCGCGCCGTCCCGGACCTCCGGGGAACTGTCGCCGCCGCCGAGTACGGTGGCGGCAGTTCCGGCCCGCAAGGGCCGGTCGGCGAGTTCCAGGAGGTTATCCGGGTGAGGATCCGAGCCGACCGAGACGCGTTCGCCGAGGCCGTCGCCTGGACCGCCCGGGCGCTTCCGTTGCGCCCGGCCATGCCGGTCCTGGCGGGCATGCGCATGGAGGCCGCCGACGGCGTGCTCCGGCTGTCCGGGTTCGACTACGAGGTCTCGGCCCGCGCGCGCGTGGACGCCGAGGTGGAGGAGGCCGGGGCGGTACTGGTCTCCGGCCGCCTGCTGGCCGAGATCGCGCGCAGCCTGCCCGCGTACCCCGTGGGGATCGAGGCCGACGGCGGCCGCGTGCTGCTCACCTGCGGCCCGGCCCGCTTCACCCTGGTCACCCTCCCCTTGGAGGACCATCCGCTGCTCCCCGACATGCCGCCCGCCGCCGGGTCGCTGCCGGGTGAGGCGTTCGCGGGCGCGGTGCGCCAGGTGGTCCCGGCCGCCAGCCGGGATGACACGCTGCCCATGCTCACCGGAGTGCACCTGGACTTCGGCGCCGACTCCCTGGCGCTGGCCGCCACCGACCGGTACCGGATCGCCGTGCGCCGGATGTGGTGGCGCCCCGAGCACCCCGGGGCCGCCGGGGCGGCGCTGGTGCCCGCGCGCACCCTGAGCGACCTGGCCCGCACCCTGGACCCGTCGTCCAACGTGGAGGTGTTCCTGTCGGGGGCCGCCGGTGGCGGCGCGTCGGCGTCGGGCGGCGAGGGCATGATCGGCTTCGAGAGCGGCGGCCGGAGCAGCACCACCCGCCTGATCGACAGCGACTACATCCCCTACGAGAAGCGCTTCCCGACCGAGGCCGCGGCCCGGGCCGAGGTGCCGCCCGCGGCATTCACCGAGGCGGTCAAGCGGGTGGCGCTGGTGGCCGACCGCAGCACCCCGGTCCGGATCACCTTCACCCCGGGCTCGGGCGGGTCCGCGGGCGAGGCGGTCCTGGAGGCCGGGTCGGGCGAGGACGCCCAGGCCGCCGAGGCGATGGCGGTGGACTACGACGGCGAGCCGATGCGCATCGCGTTCGCCCCCGGCTACCTGCTGGACGGCCTGGCCGGCGTGTCCACCGAGCGGGCGCGCCTGGACATGACGCAGCCGACCAAGCCCGCGGTGATCTCGGACGCCCCCGCGGCCGAGGGCGAGGAGCCGGAGTTCCGCTACCTGGTGATGCCGCTGCGCCTGTCCTGAGGCGCCGAACTCGTCCTGAGGACGCCCGGTCGGACCGGAGCGGAGCGGCGCCGGGGAAGGGCGCCGCTCCGGACGCGGTCAGTCGGGGCACCCCTCGTTGCTGGCGATCTCCTCGCGGTCGAAGGGGATGATCTCGTAGTGGAGCGTGCGGTACCGCAGCAGCCGGTGGGTGGCGGGCACGGCCCAGCGCTGCAGCATCGGGTGGCGCCGGCCCAGCAGGAGGGCCGCGTGCCGGGACTCGGCGTCGTCGAGCAGCCGGACCCGCCCGCGGACCGGCATGCCGTGGGGCTCCCCGCGGAAGCTGCAGGGGCGCAGGTCGGCGACGGGGTTGTTGCGCAGCCGCTTGGCCTTGCCGGAGTCCTCCCAGGTGCGGAAGAGGATCCGCGCGCCGTCGACGACGATGCTCACCGGGGTGTCCACGCCGGTGACGCCGTCGGACCGGTAGGTGGTGAGCAGTGCCGTCTTGTGGCCGCGGAACGGTTTGAGGAGTGTGGCCGTGTTCATCGAGGATGACTCTCCTTGGGTCCGTTCGTGTACAGACCACCTTCCCAACGAAGTGACCTGAATCACCTTCGCCACGCCTGTGATCGGTCCGCCGGGGTCGGCGCGCCGTCGGTCCAGGACTGGCCGGGGTGGACCGCTCCGGGCCGGACCGGGTCGGACCGGGTCGGACCGGTGGAGGGCGCGGTCGCCGGGGGTGGCCCGAACCGGACACGAGGTGCGGTTTATCCACAACGATGTGTGGTTAGGGTGGGTCCTTCCGCGTCCGATCCGGGGATGTGCACGGCCTTGTCCACAGAAATCCCCGCCCTTGTGGAAAACCGGGTGGGGGTGTCAAAGGGACACGAGCCGGCCCCGGCGGCCCCGCCAACGACGGAGCTCAGCGGCCCGTGCGGCAGCGCTGTCGGCCGTGGGGCGTGTGGATGGTCGACGTGATGGGCGGCGACGGAGTGAGCCGGGCGGTTCCCCGGTCATGCCTGCCGTCCGCCAGGCTCCTCGCGGTCCGGGAGGGCGGCTCAGCTGGTACCCCGCTCAAGGGCCCCAGCCGTGCGGCAGGCCGTCGGGGTGTGGGGTGGATGGCGGCGACGAGGAGAGGTCAGCGGCCCGCACCGCAGCGCTGTCGGCCGTGGGGCGTGTGCATGGTCGCCGTGGAGGGCAGCGACGGCGAGAGCAGGGCGGTTCCCGGGCCCTACCTGCCGCCCGGCGGGTTCCTCGCGGTCCGGGTGGCGGCGCGGTGGGCAGGGTGCGTGGCTGAGCGCGTTCGTGGCGGCCGCCGCCCCGGTGCGCCCTTCCTGGCGATGATCTCGACAGGAGTGCTGTCAAAACCGCCGGTATGGCAGCACCTTCGTCGAGATCATCGCCGAAGGGGGCGGGCGAGGGGTGCGGGGGAATCCTGCGTCGTGAAACCGACGCCTGATCTGCCGAAAAGCGTCGATTCCACGACGCAGGATGCCCGAACCCTTCTCCCGCCGCCCGTTATGCCCGGTATGCGCCGCCCGGGAGGGCCCCCTCCGCGATGATCTCGGGGAACCCGGGGTTAAAACGGACACGATAAGCCCGTCTTTCCCGAGATCAACACCAGTGCGCCCCGCGCCGCTGCTCCCTCGTTGATCTCGGGAGAATGGACGCTAAAACCGGCCCGGTAGGGGCGTTTTTCCCGAGATCAACGAGGAGCGGCACCGGGGATGCGGGCGCCACGAGCGGGTCTGTCAATCTAACGGTGTAACTATTTCTCCTGGTCAACGCCGTGTCGCGGTCAACCTGCCCTCGAAGGCCAGATCGAAGGCATTCAACGCCCTCTTCCAACGACCGCTCCACCTGGCCCTGCCCGTGCCCTTGGGATCCAAGGCCATCAACGCGAGATAGACGCACTTCAAAGCAGCGCTCTCACTGGGAAAGTGCCCGCGGGCCCTGACCGCGCGGCGGATGCGGGCGTTGATCGACTCGACCGCATTGGTCGTGCACACCACCTGGCGGATCTCGGCATCGAAGGCCAAGAACGGCACCATCTCCGGCCAGGCGTCCTGCCACAGCCGCACGATGGCCGGATACCTCTGCCCCCAGTCCTGGGCGAACTCGGCGAAGCGCTCGGCGGCGGCCTGCTCGGTGGGGGCGGTGTACACGGCCCGCAGAGCCGCGGCGATGCGCTTGCGGTCGGTATGGGAGGCATAGCGGAAGCTGTTGCGCATCAGGTGCACGATGCAGGTCTGCAGCACCGTGCGGGGCCAGACGGACTCGACCGCCTCGCCCATGCCCTTGAGGCCGTCGGCCACGAGCATGAGCACGTCCTCCACGCCGCGGTTCCTGAGCTCGGTGAACACCTGGGCCCAGTACTTGGCGCCCTCCCCGCCGTCCCCGGCCCACAGCCCCAGGATGTCGCGCTCGCCCTCGGCGGTCACGCCCAGCACGAGGTAGAGGGGGCGGTTGGCCACGGAACCGTCGCGGATCTTGACGTTGATCGCGTCCACGAACAGCACGGCATAGACCGCGTCCAGGGGCCGGTTCTGCCACTCGGCCATGCGCTCGGCGGCGGCTTCGGTGATGGCCGAGACGGTCTGTTTGGACACCTCGGCGCCGTAGGCCTCGGCCAGGTGGGCGCAGATCTCGCCGTGGGTGAGCCCTCGTGCCGACAGGGACAGCACGATGCCGTTGATGCCCGACAGGCGCCTTTGGCGCTTCTTGACGACCTGCGGGGTGAAAGAGGCGTCGCGGTCGCGGGGCACCTCGATGTCGACGGGGCCGGCCTCGGTGGTGAGGGTCTTGGAGCGGGTGCCGTTGCGGGCGTTGGTCCCTGCGTTCTGGGACCGCTCGTGCTTTGCATAGCCCAGGTGCTCGTCCATCTCGGCTTCCAGGACGCTCTCAAGGGCGGTCTTGGTCAAGCGGGCCAGGAGCCCGTTCTCTCCGACCATGTCGATGCCCTCGGCCTTGGCCTTGGCTACCAGCTCGGCGAGGAGTTCCTCGTCCGGTCGGGCAGTATCCACCGCGGACTGCTTGTTGTCACTCATGGTGTTCTCCTACCCCCGTGGAGTTACACCGTTCTGTTTACAGTCCCCCACGAGCGCGGGCGGGCACGCGCCTCCAGTACCGCGCTGCCGCCCGGACCGTGAGCAGCCCGACGGACGGCAGGCGGGGCCGGGGAACCGCCCCGCTCACTCCGTCGCCGCCCATCACGGCGACCATCCACACGCCCGCCAGCCGACAGTGCTGCTGTAGGTGCCGCCGGCCTTTCCTCGTCGCCGCCTTCTCGCTCACGCTCAGGCGGCCTGCCGGACGGCCTGGGCCCCTGAGCGGGCTACCTGCTCAGCCGCCGTTACTCGCCTTCCGGGAGCGATGAGGTGGACCCGCCGCCGACCGCGGTCTCCATCCCCAGCTGCGCGCTGCGGCCCCGCAGGTATCCGGCGCGGTATCCGGCCTTGTGGTGGGTGCGCTCCGGACGGGGCTGCTTGAGGTCCGGGAAGCGCTTCTGGAAGTCCTCCTTGACCCGGTCCACGTCGGTGCGCAGGACGAGTTCGGCGCCGATCGGCTCGTCGCCCGGGGTCCCCGACCCCGAGCCGCCGCCGGTCTGGGACTCCTCCTGCAGCCGGGCGCGGAACTCGCGGATCCGCTCGGCCACCGCGTGCCCGTAGGCCCGGACGAACGACCGGTAGAACCGGCTGCGCTCGGTGGCCAGCGCGGACCGGTCGAGGTTGCGCAGTTCGCGCAGGTCGGCGATGTGGTTGCGGGCCGTGAACCGGGCCGAGGCCTCCATCTGCAGGGTGATGGACGGCAGCAGCACCCGCAGGGAGTCCAGTGCGGACTCGGTGCCCACGACGATCAGGGTCCGCTCGGTGTTGGCGGAGGTGTTGCCCCGCACGGCCGACTGGCAGCCGAACGCGGCGGCGATCTTGGCCAGCGCCTTGACCCGGGCCTTGCCGTGCCCCCCGGAGCCGGAGACGGGGAAGTCCAGGCGGGAGACCGCCTCGGCGTCCTCGCCGCGCTGGGCGCGCGCCTCGGCCTCGGCGATGGCGTGCCGGGTCATCAGCTCGGCGGCCTTGGCGGTGAAGGCCTGGCTCTCGGCGTCGGTCACCGACGGGTCCTCGGCCTTGCGCAGCAGGCTGCGGACCCGCTCGACCATCTTGCGGCGGGCGTCCTCGGTGTCGGTGGTCAAGAGGCTCCTCTCAGCGGCCTCCATCGAGGTTACCGGCGGTGGGCGCGCGCGGGGCGCGGCCGTCCACAGGCTGTGGGCGGAGGCGGGCGGGCATGCGCGGGGGCCGGGGCGCACGTGCGCCCCGGCCCCGAAAGCGCGGCTACCGGTTCCCGCCCCCGGCGACCGTGCCGATCAGGCCGAGGATGATCCACAGCAGGGCGACGGTGCCCAGACCTGCGAAGACCCCGCCGATCAGGCCGCCGCCGGTCAGCAGGGTGACCAGCGCGACACCGACGCCGCCCGCGACGGCCGGTGCCCCGGCGAACTTCCACGGGTACTGTCCGGCCCAGCGGCGCGCCCGGCGGTCGCCCTTGCTCCCGATCAGGGCCACGGCCCCGCCGACGAGGGCGAAGAAGAAGATCCCGGTGGTCAGCCCGGATCCGATCGACATGTTGAGCAGGAACGAGAGGGCGCCGGTGGTCGCCCCGGCCCCGAGGGCCCATCCCCAGGGCCAGATCATCGTCGCCGAGGCGACGGGAGTGAATGCGTTGCCGCGCTCCAGCGTCATGACAGCTCCTCGCTCGGCGGTGGACCGCCGTACCGCTACGTCTGCACTCCAGCATGCCCGGGAACGGCCCCGCGGCCATCAGGGCCCACCCCTGACTTACCCCTGAGCCGCCGTTTCCGCACGTGTCCACCGCGCCCGGCCACGGCCGGCCTCAGGAGGGGAAACGAACGACCCCGCCCGGTAGTGCCCGCCGTCGGCGCATGCGCGGCCGCTCCCTCGTTGAACTCGGGGAAAAGGACGCTAGGACAGGCCCCTCAAGCTCTTGGGTTCTTGGTGTGGGGGCACGGGCCGGTTGCCCCGGGGGGAGTCGGTGCCCCCCCCTGCCACGGCCCCGGGAGCACCACCGGCAGTGACCCGCCAGGCGGGCCGCCGCTGTCGCCACGTGTGCGCCCGCGATCACGGAGCTCTGTGGCCACTGCTCTGGCCGGGGAGGACACCGGCGACCCCAAAGACCCAAGACTTGCGCGGGCCCGGTAGGGGCGCTCTCCGCCAGATCACGAGAGAGTGCCCCCACCCTGGGCCCCGGGGTGGGCCGGGGCGCTGTTAGCTTGCCGACCATGACCCGTTTCCGCGTCGTGGACGCCTTCACCGACCGCCCCTTCTCGGGCAACCCGGCCGCCGTGATCGTGCTGGACGGCCCCCACGACGCCCGGTGGGCCCAGCAGGTGGCCGCCGAGTTCAACCTCTCCGAGACGGCCTTCGTCGTGCCCGACGCCGACCCCGCGGCCGACTACGGGCTGCGCTGGTTCACCCCCGCCGTGGAGGTGGCGCTGTGCGGCCACGCCACCCTCGCCGCCGCCCATGCCCTGGCCGAGGACGGGGTCGTGGGCCCCATCCGCTTCTCCACCCGGTGGAGCGGCGTCCTCACCGTCGAGCGGCGCGACGGACGGCTGTGGATGGACTTCCCGGCCCACCCGCCGCAGGAGGCCCCGGTCCCCGACGGCCTCGCGGAGGCGCTCGGCGCCGGGATCGTGCGCGCCGGGACCGCCGGGACGGGCGACCTCATCGTCGAGCTGGCCGAGGAGTCGGCCGTGCGCGGCCTGGACCCGGCCCCCTCCCGGCTCGGCGGCTACGCCGAGCGCGGCGTCATCGTCACCGCCCGCGCCGACGAGGGCCGCCCCTACGCCTTCGTGTCCCGCTTCTTCGCCACCGACGTCGGCGTCGACGAGGACCCGGTCACCGGCAGCGCCCACACCGTGCTCACCCCCTACTGGGCGGAGCGGCTCGGAGGCACCGCCTTCGAGGCCCTCCAGTGCTCCGCGCGCGGCGGGCGGCTCTCGGTCGAGGTGCCGCCGGAGGAGCCGGGGCGGGTGCGCATCGGCGGGTCGGCGGTCACCGTCTCAGAGGGCCACCTCGCGGTCTGACCCGGGGACCGGGTCCGCCGCCTCCGTGCGCTCCAGCAGCCACGCCGGAGGCACGGTGCCCGGGCCTCCGGCGGCGGTGACGGTGAGCACCGAGCCCCGGCCGCCGCCCGCCCGCCCGGCGTCCGCGACCACCTCGACCCCGGGCACCGGGGCCACCGGCACCGGGGTCACCAGCCGCACCCGCGGGAACCAGGTGTGCAGCGGCGGCAGCCCCAGGCCCGAGGGCAGGTCCCCCGCGGGAACGCCGGCGCGGGCCAGTCCGGCCAGCGCGTCCCGCAGGGCCGACGTCCGCTCCGGCGTGGCGGCCTCCCCCGCCCGCTCCAGCACCGGGCCGGCCTCCACGACCAGGTCGAGCCGGGCCCCCAGCGCCGACCGCAGCAGCGGCCAGGCGTCGGCGAACGCGGGCACCAGCGGCAGGGCCGGCACCTCGTCCAGCGGCACCCAGCGCACCGCCTCGCTCTCGGCGTTGCCGGGCGCGAACTCGGCCGCCTCCGGGGCGGCGGCGAGCACCGAGTCGTAGTGCCAGACCCGGTCCCCGGCGCGGTACACCCCGGTCACCTCGACCGCGCCCAGGTCCCCGGCGACCTCCTCGCCGAACTCGCGCAGCGCCGCGGCGACCGGGCCCTCCCCGCTGTCCGCGGCACCGCCGGGCAGGCCCCAGGTGTCGCCCTGGTGGCTCCAGGCGGCCCGGTGCTGCAGCAGCACGCACCGGCCGCCGTCCGGGCCGGGCGCGTGCAGCAGCAGCCCCGCCGCCCCGTACCGCCCCCACCTGTGCGTCCCGTCCGCCAGCGTGATCCAGCCGTCGCCGTCGCCCTTGGCCCCTGAGGTCATCCGCGCTTCCTCCCCGCCGTCAACGCCGTCCCCTCCGTTCCTACCGCACCCGGGCGGTCCGGCGCGGCCGAGTCCGGCCAGCGGCCCCGCGGTCGACCGGTCTGTCACCCGGCCCGGATAAGATGCACCGGCCATGAGAAGCCCGGCCCCTTTCGCAGCGCGACTGCCCTTGGACACCCTCGATCTCCTGAGGCGCTACTGGGCACCTTTGTTGTGCGTCTGGTTGGCCGGGGACATCGTCTACCGCCTGCTGCTGCGCGGCATGGCCAAGGCGGCGGCCTTCGAGCCGGTGCTCGGCTACGTGGCCCTGGGCGTGCTCCTGCTGGTCCAGCTCGCCACCTACATCATCATGTTCCACATGCTGCGCCCGGCGCTGCCCACGGTGGACGCGGAGTACCAGCGGGTGCGGTCGGGGGCCCTGCGCGACACGGCCCAGCGCGGAAGCGTCGCCCTCGCCGAGCGCACGATCGTGGACGCCATCGCGATGGCGATCCTGCCGTTCCTGATCTTCTACAGCGCCTGGGACCTCTACGCCGAGGAGTACCGCAAGCTCACCATCGCCGCGGTGAACGAGGAGGGCCTGGACACGCTGCTCGACCTCGGCACGCTGGACCACTCCGGGCCCATGCTGGTCATCGCGGCGGCCGCGTTCGGCCTCCGGGCGCTGTTCGAGCACTACTACAAGAAGAACGACAACAAGTTCCTCGGCCTGGGCACCGCTCTGTTCGAGGCCACCTGGATGTTCATGGGCACCTTCACGCTGGTGTCCGCGTTCACCGAGTTCTGGAAGTGGGCCAAGAGCCGGGCCGCCTGGGTGGTCGTCCAGGACGGGATCGACGGCGCCGTCAACTGGGCCTCGGTGCAGATCGGCGTCGACCTGCAGGACACGCTGCTGCAGATCTACCGGTCGATCGACACCACGTGGTCGATCTTCAAGGACGGCTTCCTCCAGCCGCTGGTCTGGCTGACCATCACCGCGGTCGTCTTCGGCGCCCAGATGGACCGCTACAGCGGGCTGTTCAACGGCAAGGGCCGCACCGCCCGCCTGGAGCGCGTGCTGACCTCCGCCAAGGGGCCGGTCGCCGCGGTCCGGACCTGGATGCGCAAGGACGCCGGGGACAAGTACATCCCCTTCATCAACGCCTTCAAGTTCATCCTCAGCGTCAGCCCGGTCTTCTACCTGTCCTTCTCGCTGTACTACGTCCTCGTGATGCTGGGCACCGAGTGGATGGAGCGCGGCTTCTACCTCTTCTTCGGGCCCGACGACTGGTTCCAGTGGTGGCCGTGGCTGGAGCCGGTGTCGGTGGTCACCCGCCTGGTCCAGGACCTGCTCCGGATCTGCCTGCTCGCCGCCACCTTCGAGCTCATCCTGTTCAAGGTGGGCGGGCGGAGCACCGGGCGGCGGGCGCGCCGGGCCGCCCCGCTGCCGGAGGGCGCCGGCGCCCCGGCGCCGCCCGAGGGGCGCTGAGGCCCGGCGCCCCCGGACGCCTCAGGAACCGCCGTTGACCCGCTCGACGGTGTCCAGCATGTGCGCCGAGATCAGCTCCAGGAGCAGCTCCTCGTCGCCGTCGGTGATGGCGTCCAGCAGCTTGCGGTGCTCCTCGACCAGCTCGTCCGGCTCCGGGTAGCTGCGCTGCATCACCGTCAGGCACATGCGCGTCTCCACCAGCAGCGTCTGCGCCATCCGCTCCAGCCGGGAGTTGCCCGAGCAGCTCACCAGCGCCTGGTGGAAGGCCTGGTCGGCGTCGCTCATCGCGTCCCGGTCGCCGGTGGCGGCGGCCTCCTCCAGCGCCGTCAGCGCCGCCGTGAGCCGGGCCAGGGCCTCGCCCCGGTTGCCGCGCATGATCAGGGCGCACGAGGTCCGCTCGACCGCCAGCCGGGCCACGTAGACGTCGCGCACGTCGTCGGCGGTCAGCTCGCGCACGAACAGGCCCCGGTGCCGCTCACTGCGCAGCAGCCCCTCCTGCACCAGGCGCTGCATGGCCTCGCGGAGCGGGCCGCGGCTGACGCCCAGGCGGGAGGCCAGATCGGTCTCGCCCAGCTGGTCGCCGGGGGACAGGGAGCCGTACATGATCGCCTCCCGGAGCTGGTCGGCGATCAGCTCCGACGTCGATCTCCTCGGTACGGGATGGAGTCGTCCTGGGGAGGTCATGACATGTGTTCACCTCGCTCTCGAGCGTGCGGCCGCCCGGACGGGCGGCCGCACGCGCACACGTTCCGCGTGCGTCGCACCTTATGTCCGCTGCGCGGCCGCTTCGGACGCCCCTGCCCGGAACAGGGTGCCCAGGCCCTCGCGCGGGGCGGTGTCCCCGGCCAGGCGCAGCCCTTCCCACACGCTCACCTGGTTGGCGGTGAGCACGGTCTTGCCCAGCCGCTCCTCCAGGGCGTCCAGCACCCCGGCGGTGTGCAGCGCCGTGTCGGGCACCAGCACCGCCTCGGCGTCCGGGTGGTCGCCCGCGGCGGCGAACTCCAGCACGTCCTCCGGGGGCAGGGTGCCCACCTCGGCCGCGGTGACGATGCCGCGGCCCGCCCAGGCGGCCACCTCGATCCCGGCGTGCCCGAGGAACTCCGCGAAGCGCACCGCCACGTCGTCGGGGTAGGTCGCCGCGACGGCCACCCGGCTCAGCCCCAGGGCGCGCACCGCGTTCACGAACGCGAACGAGGTGCTGGAGGCGGGGCACCCGGCCTCCCGGCCCACGTTCTCGGCCTGCTCGGCCGCGCCCTCCCAGCCGAAGACGAAGCTGCCGCTGGTGCAGGCCCACACCGCCGCGTCGACGCCCAGGGAGCGCAGCTCGCGCGCCCCCTCGCCGAGCACGTCGTCCCCGCCGACGTCGAGCAGCGCGTCCACCCGGTGCGCGTCCTCGCGCATGAGCGTGTGCACCACCCGCAGCTCCGTCCCCGGGCCGAGGAGCCCGGACAGGACCGGGTAGTCGTCCTCGGCGCTGTAGCCGGGGTAGAGGAATCCCGCGATGGTCATGCCGATGCCGACCGCCTCTCCGTACCGTCTCCTCCGCGGCCGTCCCGGCCGCCGTGCGCGCCGCCGCCCGGGGCCGTCGCCTCGACGAGGTGCTGCCCGGCGCCCACCGGGTGCCGGCCGACCGCCTGCAGGGCGGCCCACATGGTGACCTGGTTGGCCGCCAGCACCGGCTTGCCGAGCATCCGCTCCAGCGGCGCGATGATGTCGTAGGTGAGCACGTTGGTGCAGCTGATGAAGACCGCCTCGGCCTCGGGCCGGTCGGCGCCGCGCACCGCCTCGACCACCTCGGCGTAGGAGACCTTCCAGATGTGGTCCAGCAGGCCCAGGCCCACCGCGGAGACCACGTCGGTGCCGTGCTCGCCGAGGTAGGCCACCAGGCGCTCGGTGACGCTGTCCACGTAGGGGGTGACCACGGCGACCCGGCGGGTGCCGACCGCCTCCAGCGCGTCGATGAGCGCCCCGGAGGTGGTGACCGCCGCGGGGGCGCCCGCGTCCAGGATGGAGCGGCGCAGCCGCCGCTGGCCCTCGGCGCCGTGGACGAAGCTGCCCGAGGCGCACGCGTACCCCACGACCAGGGGCTCGGGCGCCAGCAGGTCGCGGGTGGCGCGCGCCGCCCCGTCGCCGTCGCTCAGGGCCGAGGCCTGGTCGACGGTCACCGGAACGGGCACGAACGGCAGCCGGGTGACGTACAGGGAGACGTCGTCGGGCGCCCAGCGCCACAGCTCGCGGTCGAGCGCGAAGTCATAGGGCGCGATCATCCCCACGCCCGACTGCGAGGGGGTCTCGGCCACCGCCGAGATCTCCACCAGCCCGTTCGCCGTCTCCTGGTCGGGGAGCAGGCCGCGCTCGCCCAGCAGCGACAGCGACGCGTCCCGCTCGGCCTCGGGGCCGCGGGTCCGGGGCGCCGACACCCCGGGCCCTCCTCCGCAGGCCGGGCCGGTGGTTCCGTGTTCGGTCCGCATTGGTCACTCACCTCCTTCTTCGCTTACCTGTGCAGGGGTCGTCGGTTCTCATCCGCGGGGTGGTCCGCGCGCGGGACCGGATCAGCGCTCCAGGCGCCGGTAGACCAGGCGCTCCCCGGCGCCGCCCGAGCGCCACACGTCGTTGCAGGCCTCGGCCATCCGGTCCAGGCCCTCGACGATGCCCGCGAAGACGTTTCCGGGCACCCAGCCCACGTCCCCGTTGAGCAGGAGGTTGTTGCGCCCGTAGAAGACGGCCAGGTCGATCACGCCGGGGAGGGCGTCGATGCCCTTCTCCTCCTTGAAGCGGCGGTCGAGCATGCCCCCGTTGAAGGAGAAGTACACGACGTCGCCGGGGATGGGCGTGACGGTGGGGTTCTCCTGGCCGGGCTCCTCCTCGGCGAAGCGCGGCACCATCGTGTACACCTCGTTGCGGGCGTACTTGGCGTGGTAGGCGTCGCCGCCCTGGGGCAGGGCGTTCCAGACGGCCTCGCAGGTGCGGGGGGCGTCCTTGTCGTAGAGCTCGGCGACGCACTCCACGCCGCGCTTCTCCAGAGTGATGGACATGTACCGGGGCATCGTGGCATCGGCCCTTTCGTCGCGGTGGGTGCGGCGCGGTGCTGGTGGCCGCCCGTGGCGCGGCCCGCAGCCCTGGTGTGTGCGCGGGCGCCCGCGTCCCACGGGTGTCCTCGCCCGCACAGGGGTACATCATCCGCTGATTGTCGACAATCATACGATCGCGCTCCCCGACGGATCAACGGTCACTCGGGACGGCGGGTCACCTCACCGTCACCAGGTGCGCGCGTCCGTCGATTGTTGACAATCGTAGGGGCGGTCCCTAGCGTTTCAAAGGCTTCGCGGCACCCGTGATCGCCCACCGGGCCGACGGGTAGGGGAGCAGCGACACGAGCACGACCGTTGATTCCGGAGCCGCCCCCGTGACGACCGCCGACCCCTCCGCGCCCGCCCTCGTCGTCCTGCACGGCGGGGAGCTGCCCCCCGGCCGCGAGCGCATCGACCGCCACCCCGGCCTGTCCGAGGTCCGCTACGCCACCGCAGGGCAGCTCGCCGATGCGCTGCCCGGGGCGCGGATCCTGCTGGTGTGGGACCTGTTCACCGAGGCCCTGACGGCCGCCTGGGACGCCGCCGACTCCCTGGAGTGGGTGCACGCCGCCACCACCGGGGTGGACAACCTGATGTTCCCCGGGCTGGTCGACAGCGGCGTGGAGCTGACCAACTCCCGCGGCGTCTTCGAGGGGCCCATCGCCGAGACCGTGCTCGGCCTCGTCCTGTCCTTCGCCAAGGACCTGCACGGCAGCCGCGACCTGCAGCGCTCCCACACCTGGAAGTGGCGGGAGAGCGAGCGGATCCAGGGCCGCACCGCGATGGTCGTGGGCACCGGCCCCATCGGCCGCGCCATCGCCCGCCTGCTGTCCGCCGCCGGGCTGGAGGTCATGGGCGCCGGGCGCACCCCCCGCACCGGCGACCCCGACTTCGGCACCGTCGTCTCCGCCGACCCCGGTGCGCCGGGCGGGATCGGCGACGCCCTCGGCGGCGTGGACTACGCCGTCGTCGCCGCGCCGCTCACCGACGCCACCCGGGGCCTGTTCGACGCCCGGCTGCTGTCCCGGATGAAGCCCGAGGCGCGGCTGATCAACGTCGCGCGCGGCCCCATCGTCGTCGAGGAGGACCTGGTGCGCGCGCTGCGCGAGGGGACCATCGCCGGGGCCGCCCTCGACGTGTTCGAGACCGAGCCGCTGCCGGACGCCTCGCCGCTGTGGGACCTGCCCCAGGCGGTCGTGCTGCCCCACATGTCGGGGGACGTCGCGGGGTGGAAGGACGAGCTGGTGCGGGTCTTCCTGGACAACCTCGACCGCCGCCTGCGCGGCGAGGAGCCGCGCAACCTCGTGGACAAGGCGCGGGGGTATCCGCGCGGGTAGCGGTGTTCCGCGGACGGACGGGCTGGAAGAACGGAGGGGTCATAGATGACGACCAGGCATGAGGGGGAGGCGGTGGACCGGGACGCGCCGGCCGACCTGACGGCGGCCGACCTGCTGGAGGGGTTCGCCCGCGGCGGCCCCACCCCGGTGGAGGCGCTGGAGTCGGTCCTGGCGCGCATCGACCGCGAGGACGCGGCGCTCAACGCCTTCTGCGCGGTCTTCGCCGACGAGGCGCGCGAACAGGCGCGCGCGTCGGCCGAGCGGTGGGCACGGGGCACCCCGATCGGGCCGCTGGACGGTGTCCCCGTCGCGGTCAAGGACGTGCACCTGATGCGCGGGCACCCCACCCGGCGCGGATCGCACGTGGCCGGGGCGCACGCCCCCTTCGACGACGACTCCCCCGTGGTGGCCCGGCTGCGCGAGGCCGGGGCGGTGTTCACCGGCAAGACCACCACCCCCGAGATCGCCTGGAAGGGCGTCACCGACTCCCCGGTCACCGGCATCACCCGCAACCCGTGGGACCTGTCGCGCACCCCCGGCGGGTCGAGCGGCGGGGCGGCGGCCGCGGTCGCCGCCGGCATGGGCCCGATGGCCACCGGCACCGACGGCGGCGGGTCGGTGCGCATCCCGGCCTCCTTCACCGGGGTCTACGCCCTCAAGCCCACGTGGGGCCGGGTCCCGCACCACCCCGCCAGCGCCTTCGGCAGCCTCGCGCACACCGGGCCCATCACCCGCACCGTCACCGACGCGGCGCTGATGATGGACGTGATCAGCCGCCCGGACGCGCGCGACTGGGGGGCCATGCCGCCCCCGGCCGAGTCGTTCGCCGAGGCGGTGGCCGCCGCCGACGTGCGGGGGCTGCGCGTCGCCTACAGCCCCGCGCTGTGGGGCATCGGCGTGGACCCGGAGGTCGCCCGGCTGTGCGAGCGGGCGGCCGGGGTGTTCGAGGAGCTCGGCGCGCATGTGGAGCGGGAGGACCCGCCGGTCCCCGACTGCCGCGAGGAGTTCCACGTGCTCTGGTACAGCGGCGCCGCCAAGGCCATGGAGGGGGTGAGCGAGGAGGACCTGGAGCGCGTCGACCCGGGGCTGCTGGAGATCGTCGAGGAGGGGCGCCGCTACAGCGCCGTGGACTACCTCCGCGCCACCGCCCTGCGGATGTCCATGGGCGAGGCGATGGGGCTGTTCCACGAGCGCTACGACCTCCTCCTGACCCCCGCCATGCCGATCGCCGCGTTCGAGGCGGGCCTGGAGGTGCCCCCGGGCTCCTCCGACCCGCGCTGGACGTCCTGGGCCGGGTTCAGCTACCCGTTCAACATGACCTCCCAGCCGGCGGCGAGCGTCCCGTGCGGGCTGACCGGCGGGGGGCTCCCGGTGGGCCTGCAGATCGTGGGGGCCCGGCACGCCGACGGGCGGGTGCTCGCGGCGTCCCGGGCCTACGAGGAGGCGATCCCCTGGCCGTCGCTGGTGGTCTGAATGGTGTGAGACCGCCGCCGCGCCGCCCCGCGGGGTCCGCGTCCCCGCGGGGCGGCGCGGGCCGCGTCCGCGCCCGGCCGTGCCCTGATCTGCAGCGGACGCGGGATTCGGGACCTTGGGCCGACCCCATTGACGACCTTCGGCGGACGCGCGGGTCGAAGGGGGTAATACCGTCGTTTCCGTCGAATCCGCAGCGACACGCGCCCGGAACGGTCCGGGCGCTCCGGGGAGGGGAGCCCATGGCGCCGGGAACCGCGACGAAACCGATCAAGGTCTTCCTGGTCGACGACCACGAGGTGGTCCGCAGGGGCGTGGCGGCGCTCCTGGACGGCGAGGAGGACATGAAGGTCGTCGGCGAGGCCGGGACCGCCGAGCAGGCGCTCGCGCGCATCCCCGCGGCCTCTCCGGACGTGGCGGTGCTGGACGTGCGCCTGCCCGGGGGGTCGGGGGTGGGCGTGTGCCGGGAGATCCGGTCGGACCGCCCCGAGATCGCCTGCCTGATGCTGACCTCCTTCGCCGACGACGAGGCCCTGTTCGAGGCGGTGATGGCGGGAGCCGCGGGGTACGTGCTCAAGCAGATCCACGGCGCCGACCTGGTCGGGGCGGTGCGCACGGTGGCCGCGGGCGGGTCGCTGCTGGACCCGGGCAGCACGGGCCGGGTGATGGAGCGCCTGCGCAGCAACCCGCCGCGCCCCGACCCGCTGTCGGAGCTGAGCCCCCAGGAGCGCCAGATCCTCGACCTGATCGGCGAGGGCCTGACGAACCGCCAGATCGGCGAGCGGCTGGACCTGGCGGAGAAGACCGTGAAGAACTACGTGTCGAGCCTGCTGTCCAAGCTCGACCTCAAACGCCGCACCCAGGCGGCGGTCCTGGTCGCCGAACTCCGCACGAGGGGCCGCTCCCACTTCGAGTAGCGGGCCGTCGGGCCGGCCGGTACCCCGCTCACGGCCCCCGGCCGGGCGGAGGGCCGACGGAGTGCCTTCCTGGCGCCTCGGACGCCCTGGGGGAATCTTGAGTGGTGAAACCGACACCTGATCCGCCTAAAAGCGTCGATTCCACGACGCTGGATGCCCGGCCCCTTGCTTGCTGCCTGTTGTGCCCGGTATGCACCACCCGGGCGGCCCTCCCCGCGATGATCTCGACGGAAGTGCCGTCAAAACCGCCGGAATGGCAGCACTCTTGTCGAGATCATCGCCGGGCAGGGGTGCACCGGGCCGACGGCCGCCACGAGCGCGGGCGAGCACGCGCCTCCATCACCGCGCCGCCGCCCGGACCGCCCGGGGCCCGCCGGACGGCCGGCAGGGCCGAGGAACCGCCCGGGTCTGGTCGTCGCCGCCATCCACGGCGACCACGCATACGCCGGTCGGACGACAACGCTGCGGGAAGGGCCACCCGCCTCCGTCGTCGCCGCCATCCACCCCACGCCCCGTCGCTCCGCCGCCCGGCCGGGGCGGCCCGTGAGCGGGGCACCTGCTCTGCCGTCGCTTCGGCGGAGGGCCCTGTGGTCACCGACGCGCAGGGCTCCTTTCAGAGGATGGTCGACCCCGAGGGCAACGTGTTCTGCCTGACGTCCGACTGATCCGACCGGGCCGTTGAGCCCGCCTCCTCCGCCCGGTCCGGGAGGGGGACGCTCCACCGCAGCAGGGTGCCCCCGGCGAGGCTGGGCTCCGCGCTGAACGTGCCGCCCAGGTCACGCGCGCGCTCCTCCAGGTTGCGCAGGCCGCTCCGCCGCCCGCACGGCTCGATGCCCTTGCCGTTGTCGCTCACGTGCAGGGTGACGTGCGTGTCCACGTCCACCGATACGTGCACCTCGGTGGCGTGCGCGTGCCGGGCCACATTGGACAGCGCCTCGCCCAGGACCGCCAGCAGGTGCTCGGCGACCTGCTCGGGCACCGACGCGTCGATCGGCCCCTCCAGCCGCACCCCCGGCTGGCAGCCCAGCGACCGGGCAGCCCCCTCGGCCGCGTCCAGGATCCGCCCGCGCAGCGAGTAGTCGCTGCGCGTCGGCGGGGTCTGCAGCGCGACCACCGTGGAGCGGATCTCCCGGATCGTCTCGTCGAGGTCGTCGATCGTGTGCTGGATCCGGTCCCGCGCCTGCGGGGCGTCCACCAGCCGCAGCGTGCTCATCAGGGTCATCGCCGAGGCGAACATCCGCTGGATGACCACGTCGTGCAGGTCCTTGGCGATGCGGTCGCGGTCCTCCAGCACCACCAGCCGCTCGGCGTCCCGGCGGGCCTCGGCCAGCTCCAGGGCGACCGCCGCCTGCCCGGCGAACGCGTCGATCATGTGCCGGGTGGTGGCCCCGAACGGGGAGCTCACCCCCTTCTTGGCGAGCAGCAGCACCCCGCGCGTGCGGTCCGGGGTGCCCAGCGGCACCAGCAGCCCGGGCCCGAAGCCGCGGTGGGTGAGCATGGGGCAGTCGGCGTGCCGCAGGTCCGGGATGGTGACCGCCTCGCCGTGCCGGTACACCGCGCCGCACGCGGTCTGCGACACCGCCAGCGGGGTCCCCAGGATCTGCCCCGCCACCGGTCCGTCGGCGATCCGGGCGACCAGCTCGTGCCCGCGCGCCTCGGGCAGCAGCACCACGGCGATGTCGGCCCCGGCCATCTCGCGGGCGTTGCGGGCCAGCAGGCCCAGCACGTCGTGCGGGTCGTCCCCGGAGAGCAGGCGGGTGGTGATCTCGGTGGAGGCCGAGAGCCACCGCTCGCGCCGCCGGGTCTCCTCGTACAGCCGCGCGTTCTCGATGGCCACGCCCGCGGCGGTGGCCAGCGCCGTCACCACGGCCTCGTCGTCCTCGTCGAACTGGCCGCCGCCGCGCTTCTCGGTCAGGTAGAGGTTGCCGAACACCTCGTCGCGCACCTGGATCGGCACGCCCAGGAAGGAGCGCATCGGCGGGTGCCCCTCGGGGAAGCCGTGGCGGCCGGGGTGGCGGGACAGGTCGCTCAGCCGGAGCGCGCGGCGCTCCCGGGTGGGGACCGCCAGCAGGCCCTCCCCGTGCGGGAACCGGCTGACCCGGGCCGCCTGCTCCTCGCTCAGGCCCACCGGGATGAACTCGCTGAACCTGCCGTCCTCGCCGATGACGCCGAGCCCGGCGTAGCGGGCGTCCACCAGGTCCGCGGCGGCCGGGGTGAGCCGCCGCAGCACGGTGCCCAGGTCGAGCTCGCGGCCGATGGACAGCACGGCCTCCAGCAGCGAGTGCACCCGGTCCCGGCTGCTCAGCTCGGTCTGCAGCCGGGCGTTCAGCTCGGCCAAGAGCTCATCGAGGCTGGTCCGCGGGCGCGGGGTGGCTTCGGGGAGTTCGGTCACGGGTCCTACCTCCGACCGTCACGCTTTCGTTGCGGCTCGCTTCCCACCGTGAAAATTACCGGCATTCGTGACGGAGCGTCCCCGCGGTGGGCGTCGGCGATCCGTTCCGGTGCGGACCGTGACGGAAAAAATCAGTGATCAGGGTTGTCCGTATAAGGGTTCATGCTACGGTCGCGTTCAGAATCCGGGCCGCCCCCGCGGCCGGGTTCCCTCCGACCGTATTCCCCCTCCGCCGAATCGAGGACCCGCGATGCGACGCACGGAAAGGCCGGGACGCGCGCTGCGCGTGCTGGCCGCCGTGCGCACCGGCGCCGCGGGGACCGCGCGGAGGACCCTGTGCGTCGCCGGGTTCGTGGCGGCCGCGTGGCTGGCGGGCTCCGCCGCCGCCTCGGCCGACGACGGCCCCGGCGCCGGCGGCCCGAAGGCCGTCGGCGGTGCCGCGGGCGCCGAGGCGTCGGCCCCCGCCGTCCCCGGCGGAGGAGGTTCCTCCGGTGGAGACGGCGCCGGGAACGGCGGCGGCCGGGGGCAGGGCGGTTCGACCGGTTCGACCGGCTCGACCGGCTCAGGCGGCGGCTCGGGCGCGGACGCCTCCCAGCCCTCCTCGGGCGGGAGCGGGGCCGCGCCGTCGGCCTCCGGCCAGCAGGCGCCCGCCGCGCCGGCACCCGCGCCGAAGAGCGCGCAGTCGGCCCCGGCTCCGCAGGGCGGTTCCGCTCAGGAGGCCCCGAAGCAGCAGGAGGCCCCGAAGCAGGACGCAGGCGCCCCCGGGAACCCCGGCCGGAGCGACGGCGCCGCCAAGCCCGAGAGCACCGGCGAAGGCGCCGGGGAGGGCAAGGGCTCCCAGAGCGGTAAGCCGCGCAAGTCGGTCACCGGCACCGCCAATGCGGCCGTCTCCGCGGTCGGCGACGTGGCGGGCCTGGGCACCCGGAACCAGAAGGACACCAAGAACGGCGGCCCGCACAAGGCTGCCGACACCGGCAAGGGCGGCCGCCCCGCGGCCGCTTCCGGCGCCGGGCACCTCCTGAACGGGCTCGGCCACGGTGACGCCGGTGCCCTCGGCGCCGCCGACGTGCCGCGCAAGGCCCTCGGCCTGGCCCGCGACACCGTGGACGCCGCGCACGCCCGCACCGGCGGGGACCGGGACGAGCGCGCCGACGGCGACGACCGCGGGCGCCGCGACGCCTCCGAGGAGGACGGTGCCGAGAAGGCGCACGTCCACACCTCCCGCGGCTGCCACCACGACTTCGGCACCTCCGCCCCCGTGCGGGCCGGGGTGGCCGACACGGCGGAGCCCGACGCCTCCGCCGCCCCCGCCGGGGACGACCGCGGCGCTCCCGCCGCCCACCAGTCCTCCCCGCTCGCCGTCGGCGCCTCGGCGTCCGCCGGCGCCCCGCCCGCCGTCGCGGGCTTCCTCCCCGCGGCCGTCGCGCCGCGCCCCTCGGCCGGCCGGCCCGGCACCCCCGGCGTCCCCGCCGCGGTCGTGCCCCAGGACCCCGCCGACGAGCCGGGCGTCTCCCCGGACTAGCACCCCCGCCCGACGGGCCGCGTCACCCCGTGCCGTGAGAGCACGGGCCGATCATCCGGACGCGGCGTCCCGGCACCCCCTCTGGTACCGCACCGCCTGACGTCCCAGTGCCGCAGCGCCCTGGGGGCCGACGTGAGCTCCTCCCGACGGGAGGGTTCACGCCGGCCGGCGGTCCGCCAGACCCGCCGGACGGCCCCGACCCGCAGGATCCCCGCCCACCAGGCGCGGGAGCCCACGGCCGGGGAGCCCGCACCCCACCCACCGAGTGGCCGCACAGCGTCTGAGGCCGGGCGCACGGCGGCGATCCCCACGTACAGCGACAGACCACACGATCCGGGAAGGATTTCCCATGTTCGAGTTCGCTCGGAATTCGGCGAAGGCCGTTCTGGTGGCGGCGGGCGCCGCCGGCTTCGCCGCCCTCGGCGCGGGTGCCGCGTCGGCCGCCCCCGTGGCCGCCCCGCAGCCGCTCACCCCGCTGACCGACGCCGCGCCGCTGATGGCCTCCGCGGCTCTGGCACCGGTCACCGCCCCGCTCGCCGCGGGCGAGGTGCCGGACATGGCGCGCACCGCGCCCGCGCCCGACACCCGCAACCTGGTCCTGGCCGGGTCCGACGCCTCCGGCGCGGGCGGCGCGCTGGACCAGGGCATGACGACCCTCGACGGCGCCGTCGACCAGGCCCTGGGCCAGGGCCCGGCGGCCACGCAGCGCCAGAGCTCGCCGGTCGGCGGCGACGCCCTCGCGGGGAACCCGGCGCCGGGGCTGAACGGGACCGTCCACAGCACCACCAACCAGGTGCTGAACAGCGGGAAGAAGGCGCTGAAGCCGCTGCGCGCCCACCAGTCCGCGCCCCTGGCCGGGAACCCGGTCCCGGGGCTGAACGGGAAGGCGCACAGCACCACCAACCGCGTGCTGAACACCGGAAAGAAGCAGCTCAAGCCGCTGCGCGCCCACCAGAGCGCGCCGCTGGCCGGGAACCCGGCCGCGGGCCACCCGGCGAAGAGCCTGAACGGCCTGGTCCACGGCACGGTCAACAGCACCCCCAAGGGCAACCCCGTCCCCGGGGCCGGGCCCGCCGTGCGCAAGGTCGCGGACACCGCCTCCGACATGGTCGTGGTGGCCGAGCAGGACGACCCGCGCAAGCTGACCTCGGCCGAGCAGGGCGCCTCCGACGACCTGGTGGGCGGCGTCGCCGACCAGGCCGGGGGCGCGGTCGGCACCGTCCTGCCGAACACCGCCGAGGAGCTGAAGAGCATGTCCGAGGAGCCCCCGGTCACGGTCGACCAGGGCGGCGTCGCCGACACCGTCGGCGGTGTGACCGACAAGGCGTCGACCGACGAGCTGCCGGTCCCCCAGTCCCTGCCGACGGACGCCGTGACCGATGGCGGCCTGCCCACCGGGGGCGGCCTGCCCACTGAGGGCGCGCCCACCGACGCCCTGAACACCGACGTGGCCGACGGCCTGTCGGTCGGCCCCGAACTGCCCGCTCCCGGCGGGGCCCTGGAGGCGCCCCTGGGCTAGTTCCCCTAGGCCGTGCGTCCCGCGTGTCTCCGTCCACCGCGGGATGCACGACGGCCCTGGGCGGTGCGCGACCGGCCCCGGCGAGCGGGGCGTCCGGCTGGGTTGTGGGGACCCTCCGGACGGAGTTGCCGGGAGCCTGGTCGCCCGCTCAGGGCCCCTACTGCCGCCCGCGGTGTCCGCTGGGACCGCGGGCGGCATTCTTGTGCCCGGGAGCCCCGGTGCCCCCACAGGAGGGCGGGTACGCCGCTCACGGCCGTCAGCGAGCGGAAGGCCGGCGGCGAGCGGGGCGGGAGACGTCGGTGCCCCTTCCGGTAGCGCTGCCGGATGGCGGGCGTGTGCGTGGTCGCCGTGCTTGGCAGCGACGGCAGAAGCGGGGCGGTTCCCCGGCCCCGCCTCCCGGGCGGCGGGCCCCTCGCGGTCCGGGCGGGCGGCTGAGCTGGTACCCCGCTTCAGGGCCCCGGCCGGGCGGCGGGCCGTCGGGGTGTGGGATGGATGGCGGCGACGACGGAGGCGGGTGGCCCTTCCCGCAGCGTCGTCGTCCGTCCGGCGTGTGCGTGGTCGGCATGGATGGCGGCGACGGAGTGAGCGGGGCGGTTCCCCGGCCCCGCCTGCCGTCCGTCCGGCCCCTCGCGGTCCGGGCGGCAGCGCGGTACTGGAGGCGCGTGCCCGCCCGCGTTCGTGGCGCCCCCTCCTCGTTGATCTCGGGGAAAACGCCCCTACCGGGCCGGTTTTAGCGTCGTTTCTCCCG
>NZ_JAQFWQ010000087.1 GCF_027706725.1 Nocardiopsis endophytica
CTCGCCCACCCCACTGCGCCGCCCGCCTGGCCTGCCGGCCGCCGGACGGACGGCAAGCAGGGCCGGAGAACCGCCCGCTTCTCGCCGTCGCCGCCATCAGCGGCGACCACGCACACGCGCCGCACCCGACAGCGCTGCGGCACGGGCCGCCGACCTCTCCTCGTCGCCGCCCTACACACCACACCCCAGCGACCCGCCGCCCGGCCGAGGCCCGTTAGCGGGGTATCAGCGCAGCCGCCTACCCGGACCGCGAGGGGGCCGGCGCCCGGCAGGCAGCGCCCGGGAACCGCCCGCTTCTCGCCGTCGCCGCCCAGCACGGCGACCACGCACACGCCCCACGGCCGACAGCGCTGCGGCACGGGCCGCCGACCTCTCCTCGTCGCCGCCCTACACACCACACCCCAGCGACCCGCCGCCCGGTCGGGGCCCGTGAGCGGGGTACCGGCGCAACCGCCTACCCGGACCGCGAGGGGGCCGGCGCCCGGCAGGCAGCGCCCGGGAACCGCCCGCTTCTCGCCGTCGCCGCGATCAACGGCGACCACGCACACGCGCCGCACCGACAGCGCCGCCGTAGGGGGCGCCCTCCGTCATCGCTGATCGGGTCGGCACCCCTGCCTCGGTGCCCGCTCCACGGTCACCTGCCGGGCTCTTCGGCCTCGCCGCGGTCGCGCAGGTGGGAGCGGAAGTCCTCCAGGTTCTTCACCGCCAGGTCGCCGTCGTTGCTCTGGATGCCCATGACCGCCAGCGTCGCCCCGTCGGCCAGGTCCACCGACGGCCACGGCTCGCCCTCGGGCATCCGGATGTCCACGATCTCGGCCCACTCCAGCACGTAGGTGCGGATGCCGTTGACCACGGTCACACCGTCCTCCGCCGCCACCAGCCGCGGCCGCCCCAGCAGGTGCAGGGCTCCCGCCCCGACCAGGCCCAGCAGCACCAGGCCGACCCGGTCCTGCAGCCGCCAGTCCGGGGGCAGCATGACCGCCAGCACCACCATCGTCGCCACGACGATGACCGCGAGGCCGTAGGCCACCACACGGATGTTGCGCGGCCGGTACACCTTCGGGAGCCCGGTACCCCCACCGCTCACGGTGCCCTCCACAGCGGCCTCTCCCGCACTCGTGCCCATCCGGCGCCCGTCCCCCGCTCCTCAAATCGTCTTTACCACGCCCGGCGGCCGCCCACCCCGGCGGCGTCCTCGCGCAGACCGCGCAGGACCAGCGCGGAGCCGATGGCGGCCTCCGCCGCCTCGCGCCCCTTGTCCTCGACGCTTCCCGGCAGGCCGCTGCGCTCGCGCGCCTGCTCCTGCGTATCACAGGTCAGGACACCGTTGCCGACCGGGGTCGAAGAGCGCAGCGCCACCTCGGTGAGGCCGTGGGTGACCGACTGGCACACGTAGTCGAAGTGCGGCGTGGAACCGCGCACCACGGCGCCGAGGGCGACGACCGCGTCGTGGGTGCGCGCCAACTCCTGGGCGACGACGGGCAGTTCCACCGCACCGGCGACGTGCACCACGGTCGGCGCGCGGGTCCCGGCCCGCTCGGCCGCCGCCACCGCCCGCTCCAGCATCGGCTCCACGAACTCGGCGTTCCAGTGGGTGGCCACGATGCCGACGGTCATGCCGTCGGCATCCAGCCTCTGTTCGTCCGGGCGTCCGGTTCCGCTCATGGTGTCCTTGTGTCCTTCGTGCGTGTTCGTTGGTCGGTGTGGGCCCGTGGCCGTCGAGGTGCCGTGCGACACGGCGGCGCGGGGCCGCGCGATACGGCGGCGCGGGGCCGCGCGATACGGCGGCGCGGTGCGGCGCGATACGGCGGCGCGGTGCAGCGGCGCAGTGCAGCAGCACGGGCGCGAGGTGTGGGGATGCGGCGGCGGGGCCCACGCCGGTCCGCCGGGTGTCCGGTGTTCCGGCGCCTTCCTCCGGGTCCCGCCGCCGCGTTCGAGGGGCGGGACCGGGCGCCGCCCGGCGCCCGAGGCGCCTGCGCGTCCGGCCCCGCATCCGGGGTCCTACTCCCCGGCGGCCACGCCGGGAAGGTCGTGCCCCATCCGGTCGCGCTTGGTGCGCAGGTACCGCAGGTTGTCCGGCGTCACCGAGGCGGGCATCGGCACGCGCTCGCGCACCCCGATCCCCCGCGCCTGCAGCGCCGGGACCTTGTCCGGGTTGTTGCTGAGCAGCCGCACCGACCGCACCCCCAGGTCGGCCAGGATCCCGGCCGCCGCGCCGAAGTCGCGGGCGTCCGCGGGCAGCCCCAGCTCAAGGTTGGCGTCGACGGTGTCCGCCCCGCCGTCCTGCAGCCGGTAGGCGCGCAGCTTCGACAGCAGGCCGATGCCGCGCCCCTCGTGCCCGCGCAGGTAGACCACGGCGCCGCGCCCCTCGGCCGCGATGCGCTCCATGGCGGCGTCGAGCTGCTCGCCGCAGTCGCAGCGCTGCGAGCCGAAGGCGTCCCCGGTCAGGCACTCGGAGTGCACCCGGGTGAGCACGTCCTCGCCTTCGGAGACATCCCCCAGGACGAGCGCGACGTGCTCGGCGCCGTCGCCGAGCCCCCGGTAGCCCACGGCCCGCCAGTCCCCGAACCGGTTGGGGACGCGGGTCTCCACCTCCCGCTCCACGGCGGCGGCGCGGTCGGTGTGCGGGGCGTCGACGGCGCGCACCGCGCCCTCGGCGCGCTCCAGGTGGGCGACGAGCTGCTCGATGGAGACCAGCTTGAGCCCGTGCTCGTCGGCGAAGGCGCGCAGCCCGGGCAGGCGCGTCATGGTGCCGTCGTCGTTGACGACCTCGGCCAGCACGCCGGCCGGGCGCATCCCCGCCAGGCGGGCCAGGTCGACCGAGGCCTCGGTGTGCCCGCGGCGGGCCAGCACACCGCCGTCCCGGTAGCGCAGCGGCAGGATGTGGCCGGGGCGCACGAAGTCGGCGGCGGTGGAGGCCGGGGACGCGAGCAGGCCGATGGTGCGGGCCCGGTCGGCGGCCGAGATGCCGGTGGTCACCCCGGCGCGCGCGTCGACGGTGACGGTGTAGGCGGTGCGCATGCCCTCCTCGTTGGCGGCGACCATCAGCGGCAGGTCGAGCCGGTCGAGGTCCTCGCCGAGCATGGGCACGCACACCACGCCGGAGGTGTGGCGGATGGTGAAGGCCAGCAGTTCGGGTGTGGCGGCGTCGGCGGCGAAGATGATGTCGCCCTCGTTCTCCCGGTCCTCGTCGTCGACGACGATGACGGGGCGCCCGGCGGCGATGTCGGCGACCGCCTCGGCGATGGTGTCGAGGCGCACGGGCGCGTCCTCGGCCGGGGCGGCGGTCTCCTGGACTGCGGTCATCGGGGCGGTCTCCTCCCGGAAGGCGGCGTCGGTGCGCCGGTCCGCGTCGGGCACGTGGGACGCGGTGGACATGGCGGGCGTGGGGGCGGGTGCGGTTTCGGCGGCGGGGCCGGGCGCGGAGGCGGCGGTGGAAGGGGCGGCGGGGGTCGGGGTCATGCCACCGCCTCCCGTCCGGACGCCTCGTCCGGCCCGGTGGGCCCGGCCGCTCCTGCCGACCCGACCGCCCCGGCCGCCTCCGCGGCCTCGGCCGCGCGGTGCCGGCGCATCCAGTCGCGGATGCCGATGACCGCCAGGACGAAGAACACGATGTAGACGGCGCCGGTCACCCACAGCCCCGACATCAGGGCCAGCGGGACGCCCACCAGGTCGACGGCGATCCACACGAACCAGAAGTCGATCAGGGCGCGGCTCTGCCCGAAGGTGGCCACGGCGCTTCCGACGAAGATGAACGCGTCCGGCCACGGCGCCCAGGACAGGCCCGTCGCCTCGAACAGCAGCGCCACCGCGACGGTGCCGCCGACGAGCAGCCCCAGCAGGACCCCGCGCTCGTGCCCGGTGGCCGGGCGGACGCGCAGCTCCGCACCGCCCCTGGTGGCGCGGGCCCACCGGGTCCAGCCGTAGACGACCAGCCCGACGAACATGATCTGCTTGAGGGCGTTGCCGGTCAGGTGGGCGTCGATGGACACCGCGAAGAGCAGCACCGCGCCGGTGAGCTGCACCGGCCAGGTCCACATCGACCGCCGCACCGCCAGCGCCACGGTCGCGAGCGCCGCGATGTTGCCGATCAGGTCGGCCCAGCGCACGTGCTCGCCGAAGAGGGTGAATCCGGCGTAGGCCCACTCCAGCCACCACACGCCGCTGTGCGCGCCGCCCATCAGGAGGCCTCCCCGGCGCGCACCGCCTGGGTGAGGCGCTCGACGTACTTGGCGACGACGTCGACCTCGAGGTTGACCGGGTCGCCGGGGCCCTTGCGGCCCAGGGTGGTCAGGTCGAGGGTGGTCGGGATGAGGGAGACGGTGAAGGAGCCGGGTTCGACGGAGGCCACGGTGAGGCTGACGCCGTCGACGGCGATGGAGCCCTTCTCCACCACGTAGCGGGCGAGGTTCCCGGGCAGGCTGAAGCGCAGGGTCTCCCAGCGGGCGGCGGGGGTGCGCTCCAGGAGTTCGGCGGTGCCGTCGACGTGGCCCTGCACGATGTGGCCGCCGAGCCGGTCGGAGACCTTGGCGGCGCGTTCGAGGTTGACCGGGGACCCGGGGCGCAGGGCGCCGAGCGAGGAGCGGTCCAGCGTCTCCTTCATCACGTCGGCGGTGAACACGCCGTCGTCGACGCCGGTGACGGTGAGGCAGACCCCGTTGACGGCGATCGAGTCGCCGTGGGCCGCGTCGGAGGTGGTCTCGGGGCCGCGCAGCGCGATGCGGGCGGACTCCCCCTGGCTGTCGGAGAACGGCGTGATCTCGGTGACCTCGCCCAGTTCCTCCACGATTCCGGTGAACAACGTCGGGCCTTCCCCTTCGCCTGGTCCAGGCTCCGGGGTTCACGGCGCGGACCCTCGGGTCCGCCGACCAGGGCCCGGTCGTCGCCCCCGCCCCTCACGGGGCGAGCGGTCGCACCGGTCCCACGCGTACGCCTCCCATCCGGACTTTCACCGTCGGTACCGGAATTTCACCGGTTCCACCGGCCGATGGCTTCGGCCGGGTCGCGGACTATCACCGCCGGTTCGGATTTTCACCGACCCCGGAGCACGCGTTTTGTACGTCTCGGCCAACAGTGTGCCACGCGCTTCCATTCCCGGCTCGCGGCGGGTTCCGGGAATGGGCCGGGGGCGCGGGCGCCGGGGGCGTGTCGGGAGCGGAGGGCGCACGGACGCGCACGAGGGACGCGAAAGCCCACATGGCAGGCGGTTCCGGCGCACGACGGGGCGGGGCCGGGCGCGGCGACCGCGAGGCTCAGCCCCCGGCCCGCCCCGGCGCAAGACCTCGCACCTCAGGCATGGAGTGACATACACCACCCTGAAAGGGTGCCCGGCGAGGCGCCGTTCCGCGTGCCTCCCCCGCGCCTCCCCCGTCGTCACGCGGGCGGGGCGGCGGTGGCGGGCTCCTCGGACCCGTCGCGTTCGCGGTCGGCCATCCGCATGCGGATGAACAGCTCCGGCGCCCCGAACGACGCCCACAGGGTGGCTCCGAGGAAGGTGGTGTACTCGGCGGCGGCGTCCGCCGACGCCGGGAAGGCCAGCTTGACGACGACGAAGATCAGCACCACGCCGGTGATGCCCGTGATGTAGCGGGCGGCGCGGGTGATCAGCGACCCGTCGGCGCTGTACCAGCCCCTCCGGTCGAGCAGGGTGAACCCGACCAGCACCCCCAGCAGGGCGCCGCTCAGCGAGGCCGCGTCGGCCAGCGCGTCCGCGTCGGGGTCGGACGGCACCGGGCCGGTCCACGCCTCGGGCACCGTCCAGCCGCTCCACACGGTGGCCTGGACCAGCGCGACCAGCAGTGGGCCCACCGCCGACAGGCCCACGGCCAGGGCCGCCTGGACGAGGAGGGGGCGCGACCGCCACCAGGCCACCGCGCGGTGCTCGTAGCGCACCACCAGCCACAGCATCAGGGCGCCGACGGCGAGCCCGCCCAGGATGTCGGTGAAGAAGTGCACGCCCAGGTAGATGCGGGACAGGCAGATGAGGGCGATGAGCACCAGCGCCGCCGCCCACACGCGGGGGCGGGCGGCGGCCGCGGCCAGGTAGCCCCACAGGGTCACGGCGGTCTGGGCGTGCCCGGAGGGGATGCCGAAGGACGACTCGGTGGACAGGGGGCGCACTCCGGGGTCGTACCAGTAGGGCCGGGCGCCGTGCCCGGCGGACTTGAGGACCCCGTTCACCGTGGCCGAGCCGAGCAGCACCACGGTCAGCCGGGCGCCCAGGCTCGCATGCACGCTCCAGAACACCAGCGGCAGCACGGCGATGAGCAGCGTCTTCGAGCCCAGCGCGGTGATGGCCAGCATGATCGGCTCCAGCCAGGAGCCCCAGCCCTGCACCCATTCGACGGCGCCCGTCTCGGCGCCCCATATCGCGTCCATGCGCACCGCTCCTCACGGATCCTGCACTGCGGCCGGACGTGGCTCTGAGCGCGCCTGCTCGGGCCGGGGCCCGATACCCTCACCCGTCCCCCTGGTCCCACGGCGCCCGCCGCGGGACCGTCGCTGCTTCGGCGCCCCCGTGCACCGCACTGGAACGCCGTTCGGTTACCGCGTGATCCTAACGGCGGGCCCGGCGGCGCCCAAGTGCCCGTCCCAGAGGGGCGGGCGACAGAGCGCGAGGCCGCCCCGCTACCCCGGGAACAGCCGCGCGAACCGGAGGGCCGGTACCGCGGGCAGGACGCCGCGGCTCAGGCCGCCACGGGTCAGGACGCCGCTGCGGCCTTCTCGGCCTTGGTGCGCAGGGCCTCGACCGCGGAGGCGGGGTCCTCGGCGCCGTAGACCGCGGACCCGGCGACGAAGACGTCGGCCCCGGCCTCGGCTGCGCGCTCGATGGTGTCCCCGGCGACGCCGCCGTCGACCTGCACCCACACCTGCGCGTCGCGGCCGCCGACGAGTTCGCGCGCCTTGCGGATCTTGGGCAGCACCAGGTCGATGAACTTCTGGCCGCCGAAGCCGGGCTCGACCGTCATCAGCAGCAGCATGTCGACCTCGGGCAGGAGGTCGGCGTAGGAGTCCAGGGAGGTGCCGGGGTTGAGGGCCAGCGAGGCGCGGGCCCCGGCGGAGCGGATGGCGCGCAGGGTGCGGACTGGGGCCTTGGCGGCCTCGGCGTGGATGGTGACGCTGCCCGCCCCGGCCTCGGCGTAGGCGGGGGCCCACCGGTCGGGGTCCTCGATCATCAGGTGGCAGTCCAGGGGCAGCTTGGCCGACTTGAGCAGGGACTCCACCACCGGCAGGCCCAGGGTCAGGTTCGGCACGAAGTGATTGTCCATGACGTCGACGTGCAGCCAGTCGGCGGCGTTCTCGACGGCGGCCGCCTCTTCGGCGAGACGCGCGAAGTCGGCGGAGAGGATGCTGGGTGAGATCTGGATTGCCACGGTGCCGATCCTAATGGGGAGGCGGTCCGTACCTGGTCACCCCCACCGCCCCCGCGCTGATCCCGACGGAAGCGCCGCCGGAACGACCGCACCTCCATCGGGATCATCGCCCAGGGGGCCGGCTCAGGCGCGCTTGCGGAGCAGGGCCAGGAACATCGCGTCGGTGCCGTGGCGGTGGGGCCAGAACTGGACGTACCTGCCGTCCTTGCCCGCGGCGACGTCGGGGACCTCCTGCAGGTAGTCGGCCGCGCGGAGCACTTCGGCGTCGGAACGGTCGGCCGTGACCGCATCCAGCACGCCCTCCGTCTCGGGCAGGTGCGGCGAGCAGGTCACGTAGGCCACCACTCCGCCGGGGCGGGCCGCGTCGAGCGCGCGCTGGAGCAGGGCCTCCTGGGTGGGGCGCAGCTCCTCGGCGGTCTCGGGCGTGCGGCGCCAGCGCGCCTCCGGGCGGCGGCGCAGCGCCCCGAGGCCCGTGCAGGGGGCGTCGACCAGGACCCGGTCGAAGGATCCGTCCTTCCATGCCGGGCGGGTCGAGTCGGCGACGACCACGCGGCCCGCGTCGCGCACCGACCGGTGGACCGCCTGGGCGACCAGGCCCGCGCGCGCGGGCTGCACCTCGGCGGCCAGGAGGCGGGCCTCGCGCTGCCCGGCGAGACCGGCCAGCATGGCGGCCTTGCCGCCGGGCCCGGCGCAGGCGTCCAGCCAGCGGGCGTCGGCCCCGTCGACCTGCACGCGGGTCAGCGCGAGGGCGACGAGCTGGCTGGCCTCGTCCTGCACGGCCACGCGGCGCTGGCGCACCTCGGTGAGCAGGGCGGGGTCGCCTTCGGGGAGGTAGGCGGCGTAGGGCGAGTAGCGGGCCTCGCGGGCGCCGGCGTTGACCAGGTCGGCGATGGAGGCGCGGCCGGGCTTGGCGAGGAGGGTGACCTCGGGGCGCTCGTTGTGCGCGGCGAGGAGGCGTTCGGTCTCGTCCAGGCCCCCGGCGGGATCATCGCCGAGGGCGCGGGCGAGGGCCTGGACGACCCAGCGGGGGTGGCTGTGGACGACGGCGAGGCGGCCGACGGGGTCGTCGGCGCCGGGGGCGACGATCTCCAGCCAGGCGTCGAGGTCGCGGGCGCCGACCTTGCGGAGGACGGCGTTGACGAAGCGCGAGCGGTGCTGGCCGACGGTGCGGCGGGCGACGTTGACGGTCGCGCTGACGGCGGCGTGCGGGGGGATGCCGGTGCCGAGGAGCTGGTGGGCGCCCAGGCGGAGGAGGGGGAGGACCTCGGCGTCGACGGAGGAGAGGGAGCGGTCGATGCAGGCGTCGAGGACGGCGTCGTAGGTGCCCTGGCGGCGGAGGGTGCCGTAGGTGAGCTCGGTGGCGAGGGCGGCGTCCCGGCCGGTGAGGCCGCGGTCGCGGAGCTTGGCGGGGAGGAGGAGGTTGGCGTAGGCGTCGCGCTCCTGGACGGCGCGGAGGACGTCGTAGGCGACGCGGCGGACGGCCGTCCCGGGGGAGGCGGAGGGGGCGGGCTTCTGGGGGTCGTTCCCCTGGCCCTTGCCGCCCTTGCCGCCTGAGCCGCCCGATCCGGGGCCACGTCGTCCGGGACGGTACGGGGAACGGGAACGGTCGGTCACGTCGGGATCAGCCTCACGCAGGGGATTGTGGCGGTCGAAAGGGGCCGGATGGGCCTCCCCGAGGATACTGCGCGTGACGAGGGGCGGGGCCGCGTCACACGCAGGTGGGGTGTGACACGGCCCGGCAGGCCCAGGAGGACCACAGGAACAGGAGCCGCCACGCCATCTCCGCCTGTGCGGAGCAGGACCGGGGCTCGTCCATGCAGGAGTTCATGGCGTCCATCGTGATTCCATCTCCGCCCGCGCGGAGCTCACATGCTCTCCTGATCCCGGTCCCGCTCATGGTGGCAGGTCCATCCCCGCGCATGCGGGGCTCACGTGAGGGGGAGGCCCGGGAGATCGCCCAGTGGCGGTCCATCCCCGCACATGCGGGGCTCACAGGAACGTCGCGATCTTGCGGACCGGCGAGGACGGTCCATCCCCGCATACGCGGGGCTCACACGCTCCCCCACCCGGAGCGCCAGCACGTGGCCGGTCCATCCCCGCATACGCGGGGCTCACATCGGCGAGGACGGCGTCGAGGCCACCGTGGACGGTCCATCCCCGCATACGCGGGGCTCACGTAGGTGTCGAGGGTGGTGACGGTGGCGCCGCCGGTCCATCCCCGCATACGCGGGGCTCACCCTTTACGACCTGGGACATTGAGCCGCGTTATCGAAATTTAACCAATCGAGCCTCTCATGCGGACCGTTTTCGTCCGCATGCTCGACGGCCTCGCGTCCCTCGTCAGCCACCCAAGCGCTCGCCCTCCTCCGGGCGTACTCCTCTTGCCCAGTCCACCGCGCTCATCATCTTCTTGCCCTGGGCCTGCACGTCGCCCAGCTTCACGGGATGCGTCGCGGTCCCCACCAGCACGCGCTTCTTCTCCACGGCCAGCTCTCCCGCCGCGAGTTCATGCCCCGCCGCGATGTCCGTCACCGGCGTCACCGGCCCCAGCTTCAGCCGCGCCCCCCGGAACATGGTCCACGCCCCCGGCGCCGGGGTGCACGCCCGCACCAGCCGGTCCACCCGCATCGCGGGCGCCGTGAAGTCGACCTCCGCGTCCTCCGGGTTGATCTTCGGCGCGAACGACACCCCGTCCGCGCTCTGCGGCCGCGCCTCCAGGGACCCGTCCTCGATCCCGTCCAGCGTCCGCACCATCAGCCCCGAGCCCGCCTCCGCCAGCCGCGACAGCAGGTCCCCGCTCGTGTCCCCGGGCCCGACCGGCTCGGTCAGCATCCCGTACACCGGTCCCGCGTCCAGCTCCTGCACGATCTCGAACGTCGTCGCCCCGGTCACGTCGTCCCCGTGGAGCACCGCGTGCTGCACCGGAGCCGCCCCGCGCCACGCCGGGAGCAGCGAGAAGTGCAGATTCACCCACCCCTGCCGCGGCACGTCCAAGGCCTCCTGCCGCAGGATCGCGCCGTAGGCCACCACCGGGCAGCAGTCCGGCGCGATCTCCCGCAGCCGGTCCAAGAACTCCGGATCGCTCGCCTTGGCGGGCTTCAGCACTTCCAGCCCCGCCTCCTCGGCGACACTCGCCACAGGGCTCGGCGTGACCCTGCGCCCCCGCCCCGCCACCGCGTCCGGCCGGGTGACGACCGCCGCCACCTCGTGCCGGGAGTCCATCAGCGCCTTCAGCGTCGGCACCGCCACTTCCGGCGTTCCGGCGAACACCAGTTTCATCGGCTCCCTCTCCCCTCGCGCCCGGGCCGCCGCGCCACTCCGCGGCCGGGATAGCTCCGTGGCCTCTTGTCTACCAGCCGCCGCCTGTCGGAGAGCTCTGGTAAACCTGGGCACGATGGATCCGCAGCCCGAGCCCGGGGAGGGGCTCCTCTTCGACGTGCCCGAGGCCGGGCCGGCCGCCGACGCGCAGGGCGGATCGGCCGCTCCGCAGACCTCCGGCAAGGCGGGCGGCAAGGCGGCGTCCACGACCACCAAGGCGAACACCAAGGCGAAGAAGGGCCCGAAGAAGCGCAGCCCGGCCGAGGAGCTGCCCATCGCGCGGGTGGCGGTGGACACGCCCCTCCCCCACCTGGACCGCCTCTTCGACTACCAGGTCCCGGCGGACATGGCCGACGACGCCGTCGCCGGGTGCCGCGTGCGCGTGCCCTTCCACGGCCAGGTGCTGAGCGGCTTCCTGATCGAGCGCGCGGCCGCGTCCGACTTCACAGGGCGCCTGTCCTACCTCTCGGCGGTCGTCTCCCCCGAGCCGGTGCTGACGCCGGAGATCCGCGGCCTGGCCCGTGCCGTCGCCGACCGCTACGCGGGCACCTTCAGCGACGTGCTGCGGCTCGCCGTCCCTCCTCGCCACGCCCGTGTTGAGAAGGAGGCCCGGACGGGCACGAAGCCGGACGGGGCCACCGGCCAGGACTCCTCGGGCGAGCAGGCCGAAGCGCCTTCCGAGTCCGGCGGCACGACCGCTGACGGCACGGCGGCGCCCCCGGACGACACCGCAGCGGCCGACGCCTCCCCAGACACCGAGGCCCCGCCGAACGCCGACGACGGCGGCGGCGCGCCCCCCGAACAGGCCACGTCCGACACGCCCCCGGAGGCCGCGCAACCCGAGGACGCTCCCCAGTCGGAAGACACCGGCGCCGAGCCCGACGACGGCGAGGAGCCCGCACCCCCGGCCGCCCCGGCGGACGCGGACTCCTCCCACGCCTCCCCCGACCCCGAACTCGACGCCGAAGCGATCGGCCCCTGGGCCGACTACCCCCACGGCCCCTCCTTCATCTCCGCCCTGCGCGCCGGGCGCCCCGCCCGGGCCGTCTGGTCGGCCCTTCCCGGCCCCGACTGGGACGACGCGATCGCCGTGGCCGTCCGCACGACCGTCGACGCCGGGCGCGGCGCCGTGGTCGTCGTCCCCGACGGCCGCGACGTCGCCGCCCTCGACGCCGCCCTCACCGAACGCCTCGGCCCCGGCCGCCACGTCGCCCTCACCGCCGAGCTCGGCCCCGCCGAGCGGTACCGCCGCTGGCTGGCCGCCCTGCGCGGGCAGGCGTCCGCCGTCGTCGGCACCCGCGCCGCCATGTTCGCGCCCGTGCACGACCTCGGCCTGGTGGTGCTCTGGGACGACGGCGACGACGTGCACGCCGACCCGCACGCCCCCTACCCGCACGCGCGCACCGTGCTGACGCTGCGCGCCCACCGCGCCGGGGCCGCCGCGCTCATCGGCGGCCACACGCGCACCGCCGAAGGCGCCCGGCTGGTCGAGTCCGGCTGGGCGCACCCGCTGACCGCCGACCGCGCGACGGTGCGCCGCCGCGCCCCCGCCGTCCGGGCCTCCGGCGACGACTTCGAGCTGGCCCGGGACGAGGCGGCCCGCGCCGCGCGCCTGCCCCACCTGGCGATGCGGGTCGCCCGGGAGGCGGCCGCACACGGGCCCGTGCTGGTGCAGGTGCCCCGGCGCGGCTACCTGGCGTCGCTGGCGTGCAACCGGTGCCGCGCCCACGCCCGCTGCGGCTCCTGCCAGGGGCCGCTGGCGCTGCGCAGCGCGCACGCCGCCCCCTACTGCCGCTGGTGCGGGCGGATCGCGGGCGACTGGCGGTGCGAGGAGTGCGGGCACGCGCGGGTGCGGGCGTCGGTCGTGGGCGACCGGCGCACCGCAGAGGAGCTGGGGCGGGCGTTCCCGTCGCTGCCGGTGCGCACGTCCGGCCGGGACGAGGTGCTGACCACGGTGCCGGATCGCCCCGCGCTCGTCGTGGCCACACCGGGGGCCGAACCGGCGGCGGAAGGCGGTTACGCGGCCGCGCTGCTGCTCGACGGCTGGGCGATGCTGGGCCGCGCCGACCTGCGCGCGTCGGAGGAGGCGGCGCGGCGCTGGTTCAGCGCCGCCGCGCTCGTGCGCTCGGCCGAGGAGGGCGGGCGCGTGGTGGTCATGGCCGACGCGTCGGTGCCCGCGGTGCAGGCCCTCGTGCGGTGGGACCCGTCCGGTCTGGCCGAGCGCGAACTGGAGGAGCGCCGTGAGCTGGGGTTCCCTCCGGCGGTGACGATGGCGTCGGTGACCGGCGCCCCGGCGAAGGTGCGCGAGCTGCTCGACGGGCTGACGCTGCCCGAGTCGGCGGAGGTGCTGGGCCCGGTCCCGGTCGATGCGGGCGGCCCGGGGCCCCGGTCGTCGGAGGAGTCCCCGGAGCGCGCCCTGCTGCGGGTCCCGCACGCCGACGCCCACGAACTGACGAAGGCGCTGAAGGCGGCGGCCGCCGCGAGGAGCGCCCGCCGCGAGGAGCACTTGGCACAGGTACGGGTGGACCCGCTCCAGGTGGTGTGAGGCGGGCATGGTCGCATCCGTGGAGCGGTCGAACATCGACGGTCCAGGCCGTCCCTACCATGCCCCCATGGCGATGATCTCGACGAAAGTGCTGTCGAACCGGCGATTTCGACAGCACTTCTGTCGAGATCATCGCGAGGGTGGGCGCGACCATGGGCCAGGATCGTGCGCCTTGGCGGACACTGCTGGCGAACGTCGTACGTCCCCGGCCGGAGATCGGCCCAGCAGGAGGCCCGGGCGCGCGCTCGGGTAGCCCCTGCGGCCCGGAGGGCGGGAATCCGACGGATGGTGTCCGCTGAAGCGGTGGAACTTTCGAAGGCCCCGACCGCCCGGCGGGCGGCCGAAGGCTGGCTTGCCGAAAGACGGGGCTCAAGTAGGGACGCGGAGACGGGCCGGGCCCCGTCCCAGGGCCGTCACCGACGGCCCGACCCGGGCGGATGGATTTACACCACTCCAAAGGACACGACCCATCGGCCAGGCCCTCACAGCACCGGAGGCGTGCCGTCCTCGCCGTGGCCATAGGGGCGCTCGGCTCTGATAAGAAGCGCAGAGTCAGGGGCATCCGGTCCGGCTCCTCCACCCTCCGCCAGCTCCCGTTCGATTTCGGCGAGCAGCCCCCTGTTCCGACTGAACGCCGCCTGCCGGTCGGTGTCGGACAGCGATGGCCCATGCGGGGACGTCCCCTGCCTCCGCGACTCCTCCTCGGTCCCCATGCGCACATCCTCCGATATTCGGAGGCCTTCCCGCCCGCAATTCTGCTACGTTGCTCTACTTCCCACCCGCGGGAGGTCCCCGGTGCGGGGCGCCGCACCCTGGACGCCGGCCCGTCCTCCGGGCCGGGGGGAGGTTCCTATGAAGCACTCGTCTCCCGAGTTCGCCGAGATCGCCGGGAAGGGCACGATCCTCCAGTGCCAGGTCGGTTCGGGGGTCCACGGCATCACCGTGTCCGACCAGGACGACCGCGACGAGATGGGCGTCTGCGTCGAGCCGCCGGAGTACGTCATGGGGCTCCGCGCCTTCGAGCAGTACGTGTACCGGTCGCAGCCCGAGGGGGTCCGCTCCGGTCCCGGCGACCTCGACCTGACCGTGTACTCGCTGCGCAAGTGGATGCGCCTGGCTCTGGACGGCAACCCGACCGTCCTGCTGCCCCTCTTCGTCCCCGAGGAGGAGATCGTCCGCATCGACCCGCTCGGGCGCGAGCTGCGGGAGGTCTCCGAGCGGATCCTGTCGCGCCGCGTCGGCGACCGGTGCCTGGGCTACCTGCGCTCCCAGCGCGACAGCCTGCTCGGCCGCCGCGCCGGGCGCCGCACCAACCGGCCCGAGCTCATCGACGTGCACGGCTTCGACACCAAGTTCGCCTACCACATGGTGCGGCTGGGCGTTCAGGGCGCGGAGATCCTGGAGACCGGACGCCTCACCCTGCCCATGCCGGAGCCGTGGGCGAGCTGGCTGCGGGAGCTGCGCCGCGGCGAGCACTCGCTGGAGGAGGCCCTGGAGGCCGCCGCCGAGCAGGAGGCCCGCCTGGAGCGGCTCGCGACGACCTCTCCCCTGCCCGAACGGCCCGACCGCGACTGGGCCGACACCTGGCTGGTGGAGGCGCACCGCCGCCACTGGGCCGAGCGGGGGCTCTGACGGCCCCGACCGCACGAGGGCCGGGCGTCCGACGGCCCGGCCCTCAGGGGCCGCCGCCTCGACGGGCCCTCAGACGGCGTCGCGGACGTGCGCCGGGTGCGCCCGGTACAGGTCGCGCAGCAGCGCCACCTCCGCCCCGTGGTGCATCACCTCGCGGTTGACGTGCAGCGCCAGCACGGCGAACGGCAGGTCCGACCACTGCTCGGGCTCGGCGGAACCCACCGGGGCCGCGAAGTCCTCCGGCGCCTTGGACCGCACACCCGCGCACCAGGCGCGGTAGGCGTCCTCCAGGCGCGCCAGGGCCTCCTCCGCGCTGCCGGGCCAGTGCGCGTCGGCGATGGTCATGTCGCCCTTGCCGAAGTGGTGGTCGACGCGCAGCTCCAGGACGCCAACGACGATGTGCCCGAGCCGCCAGGCGATGGTGGTGACCGGCGGCGGGTCGGGTTCGGGCCAGCTCCAGTCGGCGACGAAGGTGCCGTCCGGGCGCGGGCGCACCGACCAGCACGGCTCGACCGGCTCCCAGAAGAACTCGTCGTCGGCGAGCCCGTCCAGGCGGGGCCGCAGTGAGGCGTCCCAGTAGAACTCCAGCTGGGCGAGGACCTCGGCGGGCCAGTCGAGCGCGGTCACCGTGCACCGCCCGCCCGGCCCACGGCGCCGGTGACGCCGGTGCCCTCGGCGGCGACGTCCTCGTCGGGGTAGGGCCACCAGGTGATGTCGGCCAGACCGGGCTCCAGCGGCACGAACGGGGCCAGTGCCCGGGACGCGCGGGCGGGCCGACCGCCGTCCGGGTAGGCGGTGAGCACATGGCCTCCGGGGCCGAGGGCGGCGTGCAGGGCGGACAGCAGCTCGGGGCCGGGGGCGGGACCGCCCGTCTTCGGGGCGGTGTCGAGCACCAGAACGCAGACGGGCTCGTCGACGTCGACGAGCCCGCACGTTGCCAACCGCTCCACCAGCGCCTGGGGGGAGTGCCAGGGCACCGACACCACCGGCGCGGCCGCGCGGTGCGGGGACGCCCCGGGGTGCAGGGCGGGCCCGTCGGAGGCGTCGAGGTAGACGGCGCGCACGCCCGGGTCGCGGTCGCCGACGGCTTCGAGGACGGCGTCGCAGGTGGGCAGGCCCGAGGAGAGGTCGACGAACTGGCGGACCCCAGCATCGGCGGCGAGGTAGCGGGCCGCGCGGGCGGCGAAGGACAGCCGGGCGCGGTCGAGGGGGTCGGGGGCGGGGGGCGCGGTGCGCTGCACGGGAGGCCGGCCGTCCAGCCCCACGACACGGGGGCGGGGGATGTCGGCGACCCTGTGGTCCTCGACATGGTGCTCGACGATCGGCGGGGCCGGCCACTCATCAGTCACGATCGCGCTCCCGGAGTCCTTTGGCGATCGATGTTACCTGGTGTGAGGTACATCATTCACCCGGCGATAAATTCGCCGGGAATGAACGCCGGTTTTCCCACGCGGGACACTTCGCAACCGCTTCCGATCGGCGGAAGGACGAGCCACCGGCACCGGGGACGCCCTCGCCACCCCTGTCTGACCTGCACGTATGCGCGACCTCCCAGCCCAGCCGTCAGTTCTCGGCTTCACCTTCCCCGAGGGCCGCACGACGGAGACGGCACCGCGCTCCCTACAGCCCCGATCACCGAAGGGATGAGACCGCGCACCATTTTCACCCTTGAAGTGCTGATTAGGGAGGTTTTAACCGATATCCGCCTTCACGGGCGGCGATGTCGCCTTTCAGGAGGGCGGCAGCTCCCGAGGAGGGGCGGCAGCGACTCAGCCGGGCACCCCGCTCACGGACACAGACCGAGCAGCGGGCCCGCGAGGGGAGGACGGCGTCGACGGGACGGCGGCAGGCGCCCCGATGATGGCGTCCGTTCGGATGGCGCAATTCACAAACGCACTACCGACCCCCGCCCCTACGCCGTTGATCTCGGGAAACGCGCCCCTAAAACCGGCCCGGAAGCGTCCTTTCTCCCGAGATCAACACCGAGCACACCCGCCCTGCCCGTTCCCGGCGGGCAGGCCCAAGGTCCCCTCTTCCCGGGCGTAGAGCTCGGCCATCGAGGCCTCCGACAGGGAGCGCCGCTCGCTCGCCTGCCACCCCCAGGGGGAGGCATCCTGCGTCGTGAAATCGACGCTTTTCGGCAGATCAGGTGTCGATTTCACCACCCAAGATCACGCCCCCTCCTCCCCGCGCCCGAAATGCCCCGGTATACACCCGAGACCGACACCGGCGAGGACGCACCGACCCGACGGCCGCCACGGACGCGGGCGGCCATGCGCCTACCCGGTCGCGCCGCCTTCCCAGACCGCGAGGGGCCCACCGCCCGGCCGACGGCGCCGGGCAACCGCCCTGCTTCTGCCGTCGCCGCCATCCACGGCCACCACGCACACACCCGGCGGCCGACAGCGCGCGGGGAGGGCCGCCGACCTCGATCGTCGGCGGCCCTCCCCCTACGTCGATGAAGGCGGTGCCTCAGGATCCGGATCCGCGGCTCGCCGCTCTTACACGGCCTTACCCGAGGCTCCCTGCCCGGCCCAGCCCAGCTCCGCCCGGCCTCAGACGCCGGCCGGGGCGACCGGGGCAGCCGGGACGACCGGGACCAGGCGCCCCTCGTCGTCCCGGTACTCCAGTTCCGGGCCGTGCTCCGCCAGCCGGGCCACGGCCGCCACCAGGCGGTCGACGTGCTCCTCCGTCGTGCCCAGCCCCAGGCTCGCGCGCACCGCCTGCTCGTGCCCCTCCGGCAGCAGGTGCCGGGTGAGCGGGTGGGCGCAGAACAGGCCGTCGCGCACGCCGATCCCGTGCTCGGCCGACAGCGCCGCCGCCAGCAGCCCCGCCGGGACCCCGTCCACCACGAACGACACGATGCCCACCCGCGGGTGGCGTCCGTCCCACAGCGACAGGTCGTGCACCCTCGGGATCGCCGCGAGCCCGGCGCGCAGACGCCGCAGCAGGGCCTCCTCCCGCGCGTGCAGCCGCTCCTGGCCGGCCTCCCGCAGGGTCGTGCAGGCGGCGGCGAGCGCCACCGCGCCCAGCACGTTCGGGCTGCCCGCCTCGTGCCGCGCGGGCAGGTCGTTCCAGCGCACGTCGTGTTCGGTGACGTTGCCGGTCGCGCCGCCCCCGGCCAGGTACGGGGCGGCCGCGCGCAGCCAGTCGGACCGGCCCGCCAGCACCCCCGCGCCGAAGGGCGCGTACAGCTTGTGCCCGGAGTAGGCGACGTAGTCGGCGCCGGTCGCCTTCAGGTCGAAGCGGCGGTGCGGCACGTACTGGGCGGCGTCGACCGCGATGCGCGCCCCTTCGGCGTGCGCCGCCTCCGCGAGCTCGCGCACCGGCCAGATCTCCCCGGTCACGTTGGAGGCGGCCGTCACGCACAGCAGCCGCGGCCCCTCGGGGGCGGCCCGCAGCGCCTCGCGCGCCGCGCGGACGGCCTCGCCCGGGGTCTCCGGCAGCGGCAGCCGCACGACCCGCCCGGCCCGGCTCCCCCGGTGCTCCCAGGGCAGCAGGTTGGCGTGGTGCTCGGCGGCGAAGACCACCACCGTGCAGCCGTCGGGGACGCAGCGCGCCAGCAGGTTCAGCGCGTCGGTGGTGCCGCGGACGAAGACCAGCGCGTCGCCCGCGCCCACGCCCGTGTACTCGGCGACGGTGCGCCGGGCCCGCTCGTAGGCGGCGGTGCTGACCTGCGACAGGTGCCCCGCGCCTCGGTGCACGCTGGCGTAGAGCGGCAGGGCCTCGTCCAGCGCGTCGCGCACCGCCTCCAGGCAGGGCGCGCTCGCGGCGTAGTCGAAGTTGGCGTAGTCCACGGTGCCGCCGGCGGCCAGCGGCACGGGCACGCCCGCGCCGAGCACCGCGGGGGTCCCGGGACACGGCCGGGCGTCCGGGACGGCGGAGGGGGCGGGGGCGGGGCTGTCTGCGACTGCGGTCATCACTGCTCCTCAGGGGTCATCGGGACCCCAGAGGAGCCGGGAGCGTCCCCGCGCGGCGTCCTCGGCGCACGGCGGTGTCTCCGGCTCGAACCCGCGGGGGTCCGCGCTTGCCTGACACGTTGCGTCCATCGGTCGTGTCTCGACCTGGTCCTCACCCGGGGCACCCCACCGCGGTAGGAGGGTTGCCGGCCAGCAAGCCGGGGCTTGACGCTGGCGCTCATGACCTATGCGGGACTATAGCGCACCGTGTCCGGTTCAGCGCAAGGCGGGGCCGGGTGGGGGCCGGGTGTCGGCGCGGGGCCGGGAGGGGTGGGAGGGCGCGTGCGGGGGCGCGGCACCTCTCCCGATCGTCGCTGGTCGGAGAGCCTCGCGTCGCGCAACACGCGGTGCCGGGCCCCCGGGGCGGGGACGCGCCCGGCGGCCGCCCCCGGCGCGCCCTTCCACGGGCCGAGCATTGACAGGTGCGCACCGCTTGCGGGGATACTTGGACGACTGCCCTCCCGCTCAGGGCGCCCTGCCTTCCCAGGTCGCCCTTCCAGGCGCGAGACTCCAGCCCTACGGAGCCTCATGCTGCCTGGAAACGGAAAGGGCCCACACCGTGCACGGTCACGACCACACGCGCGCTCTGCTCGGCGACCCCGACGTCGTCCTCGTCTCGGGCTATGCCCGCCTGCCGGACGCGGTCGCGAGCCACTCCCAGTACGAGCGCCTCGGCGTGGTGCTCGCCGTCAACGCGACGGACGGGCGCATCGTCGCCGCCGACACCACGCTCCTGACCGACCTGGCCAAACAGTTCTTCCGCGCGCTCGTCGAGGGCCTGTCCGTCACCGACGACCTCCCCGAGATCTCCGAGCGCGTGCGCACCCGCTACGCGGGACAGTCCGGCGCCGCCCTCACCACCGCGCTGCGCCGCTGCCTGGAGACCTACCACCAGCTCCGCGAACAGCGCGGCGGCGAGCAGTCGAGCGAGTGAGCGAGGGATGAGCGAGACGAACCGCGACGACGCGACCGGGCACGACCGGAGCGAGCGCACCGAGCAGAACGGCCGGGGCGGACAGGAGGCACGGGCCGGGCGGGAGGCACGGGCCGGGCGGGAGCGGCCGGACGGCGCCCCTGCCCGGGAGGGGCCGCTGGCCGGGATCCGCGTCGCCGACCTGTCCCGGGTCCTCGCCGGGCCCTATGCCACCATGCTCCTGGCCGACCTGGGGGCGGAGGTGGTGAAGGTGGAGCACCCCGGCCGCGGCGACGACACCCGCGCCTGGGGGCCGCCGCACGCGGGCGGGGAGGCCGCCTACTACCTCGCCGTCAACCGCGGCAAGCGCAGCCTGGCCGTGGACGTCAAGGACCCCGACGGCCGGGCCGCCGTCCAGGAGCTGTGCGCCCGGTCCGACGTGGTGATCCAGAACTTCCGCCCGGGCGTCGCCGAGCGCCTGGGCCTGGGCTACGGCGACGTCAGCGAGCGCAACCCGGCCGTGGTGTACTGCTCCATCAGCGGCTTCGGCCCCGAGCACACCCCCGCCGACCGCCCCGCCTTCGACGTGCTGGTGCAGGCCGAGAGCGGCCTGATGGGCATCACCGGCGAGCCCGACGGCCCACCGAGCAAGGTGGGCGTGGCCATGACCGACGTGCTCTCGGGCCTCAACGCGGCCGTGGCGATCCTCGGCGCGCTGCTGCGCGCCCGCGCCACCGGCGAGGGCGAGCACGTGGAGGTCTCCCTGATCAACTCGGCCCTGTCCGGCCTGGTCAACATCGCCCAGCAGGCCCTGGTCACCGGCGCCGAGCCGCCACGCATGGGCAACGCCCACTCCACCGTGGTGCCCTACCAGGTGTTCGGCACCGCCGACGCCGACATCGTGGTCGCCGCCGGGAACGACGCCCTGTTCCAGCGGCTCTGCGCGGTGCTGGAGCGCCCCGACCTGGCGGACGACCCGCGATTCACGGGCAACCCGGACCGCATCCGCAACCGCGGCGCGCTCATCCCCGAGCTGGAGGCCGAACTGGCCGCCCGCCCCGCCGCCGAGTGGCTGAAGCTGTTGACCGCCGCCGGGGTCCCCGCCGGGCAGGTGCGCGGCCCCCTGGACGCGGTGCGCTCGGCCCAGGCCGCCGGGGACGACGTCCTGGTGCGGGTGGACCACCCCACCGCGGGCGCCCTGGACACCGTCCGCGCCGGGTTCCGCCTGGCGTCGGGCGCCCCGGGGGGCGGCGGCGCGCCGCCGCTCCCCCCTCCCCTGCTGGGCCAGCACTCCCGCGAGGTCCTGGCCGAGCTGGGCGTGGCCGAGGACGGCATCGCCGCGATGATCGGCCGCGGCGCCGTGCGCCAGACCGACCCGGAGGCCGGTGCCGCCGCCGGCCCGACAGGACCGACCGGCCCCACGGCCGACAGCCCGAACGACGACGGAAGGACGGACCACCGATGAGCGACCAGCGCAAGGCCGCGGCCCCCGACCCGCGCGACTTCCTGGCCCTGGACCGGGAGCTGGAGGACGAGGAGCGCGACATCCGCGACGCGGTGCGCGCGTTCGCCGCCGACGGGCTGCTGCCCAACGTCGCCGACTGGTACGAGGCCGGGACCATCCCCGACGCGCGCGGGCTCGCCAAGCGCCTGGGGGCCCTGGGCGTGCTCGGCATGCACCTGGAGGGCTACGGCTGCGCGGGCGCGGGCCCCGTCGCCTACGGCGTGGCCTGCAGGGAGCTGGAGGCCGTCGACTCCGGCCTGCGCAGCTTCGTGTCGGTGCAGGGGTCGCTGGCGATGACGGCGATCCACAAGTTCGGGGCCGAGGAGCAGAAGCGGGAGTGGCTGCCGCGGATGGCGGCCGGGGACGCGATCGGCTGCTTCGGGCTCACCGAGCCCGACTCGGGCAGCGACCCCGGGTCGATGCGCACCCGCGCCCGCCGGGACGGCGACGGCTGGGTGCTCGACGGCACCAAGATGTGGATCACCAACGGGTCGGTCGCCGACGCGGCGGTGGTGTGGGCCGCCACCGACGACGGCATCCGCGGGTTCCTGGTGCCCGCCGACACGCCCGGGTTCACCGCCAACACCGTCCGGCACAAGCTGTCGCTGCGCGCCTCGATCACCTCCGAGCTGGTGCTGGAGGGGGTGCGGCTGCCGGGCTCGGCGCTGCTGCCCGGCTCGCGCGGCCTGGGCTCGCCGCTGTCCTGCCTGAACGAGGCCCGCTACGGCATCGTGTGGGGCGTGGTGGGCGCGGCCCGCGCCTGCTACGAGTCGGCGCTGGAGTACTCCACGACCCGCGAGCAGTTCGGGCAGGCCATCGGCGGCTTCCAGCTCACCCAGCGCAAGCTGGCCGACATGGTGGTGGACGTGAACCAGGCGCAGATGACGGCGCTGCGCATCGGCCGGCTCAAGGAGCGGGGCGAGTGCCACCACAACCATGTCAGCTTCGGCAAGTTCGCCAACGTGGCCGCCGCCCAGCGGGTGGCCCGCACCTCCCGGTCGGTGCACGGCGCCAACGGGATCACCCTGGAGTACCCGGTGATGCGGCACATGGCCAACCTGGAGACGGTCGCCACCTACGAGGGCACCGAGGAGATCCACGCGCTCAGCATCGGGCAGGCGGTGACCGGCGTCTCGGCGTTCCGATGACCCGCGAGTAGCCCCGGCCCCGGCGCACCCAGCACAATGGTCGTGAGCCGAATGAGGGAGATGTCGATGGGGAACGACACCAAGCAGTTCCGGGCCGGGAAGATGCGGCGCGTCTTCGACGCGACCGTGTCCGGCCTGGTGAAGTACGGGCTGGGCCCGTCCTACACGCGGCTGCTGACCACTCGCGGGCGGTCCACGGGCTTCCTCCGGTCGACCCCGATCGACCTGCTGGAGAACGAGCAGGGCCGGTTCCTCGTCGCGCCCTACGGTGAGGTCGGCTGGGTGCGCAACATCCGCAAGGACGGCTTCGCGACCCTGCGCCGGGGCGGCTGGATCGAGCTGGTCAGCGTGGCCGAGGTGAGCGCCGAGCGCGCGGCCCCGGTGCTGCGCGAGTACCTGGACAACCCCCGGTCGGCCGTGGTCGGGCCCTACTTCGACGCGACGGTCGACGCGCCGCTGGAGGAGTTCGCCGCCGAGGCCCACCGGCACCCGGTGTTCGAGATCGTCCGGAGCACGACCGTACGCCTGTGACCGCCCGTCCACGACGGCCGAACGGGGGCGCCCTTCCCTGAAGGGCGCCCCCGCTGCCGTTCACCGCGGCCCTGCCCTGCACGGACACGGCCGCCACGGCCCCGCCCCGGCCCCGGCCGCACGGACACCGTCCGGAAATCATTCTTCGTCAGCCTCTGGGCCGTGTGCTCGCACGGACCGGGACGGCATCCCCGCGTATGGCGGGATGCCTGTCCGACCTCGGAGACTCCTGGCCTGTGCCCCGCCTGTCCGCGTACACCGGTGCCCTTCGCGACTGCGCTGCCGACTGCGCCACCACAGCGTCCACGCCGCCCGGGTCGGCCCTCCGGTGACGGACCCGGGCGGCGTGGACGCACCCTCTGGGCCTTGACCGCCGACCCGCCCTTCGGCGAGGTCGACCTCCAGCCGCCCGCCGAGGGCGGTGGCGACCGGCGAAAGTTCCACCACTCGGCGGAACACCATCCCCGGGAGGCGGTTCCGGTCCGGTCGGCAGGGGCTCCCTCTCCCGTGATCGGCGCGGGGACAGGCCTGTTCACACGAGGCGGTGGCCGCCGTCGACGTGCAGTACCGTTCCGGTGACGTAGCCATTGCCCATCAGCGACGTGAAGGCCCGGGCGATGTCCTCGGCCGTGCCGATCCGCCGGGCCGGAAGCCGTTCGGCCATCTCCGTGAAGGCCGCCTGCCGGTCCATGCCGATCCTGTCCCAAATGGGGGTGTCCACCCACCCCGGGGAGAGCACGTTCACGCGCACGGGCGCCAGTTCCACCGCCAGCCCGTACGCCAGGGACGCGAGCGCGCCGTTGGCGGCCGCCACGATCGTGTTCGACCCGTTCGGCCGGTAGGCGTTGATCCCCGAGGTGTAGGTGATCGACCCGGTCACGCGCCCGGCCGCGTACTTGCCGACCAGCCAGGCGCCGAGCAGCTTGGTGTCCACGACGGCCCTGGCCGCCGCCGTGGCGACACCGGCCGTCGGGCCGTACACCCCGGTGACGTCCGCCGCGGTGACCACGACATGGTCCACCCGCCCCGCCCGCTCGAACAGCCCGGCCACGTCCTCCTCCCGGCCGATGTCCGCCGGGACCGCGGCGACCCTCCCGTACGCGGACAGCTCCGCCTGAGCCGCGGCAAGGCGGTCCTCCGACCGCCCCGCGATCGTCACGTCCATTCCTTCGGCGAGCACGGTCCGGGCCAGAGCCAGGCCCATCCCGGAGCCGCCGCCGATGATCATCACTTCGGTCATGCCCCGAGCCTCCGGCGCCCCGCCGGGACCGGGAAGGCCTCGCGGTTCCTGGGTGCGACGGGGCCACCCGGCCGCGGGCCGTCGGTGGGATGATCGTGGACATGAACGCGATGGCGGAGTTCCTCCGCATCCGGCGCGGGCGGGTCGGCCCGGCCGACGTCGGCCTGCCCACCGGGCCGGGCACCCGGCGGACCCCGGGACTGCGCCGCGAGGAGCTGGCCACGCTGGCCGGGGTGAGCGCGGACTACTACACGCGGATCGAGCAGGGCCGCGAGGCCGCGCCCAGCGACGCGGTTCTGAACGCCCTGGCCCGGGCCCTGCTGCTCACCGACGACGAGCACGCCCACCTGCTCGCCCTCGCCGACCGGACCGCGGGGCGGACTCCGCGCCGCCCGCCCGCGGCGCCGCGTCCGGCCCGCCCCGGCCTCCGACTGCTGTTGGAATCGGTCCGGCCCAGTCCGGTGTACGTGCTCAACGAGGTCAACGACGTCCTCGCCGCCAACCCGGAAGGGCTGGCCCTTCTGGCCGGGCTCGGCGACTGGCCTCCCGCGCAGCGCAACACGATCAGGTACACGTTCCTCCACCCGGCCGCGAAGACGGTCTTCGCCGACTGGGACCGGGTGGCGCGCAACTGCGTCGCGCACCTGCGCACCGTCGAACCGGCCGCCCAGGAGCCGACCGCCGCTCTGGTCGCCGAACTGTCCGCGGCCGACGGCGCGTTCGCCGCCCTCTGGCGCCGACACGAGGTATGGGTCAAACGCGCCGGCGAGACCGCGTTCCACCACCCGGAGATCGGCCGGTTCACCCTCGCGAGCGAGGTGCTCGACACCCCTGGGGGAGGACAGCGGATGCTGGTCTACCAGGCCGCCCCCGGCACGCCCGAGCACGACGCCGTGGTCCTGCTCGCGATGGCCGCACAGGAGATGGCCGCACAGGACCGGCGGCCCGTGCCGGAGGAGAACCCTTCTCACGCCCCCGACGGCGGTCCGACAGGCTGAACGGGGCTTCCTCTGGAGCGGTCGTCTCTCTCCGACCGGGTGGGCGCCACCGTTGAACGCCCTGTGGTGAGGGCCCTGTCGGACCCGGCCGACCCCGCCGACGGCGCTTGGGCCCCTGAGCATCCGCCCACCCCCGGGGGCACCATCCGCGAGCACCGCACGTAGCGGTGTCCCCGGAGGGGCGGGCACGGCCCCGAGACCAACAGCGGAGAAAGGACACCGTCCCAGCGGACGCCGACCCGCGCACCGGCCTCGTGCCCTCACGGATGGCGTGTCCGTCGGTGTCCCTCCCTTCGTCGCCCTCTCCGTACTTCCAACCGAGTACGCCGGGTTCGGCTGCGCGCAGGAGGTCCCGGCCGCCGCTCCCCCGCCACGCTGGTCGGTGACGGGGCCGGAACCGGCCCCGACGACGCGACGACGGGGAGGGGAACCCGCGCATGAGCATGCGCACCGAACGACCGGGCGGGACGGAGTCCGGCGAGTCCACGGCACCCGGACGGGCAGGGAACGCCGCCGAGGAGGCCGGGCGGGCGCCCGCGGAAGCGGCCGAGGGGGCCGAGCGTGCCACGGGGGCCGGGCGCCTGCCGCTGCTCGATGTCCTCCGGGGGCTCGCGATCCTTGGGACCCTCGGCATGAACGTCTGGCTGTTCGCCGGTCCCGGGGGCGAGCTCGGCATCCTCGACCTCGACACGCCCACGCTCGCCTCGGCCGCCGCCGACCCCGGGGCGGGGGCGGTCGCCGAGGCGCTGTTCCGCCTGGCCATGAACGGCACCTCGCTGTCCCTGCTCACGCTGCTGTTCGGCGCCGGGCTGGCGGTCCAGTACCGGTCGGCGCGCAAGCGCGGGCTCCCCTGGCCGGGGCCCTACAAATGGCGGGCCCTGTTCCTGTTCTTCGAGGGCCTGGTGCACTTCACCCTGGTGTTCGCCTGGGACGTGCTCATGGGCTACGCCGTCACCGCGCTGGTGGCGGCCTGGCTGCTGGCGCGCGGGCCGCGTGTGCGCGTGGCGGTGGCCGCCGTCGCGGCCACCGTGCACGTGGCGCTGATGGCCGTGGCCACCGCCTTCCTCTCCGCCTCCTCGGGCACCGCGGGCGGCGGCCCCGGCGGGCGCGGCCCCGACCCGGAACTGGTCCGCCTCTACGCCGAGGATGCGTACCTGGAACAGGTCGAAGCGCGGCTGGAGAACTTCGCGGTGCTGCGGATCGAGCCCGTCATGACCTTCGGCCTGCTGCTGGCGCTGTTCCTCGGCGGCGTGTTCCTCTTCCGCGCCGGGGCGTTCTCACCCGGCACGCAGGGGCGGCGGCTGCGCGTCCGCATGGCCGTGTGGGGGCTCGGTATCGGCGTCCCGATGAAGACGGCGGCCTCGCTGCTCGGCTCCGACTGGTTCCTCATCGAGCGCTACGTGGCCGCACCGGTGGCGGCGATCGGGGTGGCCGGCCTGGTCGGGCTGATCCTGGACCGGGCACGCCGGACCGGGCCGGTGACCCGGGCGCTGTCCGACCTTGGGCGCGTCGCCCTCAGCGGATACGTGTTCCAGAACCTCATCGCCATGGTGGCCTGCTACGGCTTCGGCCTGGGCATGGCGGCACGCTTCGCGGACACGGGGCCCTGGTGGGTGATCGCCCTGTGGGCGGCCATCTGCGCGGTGCTGCTCGCGGGCAGCGCGCTGTGGCTGCGGCGCTTCCGGCACGGCCCGCTGGAGGCCGTGCAGAAGGCGGCCCTGGCCGGGACGGAACGGCGGCGGCAGGCGGCGCCCTGACGCGCGGCCCGGCCCCTCCCCGGAATGCCCAGGCATGACCGGGGACGGTCCGTGGACGCGCAGCGGACGGCACAGGACGGACCGGGATCCGCGGGGGCGGTCCCGGGCGGTGGACGACGACGCGGGCCCGCCTCCCGTGCAGGAGGCGGGCCCAGCGCGTTCGCTCCTCGGCTCCGGCGGAGCCGGGTCGGGCCCTTAGGCGCCGACCGCGGACTTCAGGGCCTCGGCGCGGGCGGTCGACTCCCAGGTGAACTCGGGGACCTCGCGGCCGAAGTGGCCGTAGGCCGCCGTGCCCGAGTAGATCGGGCGCAGCAGGTCCAGGTCCCGCACGATCGCCGCCGGGCGCAGGTCGAAGACCTCCTTGACGGCCTTCTCGATGACGTCCGGGGCCACCTGCTCGGTGCCGAAGGTCTCGATGAAGACGCCGACCGGGGCGGCCTTGCCGATGGCGTAGGCCACCTGGACCTCGGCGCGCTCGGCCAGGCCGGCCGCGACGATGTTCTTGGCGACCCAGCGGGTGGCGTAGGCGGCCGAGCGGTCCACCTTGGACGGGTCCTTGCCGGAGAAGGCGCCGCCGCCGTGGCGGGCGTAGCCGCCGTAGGTGTCGACGATGATCTTGCGGCCGGTCAGGCCCGCGTCGCCCATCGGGCCGCCGATCTCGAAGCGGCCGGTCGGGTTGACCAGCAGCCGGTAGTCGTCGGCCTCCAGGCCGTACTGGGACACGATCGGCTCGATCACGTGCTCCTTGACGTCCGGCGTCAGGAGCTCGTTGAGGTCGATGTCCGGGGCGTGCTGGCTGGACAGCACGACGGTGTCCAGGCGGACCGGGGTGCTGCCCTCGTACTCGACCGTGACCTGCGTCTTGCCGTCGGGGCGCAGGTAGGGGACGGTGCCGTCGTGGCGGACCTTGGAGAGCTGCTGCGACAGCGCGTGGGCGAGCTTGATCGGCAGCGGCATGAGCTCGGGGGTCTCGCGGTTGGCGTACCCGAACATCAGGCCCTGGTCGCCGGCGCCCTGGCTGGCGAGCTTGTCCTCCTCCTTCTCGACCCGCGCCTCGTAGGCGGTGTCGACGCCCTGCGCGATGTCGGGGGACTGCTGGTCGATGGAGACCGAGACCCCGCAGGAGTCTCCGTCGAAGCCCTTGGCAGAGGAGTCGTAGCCGATCTCGAGGATCTTCTTACGGACGATCTCGGGGATGTCCACGTAGGTCTTGGTGGTGACCTCACCGGCGATGTGCACCTGGCCGGTGGTGATCAGAGTCTCCACGGCGACCCGGCTGGCGGGGTCGTCCTTCAGCATCGCGTCGAGGATCGCGTCACTGATCTGGTCGGCCATCTTGTCGGGGTGGCCTTCGGTGACCGACTCGGAGGTGAAAAGGCGACGGGACACGTTAAGTGACTCCTTGCAGCGGCTGCTGGCTGACAGTTGTCTCTATCCAGGCCGGAACTCCGCCGGGGGCTGGTGGGTGACCACCGGCGATTACCGACCCACGGGGTTGGTTTCTCGATCCACTGTAGTGGTGCCCTCCCCACCCCACTCGGGGCGCGGGGGGCTCATGGGGCCGTCTCGGCCGCCCCGGCGACGGTGCCGGACCGACGCCGATCCGCGGAACGCCCACTTCAGACGCCCCTGGACACAGTGTGACGCAAGCCACATAAAAAGTTCCAGAGGCCGTTCCGATCATGCCTTTGCGCTGGGGTTTTCGTAGCGTACAGCGAAACGGCTTCCCCGCGGCGCAACACGTGGGGCGTCGTGTCAGGTCCCCGCGAGGCGCTCGGCGACGAGGTCCCACACGCGGTCGGCGAGGTCGGTCTTGGGACCCATCGGAACCTCGGTGGACCCCCCGTCGGCCCCCAGGACGACCGCCTGGTTCTCCTCGGTGCCGAAGGCCCGCCCGCCGCCGACCCGGTTGACCACGAGCAGGTCGCAGCCCTTGCGGGCGAGCTTGGCCCGGCCGTTGGCCAGGACGTCGTCGGTCTCGGCGGCGAAGCCCACCACCACCTGGCCCGCGTGCGCGCGGTCGGCGGAGACCTCGGCGAGGATGTCGGGGTTGACCGCCAGGTCGAGCGGCTCGGGGCCGGCGCCGGTCTTCTTGATCTTGCTCTCGGCACTGGCGGCGGGCCGGAAGTCGGCGACGGCCGCCGCCATGACCACGGCGTCGGCCTCCTTGCGCGCCTCCAGCACGGCCCGGTGCATCTGCTCGGCGGACTCCACCGGCACCACGTCGGCCCCGGCGGGGCCCGGCAGCTCGGTGTTGGCGGCGACCAGGGTGACCCGGGCGCCCCGCGCCGCGGCGGTGGCGGCCAGCGCGTACCCCTGCCGCCCGGAGGAGCGGTTGCCCAGGTAGCGCACGGGGTCGAGGGCCTCGCGGGTGCCGCCCGCGGTGATCAGGACGTGCCGCCCGGCCAGGTCGGCGGGGCCGGGGCCGCGGCGCAGCACCGCCCGCGCGGACTCGAAGAGCGCCTCGGGGTCGGGCAGCCGCCCGCGCCCGGTGTCGGCGCCGGTCAGGCGGCCCGAGTCGGGGGTGAGGACGACCGCTCCGCGGGCGCGCAGGGTGGCGACGTTGGCCTGAGTGGCCGGGTGCTCCCACATCTCGGTGTGCATGGCCGGGGCGAAGACCACCGGACAGCGCGCGGTGAGCAGGGTGTTGGTGAGCAGGTCGTCGGCCAGGCCGTGGGCGGCCTTGGCCAGCAGGTCCGCGGTGGCCGGGGCGACGAGGACCAGGTCGGCCCCCTGCCCCAGGCGCACGTGCGGTACCTCGTGCACGGTGTCCCACACGCCGGTGGCCACGGGGCGCCCGGACAGCGCCGCCCAGGTGGGCTCGCCCACGAAGCGCAGGGCGTCGGCGGTGGGGACGACGCGGACCCGGTGCCCGGTCTCGGTGAAGCGGCGCAGGACCTCGCACACCTTGTAGGCGGCGATCCCGGCACCCACCCCCAGGACGACCTCGGGCGCGTCTGCTGCGTTGTCTGTGTTCACGGTCGGACCCTAGCCCGGGGGCCGCGGCCCCCGCGCCGCGGCCTCAGCTTCCCTCGTAGGGCTCCGAGGTCAGCAGGCCGGCCTTCACCTCGCGCAGGGCGATGGACAGCGCCTTCTCCTGGACCTGGGTCTCGACCAGCGGGCCGACGTACTCCAGCAGGCCCTCGCCGAGCTGGGCGTAGTAGGCGTTGATCTGCCGGGCCCGCTTGGAGGACATGGTGACCAGGCTGTACTTGCTGTCGACGAGTTCGAGGAGGTCGTCGATCGGCGGGTTGGTGATGCCTTCGGCGACGGGCTCGGTACCAGCCACGTGGGTTCCCCCTGGGACGGTCGTCGGCCCCCGCGGGCGGGGGCCGGGTGGGCGGTGCGGGCGCCGGATATCACACTCTCGGCGCCTGGATCAAGGCTAGCAGCTCGTCGCGGACGTCCTCGACGGACGTGTTGACGAGCGTGGCGTCGAACTCCTTCTCGGCGGCCATCTCGGTGCGCGCGGCGTCCAGCCGCCGCCGGACCACCTCGGGCGGCTCGGTGCCGCGGCCGGTGAGCCGCCGCACCAGCTCCTCCCAGGAGGGCGGGGCGAGGAAGACGTGGAAGGAGTCCGGCATCGAGGCGCGGACCTGCCGCGCCCCCTGCAGGTCGATCTCCAGCAGGACGGGGGTCCCGGCGCGCAGCCGCTCCTCGACGGGGGCGCGCGGCGTGCCGTAGCGGTTGCCCGCGAACTCGGCCCACTCCAGCATCCGCCCCTCGGCGACCATGCGGTCGAACTCCTCGGGGGCGGCGAAGAAGTACTCCACGCCGTCGGTCTCGCCCGGCCGCGGGGCCCGCGTGGTGACCGAGACCGACAGCCAGACCTCGGGGTGGTCGGCGCGGAGCTTCTTGACGACGGTGCTCTTGCCCACCCCGGAGGGGCCGGAGAGGACCGTGAGCCGCCGGGCCGGGGCGCCGGCGTCCTCGGCGTCGATCGGGCTGGTAGGCACGTGGGGATCTAACTCTCGATGCGGCGTTCGGGCCGGCCGGGCCTGTGCCCGCACACGATGGGGCGGGGCGCCGGACCGGGGGTGATTGGTCTTTTATACCACCGCGCCGCGGCCCCCCC
>NZ_JAQFWQ010000088.1 GCF_027706725.1 Nocardiopsis endophytica
GCGGCGGGCGGGGGACTCCCTCTTCAGGCCGGACGTCGGGCCAGCCGCAGCGCGCGCTCCACGATCGCCTCGCCCACCTCCGCAGTGAGAATGGACTCAGGGTGGAACTGCACCGCCCACCTGCGCTTCTCCGGGTCCTCGATGGCCATGACGACGGGCTCGGGCCCGTCCTCGGTCACCGCGATCACCCGGTAGCCCTTCACCTTCTCGGGCGTGGAGTAGACCGAGTGGTAGCGCGCGGCCTGGAAGGTCTCCCCCTCCCCCACGGCGCCGAGCAGGTCGCCGCCGGCGACGCGCACCCTGCCCGGCTTGCCGTGCACCGGCTCCTTGAGGGTCAGCAGCTCCCCGCCCGCGTGCTCGACCATGGCCTGCAGTCCCAGGCACACCCCGAACACCGGCAGCGACCGCTCCTCAAGGGCGTCAAGGAGCGCGTCCGTGTCGAAGTCGGACGGCAGCCCGGGCCCGGGCGAGAGCACGGCCAGGTCGGGCGCCATCTCGTCCAGCAGCCCGGGGTCGAATCCGTACCGGACCGTGGTGACCTCGGCCCCGTGCCGGCGGAAGTAGTCGGCCAGGGTGTTGACGAAGGAGTCCTCGTGGTCGACCAGCAGGACCCTCATGCCCTCCCCGGCCGGGGGCGCGGACGGGGCCAGGGCGTCCGGAGCGGCACCGGTGCCGTCGCCCTCCCTGACCTCCTCCTCGACGTCCTTCAGCGTCTCCAGCAGCGCCCGCGCCTTGAGGAACGTCTCCCTCTCCTCGGCCTCGGGGTCGGAGTCGTACAGCAGGGTCGCCCCGACCCGCACCGTCGCCACCCCGTCGCGGATCTGCGCGGTGCGCAGCGTCAGCCCCGTGTTCATGGAGCCGTCGAAGCCGATGACCCCCACGGCGCCCCCGTACCAGCGGCGCGGCGAGGTCTCGTGGCGCTCGATGAACCGCATCGCCCAGGTCTTCGGGGCGCCGGTGACGGTCACCGCCCACATGTGGGTGAGGAACGCGTCCAGCGCGTCGAACTCGGGCCGCAACACCCCTTCGATGTGGTCGACCGTGTGGATCAGCCTGCTGTACATCTCGATCTGGCGGCGGCCGATCACCCGGACGCTCCCCGGCTCGCACACCCGGGACTTGTCGTTGCGGTCCACGTCGGTGCACATGGTCAGCTCCGACTCCTCCTTGAGGGAGGACAGGAGCGCGCGGATGTTGTCGGCGTCGCCCAGCGGGTCGTCCCCGCGCTGGATGGTGCCGGAGATCGGGCAGGTCTCCACCCTGCGGCGGCCGTCGGAGCCTGTGCCCACACGGACGAACATCTCCGGCGACGCCCCGACCAGGTACTCCCCTTCGCCGAGGTTGAAGAAGAACTCGTAGGGCGCGGGGTTGCGCTCGCGCAGCCGCTCGTAGAAGCGCGCGGGCGAGGTGCACGGCCCGTAGGTGCGGTGTCCGGGCACGACCTCGAACAGGTCGCCCCTGCGGAAGCGCTCCTTGGCCTCGGCCACGATCGCCGCGTAGGAGCCGGGCTCGGGCTGGCCGGGCACCTCCGCGGGGACGACCTCGGGGGTGGGCTCGGTGGTGCGCGGCAGGCCGTCGGTGGTGGCCGGGTTGCGCCCGCCGGTGCCGGGGACGGTGAACTCGTAGGTGTAGCGGAAGCACGTCTCGCGCTTGCGGTCGTGCACGATGACCGCGTCGGGCAGGTGCAGGACCAGGTCGCGGTCGTCGGGGTCGCGCTCCTGCACCCGCTCGACCGGCTCGAACTGGAACGCCAGGTCGTAGCCGAACGCCCCGTACAGGCCCAGGTTGGGGTCGGCGTCCGAGGAGAAGGCCGCGACCAGCGAGCGGAGCACGGTGAAGACGCCCGGGCGGCGGCTGCGCTCCTCCTCGGTGAAGAAGACCCGGGGGTCGGGCTCGGGGACGGCGACGGCCACCGTCGCCCCGTCGGGCCCCTCTGCGGCCACGGGCCCGTGCTCGGCGAGCGCGGCGGCGACCGTGGGCAGCAGCACGCGCCCCCGGTCGTTGAGTGCGGTCGCGCTCACCCGGCGGCCGCGCGCGGCGATCTCCAGGCAGGGGTCGACGTAGCCCAGGTGCCACCGGCTGTAGCGCCCCGGGTACTCCATGCCGGAGGAGAGCACGCCGCCGCGGCGCTCTTCCACGGCCTCGACGAGGCCGGTGAGCGCGGCGGGGTCGCAGGGGGCCGCGGTGCGGCGGACGGCGATCCCGCCCGCGGTGGTATAGGCGGCGGGTCGGGCGTCGTTGCTGGGTTCCACGGGCGGTCCTTCATCGCGCTGGGTGGGCTCGAGGCCGCCGCGCCGCCCGCCCGGGGCCGCGTCTTTCACGCGATGCGACCGCCGTCCGGGGCGGTCGCCGTGGCCTGTGGAAAGGGCTGAACTCGGAGCGCCGCCTAGAGGCGGCGCCACCACTGCCGGGGCGTTGGGGTGGTCTCCGGGTTCCGCATGTGCCGAAGTGTAGCGCGAGTGCGGGCGCGATGGGGAGCGCCGGGCGCTCGGCCGCGGGAAAAGTGGGAGGGATGAGGCGGTGCGGGGCCGCAGAGGCGGCACGCGCGCGCACGCTGTGGTAGGGTGTCCGCTCCAAGAGATCGAAACGGGCCACACTCGTCCACTCAATATGGAGTGTAGCAACGCAATGGAGCATAGTCAAAGCGCGGGCCACAACCCCCTCGCCGTGTCAATCCGCGCCGAGCAGGACCACGTGTCGGCGCTCTACGGCCACCTCGACGCCGAGCGCGCGCACGCGGCCGAAGCCTTCCGGCGCGCCCAGCGCGCGGGCGGAAGCGGGTACGGCGCGCTGATGGACCGGGAGGCCGGCGTCGAGGAGCAGGCGCGCCGTCTCACCCGCCTCGAATCGGTCGAGGAGGGGCTGTGCTTCGGACGCATCGACCTGCACGGCGGCGCCCCCGGGGACACCCTGTACATCGGCCGCATCGGACTGCGCGACGACGACCGGGAGGTGGCCCTGGTGGACTGGCGCGCCCCCGCGGCACGCCCCTTCTACTCCGCGACCCCCTCCTCCCCCTCCGGCCTCGCCCGCCGTCGCCACCTGTACACCCGGCGCCGGACGGTCGTGGGCCTCGACGACGAGGTCTTCGACCTGGAGGGGCTGAGCGACGACGACCGGCGGTCGCTGGTGGGCGAGGCCGCCCTCATGGCGTCCCTGCGCGCCGGGCGCACGGGCCGCATGCACGACATCGTCTCCACCATCCAGAGCGAGCAGGACCGGGTGATCCGCTCGTCCCTGCAAGGCGCGCTGGTGGTCCAGGGCGGGCCCGGAACCGGCAAGACCGTGGCCGCGCTGCACCGCGCCGCGTTCCTCCTGTACACCCACCGCGACCTGCTGGAGCGGCGCGGCGTCCTGGTCGTGGGCCCCAACCCGGTCTTCCTGCGCTACATCGGCCAGGTCCTCCCCTCGCTCGGGGAGACCGACGTCGTCATGACGACCGTCGGCGGCCTCTTCCCGGGGGTCCGGGCCGAGCAGGACGACGGGCACCGCGCCGCCGCCGTCAAGGGGTCGCTGCGGATGGCGGCGCTCGTCGAGGGGGCCGTGCGCGACCGCCAGCGCGTGCCCGAGGGCGGGCTGGAGGTCACCGGCTCGGGGACCGACCTGTTCGTCGACGAGGACACCTGCCGCACCATCCGCGACCGCGCGCGCGAGCTGGGCGTCAAGCACAACGCCGCGCGCACCTACTTCGCCAACGAGATGCTCACCGCCCTGGCCCAGGACCAGCACGACCTGCTGGAGAACTCCATCCGCGAGGCGGAGGAGGCGGCCGCCTGGGACGGCGCCTTCAAGGGCGTGCCCGAGCTGGAGGACCCCGACGCCCCGCTGTGGTCGGAGGAGGACCTGCAGTCGGCCCGGGAGACCCTGTGGGAGGACGCCGCGGTCCGCAAGGCGATCGACGGGCTGTGGCCGGACCTGACCCCTGAGTCGCTGATCGCCGACCTCCTCAGCGACGCCGACCGGCTGGCCGCGGCCGCCCGTGAGGCCGCGCGCATCTCCCCGGACGACGCCCTGGCGCCGGAGGAGCTGGACGCACTGCTGCGTCCCGCCGGGGCCCCGTGGACCGTGGGCGACGTCCCGCTTCTGGACGAGGCGGCCGAGCTCCTCGGGGACGACGGATCGGCCCGCCGCGCGCGCAAGCGGGCCGAGGCCCGGCGCCGCCAGGAGGCCGAGCGGTATGCCCAGGGCGTGCTGGAGGCGACCGGCCTGTCGGAGCAGCGGACCGCCGACGGCGAGCTGGTCGTGGACGCCGACATGCTCTCCGAGCGCAACCGCTACGACGGCCCGGAGCTGACGACCGCCCAGCGCGCGGCGGCGGACCGCACATGGGCCTACGGGCACGTGATCGTGGACGAGGCCCAGGAACTGTCGGAGATGGCCTGGCGGACCGTCATGCGGCGCATCCCCACGCGCTCCCTGACCGTGGTGGGCGACGTCGCCCAGACGGGCAGCGCGGCCGGGGCGTCGTCGTGGACGTCGATGCTGGAGCGCCACGTCGGCTCAGGGCTGCATGAGGAGCGGCTGCTGGTGAACTACCGGACGCCCGCACCGATCATGGAGGTCGCCGCCGCCGTGCTGAAGGAGGTCGCCCCCGGCCAGGAGCCGCCGGAGTCGGTGCGCGAGGGCGGCGACGCGCCCCGGTCGGTGCGGATCGCCCCCGGGACGTGGGAGGAGCGGCTGCCGGGCGTGGCCGAGGAGGAGGTGCGCGCCGTGCAGAGCGGCGAGGGCGCCGGGGACGGCGACCCCGACGGGGTGGCCGGGCGCGTCGCGGTGATCGTCCCCGACGCCCGGCACGCCGCGTTCGCGGCGCTGCTGCCCGAGGCGGAGTCGCAGGCCTCCCCCGAGGTGCTGGACGCCCCGGTCGCGGTGCTGACCTGCACGCAGGCCAAGGGGTTGGAGTTCGACGCGGTGGTGGTGGCCGCCCCGGACGAGATCCTGGAGCAGTCGCCGCAGGGCGGGCGCGACCTGTACGTGGCGGTCACCCGCGCCACCCGGCGCCTGACCGTGCTGCACGAGGCGGACCTGCCCGGGATGCTCGTGGGCCTGTCCCCGGCCTGACCGGCCGGCGCCGTCGGTGCGAGCGGCACGGCCGGCGCAAGCGGCACCGTCGGCGCGAGCGGCGCGGTCGCCCGGGACGGCCCGGGCGACCGCGTCCGTTCGGCCCGGCGAGCCGCTGCCGTCAGCACCGCGTAACCCCGGACGGGAAGCCTGTCTCATCCAGCGCCGTTCCCTCCCGGTCCCCTTCCGGGAGGGAACGGCGGCAGGACGACCCGACGGGGGCCGACGTGACGCCATCGACCGACCACAGCACCGTCCACCTTCTCCGGCACGGGCAGAGCGCCTTCAACGCGGTCTACGACCAGACCGGGCGCGACCCGCTCATCTTCGACGCGAAGCTGACCCCGATGGGCGAGGCCCAGGCGGCGGCGGCCGCGGACGGCGTGCGCCGCCTGGCGCCCGAGCTGGTCGTCACCTCGCCCCTCACCCGGGCCGTGCAGACGACGCTCCTGGTGACGCGCGGACTCGATGTGCCGATCGTCGTGGAGGCCCTGCACCGCGAGCACCTGGGCAACAGCTGCGACATCGGCCGCCCGCCGCGCGCGCTGGCCGGGGACTTCCCCGGCCTGGACTTCGACCACCTGCCCGAGACCTGGTGGCATGCGGGCGAGCCCGACGAGCGCGGCGTCTCCGTGGAGCCCGAGGACGTCCTGCAGGAGCGCGTGGCGGCGTTCACCGACTGGGTGGCGCGCAGGCCGGAGCGGTCGATCCTGGTCGTCGGCCACGCGGTGTTCTTCGGCCGCCTGGGCCACCCGCACATGCACAACGCCGAACTGCGCGAGTGGAGGGTCCCGGCGAGCGTCTGACCCGTCCGGCCGGGCAGCAGAGGGGCGGAAGGCCCTGTTCAGCCGATGCCGAAGCGCGCGAGCGTCCGCGTCAGCCAGCTCGCGCCGGTCATGAAGGCCCTGCCGGGCCCCTGCATCGCGCTGTTGTTGAAGACGCGCACCATCCTGACCGCTCCTCGAACGTGCGCGGTTCGCGGCTCCTTGCCGCCGAGGACCGCGGCACACCGCTCGGCGATGCGGGACATCTCCTTCTCGGCCCCCGCGAAGTCCCCGTGTACCGCGCGCACACCGGCCACTTCGAACCGGGCCAACAGCACACGGAAATGGTCCTCACCGAAGGCCTCGGCCAACGGCTCCATGATCCGCGCATAGATCAGCTCCGATTCGTGGTGGTTCCCGGAGCCCTGGACCAGCAGGGCGCTCACGGACTCGCTGAACAGGGTGTCCGGGTGGTCGGGCCCGAGGGAGCCCGCCTGTTCTGCGATGACCGAGTCGAGAGCCGCCAGGGCCCTCTCCCTGTTCCCCGCGCGGGTGTCGACCCATGCCATGCCCGCAAGAGCCCGCTGTTGCGCCCTGAGCGTCCCGTCACCGACGGGCCGTTCCATCTCCGCCTCTTTGAGGACCCGCTTGAGCAGCCTCGCCGCCCGCTCAGTCGCGGTCCGCCCCGCGAGCTCCAGTTCCGTCAAGCCGATGGCCGCGTCCGCGCGGAGGACGACACCGGGGACGGAGGCATGGAGACCGCGCACCCGCTCCAGTCCGGCGCGGTCGACCGGGACATCGTGGCCCGCCCAGAATTCGAGGACGCCCAGGGCGGTCTCGGCGGCGTGGACGGGCCCCATGTCCGTCCGCATGCAGCGTGCGACGCGCGCGTCCAGTCCGACCGACCCCCGCGGGCCGTCCCCTCCCAGGGAGACGAGGCGCCGCTCCTCCAGGAGACCGAGGATGCGTCGGGTCTCCTCCTCGGAAGCCGATCCGGCGTCCGCCTTGAGCGCCCCGCACCAGCGCCGGGGCACTCCCCCGGGCGCCGTGTCCGCACCGACGGCGGCGAGCACCTCCAGGACCCTCCTGGGGCCGGTGCCGTGTGGACCGTCCAGGACACCGTCCAGGCACTCCCACGTCCGCAGGAGTTCCGCGGCCTCCTGACGGCCCTCCTCCTCGACGGCGGAGGCCGCTTCGAACAACCGCCTCGGCCTGCCCCTGCACGACGCCACCGCGTCCTCCAGGGCACGGCCCTCCTCGGCGTCCCGAGGGGGGATGCGCTCGTGGAGCAGGGCGTAGGCCGCCCTGTCGTCGAGCGGCGCCAGGGCGTGGCGCCGACCGGCGCCCACCACGCGCCCGGAGCGCCCCGTCAGCAGGACGCGGCACTCGCCGCCGATCCTCTCCCAACCGCTCGCGGCGGCGCGTTCGGCGCCGTTCCCCCCTGGGCCGCCGTCGGCCCCGTCGATGATGATCAGGGCGGGGGCGCGGTGGGAGGCGACCACCTCGCGCGCCCATGAGATGCCGTCCTCGGGTACCGCCCACAACAGTTCGCGTGCGCGCCCGCCCGCGGATCCGCTCAGCGCGCAGGCCGTGTGAAGGAGTCCGTGCAGGCGCCTGCCGGGGCGGATCCAGAAGACGGGCCATCCGAGGTCGCGCCGGGCCCTCTCGGCGACGACGGCGGCGACCGTTGAGGTCCCGACCCCTGCCGGGCCGTACAGCGCCCTCGGCCCGGGCGCCGCCTTCAAGGCGTCGAGGACCTGGGCCGCCGCGGTGTCCCACTGGGGGATCCGCGCCGCGCCCTCCGGAAGCCCGGGAGGGGACACGTCGATGAAGGGGAGGTCGCCGCCCTCGGTCCGCGGGGCATCGACGTGCACCCCGCCGTGGACGGCGCCGAACTGGTAAGTGGGACCCGAGTTGGACGCCGCATGGTTGTTCACGCTCTCCGCATCGGGCATGCGCGCCTCCCCGGTCCCGCCGGCCGTTCGGCCTTCCCTCGCCCCTCGGCGGAGTCGACGTTAGCCCGGGGGCGCCGTCCGAGGGAACCGATCGGGGGAACCGGCCGGGAGGCCTGCCGGGGGCGCCGGCCGTGGCGTTCCGTCTCAGGGGCGGCGTAGCGTCACGGGTATGTGCCGCAACATTCGCCGGCTGCACAACATGGAGCCGCCGGTCACCGACGAAGAGGTCAGGGCGGCCGCCCTGCAGTACGTCCGCAAGGTCAGCGGGGCGACCGCGCCGTCCGCGAAGAACAGGGAGGCGTTCGACAGGGCGGTGGAGGCCGTCGCCGCCGCGACGGCCGAGCTCATGGACGGCCTCACCACGTCCGCCCCGCCGCGGTCCCGGGAGGAGGAGGCGCGCAGGCGCAAGGAGCGCTACCAGCGCAGGTTCGAGGCCGTCACCGAGTGATCGCCCCCACCACGGCGTCCGTCAGGTCGTCGATGACCACCTCGTCGCCGACCTCCGGGTGCTCCAGCCACCACTCCCCGGCCGCCTGCACCATGCCCACCACCGCGTGGGCGACGATCTGCGCCCGGAGCGGGTCCGGGATGTGCCCTTCGGAGACGAGCATCCCGGCCAGCTCCTCGCCCAGCCGCCGCACCATCATGCCCACGTCGCCGCGGGTCTGCGGGTCCTCGGAGGTGGCCCGGTCCATCAGGAACCGGTACAGGTTCAGGTTCCGGCGGATCATCTGCAGGTAGGCGCCGACCGTGGCGCGCGCCCGCAGGCGCAGCGTCTCCCCTCCGTGCAGCTCGGCGCGGATCCGGTCGATGAGGGGATCGACGTGCCGTTCGGCCAGCGACCGGTAGAGCCCTCCCTTGTCCCCGAAGTGCCGGTACAGGATCGGCTTGCTGATCCCCGCTTCGGCGGCGATCGCGGACATGGGCGCGTCGGGGCCGTCGCGCTGGATCACACGGTCGGCGGCGTCGAGGATCGCGCGCCGCCGTTCGGGGCTGCGCCCGCGCGCGGGACGGGTCGGCTGTGCGGATTCAAGGGCCACACCGCACGAGTCTAGAGCGCGCGGGCGCGGGTCTCCCCGGCTATCCCGCCGCGCCGAAGTCCTTCGGGTCGATGATGATCCAGGTCGCCTCGGCGGAGGCGATGCGCGCCCCCTCATGGTCGAACAGCGCGGTGGCCGTGAAGACCTTGCGGCCTTCGGTGCGCAGCAGGCGGCCCATGACCACGTGCGGCTTGCCGATCTCGGGCAGGCGGACCACCTCGGCGGCCATCCGGCCCAGCACCATGGGGCGCTCGTGCACGTCGCTGGCCCAGCCTCCGGGGCAGTCGAGGGCCGCCCAGGCGAACTCGGGACCGGCGGTCCGGGGGGTGTCACCGGCGAGGGAGGCGTCCGGGGTCCAGGGGGCGGCGACGAGGCCGCCGTCGGCGCCGGGGACCGGGCCCGCCAGAACGCGCAGCCCGTCGCCCTCGGCGCGGTCGTTGCCGCAGACGAAGCACGTGGCGAACGGGTGGCCTGCCCGGCCGCGGAAGCCGCGCGAGGCCTCGGCGGCGGTCTCCGGGGAGACGGGGCGCAGGTCGGTCGCGGGGGCCTCGGCTGGCTGGGCCTCGGCGACCAGGGTGTCGCCGTGCAGGAGGCGCAGGGGGGCGTCGCCGCCGCCGGGGTCGACCTCCATGGGCGTCTCCAGCGGCGGCGGGGTGCGCAGTGTGACCCGCACGGCGGGGGTGCCCACCCGGCGCGCGAGGAGCCCGGCCAGGTATCCGCCGTTCGCGGAGCCGGGAGGGCCGTTGAAGCGGCGCCCGACGGTCAGCTTTGCAGGGGCCTCGTCGCCCGTGGAAACGCTCATGGGATCCCACATTAGGACGGGGTCGGCCGGACGCCCTCATGAGGGGTGCCGCGTGCGCCTGTGCGGAAGTGGTGCGCGCTACACCGACACCGCGCCGCGGGTCCGGAAGAATCCTCGTCATGAACGACTCCCCTCCCGCCGAGGCCTTCCCTCGGTCCGCGGGCGGCCCCGGTCGGGGGCGGCAGGGGCGATCGGGGCGGCTCGCCGGCGGTGTGCGTGCGGCGCTCTTCCTGATCACCACTCTGCCCTTCGCCATCGCCGCCCTCCTGGTCCCGCCGATCCTGCTCGTCGGGGTGGTCACCATCCCGATCGCCGGGCTGGGACTGCTGCTGCTCCCCGCGTTCCTCTACGGGGTGCGGCGGTGGGCCGAGTTCGAGCGGCGGCGGGTCGGGCGCTTCCTGGGCGAGGAGATCACCGTCGGCTACCGTGCGCAGCCGCCGGGGCCGGTCGCGGCGTTCAAGACGGTCGTCACCGACCCCCAGACGCTGCGGGACCTGCGGTGGGTCGTGACGATGATCCTCCCCGGCATCCCGTTCGGGCTGCTGGGCCTCATCGCGCTCGTCGGCGTTCCGGCGACCGTCGCCCAGGCGCTCCTGTGGCAGGCGGCGCCCGCGGACGACCCGATGACGACGACGATCGGCATCCCGGTGACGTCGTGGCCGGTCGCGCTGGCCGACGGGGCGGTACAGGCCGCGCTGCTCACCCTGCTGCTCGTCTTCGGCATGCCCCCGCTGGCGCGCCTGCACGCCCGCCTCTCGGCGCGGATGCTCGCGCCCTCGCCGGAGGCGCGCCTGACCGAGCGCATCGAGACGCTGAGCCGCACGCGGGAGGGGGCGCTCGACGCGCACGCCTCGGAGCTGCGGCGCATCGAACGGGACCTGCACGACGGCACCCAGGCGCGGCTGGTGGCGCTGGCGATGCGGCTGGGGCTGGCGCAGAAGGTGATCGGGGACGACCCACAGGCGGCGGCGCGGCTGCTCACCGAGGCGCAGAACGGCGCCGAGGAGGCGATGGCCGAGCTGCGCACGGTGGTGCGGTCCATCTACCCGCCGGTGCTGGCCGACCGGGGCCTCTCCGGCGCGGTGTCGGCGCTGGCCGCGGGCGCCCCCGTGCCCGTGGGGGTGGAGGTCGCCCCCTTGGGCGAGGTCCCGGCGGCGGTGGAGTCCACGGCCTACTTCGTGGTGGCCGAGGCGCTGACCAACGTGGCCCGCCACTCCGGCGCCACGCGCGCGCAGGTGCAGCTGGTCCGGGACGGCGGGTCGCTCGTGGTGCGGGTGCGCGACGACGGGCGCGGCGGTGTGGACGAGCGGAACGGGACCGGGGTGGCCGGGATGAAGCGGCGGGTGGCGGCCCTGGACGGGTCGATCGCGGTGTCCAGCCCGGCGGGTGGGCCCACGGCGGTGGAGGCGGTGCTTCCGTGCGGATCGTGATCGTCGAGGACAACGCGGTGCTGATGGAGGGGCTGGACCTGCTGCTCACCGCCTCCGGCTTCGAGGTCGCCGCGAAGACCGCGGACCCGGAGGCGTTCCTGGAGGCGGTGCGCGCGCACCGGCCGGACGCCGCGGTGGTCGACGTGCGTTTGCCGCCCTCGTTCACCGACGAGGGGCTGCAGGCGGCGCTGGCCGCGCGCGCCGAGCTGCCGGGCCTGCCGGTGCTGGTCTTCTCCCAGTACGTGGAGCAGGTGTACGCGCGCGAGCTGTTGGCGGACGGCGCCGGAGGGGTGGGCTACCTGCTCAAGGACCGGGTGTCGCGGGTCGACGACTTCCTGGACGCGGTGCGCCGGGTGGCCGCCGGGGGCACGGTGATCGACCCCGAGGCGGTGGCGCAGCTCCTCGCGCGCCGCCGCGACCCGCTGGAGCGGCTGACCGGCCGGGAGCGGGAGGTGCTGGGGCTGATGGCCGAGGGCCTGGGCAACCGGGAGATCGCCGACCGCCTCGTGGTCACCGAGCGGGCGGTGCACAAGCACATCGGGAACATCTTCGCCAAGCTGGACCTCGGCCCGGACGACGGCGGGCACCGCCGTGTCCGGGCCGTGCTGGCCTACCTGGGCTCCTGAGCGTGCCTCAGGGCTTGTAGGCGATCCCGCCCATGAGGATGCGCTGGTGGGGTTCGAGGTCCTCGGCCGCCGGAACGTCGGCGTCCGGGTCCTCGGGGTGCCAGCGCTCCAGGAAGTCCAGGCCGGGCGGCACCAGGGGCAGGCCCAGGAAGTGCTCGCGGATCCGCTCGGGCGTGCGGATCCAGCCGTTGCCCAGGCTCTCCAGCCCGGCCCGCTCCATCTGCTTCTGGAGTTCGTCGCCGGTGTCGGCGAAGTCGGTGATGAACAGGTGGGACCCGGAGGGCATGGCGTCGAGCAGGGTGCGGATCCAGGAGCCGGGGTCCTCGTCGTCGTGGAAGTGCATGAGCAGGCCGACCACCATGAGGGCGATGGGCCGGTCGAAGTCCAGCAGCGCGCGCACGTCCGGGTGGTCCAGGATCTCCTGGGGGCGCCGGAAGTCGGCGGTCACCACGGTGGTGGTGTTGTTCTCCGCCAGCAGGGCCCTGCCGTGCGCCAGCACGATGGGGTCGTTGTCGACGTAGACCACGCGGGCGTTCGGGTTGATCTCCTGGGCCGCTTCGTGGGTGTTCTTGACCGTGGGCAGGCCGCTGCCGATGTCGAGGAACTGGTCGAGCCCCGCCGTGCGGGCCAGGTACTGCACGCCCCGCACGAGGGCGGCGCGGTTGTCCAGGGCGCACTGGCCCGACATCGGCACGTATTTGATGTAGAGAGCGGCGCCGTCCCGGTCTACCTGGAAATTGTCCTTGCCGCCCAGGAGCGCGTCGTAGACCCGGGCGATGGTCGGCTCCGTCGTCTGGATGACGGGGGCGCTCGTGGGCGCCCAGTCGGAGGCCTTCGACTGTCCGTCAGTGTCGGTCATCGGCGGTGCCCTTACCTGGCTAGGGGGAGGGGAAGTCCGCGCCATCGTACGTCGCGGGTGTGAGCCGTACCACCGTTTCCGGAATTCAGGCCGACCGGTTCTAGACGACGGCACGCGCGAAAGGGATTCGGCGGAGCACTTCGACGAGGAGCAGGCTGACGGCGGTCACCACCGCCGCATAACCCGCGGCCGCCAGAACGGACCATGGTCCTTCTGCGGGCATTCCGAACAGATCCCTCAAAGAGAACAGCACCATCACGTGCACCAGGTAGACGCCGAAGCTGGGGCCGGCGGCCCAGCGCGCGGTGCGGGACACCAGGGCGGCGGTCCGCCTCTCGGAGGCCGCGAGGCGCAGGCCCGCCTCCCTGAGGACGAGGAACGCGCCGATCGCGGCGGCGATCACCGCGGGCGACAGGAAGTCGAAGACGTAGTCGGCCTCCGCGCCCCACTCCCCTGCCAGCTCCGCCAGGGCGCCCGCGCCGACGGCCGCGGCGGCGCTGCCGGCGACCAGGAGGGCGAGCCCGAGCCGCAGGGGACGGCGGCCGGTCGGGCCGTGGAAGAGCAGCCAGCCGAGCACGTAGTAGCCGACGTAGGGGAGGAACTGGGCGGCGGCGGTGGTCCCGCCGACGCCCTCGATCAGGCCGAGGGCCTGGTTGAGGGCGCCGAAGGCCAGGGCGGCCCCGGCGAACCACCACAGCGCGCTGCGGGTGGCGGCGCCGACCAGGGTGCGCAGGAACGGCGTGAACACGTAGAGCCCGGCGATGATGTACAGGAAGTACAGGTGGATGGCGGGCTCGCCGGAGGCCGCCTGCTCGACGGCCCCGGAGGGGGTCAGGCCGGTGCGCCACATCTCCCAGGCGAGGTAGGCGGCGGTCCACACCACCAGCGGGACGCCGATGCGGGCCCAGCGCTTGCGGTAGAAGTCGGGCGCCGTCTCGTCCCTGGGGCTCAGCAGCAGCGCGCCGCTGATCATCACGAAGACGGGCACGCACCAGCGGAGCGCGGCGTCCAGGGCGGTGGAGGTCCACCACGCGGTGCTTCCCTGGCCGGTGTAGACCTCGGTGACCAGGGGCGAATAGGCGTGGATGAGGACGACGGCCCCCATCGCCGCCACCCGGGCCAGGTCGATCCAGGCGGTGGGCGGCGCGGGCCGCGGGACGGCCCCCTCGGCCGTGCCGGCCCCGACGGCCGTCGCGCCTCGGTCGGTCGCGGTGCGGATGTCGTCGACGTACACACCCTTACCGATACCAGACCGTTATATAAAGAATGCATCAACCCCGGCAACCGGACCCCGTTTCGAACGTCCGCCACCCCTTTCCCACGCGGCCGGTTCCGGTCGCCCGCAATGGTCGCCACACGCGGTCGACGGGTAGCCCAGTGTCACCGGAGCGCCCCTATCGGGGCACCGTGTTCCATCTAGTGTGGAAGGTGCGGCGCCGCCTCCCGTTCCGGATGACCCCCGACCCGCATGGAGTCGCGGGGAGACCGCCATCCTGGAGGCCACCCATGCCCGATGCCGCCGCGTTCCCCTTCCCCTCGGACCACCCGCTCACGCCCGCCCCCGCCCTCGCCGAGGCGCGCAAGGGCGGCGCCCCGGTCCGGGTGCGCCTGCCCTTCGGCGACCCGGCCTGGCTCGTGACCCGCTACGAGGACGCCAAGGACGTCCTGAGCAGCCCCCGGTTCGGCCGGGACGCCGAGCGCGCGGGCATCCCCGAGGAGCGCACCGCCCGGATCGGGCCCATCGACGTGTCCAACCGGACGATCATGAACATGGACCCGCCGCGCCACACGCAGGTGCGCGGCCTGGTCGGCAAGGTGTTCACGCCGCGCCGGGTCGAGCGCCTGCGCCCGTGGACCCGGGGCGTCGCCGACCGCCTCGTCCAGGGGATGCGCGACCAGGGGCCGCCCGGCGACCTGGTCCGCGACCTCGCGCTCCCGCTGCCCATCGAGGTCATCTGCGAGCTGCTCGGGGTCCCCTCCTCCGACCGGCACTCCTTCCACGCCTGGAGCGACGCGTTCCTGAGCACGACCGACAGCACACCCGAGCGGGTGCAGGAGAACCAGGCGCGCATCGACGCCTACCTGGCGGACATGGTGACCCTGCGCAGGGACGACCCGGACGGCGGGCTCGTCGGCGCCCTGGCGCGCGAACACTACGAGGGCAGCCGCCTCAACGAGGAGGAGCTGCTGGGGCTGCTGCGCGCGCTGCTGATCGCGGGGCACGAGACGACGGCGTCGCTCGTGCCCGGGTTCTTCTACCTGCTGCTGAAGGAGGACGGGTTCGCCCGCCTGGTCACCGACCCCGGCCTGGTCCCGGGGGCGGTCGAGGAGCTGCTCCGGCTGGTGCCGCTGATCCGCCCCGGGTCGTTCACGCGGTACGCGCTCGAGGACGCCGAGGTGGGCGGTGTGCGCGTGCCCGCGGGCGACCAGGTCATCGTGGAGCTGTCGGCGGCCAACCGCGACCCGGAGGCCTTCGCCGAGCCCGACCGGCTGGACTTCGAGCGGGGCCGCACGCCGCACCTGGCCTTCGGGCACGGGATCCACCACTGCGTGGGCGCGTCGCTGGCGCGCATGGAACTCCAGGTGGCCTTGGAGGCGATGGCGGAGGGGCTGCCGGGGCTGCGGCCCGCTACCCCCCTGGAGGAGCTGCGCTGGAACGAGGAGCGGTTCGTCCGGTCCACCGAGGCGTTCCCGGTGACCTGGTGAGGCGACCCGCGGCACGCGCAGGGCCCCGCCGTGGTGAACTGCTCCCGGGTCCTGACCCGCCCCCGTCGCGGTCAGGACCCGGACGCGTTCACGCCTCGCAGGCGTTCAGGCCTCGTACGGCCCGACGAACACGGTCGGGACGCCCTTGCCGGGCAGCGAGCACATGACGTCCTGGCCGCCGGTCGGGCCGTAGACGCCTTCGTCGTCCTCGAACCTCAGGTAGACCTGGATGCCTGCGACCGGCTGAGGCTCGCAGTCCTCCTCCGGGTAGTTGAGCGGGTTGGGCTGGCGGACGGTCAGGGACGCGGCGCCTCCCGGCTCGACCACGAAGGGCTCGGGCGGGTCGTCGTCGTAGCGCGCCCAGTCGCCGACCCGCTCGCCCTCGAAGCTGTCGATCCAGTGCATGGCGACCGGGGTGTACTGCACGCACGGCTCCTCGCCCGGCCCGTCGCCCATGATGCGGGACATGGCGAAGCGGATGTACATGGTCCCGGCGGCGGCCTCACGACCTTCGTAGATGAGCTTGTAGTCGCTGGACTCGCACGCCCGGATCCCCGTATGGGCTCCCCCGGGCGCGGCGCCGGCCTCCGCGGCCGCGGGTGCGGAGGCCCCCATCGCCAGCGCCGGGACCGCCACCGCGGCGGCGAGGGCTCCCGCCCTGCGGCGTGCCCTGTGCGTCGCCGCGGCTCGCGCTCTCCGGTCCCTCAGTGCAGTGGACATGGCTGTTCCCCCTTGTACGCCGGGTCCTGGGCCCCAGGACCTCCCCCGGACGGATGACACCCGTTAGGACGCGCCCCACGGGTAGCGGGTTCGCCCGGGCGCCCCTGCCGGACACGGCCCGATCCGGCCGTTCCCGCCGGTCATCCGGGGTGCGGCCGTGGGCCCCCTCGCGCGTGCCGCCCGCTCTTCCGGCGGCCCGAGACCGGGTGTTACTGTTGGTAACACCAGGGCGGGCGGCGCCCCGCGGCCGCCCCTGCCCGCCCCGAGACCCGACGCCCTCTCCCGGCCCGCCGCCGGGACGAACGAAGGACGTGTGCACATGACCGACTCCGCAGGCGCCCCCGCGTTCAGCCTGGAGCTCAGCGAGGACGTCCGCGACGTCCGCGACTGGACCCACGGCTTCGCCCGCGACGTGATCCGCCCCGCCGCCGCCGAGTGGGACGAGCGCGAGGAGACCCCCTGGCCGATCCTCCAGGAGGCGGCCAAGATCGGCCTGTACTCGCTGGACTTCTTCGCCAACCAGTGGCTGGAGCCCAGCGGCGTGGGCATCCCCGCCGCCTTCGAGGAGCTGTACTGGGGCGACCCGGGCATCGCCCTGTCCCTGACCGGCACCGGGCTGGCGGCCGTGGCCGTCGCGGGCAACGGCACCCAGGAGCAGCTCTTCGAGTGGGTGCCGCAGATGTTCGGCACCGCCGACGACATCAAGCTGGGCGCGTTCTGCTCCTCCGAGCCCGACGCCGGCAGCGACGTGGCCTCCATCCGCACCCGCGCCGTCTACGACGAGGCCAAGGACGAGTGGGTGCTCAACGGCACCAAGACCTGGGCCACCAACGGGGGCATCGCCGACGTGCACGTCGTGGTGGCCTCGGTCGACCCCGGGCTGGGCTCGCGGGGGCAGGCCAGCTTCATCGTCCCGCCGGGCACCCCGGGCCTGTCGCAGGGGCAGAAGTTCGCCAAGCACGGCATCCGCGCCTCGCACACCGCCGAAGTGGTCCTCGACGACGTGCGGGTGCCGGGCCACTGCCTGCTGGGGGGCAAGGAGAGGCTCGACGAGCGCCTGGCCCGCGCGCGCGAGGGCCGCAGCTCCGGCGGCCAGGCGGCGATGAAGACCTTCGAGGCGTCCCGCCCGTCGGTGGGCGCGATGGCGGTGGGCTGTGCGCGCGCGGCCTACGAGTACGCGCGCGACTACTCCCGCGAGCGCGAGCAGTTCGGCCGCCCCATCGGGGAGAACCAGGCGGTGGCGTTCACGCTGGCGGACATGGCGACCCGGATCGACGCGGCGCGGCTGCTCGTGTGGCGCGCGGCCTGGATGGCGCGCAACGACAAGGACTTCGCCCAGGCCGAGGGGTCGATGAGCAAGCTGTTCGCTAGCGAGACGGCGACCTGGGTGACCCAGAACGCGATCCGCATCCTGGGCGGGAACGGCTACACGAGGGAGTACCCCGTGGAGCGCTGGCACCGGGACGCCACCATCTTCACCATCTTCGAGGGAGCCAGCGAGATCCAGCGCCTGATCATCGGCCGCGCGGTGACCGGGCTGCCGGTCAAGTAGCCGCGGGCGGACACGGCCGATCCCCGGTGCCGCCGCCATGGCACCGGGGATCCGTGCGCCCCCATCTAGTCCGCCTCGTGGCGTTCCAGGAAGGTGTAGACGTCGGTCTCGTCCACGCCGGGGAACGTGCCGGACGGCAGGGCCGACAGGACGTGCGAGTGGGCCCGCGCCGACGGCCAGACGTTGCCCTCCCAGCGCGCGGCCAGGTCCGAGGGCGGCTGCACGCAGCACTCGCCCGACGGGCAGTTCGACTTCGTCCTGTTGGTCGTCTCCCGGCCCCGGAACCAGCGCGACTCCTTGTAGGGGACCCCGAGGGTGATCGCGAAGTTGCGCTCGCGGCTGGGGTCCACGTGGGCCACGCACCAGTGGGTGCCGTTGGGCTTGTCGGTGTACTGGTAGTAGATCGAGTACCGGTCCGGAGACGCGAACACCTGGCGGCCCGACCAGTAGCGGCACATGCGCTGGCCCTCGATGGCCCCGCTCTCGTCCGTGGGGAACACCAGGCCGTCGTTCTCGTAGGCCTTGTAGATGATCCCGGTCTCGTCGTTGCGGATGAAGTGGCACACCAGGTCCAGGTGCCGGTTGGCCAGGTTGGTGAACCGGTGGGCCGCCATCTCGTAGGAGACGGAGAAGACGTCCCTCAGGTCCTCGACCGACAGGTCGCGCGCCTTCTTGGCCTCCTGGAGGTAGGTGACGGCCGAGGCCTCGGGGATCAGCACGGCCGCCGCGTAGTAGTTGGCCTCCACCCGCTGTCTGAGGAAGTCGGCGTAGTCGCGGGGCTGCTGGTGCCCCAGGACGAAGTGGCCGAGCGTCTGCAGCAGGATCGTGCGGGGGCTGTGCATGCCCAGCGACTCGCGCTTGAGGTAGAGGCGGCGGTTGCGGGTGTCGGTCACCGACCGCACGGAGCGCGGGAGGTCCTGCACGTACCGCAGGGTGAACCCGTGGTGCGTGACGATCGACAGGATCTGGCCCTGGGACAGCGCTCCCCCGCTGTAGCCGACCGCGTCCAGCGTCTCCTGGGCGGCCTTCTCGATGGCCGGGAAGTAGTTGCCGCGCTCGCGCATCTGGCGCCGCAGCTCGGCGTTGGCCCGGCGCGCCTCCTCGGGGGTGGCGGTCGGCTTGACGCTGCGCCGCCGCAGTTCGTCGTAGAGCCCCACGATGTGCTCCAGCACGTCGTTGGGCACCCGCTTGCCGACCTTCAGGTGCGGCAGGTCCAGGCTCTGGTAGACGGGGTCGCGCTGGGCCTCCTCCAGCGCGATCTCCAGCTGCGCCCTGCGGCTCGGGGGCTGGCGGGAGAGCAGCTCCTCCACGGACACGCCCAGCGCCTGGGCCAGCGAGGTGAGCAGGGAGAGCTTGGGCTCGCGCTTGCCGTTCTCCAGCAGGGAGAGCTGGGAGGGGGCCCGGCCCACGCGTTCGCCCAGGTCGGCGAGGGTCATCCCGCGCGCCCGGCGGAGGTGGCGCAGCCGCTGGCCGAAGGTGACCAGGTCCAGGTCTCCTGGCAAAGACGGGATTTCTTCGGTACCAAAGTACGTCATGGGTTCATAGTAGGGAAAGATTCGAAGATCTTCACACGGATTCCGCTCGAAAAACCCTGGAACTTTGCGAAGAATCGTTGGCACAGGCGGGGAACACACCGCCCCCCACGGCCCTTAGGGCCCACGGGGACGGGTCTCCAGCCTCTACGTCGACCAGGGGAAACAAGAAGGCGGGAAGCACATGAGCATCACCGGCCGTCAGCAGGAAGCCGCCGCGGCGCTCGAGCGGGAGTGGGAGACCGACCCCCGCTGGGCCGGCATCGAGCGCACCTACTCCGCCGCCGACGTGGTCCGCCTGCGCGGGTCCGTCACCGAGGAGCACACCCTCGCCCGCCAGGGCGCCGAGCGGCTCTGGAAGCTGCTGCACACCGAGGACTACGTGAACAGCCTCGGCGCGCTCACCGGCAACCAGGCGGTCCAGCAGGTCCGCGCCGGGCTCAAGGCCATCTACCTGTCCGGGTGGCAGGTCGCCGCCGACGCCAACCAGGCCGGCCAGACCTACCCCGACCAGAGCCTGTACCCCGCCAACTCGGTGCCCCAGGTCGTCCGCCGGATCAACAACGCCCTGCTGCGCGCCGACCAGATCTCCTGGTCCGAGGGCGAGGAGGACGCCCCGCACTGGACGGCGCCGATCGTCGCCGACGCCGAGGCCGGCTTCGGCGGGGTGCTCAACGCCTACGAGCTGATGAAGGGCATGATCGCGGCCGGCGCCGCGGGCGTGCACTGGGAGGACCAGCTCGCCTCCGAGAAGAAGTGCGGCCACCTGGGCGGCAAGGTCCTCATCCCGACCGGCCAGCACGTCAAGACGCTGAACGCCGCCCGCCTGGCCGCCGACGTCGCCGGGGTCCCCTCGCTGGTCGTGGCGCGCACCGACGCCCAGGCCGCGACGCTGATCACCAGCGACATCGACGAGCGCGACCGGCAGTTCGTCACCGGCGAGCGCACCGCGGAGGGCTTCTACCGGGTCCGCAACGGGCTGGAGGCCTGCGTGGCCCGCGGCCTGGCCTACGCGCCCTACTCCGACCTGCTGTGGATGGAGACCTCCACCCCCGACCTGGAGGTGGCCCGCCAGTTCGCCGAGCGGATCAAGGCCGAGTACCCCGACCAGATGCTCGCCTACAACTGCTCGCCGTCGTTCAACTGGAAGAAGCACCTGGACGACGCGACCATCGCCAAGTTCCAGCGCGAGCTGGGCCACATGGGCTACAAGTTCCAGTTCATCACCCTGGCCGGCTTCCACAGCCTGAACCACTCGATGTTCGACCTGGCCAAGGGGTACGCCCAGAGCGGCATGAGCGCCTACGTCGAGCTGCAGGAGGCCGAGTTCGCCTCCGAGGCCGCCGGCTACACCGCCACCCGCCACCAGCGCGAGGTCGGCACCGGGTACTTCGACCTGATCTCCACGGCGATCACCCCGGACGCCTCCACCACCGCGCTCACCGGCTCCACTGAAGAGGACCAGTTCTCAGCGGCTCACTGATACTGGATCCTCGTCCCTGACGGGCCGCCCGCCCCGCTTTCGTGGCTGGGGCGCGGCGGGCGGGCCGTCCCCCCGCCGCCGGTCCCACGGCCTCGTGTCACCCGTGGGACCGGCGGCCCCTTCGTGCGCGGCCCCTTTGTGCGCGGCCCCTCGTGCGAAGGCCCCCGCGGGCAGGGCCCGCGGGAGGGGGTCCGCACGCCGCCGGAGGGCGTGCGATGATCGGCCGCATGTCCGAATCCACTCCGGCCCCGGCCCCGCCGCCCCCGCCCGAGGGGGCCGCCTCCGACGGGCGGGAGCGGGCGCGCCCGGCCCCCGCCCCGCCCCGGCCCGCGCCGGTCACCGGCCGGACCCTCGGCTGGGAGATCGCCTGCGTCCTGGCGCTGTCCCTGGGCGCGTCCGCGGTGTACGCGGTCATCTCCTTCACCGGCGCGCTGACGGCCCCGGGCTCGCTCGCCGACCAGAGCGCGAGCCTGGTGGCGCCGCGCGCCGAGGCCGAGCGCCCGTGGCTGGACCTGTCCCGGCAGACCGCCTCGCTGGTGTTCGCGTTCGCCCCGGTGGCGCTGGTGCTGTTCCTGCTGCACCGCACGCGCGAGTCGGCCGCCACGATCGGCTTCGACCTGCGCCGCCCCGGCCCGGACCTGCTCGGCGGCGCGGCGCTGGCAGCGGCGATCGGCCTGGGGGGACTGGTGGTGTACCTGGTCTCCTGGCGCCTGGGGCTGACCGTGACGGTCGCGCCAAGCACGCTGGAGCCGCACTGGTGGCAGTACCCGGTCCTGGTCCTGCAGGCCGTGAAGAACGGCGTGCTGGAGGAGGTCATCGTGGTCGGCTACCTGCTGCTGCGGCTCGACCAGCTCGGCTGGTCACCGGTGCGCGCCATCCTGTTCAGCTCGGTGCTGCGCGCGACCTACCACCTCTACCAGGGGGTGGGGATGTTCTTCGGCAACCTGGTGATGGGGCTGGTGTTCTGCTGGGCCTACAAGCGCTGGGGCCGGGTGATGCCGCTCGTGATCGCCCATTCCCTGATCGACATCGTGGCCTTCGCCGGGTCGGTCGCCCTCATCGGGAAGGTGGACTGGCTCCCGGGCGGATGAGCCGACCGGTACCGGCATCCCCGGCATACGTCGGGCCCGGTGCGCCGCCCCCTCCTCGGCGCACCGGGCCCGACCGCCCTTCGCGGGCCTCAGCCGGACGCGCCGGTCCGGGCGGCCGCGCGCGCGGCCCTGCGCTCCAGCGCGTCCTCCAGGAAGCGCGGGCGCCCGAGGAACATGCCCACGACCATGTTGCCGGTCACCAGCACGGCCACCAGGGCCAGCGGCGCGTGCCAGCCCCCGGAGACGTCGTGCAGCAGCCCGAACAGGAACGGGCCGAGCCCGCCCATGAGGTAGCCCAGGCTCTGGCTGGACGCCGACATCGCCGCGGTCGCCGCCGGTGTGCGCGTGCGCACCGCGAAGAAGGTGAGCGCCAGGGTGAAGGTGCCCATGCCCATGCCGATGAGGACGGTCCACACCCACACGCCGGAGGTCGGGGCGATCCACAGCCCGCCCAGGCCGAGCACGTAGCAGACGTAGAAGAAGGCGACGTATCCGCGGTGGTCCCGGGCGCGCGCCATCAGGCCGGGCAGCACCAGCGAGGTGGGCACCGCCAGGGCGGTCAGCAGCGACAGCGCCAGCCCGGCGCCGCCCGCGCTCATGCCCTGGTCGCGCAGCATCTGGGCGAACCAGCCGAACATGATGTAGGCCACGGTCGACTGGGTGCCGAAGAACAGCACGGACTGCCAGCCCATGGCCGTGCCCAGCACGGTCCGCAGCGAGGTGGCCTGGGCGGGGTCCTGCTTGGCGGGCTCGTGGCGCAGCACCAGCACCCACGGCACGGCGGCGATGAGGCCGAACACGGCGTACATGCCCAGGGCGGTGCGCCAGCTGCCGGTGGCGTCGAAGACCGGCACCGTGGCTGCGGCGGCCATGGTCGTCCCGGCCGCGAGCGCGGTGGTGTACAGGGTGGTCATCGTGCCGACCCGTTCGGGGAAGTGCTGCTTGACCAGGGTGGGCAGGAGCACGTTGCCGACCGCGCCGCCGGAGAGCGCGACCGCGCTCAGCGCCAGGAAGGTCCAGGGGTCGCCGAACAGCACCCGGGCGGCGAGGCCCGCGGTGAGGGCGGCCAGCGCGGCGACGAGCACGTGGTGCTCGCCGAAGCGGCGGATGAGGGCGGGCGTGGCCGCGCCGAAGGCGGCGAAGCACAGCACCGGCAGCGTGGTCAGCACCCCCGCGACGGTGGTGGACATGCCCAGCCCCGCCGACACCTCGTCGAGCAGCGGCCCGACGCTGGTGATGGCGGTGCGCAGGTTGATCGCCGCCAGGGCGACGCCGGCGATCAGCAGCCAGGCGACGTGCCGTCGGCGTCCCCGGCCCGCCGCCGGGCCGGTCCGATGGACGCGTTCGGCTGTGGCGCTTGTCACTCGCCCCCCTTATTCATAGGATGACAGGATCTACATCGACAGCGTAACGCATTGGCGGGGACGGCCTGTTCCCCGCGCGGGCTGGTCTAAGCTCCGGCTTTAACCGACCCTCATGATGTGGCCCACGGTGGGCCGACACCCGTAGGAGGTAACCGCGTGCCCCTCGCCTCGACGCGCCGGACCGGCCTGGTCGACCAGGTCATCAGCCAGCTCAGAACACAGATCGACTCTGGCGAGTGGGGTGTCGGCGACCGCATCCCCACCGAGTCGGAGCTCTCCGACCAGCTGGAGGTGGGACGCAACACGGTCAGGGAGGCCGTGCGCGCCCTGGCCCACGCGGGCCTCCTGGAGATCCGCCAGGGGGCGGGCACCTTCGTGCGCGCCTCCAGCGAACTGGGCGGGGCGCTGCGCCGCCGCCTGGAGCGGTCGCGCATGCGGGAGAACCTCGAGGTGCGGCGCGCCCTGGAGATGGAGGCGGCGCGCCTGGCGGCGAGCCGCCGGACCGTCGAGGACCTGTCCGACATCGACCGCGCGCTGGCCCTGCGCGACAGCGCGTGGCGCGAGCGCGACATGTCCTCGTTCGTCGAGGCCGACTTCACCTTCCACCGGGCGGTCGTCAACGCGACGCACAACCCGCTCCTGATCGAGCTCTACGACGACATCGCGTCCGTCGTCTACGACAGTATCGCCCAGTCGGCGCTGATCCAGGCCCCTCAGGAGGACCTCGACCACAAGCGCCTCGCGGACGCCATCCGCGAGGGCGACGAGGCCGAGGCACTGCGCGAGGCCGCCTGCTACCTGGACGAGCTGCTCGCCCGCGCCGACGACTGAGAGGGCGCGGGCGGCGGAACCGGGCCCGCGCCCGGCCGCGGGGACCGCCTCTCCACCCCATCGGAAGAGGCGGGTTTCACGGTCGGCGCGCGGGCCCGTCCCATTGCCCGCGGCCCTTCCGCGATGATCTCGACGGAAGTGCTGTCATTCCGGCGGTTGTGACGGCACTCTTGTCGAGATCATCGCGGGGGCGGCCGTCGGCGGCGAAGTCATCGAGGCTGGGCCCTGCGGTCCGTCGCCGGGCCCCACACGTCGCAGAGGCGAATCCGCGCTCCACCTGACAGTCGGACGCACGGTCCCGCGTGCAGGTGGCCGTTGCTAGCGCTCGGCGGCCGGGGCGGCCTCGAACCGGCCGGGGCCGCCCTCCCAGCCCGCCACCCGGGTGGGGTCGAGGTCGAGCAGCTCGATCGTGCTCTCTCCGGCGCACACGGCCTCGACCAGCTCGCGGTCCGTGGTGGCGGCCCGCAGCGCGTCGGCGACGATGTCGGCGGCCCGGCCGCGCGGCAGGCACACCACGCCATCGTCGTCCACGGCCACCCAGTCGCCGCGGCGCACGGGCACCGGCGCGCCGCCGGTGTTCATGGTGATCTCGCGGCCCACCGCGCCTCCGGCCTCGTGGGCGGTGCCGCGCGGGGACACCCCGGCGCTGACCACCGGCAGGCCGGTCCGGGCGATGGCGCCCAGGTCCCGCACGCACCCGTCGACGACGATCCCGGCCAGACCGCGCATGCGCGCCGCCACCGCGAGGATCTCGTCGACGTAGCCGAACTCGGGGTCGGCGGAGGCGTCCACCACCAGCGCCGTGCCGGGCGCGGCCTGGGCCACCGCCGCGTGCAGGGCGAGGTTGTCGCCGGGGGCGCAGCGCACCGGCAGCACCGTGGCCGCGAGCCCCTCCCCCGGCTGGACGGGAAAGAGGTGGGCCCCGAGGGGCAGGGCCCCGCTCCTGGTCAGCGCCGCTGTTCCGACCGCCGTCAAGGTATCCGCAAGCGCCACGTCGACCTCCCCGAATGCACCGCGCCTGATGTGGGCCGCACACGCCTGAGAGAGGGTCCGGCGGCGGCCCGACCCCTTCATACTCATGGGTAACTTCCCTGGTGCGCAAGACGTGCGGACAGGAATCGGTAAAAAAACGCTACCGCCGGTTACACGTTCAGGCCTGCGATGTCGCCCGACGCACCCCCTGACAGGACCTCGGCGGCACCGCCGGGGCGGCAGGCGCGCGGATGGCCCTCGCAAGGCCGGCGAGGCCGGAGCCGGACGGTTCCCCGGCCTCGCCGACCGACCGTCCACCCTCTCGCGGTCCGGGCGGTCGGGCGGCTGAGCAGGCCCCCGCTCACGGACCCCAGCCGGGCGGCGGGCTGGTGGAGCGCAAGGCCGCGAGGTCAGCGACGACGAAGGTCAGCGACCTGTGTGGCAGCATCGTCGGCCGGCAGGCGTGCGGCCGGCACCCGGACCGCGAGCAGCCCGCCGGACGGCGGGCAAGGCCGGGGAACCGCCCCGCTCACTCCGTCGCCGCCATCGACGGCGGCCATCCGCACGCCCGGCGGCCGACAGCGCTGAGGCATGGGCCGCCTACCTGCGTCGTTGCCGGTCTCACGGGCCCGCCGCACGGCTTAAGGCCCGCGCGGACAGGCGGGTGCGCTCCGCGTTGATCTCGGGAGAAACGACGCTACCGGGCCGCTTTTAGGGGCGCTTTTCCCGAGATCAACGACGCAGGGGCGGCGCAGACGGCTAAACCTTTGACCCTCGTACCTCCGCCACCGTGTCCAGTGCCGTCCGGGCGGCGCCGGCGTCGTGGACTCGGAAGACCCGGGCCCCCTCCCAGGCCGATACCGCCAGGACCGCGAGCGTGCCCGCCAGGCGGTCGGTGAGCGGCGCGTCCAGCGACTCACCGATGAAGTCCTTGTTGGAGACCGCCACCAGCACCGGCCACCCCGTCGCCGCCAGCTCCCCCAGCCTGCGGGTCAGCTCCAGCGAATGGTAGGTGTTCTTGCCGAAGTCGTGGGTGGGGTCCACGAGGATGCCCTCCGGGCGCACGCCCAGGCCGACCGCGCGCTCGGCGAGCCGGGCGACCGTCTCCGCAACGTCGGCCGTCACGTCCCGGTAGGCCGCCCGGTGCGGGTCGGTGCGCGGCCCCAGCCCCCCGGTGTGGCTGCACACCAGCCCCGCACCGGTGGCGGCGGCCACCCGCGCCAGGTCGGGGTCGGCGCCCGCCCAGGTGTCGTTGATCAGGTCGGCCCCGGCACGCACGCACTCCTCCCCCACCCGCGCGCGCCAGGTGTCCACCGAGATGGCCACCCCGGGGTGGCGGCGGCGCAGCTCGGCGATGAACGGCGCGGTGCGCCCGATCTCCTCGTCCTCGTCCACCTCGGCGCCGTACCCGGCCTTGACCCCGCCGACGTCGATGATGTCGGCGCCGCGCTCCACGGCCGCGTCGGCGGCGCGGAGCGCGGCGCCGAATGCGAAGGTGGCGCCGCGGTCGTAGAAGGAGTCCGGGGTGCGGTTCACGACCGCCATCACCGCGTGCTCACCGGGGGCGAAGGCCGCCTCTCCCAGCCTCAGGGTCCGTGACGGCGCCGCCGCCCCGTCCCGGGCCGCTCCCGCCCCCGCCGTGTTCACGCCGCCACGCCCTTCCTCGCTCGGGGCACCGCCGCCGGGGCCGCTCCCCCGTCGCCGCGGAGCCGCTCCTTGGCCACCCGCAGATGCTCCCACGTCTCCAGCCGCCCCACGTCGGGGCAGGCCCGGATCGCCTCGACCGCCTCGACCAGGGCGGCGCGGTCCGCCGCCGCGGCCGAGCCCACCAGGTCGTACCGGCCGAAGCCGACCGCCAGGAAGGACACCCCCGGCACCGCGGCCAGGCGCGCCGCGAGCACCGAGGCGTCCCCCCGGCAGCGCACGCCGAACCCCAGGCGCTCGTCGGCGCCGACCACGGTGGGCTCCACCAGCGCGGTCACGTGCACCACCCCGGCCTCGATCAGCCGGACCACCCGCGAGCGCGCCGCCGCCTGCGACAGCCCCACCCTGCGGGCCAGCTCGGCGTAGGAGGCGCGGCCGTCGTGCTGCAGGTGCCGCACCAGCCGCCAGTCCAGCGGGTCGATGGCGATGTCCTTGAGCTCGCGGACGCCGCTGTCGGCGTCCTTGACCACGCCGCCCGCCCGGAAGACCTCGGCTCCCCCCACCCCGGGCAGCACGCGCATCGCGGCGACCTCCTCGGCCAGCGCCTGGTCGTCGCGGACCCGCACCTGCGCCACGGCGGGGAAGCGCCCCGCCGTCTGCGCGGCGAAGGTGACGGCCTCCCGCTCGGCCAGCTCCCCCAGCAGCGGGCCCACCGGGCCGGAAACGGTGAATGAAACATGGGCGAACACCTCCCGGCCCATGACCCCCGCGTGCAGCACCCCGACGATCCTGATCGCCCCGAGCGCCACCAGGCGGCGCACCCGGGCGCGCACGGCCGTGCGCGAGAGCCCCACCCCGTCGGCGAGGGCCTGATAGGTCGCTCTTCCGTCCCCCTGCAGCGCCCGCATGAGCGCAGCGTCGACCGCATCGAGCACGATTTTCGCCTTTCGTTCCTTCGACGGCGCCCATTCCCCCCGGGCGCCGCCCCCTCCTGCGGCCAGATCATGGCAGTTGCGGCGTTCCTTAACTACAGATCACGGAAGAAACAAGCACGTATTCGGCGATGCATGCCCGCGAGACCAGACATACGACCGGTCTTTGCGACATGACGGACAGATGGCTAACGTGCCGTGTCGCGTCCCCGCGTGCGGACGACTCCGGCAAAGCGAGACACTGTCATCCGGCATGGTCGCCGCCGGATGCGGTACGCCCATAAGTGACGCCGCGTCCGGACCGCGGCGCCGGAAGTCCGACGACGCGCACGGCGGCGCGCCCGAGAACAGAACCGTCCGCCACGGCGGGCGGGGGATGAAGAGAAGGGACCCCGATGGCATCACCAGGGGATGAGCAGCAGGAGGCGGCGGCACGCCCATCGGGGTTGGGAAGAGCGCTGCTGCTGACCGCGGCCTCGCTCGTCCTTCCGGGCATCGCCCACCTGCGCACCGGGCGCCGGACCGCCGGGATCGTCCTGCTCAGCGGATACGCGCTGGCGATCGCGGCGATCGCCGCCGCGGGCCTCCTCGTCTTCGGCGACGTGGCCCTCGGGGCGAGCATGGCGGTGCAGGGCCGGTGGCTGCTCACCGCCTCCGCCATCGCCTTCGTCGGCACGGTCGTCTGGATGGCCGTGGTGGTGCACTCCTGGGTCATCACCCGCCCGCGCCCCGCCCGCCGCGGCGCCGCGGCCGCGGGCGGCGCGCTGGTCGTCGTGCTCTGCGTGGTGGCCGCCGCCCCCGCCGCCGCCGTGATGCACACGTCCTACGTCACCTACTCCACGCTCTCCTCGGTCTTCGGGTCCGTCGACCCGCTGGGCGAGCCGCCGCACGACGCCGCCGACCCGTGGAACGGCCGCGACCGCATCGAGGTGCTGCTCGTCGGCGGCGACTCGGGCAGCAACCGCTACGGCATGCGCAACGACTCCACGATGCTGGCGAGCATCGACGTCGAGACCGGCGACGTGGTGCTCATCGGCATCCCCCGGAACCTGGAGGACGTGCAGTTCCCCGAGGGCTCGAAGCTGGCCGAGGCCTACCCGCCCCCGGCCGGGTTCGACGACCTGTTCAACGAGGTCTACCAGGCGGTCGCCGAGAACCCCGAGGAGCTGGCCGAGAACCCCGGCGCCGACGACCCCGCCGCCGACACCCTCAAGTCCGTGGTCGGCCACATCACCGGCCTGGAGCCCGAGTACTACGCCCTGGTGGACATGAAGGGCTTCGAGGGGATCATCGACGCCATCGGCGGCATCGACGTCTACCTGGAGGACCCGATCCCCTACGGCCTGGAGGGCGACATCCTGCCCGCCGGCCAGCAGCACCTCGACGGCAACCAGGCCCTCTGGTACGGCCGCAGCCGCGTCAACAGCGACGACTACACCCGCATGGGGCGCCAGGGCTGCCTGCTCAAGTACGTGGTCGAGCAGGCCGACCCGACCGCGGTCCTGCGCGGCTACCAGGACCTGGCCGGGGCCGCCAAGCGCACGCTGCGCACCGACATCCCGCAGACCAAGGTGCCCGCCTTCATCGAGCTGGCCGACCTCATCGACGACCAGGGGTCGATGAAGACCCTCCAGCTCACCCCGCCCCAGGTCGACCCGGCCTACCCGGACTGGAAGACCATCCGGCAGATGGTCTCCGACGCGGTCGGCGAGCAGGAGCAGGCCCAGGGCGACGGCGCCGACAGCGGCGACGCGGGGCCGGGGCCCTCCCCCTCCCCGTCCGACACCCCGACGGGCGGGGGCGAGGACGGCGCGGACGGCCAGGGCCAGGAGGGCCAGAACGGCCAGGAGGGCCCAACCGACGGCCAGGACGGGGACGACGCCACCGAGTGGCAGGAGTACACGGGCCTGGACGATCCGTCGCCGACGACGCCCGGGCGCCAGGTCGGCGACGAGGCCGGTTCGCTGGACGCCCTCTGCCCCTGAGGCGCGTGCACCGCAGGGTGCCGCGTCCCCGACACCCAATGAGCGCGGGGCGCACGGCGGAGTGACCCGCCGTCCGCCCCGCGCCCGCTCTTCCGGATCCTCCCCGAGCACCCATGCAGCGTGACCGAATCCGGACACTGCGTGGCCGCCGGCGAACCTGTTGCGCTCGGGACGTATCCGACCTCGCGGACCCCATCCCCCACATCGCTTCCGAAGGAGTCTCCCCGTGCGTCCAGCAGTCAAGGCCGCGGCCCCCGCGCTCGTCGTCGCCCTCGCCCTCGCGGGGTGCTCGGCGAACAGCCGCGACAAGGCCCCTGAAGACGGCGGAGGCGGCGGAGCCGCCGCCTCACCCTCCCAGGTCTCCACGGACGAGGTGATCGCCGAGGGGACCTTCCCCTACAACGAACACAAGGGCGAGGTGAAGATCGAGGTCAACGGGCTCACCGTGCGCGGGGACCTGATGCAGCTCGACTACACGCTCACCGCCGGGACCCCGAGCTCGGACGCTGATCGCAGGCCGAACCTCACGACGATCGGAGCATCGACGTCCGGATCTCAGATCTGGCTCGTCGACATGGAGAACCTGCTGCGCTACAAGGTCGTCGAAGACGAGGCCGGCGGGTACCTGCAACCGTCCGTCACCACCGACATCACCTACGACGAACCGACGGTGCTCACCGCCTTCTTCGCCGCCCCGCGCGAGGAGGCCACCGCCTTCGACATCTACTTCTACGGGTTCGACCCGATCATGAACGTGCCGCTGCAGGAGGAGGGGTGAGCCGCCGCGCGGCAGGGCCGCGCACGCTGGGAGCCGGAGCCGTCGGCGCCGCGCTGGCGCTCGCGCTCACCCCGGCCGCCGCCGCCGACACCGGTGAGGTCGCGGGTGATCCCGATGATGTGACGCCGGAGACCATCGCCGACGCGGTGATCCCCATCGACCCCGCCCCCTCCGTGATCGGCATCGACCCGTCCGAGTCCGTCGAGGAGCTGGAGACCGAGAAGAGCGAGGGCGGCACCACCACCGTCACCATCGCCGCCGACGTCCTGTTCGCCTTCGACGAGGCCTCGCTGACCGACGCCGCCCAGGACACGATCGCCGACATCGCCGGGCGCCTGGAGGGCGCCGAGGGCACCGTCGAGGTCGTCGGGCACAGCGACGGCATCGGGGACGACGCCTACAACCAGGAGCTGTCGGAGAAGCGGGCCGAGGCGGTGAAGAGCGCGATCGAGGACGAACTCGGATCGGCCGCCCCGGACATCGAGGCCGAGGGCCGGGGGTCGAGCGAGCCGGTCGCCGAGGAGACCGACGGCGACGGCAACGACGTCCCGAGCGCCCGGGCCGAGAACCGCCGCGTGGAGATCAGCTTCGAGGGCGGCTGACGGGCGGTCCGGGCAACGCGGCGAAGGGCCGGATCCCCCGCCTGCCGTCCGGACATGGAGCCCGCGCGGATAGGCGGGTGCGCTCCGCGTTGATCTCGGGAGAAACGACGCT
>NZ_JAQFWQ010000089.1 GCF_027706725.1 Nocardiopsis endophytica
AACCGCCGGAATGACAGCACCCTTGTCGAGATCATCGCCGGGCAGGGGCGCACCGGGGGTGCGGCCGCCACGAACGCGAGCGACCACCCGCCCACCCGGCCGCGCCGCCGCCCCGGACCGCGAGGAGCCTCGCGCCCGGCAGGCACGGCCCGGGAACAGCCCCGGTCTCGCCGTCGCTGCAATCGGCGGTGACCACGCACACGCGGGACGGCCGACAGCGCTGCGATGAGGGCCGCCGACCTTTCCTCGTCGCCGCCATCCACCCCACACCCCACCGGCCCGCCACCCGGCTGGGAACCGCGAGCGGGGAACCAGCTCAGCCGCTTCCTCCTCGCCCATCGGAACACGCGGAAGGCCCGCAGGCGGGTGGGCCTGCGGGCCTTTCAGGTCGCTGAACCGACTGAACCGACCGGGTCAGGGTCCAGAGGATGCCGAACAAGGAAGCCGGACCAAGAAGGCCCAGGCCGGGGGAAGAAGGGTCAGGCCCCCTCTTCCTCCTTCTCCTCCTCGGGGACCGCGTCGATCCCGGCCTCCGCCCGCTGGGCGGGGGTGATCGGGGTGGGCGCGCCGGTCAGCGGGTCGCCGCCGGAGGCCGTCTTCGGGAACGCGATCACCTCGCGGATGGTGTCCTGGCCCGCCAGCAGGGTCAGGATCCGGTCCCACCCGAAGGCGATGCCGCCGTGCGGCGGGGCGCCGTACTTCAGCGCCTCCAGCAGGAACCCGAACTTGGACTCGGCCTCCTCGGCGCCGATGCCCAGCACCGCGAACACCCGCTCCTGCACGTCGGTGCGGTGGATACGGATGGACCCGCCGCCGATCTCCGACCCGTTGCAGACCATGTCGTAGGCGTAGGCCAGGGCGTTGGCCGGGTCCTTGTCGAACTCCTCGGCCCACTCGGGCTTGGGACCGGTGAAGGGGTGGTGCACCGAGGTCCAGCCGCCCTCGCCGTCCTCCTCGAACATGGGCGCGTCCACCACCCACAGGAACGACCAGAGCGACTCGTCGATCAGCCCCTTGCGGCGGCCGATCTCCAGCCGGGCCGCGCCCAGCAGCTCCTGGGAGGCGCGGCGCTCGCCCGCGGCGAAGAACACCGCGTCGCCCGGAACGGCCCCCACCTTGGCGGCCAGGCCCACACGCTCCTCGTCCGACAGGTTCTTGGCCACCGGCCCGGCGAGCGTGCCGTCCTCCTGCACGAGCACGTAGGCCAGCCCCTTGGCGCCGCGCGCCTTGGCCCAGTCCTGCCAGCCGTCGAGCTCCTTGCGCGTCTGCGCCGCCCCGCCCGGCATGACCACCGCGCCCACGTACGGCGCCTGGAACACCCGGAAGGTCGTCTGCGCGAAGTGCTCGGTCAGCTCGGTCAGCTCCTGGCCGAAGCGCAGGTCCGGCTTGTCGGACCCGTAGCGCGCCATCGCCTCGGCGTAGGGCATCCGCGGCAGCGGGAGCGGGATCTCGTAGCCGAGCACCTCGCTCCACAGCCGGGCGACGAGCTTCTCGCCGACCGCGATGACGTCCTCCTGGTCGACGAAGCTCATCTCCAGGTCGATCTGGGTGAACTCCGGCTGCCGGTCGGCGCGGAAGTCCTCGTCGCGGAAGCAGCGCGCGATCTGGTAGTACCGCTCCATCCCGCCGACCATCAGCAGCTGCTTGAACAGCTGCGGCGACTGCGGAAGCGCGTACCAGTGGCCCGGCTGCAGCCGTACCGGCACCAGGAAGTCGCGGGCGCCCTCCGGGGTGGACCGGGTCAGGTAGGGCGTCTCCACGTTGACGAAGTCCAGCTCGCGCATCACCTCGTGCACGATGTAGGACGCCTGCGAGCGGGTCCGCAGCGCGGCGGCGGGCTCCGGGCGGCGCATGTCGAGGTAGCGGTAGCGCAGCCGCGCCTCCTCGGAGACCTCCTGCGACCCGTCCAGGGGGAAGGGCAGCGGGGCCGAGGCGCTGAGCACCTCGATGGCGTCGGCGACGACCTCGACGCCGCCGGTGGGGATCTCCGGGTTCTCGTTGCCCTCGGGACGCACCCGGACCGCGCCGGTGACCTTCACGCAGTACTCCGAGCGCAGGTCGTGGGCGAGGTCGTCCTCGCGGACCACGACCTGCACGACGCCGGAGGCCTCGCGCAGGTCGAAGAAGACGACGCCGCCGTGGTCGCGGCGCCGGGCCACCCAGCCGGCGAGGACGACGGTCTCACCGGCGTCCGATGCGCGCAGGGCACCGGCGGAAGCGTTGCGGATCAACGGGGTACTCCTTGGACTCGTGCTTGTCGGTGGCGGCCCGACCGGCACCGGCCTCGGGGGGACCGGCCGCCGGGGCGCGGTGCCCCCGGGAGCGGTGCCGGGCGGAAAGGGGCCCCTCCCATCATGCCCGACGCCCGCCCCGGCCGTGGCCCGGTCGCGGCGCCCGGAGCCGGGGGCACCGGGGCGCGCGCCGCGCAGGTCGGACGGGGTGCGGCGGGACGCCGGACGTCAGGGGCGTGCAGGGGCGTGATCGGGGCGTGCTCGCGGAACGGCGCGCTCAGCGCGCCGGGATATCGCGCAGGAACGGATTGGCCGCGCGCTCGCGCCCGACCGTGGTGCGCGGGCCGTGGCCGGGCAGCACCCCGGTCGCGTCGGGGCGGCTCAGGCACACCCGCTCCAGGCTGTGCAGGATCTCGCCGTGGTCCCCGCCGGGGAAGTCGGTGCGGCCGATCGACCCGGCGAACAGCAGGTCCCCGGTGAGCAGCGTCTCCGGCCCGCCGTCCTCGCCGCCGCCCAGCACGAAGACGACCGACCCCGGGGTGTGGCCGGGGGCGTGCTCGACGCCGATCTCCATTCCGGCCAGGTTCAGCGGCGTGCCGTCGAGCTCGCGCAGGTCCTGCGGTTCGGCGGGCTCGGCGCCGCCGAGCAGCCCGGACAGCTGGGACGCCAGGACGGGGTCCAGCCCGCGGGCGGGGTCGGTGAGCAGGGCGCGGTCGGCCGGGTGCACGTAGGCGGGCACCCCGAACCGGTCGGCGGTCTCGGCGGCCGACCACACGTGGTCGAAGTGGCCGTGGGTGAGCAGCACGGCCTCCGGGGTGAGGCGGTGCTCGGCCAGCACCCGGTCCAGGTCGGCGGCGGCGCTCTGCCCGGGGTCGACGACCACGCACCCGGCCCCCGGGGCCTGGGCGGCCACGTAGCAGTTCGCGGCGAGCGGGCCGGCGGGGAAGGCGTCGATGAGCACGGCGGGCGGCGACCTCGTTTCCTGGGTCCGTGGGCGGGCGCTCCGGTCGGCGGCGGGCCGGTGCGGCCGGAGGGGTCCAGCCTACCGAGGGGGCCGGTGCCCGGGCGAACCGGTTTCGGCCGCCGCCTCCCCCTCGCCCCGACCGGTACGGTGCCCGCTGCGTTCGCCTTCATCACCATTCGGTCACCCCCGCCTCCCCCGCCCTTTGCCGATCGCCCCACGGGTGCCATATTGGTCCACGTCGTTCCGGGTACCGCGGGCCCCCCGCGGAGGCCGCCCCCACCGCGTCGGTAACCGGCACGGCGTAGGGATATCGTGCATAGTCACAGCGGTCAGTGACCGCCGCGACGACCGCGCCCGGCCCGGCGGCCGGGCCCATCAAAGCTGGAGGACACGGTGACCACGGACCCCTGGGGCCGCGTAGACGACGACGGCACGGTCTACGTGCGCACGAGCGAGGGCGAGCGTGTCGTCGGGTCGTGGCAGGCCGGCGCGCCCGAGGAGGCCCTGGCCTTCTTCCGGCGCAAGTACGACGCCCTGGTGACCGAGGTCGAACTGCTGGAGAAGCGGCTGAGCACCACCGACCTGTCCGCCGGGCAGGCCCTGTCCAGCATCGACAAGCTGCGCACCGCCGTGCGCGATGCCGCCGCCGTCGGCGACCTGGACGCCCTCATGCGCCGCCTGGACGCGCTGACCGAGCGCGCCGAGCAGCGCAAGGTCGAGCAGAAGCAGGCCCAGGAGCAGGCGCGCACCGAGGCCCGGGACATCAAGGAGCGGATCGTCGCCGAGGCCGAGCGGGTGGCCGAGGAGACCACGCACTGGAAGTCCGGTGGCGAGCGGATGCGCCAGCTGATCGACGAGTGGAAGGCGGCCCCCCGCGCCGACCGCGGCACCGAGCAGGCCCTGTGGAAGCGCATGTCGGCGGCGCGCAACGCCTTCTCCAAGCGGCGCAAGGCCTACTTCGCCGGGCTCGACCAGCAGCGCGAGCAGGTGCGCGAGGTCAAGGAGGAGATCGTCGCCGAGGCCGAGGCGCTGTCCGGCTCCACCGAGTGGGGCCCCACCTCCGGCCGCTACCGCGAGCTGATGCAGCGCTGGAAGGCCAGCGGACGTGCGGACCGCGCCAGCGAGGACCGGCTGTGGGCGCGCTTCAAGGCCGCCCAGGACACCTTCTTCCAGGCGCGCAACGCCGTGTTCGCCGAGCGCGACGCCGAGCTGCGGGTCAACGCCGAGGCCAAGGAGAAGATCCTGGAGGAGGCCAAGGCCGAGCTGCCCGGCATCGCCGACCCGCGCGAGGCCCGCGCCCGCCTGCGGGAGTACCAGGAGGCCTGGGAGGAGGCCGGTCCGCTGCCGCGCGACTCCCGGGACCGCCTGGAGGGCGCCTTCCGCAAGATCGAGGAGGAGGTGCGCCGCGCCGAGGACAAGGAGTGGCGCCGCACCAACCCCGAGGCGCGGGCGCGCGCCCAGGCCACGGTCGACCAGCTTCGCGGGTCGCTGGAGGAGCTGCAGGGGCGGCTGGACAAGGCCCGCGCCGCCGGTGACGACCGCCGGGTCCGCGAGGCCGAGGAGGCCATGCAGGCCCGCCGCTCGTGGCTGGAGGAGGCCGAGAAGGCGCTGGACGAGATGAGCTGAGGGGCGCAGACCACCCCCTGGGCGATGATCTCGACGGAAGTGCTGCCATTCCGACGGTTTTGACAGCACCCTTGTCGAGATCATCGCCGCGTTGGTGCGCACCGCGCCGACGGCCGCCACGAGCGCGGGCGACCACGCACCCCGGCCACCCGCCGTCCGGCCAGGGCCCTGAAGCGGAGTACCTGCCCAGCCGCCCGCTCTCACGCCAAGAACGCAAGACTTGAGGCAGCGGCTTTAGCGTCGTCTTCCCCGAGATCATCGGAGGCCGGGCGGGGTGTGGCCTGCGTAGCCGTCAGGTCTTGGCGACCGTGAGCAGTACTGCCGCGTCCTCGAGGGCCTCCAGCGCGTGGACGGCGTCGGGCACGATGAGGGCGTCGCCGGTGCGGGCGTCCCAGTGGTCGTCCCCGGCCTTCATGCGGACGCGGCCGCGCAGCACCAGCACGGTGGCCTCGCCCGGGTTGGGGTGCTCGGCGAGGGAGGACCCGGCGGTCAGGGCGATCAGGGTCTGCCGGAGGGTGCGCTCGTGCCCGCCGACGACGGTCTCGGCGCTGCGCCCCGCCGACGAGCCCGCCGCGCGCTCCAGCAGGCGGGAGGCCAGGGCGTCCAGAGAGATCTTGTGCATGAGGGCAGTCTCGCAAGAGGCGGCCCCCCATAGGAGGCGGCGCGCGCCCCACACCGTTGATCTCGGGGAAAACGACGCTACAAGCGCGGTTTTAGGGTCGTTTTTCCCGAGATCAACGCGGGGAAGGCGGCTCAGTTCTTCAGGCGGTAGACGTCGTAGACGCCGTCCACACCGCGGACCGCCTTGAGGACGTGGCCCAGGTGGGTCGGGTCGGCCATCTCGAAGGTGAACCGGCTCAGCGCCACCCGGTCCCGGCCGGTCTGCACCGTCGCCGACAGGATGTTGACGTGCTGGTCGGACAGGACCCGGGTGATGTCGGACAGCAGCCGCGCCCGGTCCAGCGCCTCCACCTGCAGGGCGACCAGGAACATGGCGTCGTCGCCGGGCTGCCACTCCACGGTGACCATCCGCTCGGGGTCGAGCGCGCGGGTGTTCACACAGTCGCTTCGGTGGACCGACACCCCGTTGCCGCGGGTCACGAACCCGACGATGGAGTCCCCCGGCACCGGGGTGCAGCAGCGCGAGAGCCGCACCCACACGTCCGGGTCGCCCTCGACCACGACGCCCGACCCCCCGGCGGGGCGCCCGCGCCGCGGCTTGGCGCGGGTGGGCAGCGCCGACTCGGCGATGTCCTCCTCGGCGCTCTCGATCCCGCCGAGCGAGGCGACCAGCTTCTGCACCACGTTCTGGGCGCCCAGGTGCCCTTCGCCCACCGCGGCGTAGAGCGCGTCCACGTCGTTGTAGCGCAGGTCCCGCGCCAGGGCGATGAGCGCCTCGCCGCTGAAGAGCCGCTTGATCGGCAGCTCCTGCTTGCGCATCACCTTGGCGATGGCGTCCTTGCCCTGCTCGATCGCGGCCTCGCGGCGCTCCTTGGTGAACCACTGGCGGATCTTGTTGCGGGCCCGGGCGCTCTTGACGAAGGTCAGCCAGTCCCGGCTGGGCCCGGCGTCGGGCGACTTGGAGGTGAGCACCTCAACCGTCTCGCCGTTGTGCAGCTCGCTCTCCAGCGAGACCAGGCGCCCGTTGACGCGGGCGCCGACGGTGCGGTGGCCGACCTCGGTGTGCACGGCGTAGGCGAAGTCCACCGCGGTGGCGCCCTGCGGCAGCGAGATGACGTCGCCCTGCGGGGTGAAGACGAACACCTCCTGCACCGACAGGTCGAACCGCAGCGACTCCAGGAACTCGCCGGGGTCCTTGGTCTCCTGCTGCCAGTCGATGAGCTGGCGCAGCCAGGCCATGTCCCCGGCGCCCTTGGAGCGGCCCTCCTTGCCGGAGACCCGGTCCTCCTTGTACTTCCAGTGCGCGGCGATGCCGTACTCGGCGCGGCGGTGCATCGCCCGGGTGCGGATCTGCAGCTCGACCGGGTTGCCCGAGGGCCCGATGACCGTGGTGTGCAGCGACTGGTACATGTTGAACTTCGGCATCGCGATGTAGTCCTTGAACCGGCCGGGGACCGGGTTCCACCGCGCGTGGATGGTGCCGAGGGCGGCGTAGCAGTCGCGCACGCTGTCGACGAGCACCCGCACCGCGACGAGGTCGTAGATCTCGTCGAAGCCGCAGTTGCGGGCGATCATCTTCTGGTAGATCGAGTAGTAGTGCTTGGGGCGGCCGCGCACGGTCGCCTTGATCCGCGCCTCGCGCAGGTCGGCCGAGACGGCCTCGATGACGTCCTGCAGGTACAGGTCGCGGCGGGGCGCGCGCTCGGAGACCAGCCGGGCGATCTCGTCGAAGCGCTTGGGGTACATGGTCGCGAACGCCAGGTCCTCCAGCTCCCACTTGATCGTGTTCATGCCCAGGCGGTGGGCGAGCGGGGCGTAGATCTCCAGCGTCTCGCGGGCCTTCTTCTCCCGCTTGTGCTGCGGCAGGTAGCGCAGCGTGCGCATGTTGTGCAGCCGGTCGCACAGCTTGATGACCAGCACCTTGATGTCGCGGGCCATGGCCACGACCATCTTGCGCACCGTCTCGGCCTCGGTGGCCTCGCCGTACTTGACCTTGTCCAGCTTGGTGACGCCGTCGACCAGTTCGGCGATCTCGTCGCCGAAGTCGGAGCGCAGCTGGTCCAGGGTGTAGGGGGTGTCCTCGACCGTGTCGTGCAGCAGCGCGGCGGCCAGGGTGGGCTCCTGCATGCCCAGCTCGGCCAGGATGGTGGCCACGGCCAGCGGGTGGGTGATGTAGGGGTCGCCGCTCTTGCGCTTCTGGTCCCGGTGGTAGTGCGCGGCCACGTCGTAGGCGCGCTCGATCAGCCGGACGTCGACCTTGGGATGGGTCGCGCGGACGGTCTTGATCAGTGGTTCGAGTACCGGGTTCATGGTCACACCCCGCTGTGCGCCGAGGCGCGCGAGTCTGCGGCGTACGCGCACGCCTGAGGACGGGTGGGGACGGTCCGCGGCGGGAGGATCGGCCCCCTCGGGACCGCCCGCCGCGGTTTCGGACGCGCCCGGGGGCGCACCGGCCCCGGTGGCGGCGCCGTGCCCGCCTTTCGCGGGCGGCGCATGGTCGGCGGAGCCCGCCTCCGGGGCGCCCGGGGCGCCCGCGCCGGCGGGCGGTGGACACTCCTCCCCCGGTGCGCGGCCGGCCTGCGGATCCAGGACGGGGGAGACTGCCGCGGTGCGCTCCGGCACGGCCTCGGTCGGCGTGGTGGCCTCGCCTCGCATGGGCATCCCTCCCGCGGCTCCTCCGGCGGGCGCCGCGGGGGCGGGGGATCGCTCCGCCCCTGCGACGGCCCACCGGGACGTCTTGGTCGTGAACGTTCGGCTCACCGGTACCAACGCGCCGTCGCAGTCGATGTATGCCCGCAAGTGTAGTGCCCGTCCCCGCGTTCCCCCGCAGGTCGGGCCGGGCGGGTCAGGCCTCGGTGAGCGCGTGCACCCCGACCCCGGTGAGCCGGTCGCGGCCCGTGAGGAAGCCCAGCTCCATCAGGACCGAGAATCCCACGACGGTACCACCCGCCCGGCGGACCAGCTCCACCGCGGCCCTTCCGGTGCCGCCGGTGGCCAGCACGTCGTCGACGATGAGCACACGGCTGCCGGGCGCGAACGCGTCGACGTGCATCTCGACGGTCGCGGTGCCGTACTCCAGATCATAGGACTCGCGGTAGGTCTTGGCGGGCAGTTTCCCGGCTTTGCGCACCGGGACGAAGCCCGCCCCCAGCTCCAGGGCGACCGGGGCGGCCAGGATGAAGCCGCGCGCCTCCAGCCCGGCCACGGCGTCGACCCTCCCGGCGAAGGGCGCGGCCATCGCCTCGGCCACGGCCTTGAGCGAGGCGGGGTCGGCGAGCAGCGGGGTGATGTCCTTGAACACCACGCCCGGCTCGGGGAAGTCGGGCACGTCGCGGATCCCGGCCTCGATGAGGCGCTGGAGGTCGGCGGGGGCGTCGGGCATGGGGGTTCCTCGGTGTCCTTCCGGCGCGCGTCCGCCGGGGCGCGGTCCCACTCGGTGGGCCCACACCCCGGCGGCCGGGCGCGTCCTACTTGCTGCCGTCGTTCTTGTCGTCCCCGTCGTTCCCGGAGTCCTTGCCCGGGAAGTCGGGGCGGTCCTCGACCGGCGTGTCGTCGTCGGCGGCGCCCGGCTCCGGGACGACGTCGGCGATGCCCGCCTTGAGGATGCGGATGCGCGATCCGGGGGAGATCTCCAGCTCCACCTCGCTGTCGCGCACCTCGACCACGGTGCCGTAGAAGCCGGCCTGGGTCAGCACCTCCTGGCCGGGGCTCAGGCGGCTCTGCATGTCCATCTGCTGCTTGCGCCGCCGCTGCTGGGGGCGGATGATCAGCAGGTAGAAGACGAGGACCAGCAGCCCGATCATGAGGATCGACTGCAGGGTCCCCCCGCCGACCGCGGCCTCGACCGGCTGCGCGAGATTCGTAGTGCCCTGCACGGGGCGTCCTTTCCTGGCGTACTTTCTCCGCGGCGCCGCCGCCGGATCCGGGGCCTGCCCGGCGGCTCGGCGGCGCGCGAGCGCATGGTCGCGCTGCGGTGGAACGAACGGGCTGGTCCCCGCGTTCCCGGCCACTCTATCCGGCGGCCCCGTCCGGGGGCGTCATGCCCATGTGCTCCCAGGCCTCGGGGGTGGCGACGCGGCCGCGCGGGGTGCGGGCCACGAACCCGGCGCGGACCAGGAACGGCTCGGCGACGACCTCGACGGTCTCGGGCTCCTCCCCCACCGACACCGCCAGCGTGGACAGCCCGACCGGGCCGCCGCGGAAGCGGCGCAGCAGCGCGTCCAGCACCGCCCGGTCCAGCCGGTCCAGCCCCAGCTCGTCCACCTCGTACAGGCTCAGCGCGGCGCGGGCGGTGGCCCGGTCCAGGGTGCCGTCGCCGCGCACCTCGGCGTAGTCGCGCACGCGGCGCAGCAGCCGGTTGGCGATGCGGGGGGTGCCGCGGGAGCGGCGGGCGATCTCCCGGGCGGCGTCGGGGGCCAGGTCGGCGCCGAGCAGCCCGGCCGAGCGGCGCACGATGGTCTCCAGGTCCTCGGGCCGGTAGAAGTCGACGTGCGCGGTGAAGCCGAAGCGGTCGCGCAGCGGGGCGGGCAGCAGCCCGGCCCGGGTGGTGGCGCCGACCAGCGTGAACGGGGCGATGTCCAGCGGGATGGCGGTGGCGCCGGGCCCCTTGCCCACGACCACGTCGACCCGGAAGTCCTCCATGGCGACGTAGAGCATCTCCTCGGCGGGGCGGGCCATGCGGTGGATCTCGTCCAGGAAGAGGACCTCCCCCTCCTGCAGCGTCGACAGCACCGCGGCCAGGTCGCCGGAGCGCTCGATGGCCGGGCCGGAGGTGATGCGCAGCGGGGCGCCCAGCTCGTTGGCGATGATCATGGCCAGGGTGGTCTTGCCCAGGCCGGGGCCGCCGGACATCAGGACGTGGTCGGGGGCGCGGCCGCGGCTCTGCGCGCCGCGCAGCACCAGGGACAGCTGTTCGCGCACGCGGTCCTGGCCGACGAAGTCCTCCAGCATGCGGGGGCGCAGGGCGCCGTCGAGGGCGCGGTCGTCGGCGCCGGCCTCGGGGGAGACGACGCCGCGCTCGTAGAGGTCGGGCTCGTTGTCGCTCATCGCGGTCTCGCTCACGGGGTCAGGCGCGGCTCAGCCCGCGCAGGGCGGCGCGCAGCAGGTCGGCCACGTCGGGGGTGTCCTCGGCCCGGGGGGCGACGGCGTCGGCGGCGGCCTCGGCGTCCTTGGCCGACCAGCCCAGGTTGACCAGCCCGGCGACGACCTGGGGGCGCCAGTGGGCGGCCGCCGGGGCCGCCGCCGCGGCGCCGGTGCCGGTTCCGGGGTCGGCGCCGAGGGGGTCGCCGAGCTTGTCGCGCAGCTCCAGGACGATGCGCTGGGCGCCCTTCTTGCCGATGCCGGGCACGGCGGTCAGGGCGGCGGTGTCCTCGGTGGCCACGGCCTTGCGCAGGGCCTCGGGGGTGTGCACGGCGAGCATGGCCAGCGCCAGCCGGGGGCCGACCCCCGAGGCGGTCTGCAGGCGCTCGAACACGTCGCGCTCGTCGGCGTCGGCGAAGCCGTACAGGGTCAGCGAGTCCTCCCGCACGACCAGGGCGGTGGACACGGTGGCCTCCTCGCCCACGCGCAGGGTGGACAGGGTGGCGGGGGTGCACTGCAGCTGCATGCCGACCCCGCCGACCTCGATGACGGCGGATCCGGCCTGGCGGGCGGCGACCCGGCCGGTGAGGAACGCGATCACGGTGCGGTGCCCTTCCTGGGTACGGGTGCGGGGACGCGGGCGGCGGCCGGCGCCGGGGCGCGCGTGCGGGCGGCGGCCCGGGCGCGGGCCAGCTGCTCCTGGGCGCCGCCGCGCCAGATGTGGCACAGGCACAGCGCGACCGCGTCGGCGGCGTCGGCGGGGCGCGGTGGGCCGCTCAGCCGCAGGATGCGGGCGACCATGGCGCCGATCTGGGCCTTGTCGGCGCGGCCGCTGCCGGTGACGGCGGCCTTGACCTCGCTGGGGGTGTGCAGGGCGACGGGCAGGCCGCGGCGGGCGGCGCAGACCATGGCCACCGCACTGGCCTGGGCGGTGCCCATGACGGTGCTGAGGTTGTGCTGGGCGAAGACCCGCTCGACGGCGACGGCGTCGGGGGCGTGCTCGTCCAGCCACTCCTCCATGCCTCGTTCCACGGCCAGGAGCCGTTCGGGCAGGTCGTCCTCGGACGGGGTGCGGATCACCCCGGCCGCGGCGAGGACGGGCGGGCGCCCGGGCGCACCGTCGACCACGCCCACCCCGCACCTGGTCAGTCCGGGGTCGATCCCCAGTACCCGCACCGGCTCCCCCTTCTCGAACGCCCGTTCGCAGGGTACCGACCCTATACGACACCGGCCCCGCCGCCGGTGCGGGCGGCGGGGCCGGCGGCGTGGCGTGTCCCCGTTCCGGTCCCGGGGCGCGGACGGCCGGTCCCCGCGCCTCCCCTCCGCCGGAGGGGCGCCGTGCGATCGTCGCACACGGGGCGGGACGGCGCCCGCCGGCGCAGGAGGCCGGGGAGGGCGCCCGCCGGGGCCTCAGCCGATCTTCTCCATGACCTCGTCGGGGATGTCGGCGTTGGTGTAGACGTTCTGCACGTCGTCGGAGTCCTCAAGGGCCTCGACGACCCGCAGCACCTTCTTGGCGTCCTCCTCGCCGAGGGGGACCTCCATGCTGGGCAGGAAGGAGGACTCGGCGGACTCGTAGTCCACGCCGGCCTCCTGCAGGGCGGTGCGCACCGCGACCAGGTCGGTCGGCTCGGAGACGACCTCCCAGCTCTCCCCCAGGTCGTTGATGTCCTCGGCGCCGGCCTCCAGCGCGGCCATGGTGACGTCGTCCTCGGAGGCGCCCTCCTTGGGGACGATCACCACGCCCTTGCGGGTGAACAGGTAGGAGACCGACCCGGCGTCGCCCATGGAGCCGCCGTTGCGGGTGACCGCCACGCGCACCTCGGAGGTGGCGCGGTTGCGGTTGTCGGTGAGGCACTCCACCAGCAGGGCGACGCCGCCGGGGGCGTAGCCCTCGTACATCACGGTCTGCCACTCGGCGCCGCCGGCCTCCTCGCCGGAGCCGCGCTTGCGGGCGCGCTCGATGTTGTCCAGCGGGACCGAGTTCTTCTTCGCCTTCTGGATGGCGTCGTAGAGCGTGGGGTTGCCGTCGGGGTCGCCCCCGCCGGTACGCGCGGCCACCTCGACGTTCTTGACGAGCTTGGCGAACAGCTTGCCGCGCTTGGCGTCGATCGCCGCCTTCTTGTGCTTGGTGGTGGCCCACTTGGAGTGGCCGCTCATGCCGTTCCTTTCACGATGTCGACGAAGAGTCGGTGGATACGCGCGTCCCCGGTGAGCTCGGGATGGAATGAGGTGGCCAGCAGGCTCCCCTGTCGTACCGCGACGATCCTACCGGCCGCCCCGCCCTCGCCGGTCTGGCCGAGCACTCGCACGTCGGGGCCGGTCGACTCGACCCAGGGGGCGCGGATGAACACCGCGTCGACCGGCCCTCCCTCCAGCCCTTCGATGTCGACGGCGCCCTCGAACGACTCGGTCTGCCGCCCGAAGGCGTTGCGCCGCACGGTCATGTCGATGCCGCCCACGGTCTCCTGGCCCTGCGCACCGTCGATGATGCGGTCGGCCAGCAGGATCATCCCCGCGCAGGTGCCGTAGGCGGGCATGCCCGCCCGGATCCGTTTGCGCATCGGCTCCAGCAGCCCGTACCGGGCGGCGAGCTTGCCCATGGTGGTCGACTCGCCGCCGGGCAGGACCAGTCCGTCGACCTGGTCGAGCTGGCCCGGGTCGGTGACGGGCACGGCGGTGGCGCCGATCCCGCGCAGCACGCGCAGGTGCTCCTCGGTGTCGCCCTGCAGGGCGAGCACTCCGATGACGGGCGGTGCGGGCATGGACAACGCGGGCGACCTCGCAGACGGACGTGTTCGGACGGGGCGGCGGGCGGCTCTCGGGACGCGCTACCAGCCGCGGCCGGCGTAACGCTGGGAGTCCTCCAGATCATCCAGGTTGATGCCGACCATGGCCTCGCCCAGGCCCCGGGAGACCTTGGCGATCACGGAGGGGTCATCGTAGTGCAGGGTGGCCTGGACGATGGCGTCGGCCCGCTTGGCGGGGTCGCCGGACTTGAAGATGCCCGAGCCGACGAAGACGCTCTCGGCGCCGAGCTGGCGCATCAGGGCGGCGTCGGCGGGGGTGGCCACACCGCCGGCGGAGAACAGCGGGACCGGGAGCTTGCCCAGCTCGGCGACCTCCTTGACGACGTCGTAGGGGGCGCGCATCTCCTTGGCGGCGCCGAACAGCTCGGCCTCGTCCAGGGTGCCCAGGCGCTTGATCTCGCCGCGGATGGAGCGCATGTGGCGGGTGGCCTCGACGACGTTGCCGGTGCCGGCCTCGCCCTTGGAGCGGATCATGGCCGCGCCCTCGGCGATGCGGCGCAGGGCCTCGCCGATGTTGGTGGCGCCGCACACGAAGGGCACGGTGAAGGCCCACTTGTCGATGTGGTGGGCCTCGTCGGCGGGGGTGAGCACCTCGGACTCGTCGATGAAGTCCACCCCGAGCGACTGGAGGACCTGGGCCTCGACGAAGTGGCCGATGCGGGCCTTGGCCATCACGGGGATGGAGACGGAGGAGACGATGCCGTCGATCATGTCCGGGTCGGACATGCGGGCCACGCCGCCCTGCTTGCGGATGTCGGCCGGCACGCGCTCCAGGGCCATGACCGCGACGGCGCCGGCGTCCTCGGCGATCTTGGCCTGCTCGGGCGTGACCACGTCCATGATCACGCCGTTCTTGAGCTGCTCTGCCATTCCGCGCTTCACGCGGGTGGTACCGACCGTCTTGTCGTTCTCAGCGGTGTTGGCCACGGTGGCGGACTCCATGTTCTGCGGGCGCCCGCGATGTGCGCGGGAGCGCGGAGGATGCGTCTGTCGGGTGTCGGGGCGCGAGGGGCGCCGCCGACGTGTCCTGCGGCCCATGGTAGTTCACCCACCTGAGCTCTTTCGGGACATACCGGCACGTTCTCCCCCGTGCTTTTGACAGTCTGTCACCCTAGCGGGGGCGTGCGCGGCGGCGGCCGAGCGCCCCGGCCGGCCGCGCCGGATGGGCCCCGCGGACCGCTCCCCCGACCCGGCTCAGAGCGCCCCGAAGGAGCCCGGGATCCGCGGCGGCTCGTCGTCCATCTCGAAGAACCCGGGCAGCGGTGCGCCCCCGGCCAGGCGCAGCACCCGCACCAGGCGGCGGGCGCGGGCCTGGCGGGTGTGGGCGACCGCGTCGTTGTGGAAGCGCCGGGCCAGCAGCACCCGCTTGGCGGCGGCCTCGACCTCCCGCAGCGCCCCCTGCCCGTCCGGGCAGTCGGCCAGGCCCGGCTCCTCCAGCACCGCGCGCACGGTGCGGGACAGGTCGCTCTCGGCCAGCTCGCGGTCGGCGCCCGCGCCGTCCGCGGACCCGGCGCGTCGGGCCGCGGCGGCGGCGTCGGCCAGCAGCACCGCCGAGGCCGGTTCGACCCACGGCCCGGCGGAGAACTCCTGCACCGCGGCGGCGCGCCTGCTCAGCGCCGCGTCGAGCGCCGCCCACGCGGTCTCCACCCGGGTGTGCAGCCGGTCCAGGCGGGTCGCACGCCAGGAGACGTAGAACGAGACCAGCACCAGGACCAGGACCAGCGCGGCCGCCCATGCCGCCCACACGGCCACGGCCTATCCCCCCGCCCCGCCGTCGGCGGCCACCGCCGGGGCGCCGGACGGCAGCACCGTCTCGTAGACCCGCACGACGTCGGCGGCGACCGTGCGCCAGTCGAAGGCGCGCACCGCCTCGCGGGCCGCCGCGGACAGGTCGGCGCGGCGCCCGGGGCGGTCCAGCAGCTCGGCCGCGCCCGCGGCCAGCGCCGCCGGGTCGCCGACGGCGAACAGCTCTCCGGCCGCGCCGCCGCCCAGGACGCTGCGGAACGCCGGGATGTCGCTGGCCAGCACCGGTGCCCCGGCCGACATCGCCTCGGTGAGGACGATGCCGAAGCTCTCCCCACCCAGGTTGGGGGCGCAGAACACGTCGACCGAGCGGTAGGCGCGGGCCTTGTCGGCCTCGCTCACCCGGCCCAGCGCCACCAGCCGCCCGCGCAGGTCCTCGGGCAGGGCGGCACGGGCCTCGTCAGCGTCACCGGGTCCGGCGACCAGCAGGCGCAGCCCCGGGCGCTCGCGCCCCAGCCAGGTGAAGGCCTCCAGCAGCACCCGCAGGCCCTTGCGGGGCTCGTCCAGGCGGCCCAGGAACCCGATCGCGCCGCCCTCACCGGGCCATCCGGGCAGCGGTTCGGCGGAGGAGAAGCGGTGCACCGCCACCCCGTTGGGGATGAGCACCGCGTCCCCGCCCAGGTGTTCGACCAGGGTGCGGCGGGCCGCCTCGGACACGGCGATGCGGCCGCTGATCTTCTCCAGCGCCGTGCGCAGCGCCGGGGCGGAGGCCGACATGGCGCGCGAGCGCGGGTTGGAGGTGTGGAAGGTCGCAACGATCGGCCCCTCGGCGGCCCAGCAGGCCAGCAGGGACAGGCTGGGCGCGGCCGGCTCGTGGACGTGCAGCACGTCGAAGCCGCCCTCGCGGATCCAGCGGCGCACCCGGGCCGCGGCGCGCACGCCGAACGCCAGCCGCGCCACCGAGCCGTTGTAGGGCACCGGGACGGCGCGCCCGGCGGGCACCACGTGCGGCGGGAGCGCCGCATCGGCGGCCTCGTCGCAGGGGGCCAGGACCGACACCTGGTGGCCCAGCCCGATGAGCGCCTCGGCGAGGTCGCCCACGTGCTGCTGCACGCCCCCGGGCACGTCCCAGGTGTAGGGGCAGACCAGCCCCACCCTCATCGCCGATCACCGCCTCCGGCCGCCGTCCCCGGTCGCAGGGGGTTCCACGTTCGCGTCCCCGCCGGACCCGCGCCAGGGTCCTGCGGCCCGCATGGCGCTGACGGGCCGCGCGGACGGGCCGCGCCGGTCCCGGGCGCGCCGACCGCGCACCGGCCGGTGGAGGGCCGGATCCCCTGGGGGTCGGCGCGGGTTCCGCCGACATGCGCACCCTATCGAACGCCGCTCCGGCCGCCCGGCGACGCGCCCGGCACGGCCGGGCCCAGCGCGTCGGGGCCCGGCGGCGGGCCGTCCAGGTCGGCGGTGAACACGCGCTGCAGCATGTGCCAGTCCTCGGGGTGGTCCGCGATGGCGCCCTCGAAGACCCCGGCCATCCGCTGGGTCATGGCCGCGACGCGGGCGCGGCGGTCGGGCAGGTCGGGCACGGGGACCTCGTCGTGCACCCGGATGCGCCACTCGGCGCCCTCGTACCAGAGGGAGACCGGCATGAGGGCGGCGCCGGTGCGCTCGGCCAGGGCCGCGGGGCCGGCGGGCATGCGGGCGTCCTCGCCGAAGAACCGCACGCCGATGCCGCCCTCGGTCAGGTCCCGGTCGGCCAGCAGGCACACCAGGCCGCCGGAGCGCAGCCGGCGCGCCAGCGTGCCGGTGACCGCGCCGTTGCCCTGGCCCGGCTCCAGCGGGAGGACCTCCATTCCCAGGCCGGTGCGCACGGCGGTGAAGCGCTCGAACACGCTCTCGGGGCGCAGCCGCTCGGCGACCGTGGTCAGCGGCGTGCCGCGCATGGCGATCCACGCCCCGGCGTGGTCCCAGTTGCCCATGTGCGGGAGGGCGGCGACCACCCCCCGCCCGGCCGCCAGGTGCGCCTCCAGCACGTCCACGCCCTCGGAGCGGGTGCGGCCCAGCACGGTGGCGGCGTCCATGGCCGGGAGGCGGAACATCTCGTAGTAGTAGCGCATATAGGAGCGCATCCCGGCGCGGGACAGGGCGCGCAGCTGGGCGGCGGTCGCCCCGGGACCGGCGACCCGGCGCAGGTTGGCCTCCAGCCGGGACACCCCGGGGCCGCGGGCCCGCCACGCCCGGTCGGCCATCGCCCGGAAGGCGGCGCGGCCGGGGGCCTCGGGCAGCTCGCGGACGAGCCGCCATCCCGCGGCGTAGGCCGCCGCGGCGGTGCGGTCGCCCATGGTCAGCCCTGCCCGCCGGCGCCGCCCGCGGGCTGCCGGTCCCCGGCACCGGCCGAGCCGCCGGGCTCGGTGAGCCGCGCCCGCGTCTCGATCAGCCGCTGGGCGACGGTGACCGTGTTGAGGAGCGCCAGCAGCCACAGGCCCCCGGCGAGCACGTAGGGCACGCCCAGCCCGGCCAGGCCCGTGGCGGTCAGCGCGATGATCAGGCGCTCGCTGCGCTCGGCGACCCCCACGTCGCAGTTGACGCCCAGCCCCTCGGCGCGGGCCTTGATGTAGGAGACCGCGAAGCCGGTGGCCATGCAGTACAGGGACAGCCCGCCGAGCAGCGTGTCGCCGCCGCCGGTGTAGAACCACACGGCCAGGCCGCACAGCACGGCGGCGTCGGTGAGCCGGTCGAGGGTGGAGTCGAGGAAGGCGCCCCAGCGGCTCTCCCGGCCGGACGCGCGCGCCACGGCGCCGTCGAGCATGTCGAACAGGACGAAGACGGTGACCACGACCGCGCCGATGTACAGCTCCCCCAGGGGCAGCAGGCCCAGGGCCGCGGCCACCGCGCCGAAGGTGCCCACGAGGGTGACCACGTTGGCGCTGATGCCGATACGGACAAGGGCGCGCCCGAGGGGAAGCGTCATCCGGGCGATCACGGGACGCAGGAATCTCAGCATGACTTCTCACGATCGTAGGGACTGCGGGTCCGGGCCGCGAGCCGCCCCGCCCGGGGCGGCGGCACCCTCACCCGGCCCGCGGCACACCGCAGGACGCGGTCCCGCCCGGCATGCGGTGGCGGTTGCGGGCCACCCAGCGGTAGGCGAGGCCGCTCAGCTCCCGCAGGCCGGGGGCGCGCATGAGCGCGCCGACCGGGCGCAGCGCGGGGCGGGGGCCCGCGGTCAGCAACACGGCCACGGCGTCGGCGCCGCCCCAGACGCGGCGGCCGTCGGGGTGGGCCAGCAGGACCTCGTCGCGGGCGCGGGCGCGCAGCCCGGGCGGCAGGTCGGCCCGGTGGGACTCGACGATGCGCAGGCCCGGGGCGATGCGCTCGGCGGCCAGGCGTGCGGAGGCCGTGCAGAACCCGCAGTCGCCGTCGTAGATGAGTACGGGTGCCATGCGACCACCGCCCGTCAGCGCGCGGGCCAGTGCTCGGCGATGCGCGCCCGGCTCTGCTCCAGCATCTCGGGCAGCACCTTGGTCTGGCCGATCACCGGCATGTAGTTGGTGTCCCCGCCCCACCGGGGGACGATGTGCTGGTGCAGGTGGGCGGCGATGCCCGCGCCGGCGGCGGTGCCCAGGTTCATGCCGACGTTGAAGCCCTGGGGGCCGTAGGCGGCGGTGAGCGCCGCGATCCCCGCCTGGGTGAGGCGGGCGACCTCGGCGGTCTCGGCCGCGTCGAGGTCGGTGTAGCCGGACACGTGGCGGTAGGGGCACACGAGCAGGTGGCCGCTGTTGTAGGGGTAGCGGTTCATCACCGTGTAGGCGTGCTCGCCGCGGTGCACGACCAGGCCGTCGGCGTCGGGCAGGCCGGGTGCGCGGCAGAACGGGCAGCCGTCGTCGGGCGCCGGGCCCACGGGCTTGTCCTCGCCCTTGATGTAGGCCATCCGGTGCGGGGTCCACAGCCGCTGGAAGCCGTCGGGGTCCGCGCCGTCCTGGACGCCCTGCTCTGCACCGCTCATCGCACGCTCGTCTCCGTCCGCCTGCCGTCGGCCCCAGCATAGGTGACCGGGGACCGGCCCGGCGCCGGGGGCGGGCGGCCGGGTTCCCCGCCGCCGCGCGGGTTCCGGGCGCCGGGGGCACGCGGAAGGGGCGGCCCGGACGCGCTCGGCGCCTGGGCCGCCCCCGGGTCCGGGAGGCGCCGGTTCAGGCGGTCAGGCCTTGTCCTCGCCGCCGTCGCCGGCGGCGGCGCCCTCCTTCTCCGCGTAGCGGCTGGCGAGCTTGACCGGCTTGGCCGCGGCGCGGCGCTTGCGGGCGACGATGTTGAGGACCTCCACGAACAGGGAGAAGCCCATGGCGGTGTAGATGTAGCCCTTGGGGACGTGGAAGCCGAGCCCGTCGGCGACCAGCGTGGTGCCGATGAGCAGCAGGAACGCCAGCGCCAGCATCTTGATGGTGGGGTGGGCGCTGACGAACCGGGCCAGCGGCCCCGCCGCGACGAGCATCACGATGACCGCGATGACCACGGCGGCGACCATCACCCAGATGCCGCCGGGCTTGTTGCCGATCATGCCGACCGCGGTGATGACCGAGTCCAGGGAGAAGATGATGTCCAGGGCGACGATCTGGACGACGACCGCGCCGAAGGCGGCGCGGACCTTGGAGCCGGCGTGGTCCTCCTCGCCCTCCAGGCTCTCGTGGATCTCATAGGTGGCCTTGCCGATGAGGAAGAGGCCGCCGACCAGCAGGATCAGCGACTGGCCGCTGAACTCGTGCCCGAACAGGGAGAACAGCGGCTCGGTGAGCCGCATGATCCAGGTGATGGATCCCAGCAGCGCCAGCCGGGAGATGAGCGCCAGTCCGATGCCGAGCTTGCGGGCGCGGTCCTGCTGGTGCACCGGCAGCTTGGCCGCAAGGATCGAGATGAAGACGAGGTTGTCGATCCCGAGGACGATCTCCAGCGCGGTGAGCGTGAAAAAACCGATGACCAGATCGGTCGCCATGAGAGGTACTCCGAGGAGTGAGGGGTCGGTTCCGCGGGCGGCGGGCGGCCGTCCGCGCGCGCCCGGGGCGCACAGGGAGGACCTGCGCAAAAGCCCGGGCGGGCATGCGGATGTTAGCGGTCGGCGCCGCTCGACGCGAACGCGAGCCCGCTGACCGGCACATTCGCGACACGCGAACGAGGCGGCGCAGGGGCGTCCCGCCAGCCCCGTCGCCGAACGCCGCCCCCTCGGCGATGATCTCGACGGAAGTGCTGCCATTCCGGCGGTTTTGACAGCACCCTTGTCGAGATCATCGCGAAGGGGGCACCGGGCAGACGGACCCCCGATGGCGCGTTCCTCAGAGCGGGGGCGCCAACCCCAGGAGTTCGCGCAGGAGGCGGGGCGGGGGCGCGCCGTGGGACGTCAGGGTCTCCGCACGGTCGGCCGGGGCGGCCTTCGGGTCCTCCACCGCCACGTCGCGGTCGAGGTCGGCCACGTCCCGGCGGCCGACATAGGCCACCGCCCCGCGGGTCGGCCCGGCCAGCGTCGAGCGCCAGCACCGGGCCGCCTCGGCGCCGGTGAGCCGGGCCCGCTCGACCAGCAGCTCCCGGCCCTCCTCCTCGGTCATGTCGCGGGCGTGCGCCCTGACGTCCACCACGGCCCGGGCCGCGGCGCGCAGGCGCTCCCTGCGGTGCACGAGCCGCACGGCCGCCTCCGCGTGGTCGTCGTCCAGGCCCCACCCGGCGTCGTCGAGCATGGCCTGGGCCAGCGCGGCCCACCCGGCGTCGAACACGGGGCTGCGCAGCGCCCTGCGGACCGCCCCGGCCCTGACCTCGTCGGCCTCGCGCGCCCTGAGGTACGCGCGTCCGGGCGCGTCCTCGCGGGCGGCGGCCAGGTAGAGCTCCGGTGCGCGCCGCGCCGAGCCCTCTGCCAGCACGGGCTCCAGGTCGGCCCGCGGCACCTCCTCGGCGCCGGGCAGTCCGAGGGCGCACGCGCGTGCGCGGACCCGCTCGCGCCCGTACTCGGCCGCCTGCCGCGCGGCGTCGCCCTCCAGCGGGGCGAACTCGCGCTCCAGCCGCTCCAGGCCCTGCCGGATCCGGTCGGGGCCGGCGCCGCCGAATGCGGCGGCCGCCTCGGCCAGCTCCTCCTCCGCCGCGAGAAGGTCGCTCTCGGCCCGGGTGAGCAGGGTCTCCGGGTCGATCTGGGCGTCCAGGCCGTACCACAGCAGCGCCGCGTAGGACCGCTCCCCCAGGCGCGGGTCGGCGCCGGGGTGCGCGGCGGCGGGCAGCCAGTCGGCGTGCGCGCGCAGCGCCGCGGCGGCGGTCGCGCGTTCCTCCGCGGTGCCGGGCTCGGCCCCTTCGGGGACGCGGGCGGCCTCCAGCAGGTCGGCGGTGCGCCGGGCGCGCTCGGCGGCCTCCTCGGCGTTGGCGCGGGGCATGCCGGAGCCCGCGGTCAGCCGCTCGCGGGCGGCCTCCAGGAAGTCGGGCAGGGCGCGGCAGCGCTCGGCGAGGGCCGCCGCCAGGTCCGGGTCGCGGCTCCCGGCGAGGGCGGCGAACCCGGCGTCGGGGAGCAGCGCCAGCGGGTCGCATCCGCTCGGGCGCAGCTCGGCGGCGCGCCAGAGCTCGGACCCGGCGTAGGAGCGCAGCATCTCCAGGTCGACCCGGTCCCCGGGCGGGATCAGGGTGTCGTCGATCTCGTCGAGGGCGCCCAGGGCGTCGGAGAACAGGCCCACCCGTTCGGCCTCCGCGGCCTCGGAGGGGTCGGCCAGGCGCCCGGCGAATCGGGGGTCGCCGAGGGCGGCGGCCAGGTCGGGGGCGTCCTCCAACAGGGCGTCCAGGACGCGCGAGGCGACCTGGCGGAACCGGTCGGTCATCGCGTTGGCACCGGGATCGGGATCTGAAGTCATCCCCTCCATGGTGCCCTGCACACGGAGCCCGGCGCACCCGGGCCGCCTCTCCCGTCCCCTCCGCGAGGGGCCTACGACGTTGATCCCGGGAAAAGCGGCCCTCGGGTTCCGGGTTCTTGGGGTGCCGGCGTCCTTCCCGCTCAGGGCGGTGGCCGCAGAGCTCCGTGATCGCGGGAGCACCGACGCGCCCCGGGGCGAGCAGCCCGTGCCCACACACACCGAGAAGCCGCGACCTGGGGCGGCCCGGCAGCGTCGTTCCTCCCGGGATCGACGCCGGCACAGCCGGGCACATTCGCCCATCCGCGCGGGCGCTTAGGATGTCCGATTCAACCGCGGCTTCCCCGAGATCGACAGGATCGAGGAGAAGGAACCGTCGGACGCCGGAACCGGAAAGGACCGCCCATGCCCTCCGACCCCCTTGCGCCCGGCACTGTTCGCGTCGTCGACCTGAGCCACCCGGTGGGGCCGAGCACACAGGTCTTCCCCGGTGACGCACCACCGGTGGTCTCGCCCGCCTGTTCGCTGGCGGCCGACGGCTACAACTCGGTGCGCCTGGACCTCGGGTCGCATACCGGCACCCACGCCGACGCGCCCTACCACTTCCTGGACGACGGGGTCAGGCTCGGGGACCTCCCCCTGGAACGGTTCACCGGGACCGCCGTCGTCGTGGACGCCACAGGTCTGGCGCCGCGCACCGCCATCGGCCCCGAGGCGTTCGCCCCGTGGGAGGAGAGGCTGGTACCGGGGGCGATCGTGCTCGTCCGCACCGGCTGGGACCGGCACTACGGCACCGAGGACTACTACCACCACCCCTACCTGTCGGGTGCCGCCGCGCGCATGCTCGTGGAGCGCGGCGTACGCACCGTGGGGCTGGACACGCTGAGCCCTGACGAGACCCCTTATGCGGGGCGGGGCGGGGACGACTGGTCGGCGCACCTGGCGATCCTGGGCGCAGGTGGGACGGTGATCGAGAACCTGCGCGGCCTCGGTGCCCCAGGGGTTCAGGGAGCGCGCTTCTGCGCCTTCCCGCTGCGCCTGGATTCCGGCGACGGCGCACCGGTCCGGGCGGTGGCCCTGGTACGGGATCAGTGACCGGGAGTACCGGTTCCCGGGAGGGCGGAGACCGAGGGCGAAGGGGGCTTCAGGAGCGCGGGAGCCCCTGCCCGGCCGGGGCCGCTCCGCCGCCTTGCAGCGCACGGCCCGTCGGCGGCGGCGTCGGCGTCAACGCCGCCCGCGTCAACGGCGTCGGTGGCACGACCCGTCCGCGTGCCGCTGCGCCGGGCCATGGCCGCACCGGCGGCCCCACCGGCCACTGGCGGCACGCGTGAGAGGAGGGCGTCGGGGCGCACGGCTTCCGGCGCGGCGCCCCCTGGCACCGCGCACCGGGCGCCCGGCGGTCCTTCCGTGCCGTAGCGCCCGCCGTTCGATCCGCGCGCCGGGGCGCGCGTGCGGTACGGGCGCCTCCGGCGCCGGTCAGCGCCAGGAGCCCTGGCCTCCGGTCGAGGCCGCCTGGCCCGCGCCCTGGTCGCCCACCGAGATCGCGTGCTCCACCAGGGTGATCAGCGTCGCCTTGGTCGAGCCGCGGTCGCGGGCGTCCACCTGCACGATCGGGATCTCCGGGCTGAGCGTGAGCGCGTCCCGGACCTCCTCGGCACCGTGCGGGTAGTACCCGTCGAAGCCGTTGATGGCCACCACGAAGGGCAGGCGCGCCTCTTCGAAGTAGTCGATCGCGGGGAAGCAGTCGGCCAGGCGGCGCGTGTCGACCAGCACCACCGCGCCGATCGCGCCCTTGACCAGGTCGTCCCACATGAACCAGAAGCGGTGCTGGCCCGGCGTGCCGAACAGGTACAGGATCAGGTCCGAGTCCAGCGAGACGCGGCCGAAGTCCATGGCCACCGTGGTGGTCTGCTTGTCCGGCGTCTTGGCCAGGTCGTCCACGCCGACGCTGGCGCTGGTCATGACCGCTTCGGTGGTCAGCGGCACGATCTCGGAGACCGAGCCGACGAACGTGGTCTTGCCGACGCCGAAGCCTCCGGCGACGACGATCTTGACCGACGTCATCGCGCTCGCAGCAGCACCGCCCTCCTCGGCCGGGCTAGAGCTTGCGAAGTCCACTGAGCACCCTTTCAAGCAGGTTGACGTTGGGCCGGCTGTCGGAGTCGAGCGACGACCTGATCTGCACCAGCCCCTGCTCGGACATGTCGGCCACGAGCACGCGGGCCACGCCGAGCGGAATGCGCAGCAGCGCGCTGATCTCGGCCACGGAGCGCCATTCCTTGCACAGCTCGCCGATGGCCTGGCACTCCGGGGTCAGGGTCGCCATCTCGTCGCGCGCCGCGGCGGTCGCCGAGATCAGCGCCTCCATCGGCAGTTGCGCCTTGGGCTTGGTCCGTCCCCGCGTGACAGCGTAAGGGCGGACCAGCGAACTGGGGGAGTTGTTCGCCGGAGGGGGTTGACGCTCCCCCGGCTGCTGACTTGGTCGTGGGGCGTCGACGCCGCCCGGGGGCAGCCCCGGCGCCGCTGGGGCGCCGGCCGGCTGCTGCCCGAACCACGAGGCGCTCCCGGCATCTCTGCTGTGAGGTGCCACCACAATCCTCCTGTCGGTGGTGGATCAGGGGTGGTGGATTCAGTGCATGTCCGAAGTGCGCGCCGCCGGCGTCAGCGCCCGGCCGGCCCGCTCGACCAGGAGGGTCATCTCGTAGGCCACCAGACCCAGGTCGCACTCGGCGGCGGCGAGCACCGCCAGGCACGACCCGTCGCTGATCGCCATGATCAGCATCAGGCCCCGTTCCATCTCGACCACGGTCTGGGCGACGGCGCCGCCCTCGAAGACCCTGGCCGCGCCCTGGGTGAGGCTGGACAGGCCCGAGGCGATGGCCGCGAGCTGGTCGGCGCGGTCGCCGGGGAAGCCGGCCGAGGAGGCCAGCGGAAGCCCGTCCGAGGACACGACGATCGCGTGAGCGACATCCGGCACCCGGTTGGCGAAGTCAGTGATCAGCCAGTTCAGCTCGTTCACCGGTTGATTCATCCGAAGTGCTCCTGTCCATCCCGGCCTGACCGGCGGGGGGACCGCCGTCCGGGCCACGTCGTGCTCGGTAGTGACTCTATGGTGCTGAATGTCGCGATAAGTGCGGATGATGCTAATTCATCACCCACCCGTGATGTCCGTCGGCCCCGCCGAACCTCCGTCCGGCCGGGGCGCGCGGGCGCGGGGACGAACACTACCGCTCCCCCTGCGACGGATCCCCGGTGCCCGGGCCCTCGCCGCGGCGGAACTCGCCCGTCTGGCTGCGCCCCTCCTGGACCCCCTTCTGGAGGCCGCTGAACCGGTTGCGCACCCGGTCGGCCGAGCGGTTCGGCATCTGCCGGAAGTTCTCCGGCTGCGGCGCCGTACCGGGAACAAGGTTTGCCTTGGGAACGCGTTTTGGCAACCCCGAATCGGTCAGACCGCCCGCGATCGGCTCGGCGGCGCTGCGCGCGGCCTGCCATCCGCGGTCGGCGTCGGAGTGCCAGCCGTCCTCGGCCTGGGCCGAGCGCCCGGGCTCGGGCGCCGGTGCGGGGCCCGCGGCGGGCGGGGCCTCGGCGGCGGCCTGCGGCGCGCGGCCCGCCGGTCCGGCGGGCGGCGCCGCCGGGGGCTGCGGCTCTGCGACGGGCTGCGCCGCCCCGGCGGCCGGAGTCGGCAGCGGGCCGGTCTCCGGGCCGGAGGTACGGCGCTTGAACCAGTTGGACTCGATGGCGTCGAAGATCGGCAGGGCCTCCGATCCGCTCTCCGGGGACGGCGGGACCACCGTGTTCTGCCCGGGGCCCTGGCCCCGGCCGTAGCGGCGGGACAGGTACGCGGTGGAGCCGTAGCCCTCCCGCGCCTCGGGTTCGGCGACACCGGTGTGCTCGGTGCTCCGCCAGGGCTCGGCGACCTCGGCGGGGCGCTCCTGCCACCAGCCGTGCCCCTCGCCGCCGGACGCGCCGTTCGCGTGGCCGTTCTGACCGTTGTGGCCGCTCCCGTTCGCGTACCCGGGCCCGTTCGGCGCGCCCGGCCCTCCGGACGACGCCCCGGCGACCGGTTCCGGCCGCGCCTGGGGTTCGGGCGCCGGCTCCGGGGTGGGCAGCGACGAGCCGGGCGGCGGCGCGGCCGGGAGCGGCCCCGTGCCGCTCGGGTCGAACAGCGACCCGGCCGACCGGCTCTGCCCGGTCGAGGACGCCGGGGGCTCGGCCGCCGGCGGCTCCGGGGCGGCCGGGGCCGAGGGGGCCTCGGGGACGGACGGGGACGACGGGGCGGACGGGGCCGCCGAGCCGCGGTTCCGGTTCCACCCGGCCGACCACAGGTCCTCCCCGGACGGCGGGTGCTCGGCCGGGGCCTCGGCCTGCGGCACGGGGGAGCCCGGCTCTCCGGCGATGTTGTTGCCGGGGCGGCGCTTGGGCAGCGGGTCGTCACCGCCCGGCCCCCAGGCGCCGTCCGGCTCGGCCGCGGCCGGGGTCGCCGCGAAGGCGGCGGTGGCCTCGGCGTAGGTGTCGGGCACCGCCGGGGGCGACGGCAGGGCGGGGGCGGACGGGTCCACCGGGGTGATGAGCAGGTCGGCCGGCAGGTCGGCGTAGGCGGTGATGCCGCCGCCCTGGGCCTTGCCCAGCCGGACCCGGATGCCGTGGCGGGCGGCCAGGCGGCTGACCACGAACAGGCCCATACGGCGGGAGACCGCGACGTCGATGACCGGCGGCTCGGCCAGGCGCTGGTTGGTGGCGTCGATCTCGTCGAGGGCCATGCCGATTCCGCTGTCGGTGACCTCGACCCGGGCGCCGCCGTCGTCGAGGACCTGCGCGGTGACCGACACCTGGGTGTCGTGCGAGGAGAAGGAGGTGGCGTTCTCCACCAGCTCGGCGACCAGGTGGATGACGTCGTTGACCGGGCGGCCCAGCACCGACACGTCGGAGGGGGCGCGCACGTTGACCCGGTCGTACTGCTCGACCTCGGAGACCGCGCCGCGCAGCACGTCGACCAGCGGGACCGGCTGGGCCCACTTGCGGGTGTTGTCCTGGCCGGACAGCACCAGCAGGTTCTCGGCGTTGCGCCGCATGCGGGTGGCCAGGTGGTCGAGCTGGAACAGGTCGCCCAGGCGCTCGGAGTCCTGCTCGCTCTGCTCCAGGCCGTCGATGAGGCGGAGCTGCCGCTCGACCAGGGTCTGGCTGCGCCGGGATAGGTTGACGAACATCGCGTTGACGTTGGAGCGCAGCGCGGCCTCCTCCGAGGCCAGGCGCATGGCCACGCGGTGGACCTCGTCGAAGGAGTGGGCGACCTCGTCGATCTCGTCGCGGGTGCCCACCACGATGGGCTCCACCTCGACCCGGTCGGGCGTGGTGGTGGTGTCCTTCATCCGGCTGATGGAGTCGGGCAGGTCGCGGTCGGCGACGCGCAGGGCGCCCTCGCGCAGGCGGCGCAGCGGGCGCAGCAGCGACCGGATCACCAGGGAGGTGACGAGGAAGACGGCGATGATGACGCCCAGCACCAGGCCCGAGTCGAGGAAGGTGCGGTACAGCGCCTGCTGGCGCAGGTCCCCGGCCTGGTCGATGACCAGGTCGGCCATCTTCTCGTCCCCCTGCTGGGCCAGGCCCAGCGACACGTCGGACACCTTCTGGTAGCCGCTGGGGCTGTCGCTGCGGGTGCCGCCGGTCAGCCTGCTGCCGTTGTCGGCGCGCATCAGCACCCGCTGCCGGGTGGTGATCATCTGGCTGATCTCGAGGCCGGTGAAGGTGGACTCGTACATCTGCCGCTGCGCCGGGGTGGCGCTGGCGGCGAAGTTCTGCATCTCGTTGTCGTAGCGGGACCGGGTGTTCTGCACGGCCTCCTGGACGCCGCCGGACATCTCCCCGCGCATCAGCGAGTGCAGCATCAGCGCCGACTCGTAGGACAGGTGCTCGCGGGCGCGGTTGAGCGAGGTCATCGCGCGCACGCTCTCGCGCAGCTCGGTGTCGTCGGTGCCCTCGGCGATGCCCTGGTTGAACTCGTTGAGGGAGTTGATCACCTGGCGGTACTTGGTGGCCGCCGGCAGGACGGTGATGGTGGAGGTCTGGACCTCGTCGCGGACGCCGTCCAGGCCGTTGAGGGAGCTGACCATGCGGTCGCGCCGGTCCCGGGCCACGGTGCCGCCGACGTCGCCGAGCTCGGCCAGCCGGTCGTTGACCTGGGTCTCGGCGCGGTTGGTCGCCTTGATCTGCTCCTCGAGGTCGCGCGCCAGGCTCGCCGAGCGCTCATCGGGGTTGCGGTCGTCGGCGATGAAGGCGGCCACCGCCCGGCGCTCCTTGCCGAGCTCGGAGGTGAGCGCGACGACGTCCTTGCCGAGGGTCGCCATCTTCTGGATGTTGTCGTGGGTGACGGCCTCGCCCACGTTCTCGCCGACCCGCAGGCCGCCCAGGACCAGCGCCGCGGCGGTGGGGATGACGATCAGCGCGACCAGGCGGGTGCGCACCCTCCAGTTGCGCGGCGCCCACCAGCGGCCGGCGCGTACGGGGGGAGCCGATTCCTCCTGCCGGCCGGGATCGGCCTGCGGGGCGTCGGCCTCGGTTCTCGCCGCTCGTGTCGACACGGACCCTCGCAACCTTTCGTTCACCGCCTCGGGTGATGGACATGGCCCTCATGCGGGGGCGGCCCGCGCCCGGACGGGGCGAGGGGGACTCCGGTGGGCGCCGACGGTCCACAGGGGCACGGCGGCGGCCTCTCGACGCCGAGGGTGGGGGGACGTGCGCGCCGGGGTCCGCCTCATGAGGGGGTGAGGCGTGGTGCACCATGATCGGAAATGGGGCACTTGGGGAGCACAGCGTACCAATTCACCCAGCGGCGTCACCTCCCCCCGATCACCGGTCCGTCCGTTTCGGGCCGCTCGCCCTCATCTCCGCACAGGCCCGGAACCCGCCCCCTGGGCCGTGATCACGCAGGTCCGATCGGGCCGGAGGACCCCGAACGGGCAGCGCATAACTTTTCAAACACACCGGACGGATCGCACGGAGTTGTCACCGTTCCGTGACAGTCTGTCACCCGGAGGGGGTCCGTCCGGAGGGAGTGTCGACAGTGGGGCACCGGAACCGAACGAAACGTTCCCTGGCCGCCGTGGTGTGCGCCGGAACGGTGCTGGCCGTCACCGCGTCTCCGGCGGCGGGGGCGCCGGAGGACTCCCCGGCGCGGATGCGCGCCGCGCTGGCCGAGGTGCGGGCCGAGATCGACACCTTGCATGAGCGGGCCGAGTCGGCGATGCGCGACCACGTGGCCGAGTCCGAACGGCTCGACCGGGCCGAGGAGGCGGCGCGGTCGGCCGAGCGCGCGGCGGACAACGCGGCCGAGCACACCGAGCGGGTCCGCACGGGCGCCGCCGGCCAGGCGGTCGCCGCCTACACCGGAGCGGACCTGGGCCCGCTGGTGGCCTGGAGCAGCCCCCGCGGGCCGCAGGAGGCGCTGGACAGGGCCTCGCTCCTGTCGGTTCTGGCCGCGCACCGCCAGGGCGAGGTGGACCGCGCGGCGGCGGCCGGCGCCGCGAAGCGCACCCTCAGCGACCGCGCCGCGGACGCCCGCGACGAGCGCGCCGACGCCGAGGAGGCGGCCCGTGAGACGCGGGAGGAGGCCGAGTCCGCCTTGGAGGACCGGCGCGAGACCCTGCGCGGGCTGCTGGCCGAGCAGTCGCGCCTGGAGGAGCGGCTGCGCGAGCGGCGGGCGCAGGAGGCCGAGGAGGACGGCCGCCCGCAGAAGCAGGCGGGCCAGGCTCCGGAGGAGACACCGAAGGAGTCGTCCGGCGGCGGAGGGGGCGGGCAGGACTGCGAAGGCGGCGACGTGTCGGGCTACCCCAACGGGGAGATCCCCGAGTCGGCGCTGTGCCCCCTCCCCCAGCCGGGCGAGCGGCTGCGCGCGGACGCCGCGAAGGCGTTCATCTCCTTGGACGGCGCGTTCCAGGGCCGCTTCGGCCGCCCGATGTGCGTGGCCGACTCCTACCGCCCGATCGACGAGCAGGTCCGCCTGTACGAGGAGAAGGCCGAAGGCATGGCGGCCGCCCCGGGCACGAGCACCCACGGCCGCGGCATCGCCGTCGACCTGTGCGGAGGCGTGGAGACCGAGGGGACGGACGAGTACCAGTGGATGATGGACAACGCGCCGGACCACGGATGGCACAACCCCGAGTGGGCCCAGAACGGCTTCGAACCATGGCACTGGGAGTTCCAGGGCTGATCGCCCACCACGGCCCCACCAGGGCCGGCAGGGCCGACCTGGCGTCACACGGGCGACGCCCGGTGGGGCGCTGAGTGGAGAGCGGCGAGGAGAGGTACGACACAGGTCGGCGGCAGGCCAGGTACCCCGCCCACGGGCTCCGCCCGTCCGGCAGGCCGATGGAGTGTCAGGCAGCAGAGCGGCGACGAAGAGAGGTCCGCGCCCCATGCCGCAGCACTGTCGGCCGCCGGGCTGTCGGAGTGTGGGCTGATCGGCGGCGACGACGGAGGTGGGCGGCCCTACCGGCAGCGCTGTCGGCCGAGGCGCGCGTGCGTGGTCGCCGAGGAGGGCGGCGACGGCAGAAGCGGGGGCGGTTCCCTGACCCTGCTTGCCGTCCGTCTGGCTGCTCTCGGTCCGGGCGGGCGGCGCAGTGGGCAGGGCGCGCGGCCGAGCGCGTTCGTGGCGGCCGCCAGCCCGGTGTCCCCCTTCCTGGCGATGATCTCGACAGGAGTGCTGTCAAAACCGCCGGAATGACA